>NZ_JPMI01000089.1 GCF_000733295.1 Archangium violaceum Cb vi76 | reverse complement strand
CGCACTTCCGCCACCACCTGCTCGGACATCGCGTCCGCCTCGGTGATCTGCCGCAGGCACAGCTCGCCCTGGGCCTGCGTCACCGCCCGCTTCAGATCCGTCAGCAGCACCGTGGCCGCCTTCAGCATCTCCTCGTTCTGCGGGTTGGGCGGCGCTCCCTTGCCCGCCTTCTCCTCCATGTACTTGGTGAAGCGACGCACCGCGTCCACCATCTGGTTCGCGTCGAACTTCTCCAGCAGCGGCTTGAGCCGATCCGTCTTCAGCTTCAGGAAGCGCTGCACCCCCGCGCGCTCGAAGGCCTGGTGCACCAGCCCCACCTCCGACCGATCAAACGCGCCCAGCAGCCCATCCTCCGGCGCCTGCACCGCGTGCGGCACCACGTCCACGAACAGCTCCAGCGCCGCCACGCCCTGGTTGAACGCCTCCAACTCCTCCTCGTCCACCGGCGGGAAGGCCTGCGGCGCGCCGATGAAGAGCAGCGGAAGGATGAGCTGGCCCCAGAACTCGTTCTGCGCCGCCCCCGTGTTCCCCTGCGTCGCGTACAGGTGGATCATCAGCTCCGCGATGCGCGGCGCCACCTCCACCTGCTGCGCCAGCGTCTTGGTCGCGTCCATCTGCTGGAGCACCGCCACCACCTGGCCCTCGAACTGCTGGCGCACCTCGGCCGGCAGCTTCGTGGCCCGGCCCAGCGCCTCGCGGATGTCCCGCGCCAGCGCGTCCGGCTTCGTGTCCAGCGTCTTCTGCGCCTTGGCCGGATCCACCACCAGGAACTGCATGAAGCCCGGATCCACCATCCGCTGGTACTCCGCGGGGCCCAGCTTCGGCCGGTTTCCACCCGCGCCAAAGCGCGCCTCGCCCAGCGTGCGGCGGATGCCCGCGGCCACCTCGTCCAGCCGCGTCAGCTTGCCCGACACCAGCGCGTTCATCACCTCGCCAAACGGCGAGAGCACGATGGGCAGCTCGGGGAAGCCCAGCGACGCCCCCTCCGGCGAGTCCCGGTTCACGAACCAGAAGGCGTTGTGCTCCTGGCCCAGGCGCTCGGCGAGCGCACCGGCCAGACCCAGGGCCAGGCCCTGGTGGTTCGGATCATTCGGGTTGAAGGCGCCACCGAGCAGCTTGGGGATGGACGTCTCCACCTCCGTCCAGGGGACCGTGAGGAGATCCACCGGCTTGCCCTCGACCTGCTGGAGGGCCGCGGCGACCTGGGCCTGGGCGGATTGGACATGGGGAGGAGCGGGGAAGGCCATGGAGGGATTCCTGTTCAGGGTACGCGAACGTGAGAACGGTCGACCCATTACCCTGAAAACCAAGTTCATCGCCACGATTTGTGACCGCACCCTAGGATGGGGGCGCATGCCTCGCCGCCTCCCCCCCCTCCTGCTGCTCCTCCTCTCCCTTGCCGGGTGTGCCTTCGTCACACCCCGCTTCCCCCAGAACGTCCAGACGGATTTCGCCCGGGAAGACATGCGCAAGCTCACCACGCGCACCCTGGAGCTCTACTACCCGGCCCGGCTGCGCCCCTCCGCCCTGCGCATCGCCGCCCGTCTGGAGGATTGCGTCGAGCGCCTGCGCGGCCTCCCCCGCAGGCCCGGCTCCCAGGAGCGGGTGCTCGTCTACCTGACGGGCGCGGACTTCAACAACGCGTACGTCAACCCGGACTACTCCAGCATCCCCCAGCAGATGGTGATGCCGACCCACATGTCGCTGGAGCTCTTCAACCTGCTGGGCTTCGGCCCCTCCGAGCTGGGCGAGGTGGGCTGCCACGAGTCCGTCCACTACGTGCAGCTCGAGCAGACACACGGCCTCTGGTGGCTGGTCAACACCCTCACCGGCGGCCTCTTCCAGCCCAACAGCCTGACCGAGTCCTGGTTCCTCGAGGGGCTCGCCACCTACTACGAGGGACGGCTGGGCAAGTCCCAGGGCCGCCCCCACAGCCCCCTGTGGCGCGGCTTCTTCGAGGCCGCCTCCCAGTCGCTCGACGGCCACTTCCACCCCGGCTACCTCTCCCCCCAGCACCGGCGGATGGATCCGCTCGGCGGCAACTACCTCACCGGCAGCTACTTCATCCAATGGCTCGTGGAGCGCTACGGCGAGGAGCGGCTGTGGAAGCTGGTGGAGGTGCAGGGAGGAACCCTCATTCCCCCCATCGCGCTGACGTTGCGCTTCAGCAACGTGTACGGCCGGACCATCGGCTCGCTCTTCGAGGAGTTCACGCAGTCGCTCACCCGGAACCAGCAGCAGCGGGTGCGCCCCGCCACCCAGCAGGTGCTGGCCCCCAACGTGGGCTACTTCGCCCGGCTCGCCGCCTCGCCGGATGGCGCCCTCGCCACCGTGGACGCGGGCCGTGAACGCGTCCCCACCTCACCGTGCGCGAGCGCGATGGCTCCGTCCGCTTCAGCCACTCCCTCACCCAGTTCCTCCCCGGGCGCCGGTGGATCTCCACCTTCCCCACCGTGATGAGCGGCCTGTCCTTCACCTCCGACGGCTCCTTCCTGTTCCTCGTGGCCGCGGATATCGACTCGCTGGGCAGCTACCTGTCCCGGGTGTGGCAGGTGGACGCGCGCACCGGGGAGATCATCAAGACCTGGGAGGGCCTCGAGGGCATGGGCGGCAGCGTCACCCCCGATGGCCAGGCCTACGTCTTCGTCCATGTCGAGGGCGACACCGCCAACCTCCACCGGCTGGAGCTCGCCACCGGAGCGCGCGTGCCGCTCACCCGCTTCGAGGGACACTCCTCCCTGGGCCCGCCCTCGGCGGCGGCGGACGGACGCGTCGTCTTCCCCCAGATGACGGAGCAGGGCTGGAACCTCGCGCTGCTCGAGACCGATGGCACCGTGCGCACGCTCACCCAGGATGCGCACTTCAACTACTCGCCCCGCTGGGTGGACGCGAACCGGATCGTCTTCCAGCGCGAGCACGAGGGCCGGTGGCAGGCCCATGTCCTCGACCTGACCAGCGGCGAGCCGGTGCGCATCACCGACGCGCCGCACCTCGTCATGGACGTGGCTCCCGCCGGAAACGCGGAGGTGGTCTTCCTCAACCGCGACCACTTCGACTTCTCGCTGGATCGCGCCCCCATCGCCCCGGTGGCGCCCGCCGAGGCCCTCGCCCAGGCGCCCTCCCCCGCTCCCGAGCCGGCCGCGGCCACCTCGAGGGCCTCGGCCCCGTACCAGGGGCACACGCTGGACATCCTCACCGACGCGCCCTACTCGCCCCTGGAGCGCTTCTTCCTGCCCGAGCTGCGCGCCCCCTACTTCTACGCGCTCCCCGATCCGGACAACGGCAACAAGCCCATCTTCTACGGCGGCCTGGCCCTCGCGGGACAGGACAGGCTCGGCTTCCACCAGTACGCGCTGCTCGCCCAGATGGACTCGCGGTTGAAGGATCCCAGCGTCTCCTTCAGCTACGCCACCGCCCTCACCGCTCCCTGGTACACGTCGCTGACCGTGGCGCGCCTCGTCCAGGACGGCCGGAGGGATCTCCAGGCCTCGCTGGCCACGTCCCGCGAATTCTGGACCACGCCCGTGAGCTTCAACCTGCTGGCGCTGCGCCGGGACTACTACGCCACCGACACGCGCCCCGCGGCACGCACCTCGCTCCTCGGACCCGAGGCCTCCATCTCCTACTTCGCCGGGGAGAGCACCTCCTATGGTGGCACCCAGCGCGGCGTGGGCCTGTCGCTGGGCGCGGGCGTGTACCCGCTCGCCTTCGACGACGCCAACCCCTTCGCGGACCTGCGCGCCGAGGCGACCGCCTTCCTGCCGGGACTGCCCCTGCTCCTGCGCGACAACCTCCAGCTCACCGCCATCGCCCGCTTCCTGCCCAACGCGCCCGAGGGGCTCCTCCAGGTGGGCGGCATCCAGGCCGGCACCGCGCTCACGTTCCGCGAGGGCCCCGAGGATTCCCGCAGCCTGCCGCTGCGCCTCCAGCCGGGCATCTCCTTCTCCGAGTACCTGCGCGGCTACGAGGACTACGCCCTCAGCGCCCGCAGCGTCCTGCTGGCCCAGGCGCGTTACCGCTACCGTGTCATCATCGACTACGGCTGGACTTCCTTCTTCTGGCTGCTGCCCTCCTTCTTCATCAGCCAGGTGGAGCTGGAGGCCTTCGCCTCCTGGGCGCGCACGGACCTGAGGGACAACCACCGGGCCGTGGGCGGCGCGCTCTACCTGCGCACCACCTTCGGGCAGGCCGTCCCCCTGTCCCTCTTCTACCAATACGCCCGGCGCTTCGATGACGGGCTCGGGGACCTGCACCTGGTGGGCTTCGCCCTGTAGGACCTGCCCTCGGGGGCGGCCCGGTGTCCGTCCGCCAACGCTTCCGGCATTCCCCTGAATGCCGTGAAGGCCGGAGCACGCCTGCTCCCTTGCGCCCCAGGCGCGGCGACCTCAGTTTGTCGCACCCTCTGAAAAAAAGTGCTCAGCGGGTGGGAGACAGACACCGATGAGAACCCGTGCCAATCCCGCTCCAGAGTCCGTGCTGGTCGTGGACGACGAGCCATCGCTGCGCACCATCCTCTCCTTCATCGTCCAGCGCACGGGCGCCGTCCCGGTGCTGGCCCCGGACGCGGCCACCGCGCGCCAGCTCGCCGCGAAGCACACCTTCGCCTGTGCGCTCATCGACAAGAACCTGCCGGGAGAGAATGGCCTGGAGTTCCTCAAGTGGCTGCGCTCGGTGCAGCCCGGGTGCAACGCGCTGATCGTCACGGCCTACGGCAACGTGGACAGCGCCGTCGAGGCCCTGCGCCTGGGCGCCTTCGACTACCTGCTCAAGCCCTTCGAGGTGGACGCGCTGGCGCACCGCCTCAAGCTGGCGCTGGAGCAGTACCGCATGCGCCAGGAGCACGAGCGCATGCAGGCCATGCTGGTGCAGGCGGACCGGCTGGCCTCGCTGGGCCTGCTGGCGGCCGGCGTGGTGCACGAGGTGAACACGCCCCTGGCCTACGTGCTCTCCAACCTGGACTGGCTCGACGAGGAGCTGCCGTCGCTGCGCGAGGGCATCCAGAAGCAGGCACGCGAGGGCTCGGGCAAGGAGCTGACGGCGCTGGCCACGCGCCTCCAGGCGGTGGAGAACACCCTGCGCGACATCCGCGACGGGGCCGAGCGCGTGCGCGACATCGCGCGGGACGTGAAGGCCTTCGCCCGCAACCCGGATGACTCGAGCATGCTGGTGGATCTGCGCGAGGTGCTCGAGGCGGCGCTGAAGATGGCGCTGGTGCACATCCGCTTCCGCGCCCGCGTGGTGCGCGACTACCAGGACGTGCCGCTGGTGAAGGCCAACGAGGCCCGGCTGGCCCAGGTCTTCCTCAACCTGGTGGTCAACGCGGCCCAGGCCATCCCCGAGGATGGTTGCGAGCATGAAATCCGCGTCCGGCTGTGGACGGGCCCCCATGGCGAGGCCTGCGCCGAGGTGGGGGACACCGGCATGGGCATCCCCGCCGAGAACATGGCGCACCTGTTCGAGCCCTTCTTCACCACCAAGCCCTCGGGCGAGGGCACGGGGCTGGGTCTCTTCATCTGCAAGTCCATCGTCGAGGCGTTCGAGGGCACCATCACCGTGGACAGCCGCGTGGGCGAGGGCACCACGTTCCGCCTCTCCCTGCCTCCGCACGTCCAGACGTCCCGCTCCACGATGTCCCTGGAGCCGGTGAGCGCCGTGGCGCAGTGAGGTGGCTCAGTCCGTCACCCGGTAGAGCCTCGCCGCCCCGAGGCCATTCCCGGCGGTGAGGTAGACGGACTCGCTTCCGCTGGCGCCGAGCGCCTTCCCATCGAAGAAGCGCGTGGCCCCCGCCCCCAGGCCGTTGCCCGCCAGGCCCTCGCACGAGGCGGGGAACTGCGCGGCGGAGCACCCCTCCCGTCCCTTGAAGTCGTCCCGGTTGATGGGAGCGGCCGTGAAGGCGCGCAGCAGCACCGCGCCCCGCGACGCGTTGTCGAAGCCCACGTAGAGGGCATTCGCGGTGGCCACCAGGAGCGACATCGAGACATTGCCCGGGTCGTTGAACTGGGTGAGCTGCGTGTCCCCCGTGGAGTTGGGGGCCACGAGCGACCAGTCCCCCGGATCGCAGTCCGTGGTGGAGCCCGTCTTCTCCGGGCCGCACACGAAGAGCTGCGGGCCCCTCACCCCCGACGAGCTGGTGGTGTTGCGCGCGAGGTAGAGCTTCCCCTGGAACACGGCCAGCTGCGGCACGGCCCTGTCCGCCGGCGTGAGGTCCGCCGTCTTGGTTGTCGTCTGGCCGAGGCGCGAGCTCCAGGCCGAGAGAGAGGGCGTGCACGAGGCCCAATCCCCCGGGAACGGGCCGTAGGCGCGGGGCGTGGGCGTCGTCGAGCGGACGCACCCACCGTTGTTGGTCACGTAGAGGCGATCATTGAACCCGGCCAGGGTGTCGATCATCTGCACGGAGGCGCCGTTCTTCGGCGAGCCGCCCACGCCGATGCCGGGCATCTCGTCGGCGAGCAGGTTCTCCACATCCGTGCCCGAGGCGGCGTTGGAGCCGGGATCCACCGTGGGGAAGCGCTTGAGGACGAGGAGGTACGGCCGGGCGCCACCGGTGTCCGGGAAGCCCAGGTAGAGACGATCCCGGAAGAAGAGGGCCGCGGAGAAGCCCCGTGTCTGCCCTCCGAGCATGGCCGAGAGATCCACGTGCCGCAGGTACATGGTGTTCAGGTCATCGGTGTCCTGGCCGAGGTAGACGTAGTCCAGGTCTCCCCCGCTCTTGCCCCCGCCCATCCCCAGCCACTCCTGCGTGCCCACGCGGCCGGAGAAGAAGAAGCCACGGCCATCCTCGTTGTCTGGACCGCACTCGGGCGTATTGACCCTGCAACCCGTCGCGCCGATGGAGCGATAGGGCGCCGCGGAGGGGTTCTGGCTGAAGTTGCCCGTGATGTCCTTGTGCAGGAAGAAGCCGAAGCTCTGGCCCCCGAGCCCATCCAGGCCCACGCTCACGCCGCCGGTGCCACTCTTGTTGGGGCCGAGGTAGACACGGCCGTCGTAGCCGAGCACGTGGGCGAAGGGCGAGCCATCCCCGAAGGGGTTGTCGAGCAGCGGCTCCACTTCGGGAAGGATGGAGACCTCGCCCGACGAGACCGGCCCGGTGGCCACGGCCGCGCCCGTGTTGGCGTCCTGTCCCCCCGCCCCCACCTTGAAGGAGGCCTTGCCCACCCGGGTGGCACGGTAGCGCCAGGTGAAGAAGGTACGGCCCCCACCCGCGACATCCTGTCCCGAGACGGCCGGTTCCATGAGGAGCTCCGCCACGCCGCTGCTCGACTCCGGGAGCGTGGGCTTCACCCCCCGGGCCGCTGTGCTCCCGGTGTTGCTCACCGTCAGGGTCACGTCGAAGACGTTCCCCGGTTTGATTCGGGAGGGCGCCGAGAGCGTGGCGGTGAGCGCCGCTTGCCGCCGCACCTGGAGGGTCGAGGAACTGACGGCCGGGAGTTCCACCGGGGCCCCATCCGTCTCATCCACGCCGTGAGCCCCCGCGCGGAAGGCGCACGAGCCCTCGGCCTTGCCGATGAGGCGTGCGCGGAACACCGTCTGCTCATTGCCGGGAAGACGATCCACCCGAGCCGGCCATGGAGTGGTCCCAGGCACCAGCTCCAGGCCGCAGTTTCCCAAGGCCCCCTCGTCCTTCAGCGACACCCCGAGCAACGCCGAGTCGCCCGTGTTCTCCACCTCCAGCTCGACGAGGAACTCCTGCCCCACGTTGACGCTGGTGGGCAGCGTGAGGAAGTGCCCCGTCAGCTCCGCGCGCCGCTGCACGGAGATGTCATCCGAGCGGTCCTCGGCACGCACCTCCACATCACTGGAGGCATCACGCCCCACCGCCTCCGCCTGGAAGGCCAAGGTGCCCTTGGGGCCGGCGACATATTCCCACGCGAACTCCTGGCTCGCTCCAGGCAGGAGGTCCGCGCTCCCGGGCACCGGCCCCGACACGGCGGTCTCCACGGGCCCCGTCACCACCGACACAGCCGGCACCACCCCGATCGCCCCGGTCTCCCCCGTGTTCGTCACGCGCAGGGAGATCTTCGCCCGCTGGCCCACGTTGACCACCTGCTTCTCCAGGGCGAGGAACGAGGCGGAGAGCACCGCGCGCTCGCGGATCCGCAGCGGCCCCACCTCCACGTCGGGTGCCCGCAGCGCCGTGCCCGTCAGCTCCTCTCTTCCCTGGATCTCCAGCGTGAAGTGCACCTCTCCCGGCGTGACCGCCCCGAGCTCCCAGGCGAACGAGGCGCTCCCGCCCGCTGCGATGTCCGCGGGCGCGGGCTCCGAGACGAGCTCCACCCTGCCCTCGCCCACCGGGCGCAGCACCGGAGTGACGGCGAGCGCCGCCGAGCTGCCCGTGTTCTCCACCGTCAGCGTCAGCCGGGTCCGCGTCTGGACCGATACCTGCCCCCGCTCCAGCACGGCTCCGGCCTCCAGCCGCGCCAGCTGTTCATCCGAGCACAGATACGCCCCAGGCAGCTCCACGCGCCCGCCCAGGGGCCCCACCACCGTCAGCGAGTAGTCCTTGCGCGGCGTGAGCCCCCGGGGAATCAGGGCTCGCAGCGTGCGAGCATCCACCCACGTCACTTCCTCGAGCGCCACCTCTCCGAGGAAGGCCTCGAAGTGGTGGTCCATCGTCACCGGCACCTCGCCGCCCAGGTGCTGGGTGGCGAGTGGCAGGAAGTTCTCCCCCTCGATGACCACGGGCACCGGCTCGGAGCAGTTCTCAAATCTCGGCTTCATGACCAGGGGACGTGGGTCGTACGTGGAAGCCGGACTCCGGTCACACGCGGCCGCCAGGACGCACAGGGCGAGGAACACGGCGAGCCGAGGAAGGCCACGATCAATAGAGCTCAAGGCGATACCCCACGTGGAGACCGCCGCCCCAGAGCGCGCCACGCAGCACGCGCAGGGACGGATCATCGAACCAGCTGAACCGCGCCTCGAGGAAGGGCTGTCCCCGTCCCAGCGGAAGGCCCATCCCCACCATCGCCTGCGCACCCAACACCCACGTGCCCTCCTCCAGCGCGGGCCCCTCGCTCCACGCCACGCGGCTGCGCACCCGGGCCACCGACGGCCCCGCCGCCACCCAGCCCTGGAGTCCCTTCTCCGTCAGGGTTCGCAGGCCCACCGCCACGGTGGTGTCGAACCACTCGTTGCGCCCCGTGAAGCCCGGCGCCACCTGGCCTCCCGTCCGCGAGAACCCCAGGTAGCCGGTGTCGAGCAGCAGCCCCAGGGCCGGCCACTGGGGCCACGGCCACGCCTCCAGCCGCAGTCCCACGGACGGCGCCAGCACATCCCCGAGGTTCGTCACCAGGCCCACGCGCGGCGCCACCAGCAGCACCGGACGGCGGCGCAACAACGGGAGCGTTCCCCGGCCGCGCGCCTCCCCCACCCGCACCTCCAGCTCCGAGACGTGGTCCACGCGGGCCACGGGCGGCACGTACCGCAGCTCGTACGTCCCCGGCGCCTTCGACAGGAGCGTGCTGGCCAGCTCCCGCGCGAGCACGGCCTCGGGCCGGGGCTCACGCACCGGGTTGCCGAAACGGTCCTCCACGGAGATGCGCCAGACGGCCTCCGAGCGGCCATCCGCCATGAGCATCGGCAACAACGGCTGCACCGACACCCGCGCGGGCGCGGCGGGGCGCAGCTTCAGGGTCCGCGTCAGCACGGGCGCCGAGGCCTCCCCCACGAGCAGCCGCAACTCCACCTGCTCCCGTGTGCCGAAGCGCGGCGCGAAACGGAAGACTCCCGCGTACTCTCCCGCCTGACGCTCGGTGAGTGCCCCCTCTCCCGCGAAGTCGGACTCGAGCCGCGGGTCGGCACGCGCCGGATTGCCCACGGCGTCCCGGGCGGACACCTCCACCGCCACCCGCACCTCCTCGGAGGCCACGAGCTCCTCGGGGTCCACCCGCAGCTCGAACTGCCGCGCCGGACCGGGCACCGCCGCCAGCCGCACGCTCACGGCCCCTTGCCTGTCCCCCGTCACCGAGCCCTTCAACTCCAGACTCCCGGCCGGCCCCGGGGGGACGGTCCACCGCAGGAGGAACACACCCGGCTCCAACCCGGCCGGCGCGCTCAGCGTTCCGCGCGACACGGAGAAGTCCCCCGGACGTGGAGACGCCTTCCCGGGCTTCAACGAGTAGAGGCGGATGGCCACCGTCTCCTCGCGATCGGCCCGCACCTCGCGGCGCTCGGCGACGGCGTGCAGGAAGGGCTGCGGGGGCACCCCGAGCTCGATGCGCCGCTTGCCGAAGTAGGCCTCGTGCACGCCGGGCGGCACCGCCACGGGAATGCGCGCCACGCCCTTGCCGTCCGCCTGGACCGGTCCGAAGGACTGGCCTCCCACCTGGAGCGTGACGGGCGCTCTGGCCCGCGTGCGCACCTCGGCCTCGCCCTGGCCCCACAGCGGGAGCACCGACCAACCATCGAGCGTCCCCCGGGGACCCCGGGCCAACGCCACGAGGATGACCTCCAACGGGAGACGCTGCCGGGGAGGCACGTAGGTGGCGCGAAAGACGCCCGGCTTCACCTGCGTCACCGGCCCCACGTCACCCCTGCTGGCGAACACCTCGAGTCCGGTGGCCTCGGCCTCCAGCTCGATGCGCACCTCGGCCTCCTGGTCCACGCCGAGCCGCACATACCCGGGGACACACTGGATGCGGATGCCCCCTTGCGGCGGCCGGGCGGCGTCCGCCCCCACCGCGAGGCCAGGCCATCCACCCACCAGCAGCCCCACCAGGAGCAGCGGGAGTGTCCGCGGGCACGAGCACATGGCGTCAGTGCGCCTCGTCCCAGCGGAATTTCACCGACTCCGCCTGCCGGGGACTGGCGCGCGCGCGGGGCGGACGACAGGCCATCATCTTCTCCCGTATCTCCCCACCCGGCTCCCTCGCCACCACCTTCACCTGGCCGAGGCCCTCACGGCGCGGGACGTCCACCTGGAAGGAACCATCCCGGGAGACCTCGGTGGGCTCGCCTTCCACGAACACCTCCGTCCCCACCCGCACCTGCCCCGAGAACGAGACGCACAGCGAATCCCGGGCGGAGGCCTTCGACGCGACCTTCAGCAGCACCTCGAGCGGGATGGGCTCCGCGGCGAGCGGCCGCGCGCCATCGATCACCAGCGACTGCTGCCCGGCGGCGACCTGGACGGTGACGCCCGCGGAGGACAGATTCACCGAGCCTCCCCGCGTGGCCACCGCCACCACGGAGCCATTGCGCAACATGGTGAAGCGCGCGGCCCGCGTCTCGGCCACCGTGCCATCCTCGCCCTGCACGCGCAGCAGCCGATCCTCGCGTCCGTCGTAGTCCACGTGGATGCGGCCGCGCTGCAGCCGGATGTTGTGGACGGCGCGCGTCACCTCGCCCACCCGCACCTCGGAGCGCTCCGGGATGGACAGGCGCGAGGCCTCGTCTCCCACCTTCAGGTCCACCCGCGCGCCGGGGCTGGTCCGCACGGAGTCGTCGGGAGCGAGCTCGTGCCCCACCCGCAGCGGCTCCCACCTGCCGTCATGGGTCCACTCCACCGCGCCCACCACCTCGACGACCGTGGCGCGCACGTCCCGGACCACGGCCGGAACGGGGGATGGCGCGGGAGGTGCGGACACGACGGCCAGGGTGCTCGGCGGATGGGCGGCACCGAAGCGCTCGAAGAAGAACCAGCCCGCCGTGGCCAGCAGGGCCACCAGACCCAGCCCGAGCGCCAGGGCCCGGCCGAGGGAGTCTCGTGACGAATCGCTCATGTGAGGTGCGCCTCCGCGCCGGCCGCGGGAAGGATGACGGTGATGGTGGTGCCCTGCCCCGTGTCGCTCTCCACCCGGATGCGGCCATGGTGGGCCTCGACGATGCGGTGTGCCACCGACAGCCCCAGCCCCACGCGGCCGGGCTCGTCCTTGGTGGTGAAGAAGGGATCGAAGATGCGCTCGCGCATCGTCTCGGGGATGCCCTTGCCGGTGTCCTTCACCGACAGGCACACCGCATCCCCCTCGACGGCCGCGAGCCCCACGGAGAGCGTGCCGCCCGAGGGCATCGCGGTGAGCGCGTTCTGCAGAAGGTTCGTCACCACCTTCTGGAGCTGATCCGCGTGCCCGAGCACCCGCGGCACCTGCTCGCCCAGCTCACAGGACAGGGTGACGCCGCGGGACTGGAGCTCCTCGCGCACCTCGTGGAGCGCGGCGCGCACCGGCTGGGCGGGATCCAACGGGCGTCCAGCGCCCGCGCGCTCCTGCTCCGCCATCTGCCCCAGCTCCCGGATGATGCCCGCCATGCGCCGGGCCTGCTCGAGCGCCATCGTCAGGCTCTGGCCCACGGGCGAGCTCGCGGGCACCTCCTCGCACGAGAGCGACAGCAGGCCGAGGATGCCGGTGAGCGGATTGTTGAGCTCGTGGGCGATGCCAGCGCTGAGCGAGCCGAGCGCCGCCATCCGCCGGGTGCGGGCGATCTGATCCTGCGCCTCGCGCAGCTGCCGGGTGCGCTCGTCCACGCGCTGCTGCAGCTCCTGGCTCCAGCGCCGCAACTCGGCGTCGCGCCGTTGCAGCTCGCCGGCCATGTGGTTGAAGGAGCGGGCGAGCAGTCCGAGCTCGTCCCGGCCCTCCTCGGGAACACGCTCGCCGTAGCGGCCCTCGGCGAGCGCGGCCACACCCTCGGAGAGCCGCGCGATGGGCTGGCTCACCCCCCGGGCGAGCACGAAGCCGAGCACCCCGGTGGCCGCCAGCGCCATGAGGGCCCAGAAGAACGTGGAGCGCCGCACGTGCTCGGCGGGGGCGAAGGCGGCACTGGCCCGGCGGCCCACCACCGCGCCCCAGCCGAGATCCGGCACGGGGACGAAGGCGGCGAGGAACTCGGCCCCATTCGCGTCGTGCACCGTGCGCACCACGGGAGCGCTCCGGGAGAGCCCCTCGGCCACCAGCGCGCGCTGCTCCTCGCTCAAGGCGCCGGCCCCATGCGCGGTGGCCACCGGGACGCCCCGCGCGTCCACGATGAAGGCCAGTCCGTCTTCTCCGGCGAGCTCCTCCACCTGGCCCCCCAGCTCGGCGAGCGACAGCTCCGCGAGCAGGAGACGGGAAGCGTCCCCGCTCACGCGTACCGCGAGCGCCACGCGGCCCCCGGAGGTTTCGGGCGTGCGGTACGGAAGGCCGATGGCGGCGCCCGTGGAGAGGGCGTCGCGCACGGGCGCCTGGCGCGAGAAGAGATCCAACGAGGCGTCGGTGACGGGCTGCCGGTTGCCGCCGCCCTCGGGCGAGACGACGGCCGGCGCGATGGCGTGGCCCTGCGCGTCCACCAGCACGAGCAGGTTGAGGGCCGCGAGCTGGCGCAGGGGAATGCTCAGCACCGCGGAGGCCTCCTTGGGCCCGAGTTGCTCGAGCGGGAGGTACTCGGCGGCGAGGCGGAGGTTGTCCACGCCCGTGAGGACGAGCTGGCGGCAGGAGCGCGCGAGCTCCGTGGCGGACTGTGTCTGGAGCCCTCCCACCAGACGGTGCAACTCATCGCGGTTGGCGTGAAAGGACAGCCCGCCGAGCAACAAGACGGGGACCACCCCCACCAGGGCCAGCACGAGCATCAATCTGGAGACGAAGCGCACGGGCACGGACCCTTCCCCTGTCCAGCGGACGCGGACGATTGCAGCACAGGGAATAGGCCTGGATCCGACCCGGGTGAGGCGTGACGTCACACCGTGAACGCGCTCGGGCAGCAGGCGTTGGCAGGAGGACGCTTCCCCTCGGAATCAGACGGTGGGTTGGCGCCGTACATGGGAAAGGTGCGCGTCACCCCCTTCCGAGAAACGCCGCGCCAGCTCGGCCTGTCCGTGCTCGCCGTGCTCCAGCAGGTACGCCACCTCCGGTGGCAGCAGCGCCTTGACGGTGACGAGCCGCACCTCTCCGTACGGTGTGGTGAAATGTCGCGGCAACGAGCGCGACTCCATACCGAGCAGCACGCCCACGCGGCCCTCGCCCGTGACGAGCGCCTTGGGCAGGCGTTTTCCCGAGACCTCCATGGAGAAGAGGCCCGCCTTCACCCGCTCGCGCACGTGCTCGTGTCCGGCCACCTCGTCCGCCACGCGCTCGAGGAGGAGCAGGGGCCAGCCCTTCAAGACATTCTTCACGGCCACGTCCGTCTCCAGGGCGAGCTCCAGACCGAAGCCCACGGAAGGCTCCCTGTGCTCGTAGAACGGATCCGAGAGCCCGTGCGAGACGATCAGGATGCGCCCACCCTCGCGACGGATGACGCGCCAGAGCCGCCGATGGGCGGGCCATGAGTCGTTCATGGCGATGGGCGTGGTAACGGCCTTGTCGAGATTGCCCAGGGTGCGCCAGGTGGCATCGCGAGCGGCCTCCGCTGTATCCAGGAGCTCGCGCCACTTGCGGCTGCGCGCACGTTCCTCCGGGCTGACGGAGCTCGGGCCGGTGACCAGCGTGAACTTCGTTCCGGTGACTCCGAGGCGATCCAGCGCGGCCTTGATGTCCTCGGAGACAATCATGGCCAGCCAGCCCCAGGTACGAAACACCTGGGCATCGCCTACCTTCGAGGGATCGATGCGCATGCCGATCACGGACCGGTATTGCCCGAGCTGTTCTGGCAGTTCGTGCTCTGGCGTCACATAGCGCACCTCATCAGACGCCTCGTCGTCGATGCATTTCACGACGCGCGTGATGTTGAGGAGGAAGTGCGGCTCGGCCTGTCCTTCCACTTCCACCGGGATCAGCTGTACATCGCTCGGCGCCATTTCAGCGAAGATGGCTGCGGCCCTGGCATGAACCACGGGCACGGGGCCACTTGTCAGCAGGGTGAAGTCGAGCACCTTGCCTGGGATGTTGACGGGAATGCGAATCCGCCCCTCGACATGAAACGGTTCGCCTTGACCAAACCGCCAGGTCTGTATCTCCCGCCCGCTCTCATCCAAGGGACGCTCCAGATGCCAGCGGCCAGGGATGTAGAGGTCATCGAACAGGTCGAAATACTGCTTCACCATGAAGAACTCCTAGCGGGGTGCCCCTTCTGTCAGCAGCCTATAGAGCTTGCTGCTCGTGTCGGAGAGCTCCGCAGCCAACTCTTGGAGCGCATCCCTCAATGCTCGCTCACATTCCCGCTTGTTGGAGCAGAGTTCCGTTGCTTTGGACAAGCGCCGATGGACAACGTCGTGGTACCCCTGGGGATGCGGCCCTTTGTGCCCGATGAGTTGAACCTTGTTGGCGGGGTCATCCATCGACATGCCCGCCTTGTCGAAGATTTGCTTGAAACGAGGCGTCCAGGGCCCGCCGCGCAGCGAAGACTTGCTGTTTTCGATGGTGGCGATGTGGTGCCACTCCGGCTTGCTCTTCGCTTGAGACCCGCTCGAGAGCGGGCCCGTCGCGGCCATGCTGAAGGCGTTGGCGGGCAGGACCACGGTGAAGGAGCCCTCGGCCACCGCGATCTTCAGCTTGTCCGCGTCCTTGGCCGCCGTCAGCAGGTGCACACCGGATGACCCGGCCGAGTTCGCGGCTTGCGCGAACCCCGGCAGGTGCGGCGCCCTGAGCAGCAGTTGTGCCGTGCTCCCCGCGGCAGCGGTGCCCAGCATGACGAGAACCCGCACGCTGTTGGGCCCGATGATCCTGCCGAAGCGCTCACCGGCCTCGCGCAGCTCAGCGAACGTGGTGGCCCGTGCAGCCTCCTCCCGGAGCTGCAGGTAGCCCCGCATCAGGTCGTAGAGTTCCCACCCCAGGTACGCCCACAGCATGAGTCCAAAAGCCGTGGCCACGCTCTTGGAGACGGGCTCCGGCATCGCCAGGAGCGCGAGATACCCCGCGATGGAGATGCCCACCGTCATCACCAGCTGCGCCGTGGAGAACATGCCGCGCAGCTCCGCGTCACGCGCCTCGATGGCCGGCCCCACTGCGAGCGCCAGCGCGAGGGTGATCAAATCCTCGGCGTCGAAGAGCAGGCCGTCCCGCGACAACCCCAGGCAATCGCCCGGGGTGCAGCACCGCGCGCAGTAGTTCCCGTAGGACCGCTCCAGTTCCAACCGCCAGGGCTCGTTCCCGAGTTGCGCGGAGGCCAGGGCTTGCCCGCGGCTGGCATACGACGGTGAAGGAGCGGAGCCCCCCCGCCGCGGCACCGCCGGCATCATGTGGGCCATGACCTGCTGGAAGTCGGCATCACCCAGCCGCACCGCGCCGAAGCCGGTGGGCAGACGAGCCGCCCCTCCCGAAGGTGTCAGCCGCGCCTGTCGGGAGCCCTCCAACGGGCCGCTCCGAGACAAACCCGGAGCACACGCGGCCTGGAGGACGAGCACGATGAGAACCAGCACGCCCGGCAGGGAGCGCCACCGCGCGCCAGCCAGGCACCACCGCATGAAACCGTCGGACACACCGCACCTCACCCGCGAGACACACGGACCACCCAGAGCCCATCCCCCCAGGAGGGAAGACGGGCCCCCGGGAGGCCGCGCCGCCGGGACTCAGTACACGAGGAGCGGATGCGGGGCGTAGTAGCTGACGATGGTGAGCACCGGCAGCTTGGGCGCGTCCTCGTCATCCTCCTCGCCGCTGGAGGTGACCCGCAGCCCGTCGAAGCGCGCGAGCACGACGAAGTCCTTGCCCGGGGCGAAGAACGGATCCGCCTTCGACAGGCGGCCGAGCGCCTCGCGGCCGGTCTCGTCGGTGATGTTGTCGAAGCGCGGCATCGTGGACGAGCTCACCTCCTGCTCGCTGGTGGAGATCTGCCCGCCCAGGTTGGACGGACCGAGCAGCCCCACGTTCCCGCCGACCGCGCCCGAGTGCACCTTCACCGAGTCCCTCCGGGTCGAGTAGCCCACGGACTGCTCCCGCGCCACCGAGCCGAGTCCCTGCTCCACGAGCCACACCGTGGGCTTGTCGTCCTCGGTGCGCACGTCCGCCACCTGGGCGCGCAGCAGCAGGTAGCGCCCCTTGTACATCTCCGGCTGCGCCACGGCGGCCGACAACGCGAAGATGGGCACCTTGCGCGCGTGCAGCAGCGGCAACTCCCCATCCACGCTGCCACCGCGCTGGGCCACCACCTGGGCGATCACCTGCGCCGCGTCCGGCCGCACCCGCAGCTCCTCGTACCACGCGTCGCTCAGCACCGCGTTGAGCAGCGTGAAGTGGGTGCGCTCGACACACGACTTCAGCGCCGCCCAGGCCTCGTCCCGAGACGAGGCTTGCAGCCTGCGCGCCGCCACCTCGCACTGGGCCGGGGTCGCGTAACGGGCACCAAACGCCTTCTCGTCCGGGCGCGAGGGCACCGGGCCCGCCTCCGCCCGGGCCGCCCGGGGCGCCCGCGTGGGCCGCTCCTCGGCCAGCAGCGGCTTCGCCGGCGCCTCGTCCACCGTGGTGTGCGTGTGCCTCGAGGAGCCACACCCCACCATGGCCACCGCGCACAACAGGGCGGCGCCCGAACGCGCCGCCACCTTCGACATCTTCTGGATGACTGACATGGTTCGCTCCATCCCGCCGGTTGCCACTACAGCGACCCCGAGAGCTGCGATGAGCGCCGGGCCTGCTGCCGCACGGGCCGCACCTCTCCGGACGTGGCCTGGGAGGCCGGCATCACCAGGGAGCACGCCTCGCCACACTGGTTGGACAGGCACGCGAGCACGGACGCGCCCATCTCCTGGCGGGACACGTTCTCGTAGCAGCGCTCACCCGTCCCCGGGCAATTGCGCTTCTGCGCGCACTGGCAGCACGCCGAGGCCACCGTCGCCATCATGGTGGTGTCCTGCAACACCTGCGACAGCTGGCGGTAGCACGCCCGCGCGGCCGGAGCGAAGCGGCCCTTCGCGTCGATGATGGGCGTCTTCCCATCCAGGCCACAGTGATCCTCCGCGGCGTCGGAGAACTTGCGCTCGCACTGCGACACGAGGTTCTTGTCCGTCGTCACTCCCGTGGGCGGCTTCGAGGCCTGCGTGCACAGCGCGTGGCCGATGTCCTTGAGGGTTCGGACGTTGCCGGCGGCCTGCGCCTGCACATCCGTGGACGAGCTCACATCGGCCTCGAAGATACATTCACGGCCCGCCCGCAGGGTCTCCACGGTGCAGGCCCAGGCCGTCGGCGATTCGTCCGCTCGAGGAGGCGCGCCCAGAGCGCCAGGCGGCAGCGCCTGAGAGGCGCTGTCGGGAGACGAACAGAGAAGGGCAAGGAGTACGGCGGTGATCATGATGCCCCCAGCGTAGGACCAACACGTCACATACTCAAACAGGCCCCGGGTGGTAGGCAACCATGAGTTTGCCTCATGCACGGTGGCCATCACTGACTAGCTTTCGAGCGTTGTAACGCGGCGGTGCTCCGGAGGGGGGAGGCCATGCTGTCTTCCGTTGGCAAACGTGCGTTCACGCAGCTGCTGTTGACGTGTGTTCTCATCTGCGCATGCAGCGCGCCCGTCATCCTCAGGGGCCCCGCGGCCCTGCCCGGCGAGGTCACGGGAGCACTCCCGGTGAAGCTTTCCATCCAGGCGGTGGATCCCGCGGGGGGTGCGCTCACCTACGCCTGGCAGCAGGTGCCCGAGTCGCCCGCCGGGACGTTCAGTGACGCTTCCTCGCCTGCTCCCACCTGGCTGGCTCCGGTGGTGGAGAAGACAACCGTCTTCACGCTGCGGGTGACGGTGACGGACAGGAACGGAGGCACCGCGCGGGCCGAGGTCCAGGTGACGGTCCAGCCCCCGGAGCGGCGGCACAACCGCGCGCCGGTGCTCTCCGGGGCGCCGGTGGTCTCGCCCGGGCCGGCGAGGGCCGGGGACACCGTCACGCTCTCGGTGCGGGCGGAGGACGCGGACGGAGATGCCCTCACGTACCTCTGGCGCCAGCTCGCGCCCGAGCCCCAGGGCACCTTCGTCTCGGGGCCGGAGGGCGCGGACGTCACCTGGTTCTCCCCCGCCATGGGCACCGGGACGGCCTTCACCTTCGAGGTGCTCGTCTCCGACGGCCACGGCGCCCCGGTGCGCGGGACGCTGACGGTGCCGGTGCACATGCCCCGCTATGCCCAGGACATCCAGGTGCTGTGGAGCTCGCTGTGCACCAGTTGTCACGGCCGGAGCGGAGGATTGGATCTGGCACCGGGCCAGAGCCATGCGGCGCTCGTCGGGGCGCCGATGCTGACCCGGGCGTGCTCGGACTTCATGAGGGTGACGCCGGGTGACCCCGACGCCTCCGCGCTCCTGAAGAAGCTGACCGGCACGGAGTGTGGCACTCGTATGCCGCGCAACGATCCCACCCACTTCGATGCCCACCCGGGAGAGCTGGTGCGTATCCGCTCCTGGATTCTCGGGGGCGCGGCGGACGACTGACGCCCGCTCCCCTGCTCTCCAGCCACGAGCCCCCGGTGCTTCGTCCTGGATAATCCGGTTTTCGACAGATAGAATGGGCTGCCCGTGGCAGCCCAAGAGTCACAGTCCTGGGGCCACCGACTGTGGCCCGCGGCGACGTTCCAGTTCGCCCTCATCGCTGGCGTGACGCAGCTGAAGACGGCTGCCAACGCACTCGTGTTGTCGCGCTTCGAGTCGCACACGATGCCCTACCTGTACCTGGTGGGTGCATTGCTCGTGGCGACGCTGACGTTGTTGCCGCGCCGGGAGCCGGAGGCCCGCAGCGAGTCGCTCAGCGTGCTCACCGGGGTGGGCGGGTTGATCGTGCTGGGGCTGGCCGCGGGCGTGTCCATGGGCCAGCGGATTCCGGCGCTGGTGCTGTACCTCTTCGTGGACGCCTTCACCACGGTCATCTCCCTGCGCTTCTGGGGGCGGATGGCGTCGGCCTTCGACGCGCGCGAGGCGCGGCGGGCCTTCACGGCGCTCAACGGCGTGGGCATGGCGGGAGGCATGCTGGGCGGCCTGTTGGTGCAGGGACTCGCCGAGCGGCTCGGCACCGCCTCCATCGTCGTGGGCGGAGCGCTGTCGCTCTACGCCGCGGGAGTGGCCTTCCACTTCCACCAGAGCGAGGGGCCGCGGGCGGCACGTCCCCGGTACATGGCCCCGCCCGTGGCGGCCTGGGAGTACCTCTCCACCAGCAGCTATGCCCGGGTGCTGGCGGCGCTGGGCGTGAGCTTCGCGGTGCTGTCCTCCTTCGTGGACTACCTCTTCCGGCTGCGCGTGGAGAACACGCTCAGCGAGGACGGGCTGGCGGCGCTCTTCGGCTCGCTGCAGTTGTGGATCGGCCTGGTGTGCGTGCTCTTCCAGTTGCTGGTGGCCGAGCGGCTCCTCAAGCGGCTGGGGCTGATGAGCTACCTGGCGCTGCTGCCCGGGGCGATGGCGCCGCTGGCGGTGGCCTCGCTGCTGACGAAGGAGCTGTGGCCGGTCCACCTGCTGCGGCTGCTGGAGAACGCGGTCAACTACTCGCTGCTGCCGGTGGGTGTGCAGTTGTTGTACGCGGCGGTGCCGGACGAGGAGCGCGAGGCCCTGCGGAGCGCGGTGGACGGGCTGCTGCGCAAGGGCGGGACGGTGCTGGCCGGTGTGCTGCTGATCGGCGCGGGCCGCGCGGCCGACGGCGTCACCATGGCGCTGGTGGTGGTGGGCGTGTGTGGACTGCTCGGCATGCTGCTGATGCGCCTGCGGCCGGCCTACGTGGAGGCGCTGGGTGAGCAGGTGGGCGCCCACGGCGAGGACGACGAGGAGCTGGGCCGCGAGGATCGCCGGCTGCTGGTGGAGGCGTTGGGCTCGAGCGCGCCGGACCGGGTGCTGCACGCGCTGGAGCTCCTGGCGGAGGAGGGACTGCCGCTGCGGCCCCACCTGTCCGTGCTGCTGCAACACACGAATGAGCGGGTACAGGAGCGCGCGGTGGCGCTGGCGCTGGAGCTGGGCGCCACCGAGACGGCCCCGCTGCTCGAGCAGTTGGTGACGCAGGGCGCGCGGCGGCCGAGGGACAGCGCGGTGGGGGCGTTGGCGAAGCTGGCGCCGGAGCGCGCGGAAGTGCTGCTGCCACCGCTGTTGCAGAGCCCGGACGTGGGGCTGCGCTGCGCGGCCGTGGGAGCACTGCTGAACACGAAGTGGCGCGCGGCGGCGCAGGTGTCGCTGGGCGCGCTGACGGCCCGGGGCTCGCAGGTGCCGGTGGCGGATCGCCGCGAGGTGGCCCGGCTGTTCGGGCGGCTGAAGGACCCGAGCTACACGCCCATGCTGACGCCCTACCTGGGCGATCCGGACAGCACGGTGCGGCGCGTGGCCTTGCACTCCGTGGGCGCGGGCGGCTACGTGAAGCTGGCGCCGAAGCTGCTCACCTTCCTCACCTGGCGCGAGGAGCGGCGCGAGGCGCGCGAGGCCCTCGCCAGCCTGGGTGACGAGGTGACGCCCCTGCTGGAGGCGACGCTCAACGATCTGAACGCGCCGCTGGCCATGCGGCTGCAGGTGCCGCGCGTGCTGCGCCTGATCGGCACGCCGGGGGCGCTGCACGCCCTGCTCTTCTCCAACGTGCGCGACGATGCCCGGCTGCACTTCCGCATTGGCGCCGAGCTGTCGCGCCTGCGTGATGAGCACCCCGAGCACCCGGTGGACGAGGACCGGGTGCGCGAGGCGCTGGGCCGGCGGCGCGACGTGTACCGTGCCCTGGTGGAGCCCTTCCGGGATCTGCGCGCGGAGCTGGGAGACCACGCGCTGCTCACCCGTGTGGTGGGGGATCGGCTGGATCAGGCGCTGGAGCTGTCCTTCTTCCTGCTGGGCCTGCTGCACCCGCCCCACGTGATGCGGCGCGTGCACCAGCAGGTGGCGGGCCAGGACTCGCGGCGGCGGGCCTATGCGCTGGAGCTGCTGGAGACGCTGACGAACGAGGAGGACCGGGCGCTGGTGCGCGAGCAGGTGGAAGCGCACCACCGGGATCTGCCTCCGGGAACGCCGGGCCAGTTGGAGGCGCACCTGGCGTGGTTGTGCCGCAGCGAGGATGTGGTGCTGCGCGCGTGCGCGCGCTACGTGGCGGGGCGGATCGGCATGGATCTGCCGCCATCTCAAGAGGGAGACATGAGCCAGGCGACGGTGCAGAAGCTGTTCCTCCTCGAGGAGGTGCACGTCTTCTCGCAGAGCGACGTGGACGACGTGGCGGCGGTGGCGGCCATTGCCCGCGAGGCCCGCTTCCGCGCGGGTGAGCGCGTCTTCAGCCAGGGAGACCCGGGAGACGCGCTCTACGTCATCATCGAGGGCGCGGTGGACGCGCGCAGCAACGGCGAGCACGTGCTGCGGATGCGGGCCAAGGAGACCTTCGGCGACCTGAGCCTGCTGGACGGAGCCCCCCGCCCCACGGACGCCATCGCGGTGGAGGACACGCGGGTGCTGGTCATCGACCGGCGTGACTTCCTCGATCTGCTGGCGGATCGCCCGGAGCTGCTGACGGGCTTCTTCCGCGCGGTGACGCAGCAGATGCGGGCCGTCATCAACGCGTCCGAGCAGACGCCGTTGAGCGGGGCACATGTGGTGGAGTTGCCGAAGGAGGAGCAGACCCCTCCCCCGGAGGAGCAGAAGCGTCCCCTGGCGGGCTGAGCGCGGAGAGCCCTCTTCCCCTGGTTCGTGACCCCCGCCTTCACCCGGGAGTTCCTCCAGTCGAAGGGAGTCCCTCCGGCGCTGCTGGAGCGGCTCTGGCGAGCAGATGGGCCGCGGCCACGGGGATGAGGGGGCGCAGGAAGCACCTCACCAGCGGCAGCGACGACAGCGCCCGCACCACCGCGAGCCCCATCAGACCCCAGGGCCGCCGCTCCACGCTGGCGGCCGGGGAGAACACCTCGCGCGTCTGGTTCGTCCACAGCGAGCCGTAGGAGCTCAGCACCGGAACGCGTGAGGTGAGCCCGTTCCAAACACGCAGGAACCAGGGCTCGCCCGCGGTCTCCTCCCTCCAGGCCAGGGAGCTCTTGCCCGCGGTGAAGACCACGAACCACCAGGCGCCCCACAGGGACATCAGCGTGGCGAGGACCTCGTCACGCCAGGGCACCCACCGCGTGGCCAGCCAGAACACGGGAGCCCCGAGTACGAACAACACCAGGCCCCGCCAGCGGCGCCTCATCTTCGTTCGCACCCACGGCAGGTTGAGCCAGACACGCGGGGTGAGCGGCTCGTCCTCCGGCACCAGCCCGGTGCGCAGGCTCACCTCGCGCTCGATCACCGTGTGGAAGTCGCGCGACAGGGCGATGACGATCCACTGAGCGAGCTGCAGCATGGAGAACAGCGCCGCCCAATAGATGACCCAGCGCACCGTGTGCTTCCCCGCCAACTTCTCGGCCTGCTCTCTCTTGGCTTCCGCGGCGTCCCTCGCCGCCCGCCGGCGATCCTCGGCCGCCTGGGCCTCCTTCAGGGCGTGCTCCACCGCGGCGCGCACCTTCTCCTCGTCCGCTCCCGCCATCCTGGCGAGCACCCCCGTGCCCTCCGCGGCCTTCTGGAGCTTGCGCAGCTTCTCCATTCCGGCCTCGGCCTCCTCCAGCTCGGCCCGCGCCTCCTCCAGCTCGCGCGACACCTCCTCCTGATGCTGCTCCGACCACTCATCGGGCCCCACCGTCTCCACGACCCCCTTGCCCGAGCCCGTGAACAGCACCGCCAGCCCCAGGATGGTGATCGCCTGGAGCACGCCCACCTTCAGGTAGTACCGCCGCAGCGCCCCGTCCTTCCACAGGTCGCGCAGCAGGTGGAACGGCAGACACACGCCGTGAACGAGCTCCGCCAGCCGGTTCACTGGCAGCGCAACACTCCGTTGTGGGAAGTGTCCGGCGCCCTCACGCACGTCCGCCCACACCTCCCAGAGCCACCGCTCGCGAGCAGTGGCCGGTCCGGTTCCTGGGCTCCCCCCACCCCGCGCTTCCTCTGGAGGCGGAGCATCCTTCTCGCGAGTCAACACACCCGAAACGCTAGCACGGCCGGCCCTGGCGCGCGGGGGTGCCCTTTTTGACGACCCCGGGGGGGAGGTGTGGTATTCGCGCGGTCGTATCGCCAACGAATTCGGAGTCCTCATGCCTCGAGAGTCCGTTACCAGGCCGGCGGCGGGTGGAGTGAGCCCGTGGCGCCGTGCTTCCGGTGTGGTCGCCTTCGCCCTCCTGGGCGCGCTCACCGGCTGCGAGAAGGAAACCCCGCCCCCGCCTCCGGCCGCCCCGCAGGCCCAGGCGCCCGCGGCCAGGCCCACCCCCAAGCCCACCACGGTGACGGTGCTCGTCACCGGCAGCCCCAACGGGCAGCTGCTGTCCACCTCCCCCGCCGAGGGCGAGCAGCCGACCACCGGCGCCGCGGAGCTGCTCGGCTGGTGGGCCGCCAAGGAGAAGCACTGTGTCGGCCAGCTCAAGGACGGCCAGGCCCCCTGTAAGGACGCCTCGACGCTGGCGCTGGCCATCGGCGATGCGTGGAACGGGCCGGCCATCTCCTCCTTCTTCTACGGGGAGACGACGTCCGCGGTGATGGGCCGCATGGGCTTCGCCGCTTCCGCCCTGGGCAACCACGAGCTGGACTACGGGCGCGAGCAGTTCCAGAAGAACCTCAGGGCGGGTGGCTTCCCCTTCCTGGCGGCCAACCTGAAGGTGAAGGACGCGGCGCTGGCCAAGGACTGGGATCTGCCGGGCTTCAAGGTGTTCGAGCGCCAGGGCATGAAGATCGGCGTGGTGGGCCTGACGTCGTCCAAGACGGTGTCCACGGCCATGGCCGGGCGCGCCGAGGGCCTCGAGGTCCTCCCCGACGAGCAGGCGCTGACGGAGGCGGTGGGCGAGGCCCAGAAGGCCGGCGCGGACACGGTGGTGGTGCTCGCGGACGAGTGCGCCAGTGATCTGCAGCCCGTGGTGGGCAAGCACCCCGAGTGGAAGGTGTCGCTGGTGGCCGGTGGCCGCTGCGCGCAGCAGGTGAACACGAAGGAGGGCAACACCACCTACGTGTCGCTGGGCCGTGGCTTCGACAAGTACCTGCGCGCCGCCTACACCTTCGACGGCTCCAAGCCCGAGGGTGAGCAGGTGACGGGCGTGGAGGTGACGGAGGTGAACGTGACCGGTGGCGAGGGCGCCCCGGCCGCGGACGCCGACACCGCGAAGGCGATCGCCGACTTCAAGGCCAAGCTGGATCAGGCCCTGGGCGAGGAGATCGGCTTCACCAAGAAGGCCTTCGCGAAGGACTCCAAGCAGCTGATCAGCTGGGTGACCACGGCCCTCCGGGAGCAGACCGGCGCGGACGCCGTGGTGCTCAACCGCAAGGGCTTCCGCGAGGGCCTGCCCGCGGGCAAGGTGACCAAGGGCAGCGTGTACTCGGTTCTGCCCTTCGAGAACTCGGTGATGGTGGTGGAGGTGAAGGGCGCGGACCTGGCGCAGCAGCTGGCCAACCCGGAGGCGGTGTTCTCGGGCTTCACGCCGTCCGGCAAGGGCAAGTTCAAGGACGCCAAGGGCAAGCCGCTGGATCCGAAGAAGGAGTACAAGATCGCCACGGTCGAGTACCTCTACTTCGGCGGTGACGGCTTCGAGTTCGAGAAGCTGGATCCCGAGCCGGGCGAGACGGGCATGTCGTGGCAGACGCCCGTCATCGACTGGACCAAGGACAAGGCCACCACCGAGGCGAAGCCGCTGGACAAGCTGATCAAGTAGTCCACGCCTTCCAACGGTGATTCACGGGGCCCGGTCTCCTCTCGGATACCGGGCCCTCGTGTTTCCAGGCGTTACTTGCGGCGGCGCCGGGCCAGCATGGACACGGCCGTCAGCAGCGCCCAGCCGGAGAGCACGCCAGGCGAGGACGCGCCGCAGCCGCAACCGCTGTCGGTCTGGGGATCGTAGTCCCGCCGCACCTTCACCTCGAACGAGCAGCGAGAGACGTTGCCGGAAGCGTCCGAGGCGGTGACGCGCACCTGGGTGCGGCCCACCACGAAGTCACTGCCGGGCGCGGGCTCGTAGGTGATGGCCGGCTTGGAGACCGCGTCGAAGGACTTCGCCTGGAAGGCCACCTTGGCGCCGTAGCGGAACTGCCGCCAGACCTCCATGTTGTTCGGGCAGGCGAGCTGCGGCGCCGTGGTGTCGCGGACCTTCACCTGGAAGGAGCAGCTGGACTTGTTGCCGGACTCGTCGGACGCCGTGACGAAGACCTGGGTTTCGCCGAGGGGGAAGTCGCTGCCGGACAGCTTGCTGTAGCTGATGTCCGGCATCCCGGGCTTGTTGTCGTTCGCCGTGGCGAACGCGAACGAGGCGGGCGCGCCCGACGGCCCCTGCGCCTCCACGACCACGGGAGACGGGCAGGCCAGCTCCGGCGGCGTGCAGTCGTTCAGCACCCACGGCTCGGCACCATCGGTACCATCATCGGTGATGAAGAAGACGCGGGGGCCCACCGGGGTGAGCCAGGAGGGCTCCGAGGAGCCAGGCCCCGGAACGATGTCATGCAGCAGGTGCGTCCCGTCCCGGGTGCCATCCGTGGACCAGAGCTCACGGCCCTCCTCGGCGGTCTCCGCGCTGAACAGCACCTTGCCGTCCACCACCGTCAGCCAGAACGGCGCCGCGCTGTCGCGTCCGGGACGGATGTCCTCCACCAGCCCCGTGCCAGCCACCGTGCCATCGCTCCGCCACAGCTCGAACCCGCTGTCGTCGTCCCAGGCGGTGAAGAGCAGCTGGCCATTCAGGTGCGTCAGGAAGCGGGCGTCGCTGGACTCCTTGATCACGAACGTCCCGCCGGAGGAGCCATCGCTCCGCCACAGGGAGCCACCCGCCCCCGCCACGAAGAAGACCTGCCCACCCGTGGGCGTCAGCGTCACGGGGCCGGCGGCATAGTCCTCGGGGCCGCGGCTCAGGGTGCTGACCCGCACCGTTCCCGGACCCGAGCCGTCGCTCTTCCAGAGATCCCACTGCTTCGCGTAGTCCGAGCCGGCGAAGAAGTAGATCGTGTCACCCGCCACCGTCAGGCCGCGGATGAGCTCCTCGCTCGGATCACTCTCGATGACCCGGACGACGGCGACACGATCGGTGCCCTCCGGCGTGCCGTCGCTCTTCCACAGCTCGACCTCGCGGGGTCCACCATCCGCCGCGAAGTAGATCACGTCCCGGAACACGGCCAGCGAGCTGATTCCCGAGCTTCCGGTGCCGGGGACGAGATCCTCGACCAGCACCGTGCCCTCCGGCGTGCCATCGCTCTTCCACAGCTCCTGGCCGTGCACGCCGTCATCGGCGATGAAGAAGAGCGTGTCACCCAGCGCCGTCAGCGCCGTGATGCCGGAGTCCTCCGGCCCGGGACGGAGATCCTTGACGAGCACGGTGCCCTCGGCCGTCCCATCCGTCTTCCACAGCTCGCGGCCCACGCCATCGCCCTTGGCGCTGAAGAAGAGCGAGTTGCCCGCCACGGTCAGCGACTTCGGCTCCGAGCCCGTCGCGCCCGGGAAGACATCCGCCACGCGCTCCGTGTCGAGCTCTCCGCCACGGCTCTTCCACAACTCCAGACCGCTCACCCCATCATTGGCGGCGAAGAAGGCCGTCCTGCCCAGCACCATGGGCGGCTGCACGTTGTAGTCCGGGAAGGAGCCGGCACCGCCCGAGGCGATGGGCTTGACCATGGTGACGGGGCGGCAGGAAGCCGGCTCCGCCTCGGAAGAGGCAGCGGCCGTGAGCGGGGCGCCCGCCGCGGCCAGGGCACTGATGCATAGCAGTGAAGACACACCGGTCCAGTACCGACGCATGGGTCCACCTTCCTGTCTGAGGAGTGAATGAGAGGGGTGCCGTACTCTGTGCACTCGCTCCAACACGACAACTCGCGCTCCAGGGCGAGGCGGGGTTTCTGTGCTGCACAACTCACTTCCTCGGAGAGCAAGGGAGGAATAGTCAAATTGCAGGAATGACTGTCATTGGCGCATCCGGGCACGTCTCCACCGGCCCCTGGCTTGCGCTCCAGTGCGGGACGGTGGTACGCCCCGAGGCTCAACGCGTCCGTCTCATTCCTGACAGCCACACAGGAAACCGGGCCCAGAGTGGTTGCCGTGAAAGGCAGCGGGGGAAACAGCATGCACCTGTTCAGCAGCGCATTGTCACGCCGGATCGGGCGTGTCCCGCCACTCGCCATGCTCCTCGCCCTGGCGGCGGGGTGTCCCGGCGGTGGAGGCGGCGGCGGTGGCGGTGGGGGCGGTGGCACCCAGGTGACCCTCAGCGGCACGGTGACCTACGACTTCGTCCCGGCGACCTATGCGCGCGACAGGGCTCCGCTCGACTTCACCGCGGCCGTCAAGAAGCCCGTCCGCAACGCCGTCGTCCAGGTGCGCCAGGGAACGAGCGTCCTCGCCACGACGAACACCGACGAGCAGGGCAAGTACCAGATCTCCTTCCTGCGGAGTCTCAAGGGCTCGACCTCGCTCGAGGTGCTCGCCAAGACGAGCAACCCGCAGATCCAGGTCGAGGACAACACGGACGGAAACGCCATCTGGGCCATTGGCACCAACACGCTGCCCACCACCGACAGCACGCTGAACCTGCACGCGGGCCACGGCTGGACGGGAACGGCCTATGACGCGACCCGCCGCACGGCGGCTCCCTTCGCCGTGCTCGACTCCATGTACACCGCCGCCAGGTCGTTCATGGCGGTCCGTACGGTCACCTTCCCCGCGCTCAAGGTGAACTGGAGCCCGGACAACGTTCCCCAGGGTGGCGACAAGTCGGCCGGCTTCATCAGCACCTCGCACTTCTCGCCCTCGGAGAACGAGATCTACATCCTCGGCAAGGAGGGCGCGGACACCGACGAGTTCGATGCCCACGTCATCGTCCACGAGTGGGGTCACTACTTCGAGAGCAACCTGTCGCGCTCGGACAGCCCCGGAGGCCCGCACGGCCGGGGTGACGTGTTGGATCCGCGCATCGCCTTTGGCGAGGGCTACGGAAACGCCCTCGCGGCCATGCTCCTGCCCGAGCCCCTGTACGTGGACACCGTCTGGGCCGGAGAAGATGGAACGCTGGCCTCCTTCGGCATCGACGCGGAGAACGAGCCGCTGGACACCGATGATCCCACGCCCGGGGTGTTCTCGGAGGCGAGCGTGCACCGGCTCCTCTACGACATCTTCGACTCCGGCACGACGGAGCCGTACGACAGGGTCGCGGCGGGGCTCGGCACCATCTACGACGTGCTGGTGGGGGCGCAGAAGGCCACGGACTCGATGACGACCATCGCCTCGTTCGTCGCCGCGCTCAAGGCGCAGCCGGGCGTGAACGCGACCGATGTGAACACCCTGCTCGCCCGCTACCAGATGGGCGCCATCGCCAGCGAGTGGGGCGACGGGGACACGAAGATGCGCAACATGTACGCCGAGGCGCGGACGCTCCCTTACAGCAACAACATCACGCTCACGGGTGGCTACGAGTACAACACGTGGCAGCAGAACCAGTATTACGTGTTCACGGGGAATGGCTCCCGCATGACCGTCTCGGCCTCCGCCCCGGCCGATGACGTGGGAATCACCGTCTACCAGCGGGGCGAGGTGGTGGGCCAGGCGGATGAGCTCCTCGTCGGCACGGAAACCGTCAGTATCACCACCCAGCAGAACTCGAAGTACGTGCTGGTGTTGACCGGCTTCAAGGAAAGCGCGGGCGACTACGACGTCGCCATCTCCATCAAGAGCCCGTGACAGGGCCCCCCCAAGAATTCAGGAGCACACATGAACCGCAAGACCTTCGCCGTCCTCCCGGGCCTCTTCGCGCTGCTGGCCCTGGCGGCCTGTTCCTCCTCGTCGAAGTCCACTCCCTCCTCCACCACCGATTCGGAGCCCACCGTGCATGGAAAGATGGAGGCCCCGGTGGTGGTGAACGCGCAGTTCGAGGAGTCGTCCGCCCGCGTCACCGTGCGCTTCGACGCCCCGGCCACCGGGGTGCGGGTGAACGTGCGTGGCCTGGATGGCCTGGTGGTCACCAGCCAGCCGACGCTCGCCGACAACGTCAACTTCCCGCGGGACACGACCGCCACCTATGACGTGGCCTACACGCCGGGCGCCGGCCGCTCGCACCTGGTCGTCTCCGTGTCCGGTGAGTTCAAGGGCGCCCAGCGCTCGCGGGTGGCGACCTTCGCGATCGGCACGCCCACGGACTCGCAGCGCTCCTCCAACGCCACCAAGGCCGAGGGCGCCGAGGGTGAGCGCATCAAGGTGATGCCCGCCGACACGCAGTAACGCGCGCAAGCGAGGGAGCAGGCGCCTCCTGGCCGGGAGGCGCCGACAGCGGCTTCTCTGGCGTAGACTGGTGGGTATCCATGAGCGGAGCCAGGCCGACCGAGGCAGGCGGGTCCATCGACGCGCAGGACACTCCCGGCACCGACAGCACCTACACCATGCAGCCCGGCGACGGGCCCGTGGCGGCCGAGGCCGGGAGCAGCACCACCGTGCTCTCCTCCCCGCCAAAGGGCAGGACGAGCGCCACGGGCAGGACGCTGCCGGTGGTGGAGCCATCCCGCTACACCGTCGCCGGAGAGCTGGCCCGTGGCGGCATCGGCCGCATCCTCCGCGCCAGGGACGTGCAGCTGGACCGGCCCGTGGCCATCAAGGAAATGCTCGCGCCGGCCCGCGACGCCGAGCCGCGCTTCGTGGCCGAGGCGCTCGTCACCGCGCGCCTGCAACACCCCTCCATCGTGCCCGTGTACGAGGCGGGACGCTGGCCGGGCGGTGAGCCCTTCTACGCCATGAAGCTGGTGTCCGGCCGCTCGCTGGCGGACGTCATCTCCGAGCGCAAGACACTCGAGGAGCGGCTGGCGCTGCTGCCACACGTGCTCGCGGTGGCCGAGGCCATGGCGTACGCACACTCCGAGCACATCATCCACCGCGACCTCAAGCCGGCCAACGTGCTGGTGGGCGAGTTCGGCGAAACGGTCGTCATCGATTGGGGTCTGGCCAAGGATCTCTCGCGCGAGCATGGCGCCGAATCCAGTGGGGACTCGACTCCCGCCACTTCCGCCGTGGACAGTGGACTCACGCGGGTGGGCACGGTGATGGGAACTCCGGCGTACATGCCTCCGGAGCAGGCCGCGGGGCACTCCGTGGACAAGCGCGCCGACGTCTACGCGCTGGGCGCCATCCTCTACCACCTGCTGGCCGGGACCCGTCCCTACGAGGGGAAGACGTCGGAGCAGGTGCTTCAACGCGTGGTGGGCGGCCCTCCGCCGCCGCTCTCGCAGCGCCAGAAGCACATCCCCGTGGATCTGCTGGCCATCGTGACCAAGGCCATGGCACGAGACTCCGCCGCGCGCTACGCCACCGCGCGCGAGCTGGCGGAGGATCTGCGGCGCTTCCAGACGGGACAGATCGTCGGGGCGTACCGCTACTCGCGGACGGAGCTGCTGCGCCGCTTCCTGCGGCGCTACCAGGCCGCGGTGATGGTCACGGGGGTGGCCCTGCTGCTGCTGGCCACCGTGGGCGTGTTGAGCTTCCTCCGGGTTCGTGCCGAGAGAGACCTCGCCCACGCGGCCCAACAGAAGGCGCAGACCCAGGCCGATCAGCTCCTGCTGATGCAGGCCCGTGACGCCGTGGGCAAGGATCCCAACCAGGCCCTGGCCTGGCTCCAGCAGCTCTCCGCCGGCTTCGATCGTTGGACCGCGGTGCGGACCATCGCCGCCGATGCCCGGGCCCAGGGGTTCGCTCCCGTGCTGAGCGGCCACACGCAGGCCATCAACGACACCGCCTTCACGAGCGACGGCAGGTACCTCGTCTCCAGCAGCGATGATCACTCGGTGCGCGTCTGGAACCTGGAGACGGGCGGGAGCCGGGTCCTCCCGGGGCACGTCGATGAGGTCTGGCGGTTGCAGCTCCTCCCGGATGGCCGCCGCATCATCGCCAGCGGCAAGGACGGTACGCTGCGCGAGTGGAACCTGGAGACGGGCGAGGGCAAGGTGTTCGCGACCCTGTCCGGTCCGGTCTCCGCGGTGGTCCTCGGCTGTAGGAACACCTGTCTGCTCGCTGCGAGCCGCAAGGACGACGTGCTCCACATGTGGGACCTGGGCACGGGCGCGGCGCGGACGTTCCACACGGGCGTAGTGGGAATCGAGGACATCCTCCCCTCGCCAGATGGAGAACATGTCTTCCTGCGTGGCTACCGGATGCTGGCCTCCGAATCGGCGCTCGGCAACGTGGCGCGCGGCACCTTCCAGCTCATGAAGGAGGTGGGGATCGTCTGGGCGTGCGCGTTCGCTCCGGATGGCAGGCTCTTCATGGGCAGCAGCCTGGGGGAGCTCCACGTCTGGGAGCCGGTGCGCGGAAAGGTGCGGCTCCTCGCGGACAAGCCGGAGAGCATCACGGCGCTCATCGTCATCCCCGGCGGCACGACCCTGGCGATCGGCAGGATGGATGGAAGCGTGAGTCTCCGGGACCTCACCACCGGACAGGTGACGGAGTTGCAGGGCCACGAGGGACGGGTCATCAGCCTGTCCGCCTCTCCGGATGGCCGCTTCCTGGCCTCCGGAAGTGCCGACCGCATCGCCCGGCTCTGGGATCTCTCCACACGAGAGGTCCGCCTCCTGCGCGGCGCCCGGGAACAGACGAACCCCGTCCTGTTCTCCCCCGACGGCCGGCGCCTGGCCGTGGCCAGTGCCGATGGCACGGTGCGCCTCTTCCCGGTGGAGGCGGAGAGCCACCACATCCTCTCGAGCGTGCGCACGACGCGGGTGTCCCTGCGGCTCTCCACCGATGGCAGGCGGCTGGCCACCCTGTCCTCGAACGGCTCGCTCCATCTCCTCGACGCGGCCTCGGGCGCGGTCCTCCTGGAGCGGCCTGGCTTCAACTCGAGCGCCATGGGCTTCTCCCCGGAGGGCCGGTGGCTGGCCGCCAGCACGCCCGATGGCCGGATCTTCCTGTGGGAGGCCTCCACCGGCCGCGGAGAGCGCGTCCTCGAGGGCCACCAGACCCGGCTCCACACCCTGACCTTCTCCGGCGATGGCCGGTGGCTCGCCACGGCGGACGAGCGCGGCGACGTGCGCGTGTGGGAGCTCGCCTCCGGAAGAAGCCGGTGGCTCGGCGGTCACGGCAAGCGGGTGGCGCAGCTCGCCTTCTCTCCGGATGGCACACGGCTCGCCTCCGCGAGCTCGGACAAGACGGTGCGCCTGTGGAACGTGGCCTCGGGAGAGTTCCTGGCCCTGGAGGGCCACACGGATGCCGTGCGCTCCGTGGCCTTCTCCCCGGATGGGCAGCACCTCGTCAGCGGTGCCATGGATCACTCCTTGCGCTTCTGGAATCCGCGCACCGGCCAGAGCGTGCGCGCGCACGCGAGCGGCGCGGGCGTCCTGGAGGTCGTCTACTCCCCGACGGGCGAGCTCGTGGCCAGCCGGAGCGAGAAGGATGGGCGCTTGATGCTCTGGAATCCATGGACGGGCCAGCTCCAGGGCCCGCCGCTGAACGGCCCCCATGGGGAGATCCGCGACATCGCCTTCTCGCCCGACGGGACGCGGGTGGCGGCCGCGGGGCTCGACAAGACGGTGTGGCTGTGGGACCTGGCCACCGGCGAGGGCCGGGCGCTGCGCGGTCACACCGGGCAGGTGGGCTCGGTGGAGTTCTTCCCGGATGGCAGGAGCCTCGTCTCCACGGGTCAGGATGGCTCCGTGCGCATCTGGCCGGATGAGCTCCCCTCGGACGCGGACTCGCTGCTCGCCTGGATGAAGACCATCACGGGAGAACGGCCCACGTCCGGCGTCTCCTGGCATTGATCATGTCCTCCCCGTCCGCCTCCGCGCCGCTGCCCGTGGTCCTCGACACCAACGTGGTGTTGGATCTGCTGGTGTTCGATGACCCCCACGTGCGACCCCTGGCGCGGGCACTGTCCGCGGGCGAGGTCACCGCCTGGGCGGACGCGGAGACGCTCAAGGAGCTGGAGCTCGTGCTCGCCTATCCCTCCTTCGCCCTGGACGAGGCGGCCCGGCGGGAGCTCCAGGAGCGCTATCAGCGCCTCGTGTGCATGGCTCCCGGGGACACGGGTACGCCACCATCTCCCCTGCCCCGCTGCCGCGATCGGGATGACCAGAAGTTCCTCGTCCTCGCCGCGCGAGTGGGGGCGTCCTGGCTGGTGAGCAAGGACAAGCGGGTGCTCGCGCTCGCCGGGCACAAGCAGGTGCCGTTCGACATCCTCACGTCCCGGCAGATGGCGGAGCGGTTGCTTCAGCGGGAGCGCTGAACGGACGCCGCCTCAGGTCATCCGCTCCAGGCCGCGCCGCTCCGCCTCCCGCACCGACTGCCTCAATCCGGCGAGCTGCCGCCTCGCCCACTCCGGCCCCAGCTCGAGCTCCTCCGGGAAGAACAGATCCTCGCCGACATCGTCGACGCGCACCTGGATGAGCGGATCATGCGGGAACTGGAGGTCCGGATCATCGAACACCAGCCCCACCACGACACCGGTTTGACCCAAGAAGCGCAGGTTCATGGAGTCATCCGCCGAGTGGCTGATGATCTTCACCCGCTCGCCCATGCGCACGGGAGCGCCTTCCACGTCCTCGAAAATGATGAGAGAGACATCCTGGATCATGGCGCGAAGGACCGGGGCTTGAGGGACATGGAGACGGCGAGCGTCACGACGGCGACGATCGCCCAGGCGGACAGGTGGTAGCCCACGACGTGCTGCCAGCTCAGGGTGCACGCGAGCTCTCCCAGGAAGGCGCCCGTGGTGCCCACGGACAGGCCCGCCAGGAGGGCACGCAGGGGACGGAAGGCGGTGCCTCGCAAGACGGCCACCGCGACGACGAGCGGGACGAGCCCCACTCCGACATGACTGAGCGTGCAGACCCACTCCGGCAGGGTCGTCTCCCCCGACGCCGGGCCCCGCGTGAAGACGAGCGCCGCCGCGCTGGCCACGGCCATCATCACGCCCCAGGGCTCGAGCTTGCGCCCGCGCGGAGAGACCGCCCCCCAGGTACACACCGCGCTGGTGGCCCACAGCAACGCCAGGAGCGGCGCGCGGCCCAGCAGGACCGCACCGGACGTCCGCCCCAGCACGAGCAGCACTCCGGCCACCACGGCCGTCAGGCCCGCCGACGCCGTGAACACCCACCTGGCCTGCGTGCGCCAACGCCGCACTGGATGGCGCTGGGCCAGCTCCGCGCGCGCGGCGGACAGCGTCCGCTCCACGACCGCACCATCGGTGCGGAACTCCTCCGCGAGCAATGCGTCGAGAGAGGGTCGCATCAGGCCTCCTCCAGTCCACCCAGCAACTCCCGGAGCTTCTCGTAGCCCCGGTGTGCCCGGACCCGGGCCGCCACCACGCTGATGCCTCGCATCGAGGCGATCTCCTCGAACGACCAGCCCTCGACCTTGCTCAGGAGGACCGCCTCGCGCTGGTCCGGGTGGAGCTGTTGCAGCGCGTCCTCCAGCCGCCGGCGCATCCCGGGATCTCCCACTCCGGGCTGGACGGACGCGGGCGAGGGATCGCTCTCCCGGGAGTACGCCTCCACATGCTGGCGGCGGCGCAGCGCATCCCGCGCCGCGTTCGCGGCGATCGTCAGCAGCCAGGGAGCGACACGGGTGCCCAGCTCGTACCGGCCCCGCGCCCGGATGACGGACAGGAAGGTCGTCTGCAGCAAATCCTCCGCGAGCGGCCCATCCCGCACCATCCGCGCCAGGAAGCCCTGCACGCGTCCGGCATGCCGGGCGAAGAGCGCCTCGAATGCCGCCTGGTCACCGTCACAGAAGCGTTCCATGAGCTCTTCGTCCGTGGGACTCCGCATCTCCTGCCTCACGTACGATTCACCCCTGAAAACGTTTCTGGCCGTCTCGTGAAAATCCTCCCCCCGGCGCGACGCACCGCGTCACGAGAATGGCTCAGGGAGCGGGGGTCGCCGGCAGGAAGAAGGAGAAGGTGGCCCCCTGCCCCACCACGCCCCTGCCCCAGGTGCGGCCCCCGTGGCGCGTGATGATGCGCCGCACGTGGGCCAGGCCGATGCCCGTCCCCTCGAACTCGCTGGCGCGGTGCAGCCGCTGGAAGACACCGAACAGCTTGTCCTCGTACGCCATGTCGAAGCCCACGCCGTTGTCCTTCACGTGGATGACGACGCCGTCCTCGCCATCCTCGGCCGTCACCTCCACCCGGCCCTCGGCCCGGGGCCGTGTGTACTTCACCGCGTTGCCGAGCAGGTTCTTGAAGACGAGCCTCAGCATGGCGGGATCTCCCCTCGCCTCCGGCATGGGCCCCACCTCCAGGACGAGGTTCCGGCCCTCGCGCTCCGGCGCGAGCTCCTCCCATATCTCGGCCACCAGCGGCTCCAGCTCGAGGCGGGACTGGCGCATCTCCACCCGGCCCATGCGGCTGAAAGCGAGCAGATCATCCACGAGCTGACCGCCCCGCCGCGCCGACTCGGAGATGGTGCGCAGGTAGCCCTGGGCCTTGGCGTCCAGGGAGCCCTGGGCATGGCGCTCGAGCAGCCCGACGAAGCCGGTGATGTGGCGCAGGGGCGCCCGGAGATCATGGCTCACCGTGTAGCTGAAGGACTCCAGCTCCCGGTTGGCCTCCTCGAGCTGCCGGGTCCTATCACTCACGCGCTGCTCCAACTGGAGATTGAGCATCCGCACCGCCTCCTGCACCTCGCGTTGCTCGGTGATGTCACGCGCGGCGGCGTAGATGGCACCATCCGAAGCCGCGGGAGACGTCCTCCAGGCCAGCCACCGCCAGGAGCCGTCCTTGCACCGGTAGCGGTTCTCGAAGTGGAGGGCGTTCTCGCCCCGGGCGATGTCCGCCACCTCCTGGAGCGTCCGCTCCCGATCGTCCGGGTGGACGAGCTCGACGAAGCTCCGGGAGAGCAACTCCTCCTCGCTCCACCCCAGCACCCGGGTGAAGGCCGGGTTGACGCGCTTGAAGCGGGCATCCACCCCCGCGACACAGAACATGTCCGGCGCCAGATGGAAGAAGCGCTCGCGCTCCTCCTCCGCGCGCTTCAACTGGGTGATGTCCGTGGAGATGCCACCCACGGCGTAGAGCTGGCCCGACATGTCCTGCAACGGGAACTTGATCGAGTAGTAGACGTGCAGTCCGTCCGCGTGGGGCGCCAGCTCCTCCATCTCCATGGCCGTCTTGCGGCGCAGCACCTCCACGTCGTTGCGGCGGAACGCCTCGGCGACCTCGGGGTTCTCGGGGTTGTAGATCTGCTCGTCCGTCTTGCCGAGGATGTCCTCGCGCGTGCGGCGCATGAAGGACTCGTAGGCCTTGTTGACCAGCAGGTAGCGGCCCTGGGGATCCTTGACGTAGATGACGGCGGGAGAGGCGTCGAGGATGGCCCGGTAGTGCGCCTCCTCCCGGGAGCGGAGCCGCTCCAGCTCGTGGTTGCGCCGCTCCAGCTCCTCCCGGACGCGCTTGAGCTGGACGAGGTTGCGCACGCGGACGCGCACCTCCTCCGCCGAGAAGGGCTTCAGCAGGTAGTCCTGCGCGCCCTCGCGCAGCAGCTTCAGCTTGAGCGATTCATCGTCCCGCGTGGACAGAACGACGATGGGCACGCCCTCGAGCGACTCCTCCTGGCGCAGCGCGGTCACGAGGGCCTCGCCACTGAGCCTCGGGAGCTGGGTGCCGGTGAGGATGATGTCCGGCCGGAGCGAGCGGGCCTTCTCGAGCGCCTCCTGACCATCGAAGGCGGAGATGACGCGGTAGTCCGCCTGGAGCGCTTCCGTCAGGAAGCGGTGGAGCTCCGGGTTCTCCTTCACCACCAGCACGGCCGGACGGGAGGAGTCCTCCGTCCGGACCGCCACCTCCACCGGGGACCGCTCGTCCATGAGAGGGGTGAGGGACTCCAGGGTGCTGCGCAGCGCCAGGCCCGCCTCGAGCCCCCAGGCCGCCTCGGGGGCCCGCCGCGTCACCCGTGTGTCCTCGGGCGCCCGCCGGGGCAACTCCACCTGGAAGAGCTCTCCGCCGCCCGGCGCCTCCGTCACGCGGACGAGCCCCCCGTGCAGCTCGACGAAGTCCCTCGCGAGGGACAGGCCCAGCTCCATGCCCGCCACTCCGCGCGCGCCCTCCTGTCCCGAGTCCTCCACCTCCAGCAGGGCCCGCTCACCCGGAGCCCCGCGCACCGACAGGCGGATGCGCCCGCCATCCGGCGTGGACTTGAAGGCGTTGGACAACAGGTGGATGACCACCCGCTCCAGCTTCTCCACGTCCACCTGCACGAGGAGGGACTCGGGCGCGTCCACGGTGAAGGAGATGTGCCGCTGGAGCGCCAGCGGCTCGAAGTGCCGGGCCACCTCGCGCACCCGCGAGGCCAGCTCCACCTCGGTGTACGCCAGCGTCATGCTCCCCACGTCCATCCGGGCGATGTCGACCAGATCACCGACGTGCCGGAGCAGGACGACGGCGTTGCGGCGCATGACGTCCAGATCCTTGCGCTGGACGCCGGTGAGGTTGTGGCCGTGCGAGAGCAGGGTCTCCGCCGGTCCGAGGATGAGCGCCAGGTGGGTGCGCAGCTCGTGACTCACGTCGGAGAAGAACTGGGGGGTCTTCATGAAGGTATCCGTGGGAGTCGAAGCTGGAAGGTGGTGCCCTCTTGGGTGGACGAGCGGACGCTCACCGTGCCGCCATGGGCCCGGACGATCTGATCCACGATGTAGAGACCCAGCCCGATGCTGCGGCGGGAGTTGTCGGAGGCGTCCTCGCCGCGCTGCAGGGGCTGGAAGAGCCGGCCGAGCAGCCCGGTGGGGATGGGCTCGCCGATGTTGTGGACGTGGATCGACACCGCGTCCACCTCCCCCACCACCGTCACCGAAACGGGCCCGTCCTTGGGGGAGTATTGGAGGGCGTTGCTCACCAGGTTGCCGAGCACCTGCGCCAACCGATCCGCGTCCCACAGGCCCCTGCCCGCGTCCTGGCAGTGCTCGCGGAGCTCTCGCCCGGGGTGGTTCAGCCCCACCTCCTGCAGCACCTGCCGCACGAGGGCGTGCAGATCCACGTTCCTGCGATGCAGCGGGATGCCGCCGCCCAGGCGCGCCCGGGTGAAGTCGAGCAGGTCGCGCACCAGACGGGTGGCGCGCTCGGCGCTGGTGAGGATGAGGCGGGCGTAGAAGGCATGGCGCTCGTCCAGGTTCGCGTGCTGCACGAGCCCCGTGGCGCTCAGGGAGATGGCTCCCAGGGGATTGCGCAAATCATGGGACACCATGCCGATGAGTTGCTGGGCGAACTCGGCACGATGGAGCGCCTCGGCCTCGGCGGCCCGGTGCGCCGTCACGTCCTGGATGGCGCCCACGACCCGGAGCGGCCGCCCCTGCTCGTCCCGGACGATGATGCCGCGATCGGACACCGTGGCATGGGTGCCGTCCTTGCGGCGCAGGCGGTACTCGTCCTCCCAGCGCTCCTCTCCCGGCGAGTCGAGGGCCGCCTGGAGGCTGCTCCGCACGCGCTCGAGATCCTCCGGATGGACGGTGGCACGCCACCAGTCCCCGTTGGCGCCCACCTCCTCGGTGCTGTAACCGAACAGCTCCCAGAGGCCGTTGTTGCGGGTGATCCGCCCCGTCCGGATGTCCCAGTCCCAGAGCGCATCGCGGGTGGCGCGCTCCACCAGCCGGTAGCGCTCCTCGCTCTCGCGCAGACGCTGCTCGGCCTGCTGGCGCTCGGCGCTCTCGCGGGCCTCGCGCAGGGCGCGCTGGACGCTGGGCACCAGGCGCTCCAGACGATCCTTGAGGACGTAGTCGGTGGCACCCCGCTTGAGCAGCTCGATGGCGCGCTCCTCCCCGAGCGCTCCGGACACGAAGATGAAGGGCAGCTGGGGCCGGGTGCGGCGCGCCAGCTCCAACGCCTTGAGGCCATGGAAGCCCGGGATGTGGTAGTCCGCGAGGATGAGCTGATGGTGGTCCTCGGCCAGGGCCTCGGTGAAGGCACCGTCGGAGTCCACGCGGGTGAGCATCACGGACAACCCTTCCCGCTCCAGCCGCTCCTGGATGAGCTCGGCGTCGAGCGGGTCGTCCTCGAGCAGCAGCACGTTCAGTAAAGACACGAGCCTGGCGCCCAGTTCGAGGGGAACCTCGGCGGTGAGCGGGCGGCTCATGCGTCTCCCTTCGCGATGGGCGCACGGCCCGGCGGAGGCTCGTTCACCTCCGTCCAGAAGACACGCAGGCCATCCAACGCGGACTCGAGCTCCTGGAAGGAGACGGGCTTGATGACATAGGCATTCGCCCCCAGGCCGTAGGAGCGCATGAGATCCACCTCCTCGCGGCTCGAGGTGAACATCACCACGGGCACCAGCCTCAGGTCCGGATCGCTCTTCATCCGGCTGAGCACCTGCAACCCATCCACGCGGGGCAGCTTCAGGTCCAGGAGCACCACGGACGGATTGTCCGCCGGACGCCCGGCATGAGGACCGCGGCGGTACAGGTAGTCGAGGGCTTCCTGACCATCACTCGCCACGACCACCTTGTCCGCGAGGTGGGCCTCGGCGAAGGCGGCCAGGATGAGGGTGACATCGTTCTCGCTGTCTTCGACCAGCAGGATGCGTTTCAACGACGGCATGGGGGGGCTGCCACGAGAGGGGGGACAAGGCGGGGGGGGGGCCTTGTGGGGGTAGTAGACGAAAGGCCCTCCCGGGAAGCAACCCAGGCAGGCACCTACACCCGGATTCCTTTAAACACCAAGCGGTTCCCACAAGCCAAGAGGGACTACCCCACCGTGGCGCGCCGGGGAACCCGCCACCGGAGCCGGCCGCCTGTCTGCCGATCCTGTCGGCGGGCGCGCCGCGAGCGCCACCACTTCTCCAGGCCGATGACGGGCAGGACCGCGGCCCCCACGAGCGCGCACAACCCGAGTTCCTGGAGCGACAGGGGCGCGGTGTCGAACACCTTCTGCATGAAGGGCAGGTAGATGAAGCCGAGTTGCAGTAGCACCAACAGCCCGATGCCAGCGTAGACGACGGGGTTGCTGAAGAGGCCGATGCGGAAGACGGAGTCGCGCAGGGAGCGGCAGTTCAGCATGTAGAAGATCTGGAACATGATGACCGTGGTAACGGCCATGGTCTGCGCCTCGGCGAGCGCCAGCTCATGTGGCAATCCCTTCCGCAGGTCGGCGTTGTACTCCCAGAGGAAGAGCCCGGTGGCGCCCGCGCACATGAGCACCGCGACCAGGGCCGTGCGCATCAGGACGAAGCGGCTGAGGACGGGCGCGTCCGGGTGACGGGGGAGCCGCTGCATCACATCCGGCTCGCGGGCCTCGAAGGCCAGCGGCAGCGCGAGCGCCACCGTGGCCACCAGGTTGATCCACAGCAACTGGGTGGGGAGCATGGCCAGCAGCGGGACGTCCTCGCCGCCCAGCCGCATGATGGGGAAGAAGGCCACGCCGACGATGAGGATGAAGGCCAGGCCCAGGTTGGTGGGCAGCACGAAGGCGAGCGACTTGATGAGGTTGTCGTAGACGCGCCGGCCCTCCTCCACCGCGGCGGCGATGGAGGCGAAGTTGTCGTCCGTGAGGATGATGTCCGCGGCCTCCTTGGACACGGCGGTGCCGGTGATGCCCATGGCCACGCCGATGTTGGCCTGCTTGAGCGCGGGCGCGTCGTTGACGCCGTCGCCCGTCATGGCCACCACGTGTCCCTCCTTCTGGAGGGCGCGCACCAGGCGCAGCTTGTGCTCGGGCGCCACGCGGGCGAACACGTTGGAGGACGTGGCCACCTCGCGCAGCCGCGTCTCGTCCATCTCCGCGAGTTGTGCGCCCGTCACCGCCCTGCCCCCCTCGAGGATGCCGAGCTGCTCGCCGATGGCCTCCGCCGTCTTCGCGTGATCGCCGGTGATCATCTTCACGGTGATGCCCGCGGTGTGGCAGGCCTTGACGGCTTGGATGGCCTCCTCGCGCGGCGGGTCGATCATTCCCTCGAGCCCCAGGAGCCGGAAGCCACCGGTCACGTCCTCGGGCCGGAGGCCACCGTGCGAGGCCGGAACGGATTTGCTCGCCATGGCCAGCACGCGCATCCCGCGGGAAGCCAGACGCTCCACCTCGGCGAGCACCTTGCCGGCGTCGGGACCGTCGTGGGTGCAGCGGCGCAGGACGACCTCGGGCGCGCCCTTGAGGAGGATGATGCGGCCGCCCCGCCCGTCCTCGTTGAGGGTGGCCATGAACTGGTTCTCGGACTCGAAGGGGATGGCATCCACGCGGGCGTGGCGCTCGCGCGAATCGTCCACCTTCAAGCCGGCCTTCTCCGCGGCGGCGAGCAGCGCCCCCTCGGTGGGATCGCCCGTGAGCTCCCAGACGCCATCCATCGGGCGGAGCGCGGCGTCATTGCACAGCACGCCGGCCACGAGCAGCTCACGGGCGTCCTCGGTGGGAGGGCCGGGAGGCTGACCTTCGCGGCGCAGCTCGCCCTGGGGCGAGTAGCCCACGCCCGAGAGGGACCAGGTGCTGGAGGGCGTCCAGAGCGCCTGGACGGTCATCTCGTTGCGGGTGAGCGTGCCCGTCTTGTCGGAGCAGATGACGGTGGTGCTGCCGAGCGTCTCGACGGCGGGCAGCTTGCGGATGATGGCGCGGCGGGCGGCCATGTACTGCACGCCGATGGCCAGGGCGATGGTGACGATGGCGGGCAGGCCCTCGGGGATGGCGGCCACGGCCAGCGTGATGGCGGCCATGAGCGACTCGGCCACCTTGTAGCCGCGCAGCAGGCCCACGCCCAGGAGGACGAGGGAGATGACGAGGATGGAGCCGGTGATGTAGCGGCTGATGATGGCGAGCGCCTTGGTGAGGGGCGTCTGGAGATCCACCGTCTCGCGCAGCAGTTGGGAGATGCGGCCGAGCTCGGTGGCATTCCCGGTGGCCACCACCACCGCGGTGCCGGTGCCGTAGGTGACGTGGGTGCCGCCGAAGGCCATGCTGGTGCGGTCCCCGACACCCGCGCTCGCGTCGACGGGCTCCAACCGCTTCTCCGAGGGGACGGACTCTCCCGTGAGGGCGGCCTCCTCCACCTGGAGGTTGCGCGCGGCGAGCAGCCGCACATCCGCGGGCACCTTGTCACCCGAGGCCAGCAGCACCACGTCTCCGGGCACGAGCTGGGCGGCGGGCACCGTCTGTTTCTGGCCGTCGCGCAGGACGGTGGCGTTCTCCGGCACCATCTGCGTGAGCGCCTCGATGGCCTTGCCGGCGCGGAACTCCTGCACGAAACCAATGAGGGTGTTGAGCACCACCACGGAGAGGACGATGAGACCATCCGTCACCTTGCCCAGGGCGATGGCCAGGGCGGCCGATGCGAGCAGTACCCAGATGAGGGGGCTGTTCACCTGGCGCCACAGCAGCTTGAGCGGGCTGTCGCCGGAGACGCGCTGCAACACGTTGAGGCCATGGCGCTCGAGGCGGGCGCGGACCTCTGAGCCGGAGAGGCCCTCGTCGGGGCTGGATTGGAGGGTCTCGAGCACCGCCTTGGGCGGTAGCGAATGCCAGGGTGGGCCCTCGGGCCGCGGAGAATCCGTTGAAGACGCTGGCTTGCTCGGGTTCATGGGGCGCTCCTCACACCGAGACAATGTGTGGATGCCGTCCATCTCCGGCCAAAAGGAGATCCGTCGGTGATGCTTCGAGAAAACCGGGGGAAGCGCCCGCATTGCGCGAGCGCCCGCTCGTCCTCCTGGTATTCAATGAGACGAACAGGCGGTTCGCCTCACGGCAGGCCCGGACGACAGGCCCGGCTCACAACCCGTACAGGTGGTGCTCGCGGGCGTAGTCGAGCACCACGCGCGGCACCAGGTCCGAGGGCAGCTCCCCCCGGGCCAACCGCTCGCGGATGTCGGTGGAGGACACGATGGCCAGCGGTGGCCCCACGGTGCCCTCGGCCGGATGGCCCGCGCGATTCAGCACCACCACGCGAACCATCCGCTCGATGCGGTCGAAGTCCTTCCAGTGCGGCAGATCCTTGAGGATGTCCGAGCCGATGATCAGCGAGAAGCGGTGCTCCGGATGGCGCTCCCGGAGGAACTCCAGCGTGTCCACCGTGCGCCCGTCCTTGCCCACCTCGCTCTCCACCTTCGAGGTCTTCATCCACCCCGTGGCGTCCTGGCCCATCAACTCGCACATGCGCACGCGATGCTCGAAGGACACCGTCGCCTTGCGGAAGGGATGGACGAACGTGGGCATGAACCACACCTCGTCCACGCCCAGGGTGGCGCGCACGTAGTGGGCCGCCAGCAGGTGGCCCACGTGCGGCGGGTTGAACGAGCCTCCAAAGAGCGCGACCTGCACGGAGGGCCTCACTTGACGGACAGCTTGTTGCGGCGATCCACCGCCAACGTCTGCGGCTCCAGCACGGCCTTCCCATCCAACCGGAAGGCGGAGAAGCGCAGATCCTTGTCCACGCGCTCCAGCAGGGCGCACGTCTGCTCCGCGGCCCCCGCCAGCCGGCCCGGCGTGAGGAAGTAGCGCGGGCCAATCTGCACCAGCTTCGGCTCGGACTCCTTGCCGTGGATGAAGATGAGCGCGTTGACCAGGTCATCCCGGCTCAGATCGTTCTTGTCGTAGGTGAGGCAGCACAGCGTGTCGCCCACCATGTCCAGCACCTTCCGGGGGATGCTCGGGTCGCGGTACTGGATGGAGTCCCGCTCCGGCGTGCGCAGGAAGTGCTCGCGCACCAGCAGCGGATCCTCCTCGAGCTCCTTGAGGGCATCGTCCGGAACGGACAGCGAGCGCGGACGGGGCTTCTGCTCGGTGACGGCGAGCCATTTGGCCACGTCCTGGATGAAGTCCGCCCCCGAGTACTCCCGGCCTCCCCGGCTGCGCTCCCGCCGATCGAGGATCCACTCGTCCAGGTCGGAATAACGGCCGCCGAGGAAGATGAAGCGCTGGGCGCCCTTGGCCCGCAACAGCTCATAGGCCGCGTCGAAAGCGGCCAGGTCTCCATGGCTGTCGGACAGGATCCCGATGACGTCTTGGCTCACGACCCTTGAGCGTACAGCAGGTGACGCTCCCTCCGCTTGGCGAAGTCCCGGGCCTGGGTGTCGAAGCCTTCCATCAAACGATCGAGCGGCCAGCCGGCCTCGATCCCCCGGCGGACCTGATCCGTACCACAGAGCAGATCGAAGGCCGGCACGTCGTCCACGAACTCGTAGGCATCCTCGCGCCAGGCGAACTTCCCGCCCTGGCCCAGCTCGTAGAGGGCCTGGAAGATGGCCAGACCCGTACGCAGCGGGAGGAAGGCGTCACGGTCGGTGACGTGGATGAAGGCCCCATTGCAGGACTCACCCTTGTACTTGTCGAAGGTAGGGGTGAAGCCCACCGCCCGGAAGGCGACGCCGGGGAGCTTCTCGCGCTCCAGGCGGGCGATCAGCGCGTCCGTCTCCACCCAGGGAGCCCCGAACTGCTCGAAGGGACGGCAGGTACCGCGGCCCTCGGAGACGTTGGTGCCCTCCCCCTGGCACATGCCCGGGTAGACGAGCGCGGTGTCCGGCGTGGGCATGTTCGGCGAGGGCGAGATGAAGGGCAGCCCCGTGTCGGACCAGAAGTGCTCGCGCTTCCAGCCCTCCATGGGCACCACCGTCAGCTCGCAGCCGAAGCCCTGCTCGTCATTGAAGAGGCGGGCCAGCTCGCCGGCCGTCATGCCGTGCCGGTTGGGGATGGAGTACAGGCCCACGAAGGAGCGGTAGCGCTCCCCCACCAGGTTGCCCTCGATGGTGACGCCGTTGAGCGGGTTGGGCCTGTCCAACACGTAGAAAGGCACCTTCGCCTTGCCCGCGGCCTTCATGGCCAGGGCCATGGTGTAGACGTAGGTGTAGTAGCGGCTGCCCACGTCCTGGATGTCGAAGACGAGCACGTCCAGGCCCTGCAACCACTCGGCGCGGGGCGAGAGCGACTCGAAGGTGGAGCCGTAGAGGCTGTGCACGGGGACGCCGGTGCGCCGGTCGCGCGCCTCGCCCACGGCCACCATGTACTGGGCCTCGCCGCGGATGCCGTGCTCGGGGCCGAACAGGGCCGAGAGCTTCACCCCGGGCGTCTGCGCCAGCAGATCCGCGAGGTGGCGGAAGCTCGCGTCCACACTGGTGGGGTTGACGATGGCGCCCACCTTCTTGCCCTTCAGCGGCGCGAAGCCCTGCTCCACCCAGACATCCAGTCCTGTCTTCACCCGTTTCATGTCGTCCCCCAAAAACAGTCAGTGGCCGAGCCGCTTCAGGGCCTTCTTCGCCGCCTCGCGCGAGTCGCAGCCGAGGCCGAGCAGGCCCGGGTCCTCGTCATCAGGGCCGCCGGCCTTGGCCAGGTCCTCCAGCTCGCCGCGAGCGGAGTCCAACTTCAGGTCGCCCAGCGCGTCCGCGGCGTTGACGCGCACACGGCAGTCCGGGTGCTCCAACAGCTCGATGAGCCGGTCCTCCGAGTCACCGTGCTCAGCCTTCACACCACTCCGATAGAAGCCCACCGCCTGGCCGGGTGCATCCAGCGCCTCGGCGAGCTGCCCGTGAAGCCAGGCCTTCTCCCCGGGAGACTTCTCCTGGCTGATGAGCTTCTCGGCCGCCTGCACCAGCGCGAGCTTCTCCTTGAGCGGGATCTTCTCCTTGGAGGAAGAAGCCTCGGCCACGGCCTCGATGGCATCCTCCACGGGGCTGTCCCGCAGCACGAAGCCGATGCCGAGCACCAGCGCCAGCACGCCGCCGCCCACCGCCAGCTTGCGCGAGGCGAACGCGGGACGCGGTCCGGCCTTCACCGACTCGATGACCGTGCGGGTGCGGCCCACGAGCTGGCCGCCCACCGTCTTGGTGCGCTCCACGAGCTGCTCACCCACCGTCTTGGTGCGCTCCGCGAGCTGGCCGCCCACCGTCCGGGTGCGCTCCACGAGCTGGCCGCCCACGGTGGCCGCGCGAGAGCCCAGGGCCGCCGCGGTGGCGGCCAGGTCCGGGCCCGGCGAGGACACAGGCATGCGCGAGAGGGCCAGGTTGCCGAAGGGCGGCTGCTCGTTCGAAATCGGCGCCTCGGCCCCGGGCGTCACGTGCACCACGGCGGGCACCTCCACGCGGTAGGGCGCGCGAGGCACCCGGAAGACGCGGATCTTCCCGGGGATGCCCTTGAGCTCGAAGGCGCCCACCTCCTGCGAGGGCACCTCGGCCTTGTTCATGGCCAGGTAGACGGCCTCCGTGAAGAAGACCTCTCCAGCCTCGGCGATGGACTCCACCCGGGAGGCGATGTTCACCGGCTCGCCGAAGACGTCGTTGGGCTCGACCCGCACCTCGCCCACGTTGATGGCCACCCGCACATCCAGCCGCTCGGCCTCGAGCACGGAGCGGTTGTGCTGCCAGAGCCGATCCTGGATGGCCATGCCGCCGAGCACGGCCTGGGTGGGCGACTCGAAGGTGACGAGGAAGGCATCCCCGATGGACTTGATGATGCGGCCGCCAAAGGCCTTGAACACCGGCGTGAGGAGATCGTGGTGCACCTTGAGCAGACGCTGATTCTGCTCGAGGGTCTGCCGGCTGGTGCGCTCGGTGAACCCCTGGATGTCGGTGAACACGATGGCGAGGTTGGCGGTCTTCAAAGCGGGCGCAGTGTATGCAGTGGCGCCTTCCACGCAATCACGGAGGGAAAGAAAGGTTTCCTACCGGCGCGACGGGCGCAGAGGACGCATCCTCTTGGGGGGAGCGGGCGGCTCCAGGCTCGCTCGCAACCTCGCCGCGAGCTTCGCCCGGCCCGTGCGCTCGTAGAGGTCCACCAGACGACGAATGACCAGGGGGTTGGTGGGCTGCTCGTCCTTCAAGCGGAGCAGCTCCTTCTCCGCGTCCGCCGCCCTGCCCTGCTCCTCGATGGCCCGGATGAGCTGGAGGCGCACCTGCACCCACTCGGGACGGGAGCGGGCGAGGAAGCGGTAGTGCAGCTCGGCCTTGAGCCAGTCGCCCAGAGAAGCCCAGAGGCCGGCGAGCCGGAAACGAGCATCCTCGTAGGAGGAACGATAGAAAACGGCCAGTTCAAGGGAGCGGGCCGCTTTCAGGGGGTGTCCCCGCTCCTCCCACAACAACCCGCGCAGGTAATGGACGCGGGGGTTGTCGGGGGCCACGGCGGCGGCGACGTCGAGGTGGGTCTCCGCCTGGTCCAGGTCTCCTCCCAGCTTCAGCAGGAGCCGGGCCGCCTCCAAACGGGGGAGGGCCTCGGCGGGCCAGACACGCATGACGTCCTGGACGGCTTCCAGGGCCCCGGCGCTGTCACCCGAAGCCTCCCGGGCCAGGGCCGATGTCAGGTCCCCGGGGTTGGATGCGTCCATGGCCGCCGCGAGCGTGCCCGCCACCACGAGCCAGAGCATGGCGGGCAGATAGCAGAGCGGGACTGGCTTTCAAAACCCTACCTTCTTCTTGACGGGCGCCCCGGTGGCGCATGAAACCCATGACCGTGCAGATTGCTCAGAGAACGCTCGAAGACCTTGGATTCGCGGATGTGCTCCGCGCACTGGCCCATCGCTGCCGGACCGAGCCCGGGAGGGAGCGAGCGCTCGCCCGGCCGTTCCTCGATGGCGAGGAGCAGGTGGCGGAGGCTCTGGAGCTGATCGCCGAGGCGCGGCGGTTGGCGCAGGAGCAGTTCTCCCTGCCCCTGGGCGGGGTGACGGACCTGCGGGGCGCGCTGGAGCTGGCCTCGAAGGGCGGCATGCTGGAGCCCCGGCAGCTCATCGCGTCGGCGCAGTTGCTGTTCGCCTTCGTGCGCACCCGTGAAGCGCTGGAGGAGCGGCAGCACGTGGTGCCCCGGCTGGCGGCCATCTCCCGGCGGCTGCCGGTGCTGGAGCAGCTGGCGGTGCGCATCGACCGGAGCTTCGAGGCGGATGGGGAGATCTCCGACCGGGCGAGCCCGGAGCTGCGCGAGGCGAGGGATCGCGTGCGCGGCCTGCACCGGCGCATCAAGGGCTGGCTGGAGGAGAAGCTCCACGACGAGAACTTCCTGCCGAAGCTCCGGGAGAACTACTACACCATCCGCAATGGCCGGTACGTGGTGCCGGTGGTGTCCAACTACCGGGGCGAGGTGCCGGGCATCGTCCACAACGCGAGCCAGACGGGGCAGACGCTGTTCGTGGAGCCCGAGGGCCTGGTGGGCATGGGCAACGACCTGGCCATTGCCCAGTCGGTGGTGACGGAGGAGGAGCGGCGCATCCTCCAGGAGCTGACGAACCAGCTGGGGCGCGAGTCGGCGAAGGTGCTCGAGGGCATCGCGGCGGTGGCGGAGCTGGACGAGGTGGAGGCGGCGGCGGTGCTGGCGGGAGACCTGCGGGCCCACGCGCCCGAGTTCTCCGGGGTGGAGGATCTGTCGCTGCTGCGGCTGCGGCACCCGAGGCTGGTGCTGCGGGACACCGAGGTGGTGCCCAACGACGTGGAGATGAAGGGCCAGGCGCGGGCGCTGGTGGTGTCCGGTCCGAACGCGGGCGGCAAGACGGTGACGCTGACGGCGGTGGGCCTGTGCGCGCTGATGCTGCGGGCGGGCCTGCCGATTCCGGCGGGCGAGGGCTCGAAGATGCCGCTCTACCGCTCGGTGCACTCGACGGTGGGTGACGCGCAGGATCTGTCGCAGGGCCTGTCCACCTTCAGCGCGCACGTGGTGATGCTGCGCGACATCGCGCTGTCGGTGAACAAGAACTCGCTGGTGTTGATCGACGAGATCGCCGCGGACACGGATCCTCGCGAGGGCGCGGCCATCGCCATCGCGGTGCTGGAGGAGCTGCTGACGAAGGGGGCGGTGGTGCTGGTGACCACGCACCTGGAGGAGCTCAAGGCGCTGGCGCACCTGGATCCGCGCTTCCTGAACGCGCGGGTGGGCTTCGACGCGAAGAAGATGGCGCCCACGTACAAGCTGCAGCTGGGCGCGGCGGGTGCGTCGTCGGCCATCGAGGTGGCGTCGCGGATGGGGCTGCCGGAGCACATCTGCACGCGCGCCCGGGATCTCGCGATGAACGCGGGAGGGGCGCTGGCGAAGGCGCTGGCGGCGGCGGAAGAGGACCGGCGCAAGCTGCAGGACGAGCTGGACCGGGCGAAGGTGGCGGCGGAGGAGGCCGAGCGGCTGCGGGCGCAGTTGGAGGAGCAGAAGCAGCAGTTCGAGCGCGAGCGCAAGGCGCGGCTGATGCGCTTCAACGAGGAAGTGGCGGCGGCGAGCGACCAGGCGGCGACGGAGGTGCAGGAGCTGCTGAAGACGCTGCGGGCGCAGTCCAACGAGAAGGCGGCGGCGGACGCGAGGGCGCAGCTGTTGCAGCGGGCGGAGGAGGCGAACCAGCGGGCGAAGGCGGCGAGGGCGGAGCTATTCCAGGTGGAGGCGCCACCGCCGGCGGAGCTGCGGGTGGGAGCGCGGGTGCGGCACTCGGGATTGAACAAGGACGTGGAGATCCTGGAGGTGCACGGGGATCAGGTGCTGGTGGCGGCGGGCATCATCAAGATGCGCGTGCCGGTGTCGGAGCTGTCGGGCTCGAGGGCGCCGAAGCCGAAGGAGTCGAAGTTCCCGGAGCGCAACAAGCAGGATCAGCACCTGGCGAGGGCGAAGGCGGCGGCGCCAGAGGCGGTGGAGGCGACGAACTACCGCTGCGACATTCGCGGCATGAGGGCCGAGGACGCGCTGTCGGAAGTGGAGTCGTTCCTGGACCGGGGGATGAGGAGCGGCGAGGAGTCGGCGCTGATCATCCACGGACACGGCACGGGGGCGCTGCGGCAGGCCATCCGCGACTACCTGGCGGCGTCGCCGTACATCCGCATGTTCCGCCCTGGAGAGAACCACGAGGGCGGAGACGGCGTGACGGTGGTGGCGCTGAGGGCCTGAGGCCTCTCAGTCCAGCGCCTCCCCTGCCCCGTCGAGCGGCAACTCGAGGATGGCCGTGGCGCCCTTGCCCGGCCCCTCGCTCTCCAGAGCGAGACTCCCGCCCAGGGCCCTCGCGGCCAGGGCGCTGGAGTGCAGGCCCAGTCCATGGCCGCCCTCGCGCGTGGTGAAGCCCGGGGAGAACAGCCGCTGACGGTTCTCCGGGGCGATGCCCACGCCATTGTCCACCACCCGGATGCGCGCCATGCGGCCCACGGCCTCGAGCCGCAGGTGCACGTGGCGCTGTCCCTCGGGGAGCACCTTCACGGCCTTCTTGGCGTTGCTGACGAGGTTGATGAGGATCTGCAGCACCTTGTGTTTGTCCACCCGCACCGGAGGAAGCGCGGCGAGCTCCTGGGTGACGGTGACGCCATGGCGCCGGAGCGCGGGCATGAAGATGCGCAGGGCATCCTGGACGAGCCCCGAGAGCTCACACTCCTCGGTGAGGAGGGTGCTGCCAGCGTAGTTCTGCTGGATCTGCACGATGGCCCGGATGTGCTCGATGTGCATGCCCATCGAATCCATGCCCTCGCGCAGCGTGGCCTGCTCGCGCAGCAGCTCGTCGGCGAGCACGGAGAGGTAGTCCAACAACTGCATGCCCCGCGGATGCCGGGAGAGGAAGTCCGCCAGCGCGTGACGGTGCTCGGCGAGCAGGGTGGTGGCCTGCTTCAACCGCCCCACGCGTGAGGTGTCCACCGTCTGGCGCAGCACCTGGTGGTTGATGACGGCGCTGGTGAGGACGTTGCCCACGTTGTGGAGAACGTTGGCGGCCACCTCGGCCATGCCGGCGGTGCGGGCCGTCTCCAGCAGGCGGGACTGGGCCTGCTTGAGCTCCCGGGTGCGCTCCTCCACCCGCTTCTCCAGCTCGTCATTGGCGTGGCGCAGGGCGGTCTCGGCGCGCTGGACATCGGCGTACAGCCGCGCGTTCTCCACGGAGATGGCGGCCTGGGAGGCGAGGTGATCGAGCAGGGAGAGACGGGCCGGCGTGAAGGCGTCGGGGGCGAGGTCGTTCTCCAGGTACAACACGCCGCGGAACTCCTCCTGGCGCAGCAACGGCAGACAGAGCACCGAGCGGGCCTGGCCGCGCGCGAGCCAGGAGTCGGCCGCGAACGGGTGCGGCTGGGAGGCATCGCCGATGAGCACGTGCTCCCGCGTCCGCTTGACGTAGGAGATGAGGGACCAGGGCAGGCGTGGCTCGTCCGCGGCCTCGGTGGAGTCCTCGGAGGTGGTCCCCGAGAGCGCCACGATCTGGAGCGTGTCCCCGCGCGGCAGCAACAGGGCACCGCGCTGGGCCCCGGCGTTCTCGATGGCGACACGCAGCAGCGTGGTGGCCATCCGCTCGAGGACGATCTCCCCGGAGATGGCCTGCTGGGCCTTCACCAGGGTGAGGACGTCGAGCTGCGTCGAGGTCGTATCCGTGTCGGTCCCCTCGGAGCGCCCGGCGGAGACCAGCAGTGGCCACTCGGCGTCCAGGTGCTTGACCTTCCCGAGGGCGCCCCAGCGCACGTAGGCATCCCGGGCCTTGCGGGCATAGGCCTCGGCCAGGGTGGGAAGCTCGCGCTCGAGCCAGAAGCGGGCGGCCAGCTCACACGCCAGGGCCGCGTTCTGGATGAAGCCATGCTCACGAGCGGACTGGTGGGCCTGCTCGTAGGCACGGAGGGCCTCCCCCTCCTGACCCGAGAGCCGGGCCAGCTCCGCCGAGACCAGACGCTCGGGGGCGCGGAAGGTCGAGGGGCAATGGTCCGCCCACTCCGCGAGCTTCCGCTGGTGACCGCGGATGGCCTCGAGGGCCCGCGGCTGCTGCTCGGGAGCCATTTCCCCATAACAGGCGGCGAGGCTCAGCGCGCGGAAGAGGTGCAGCTCCAGGCTCGGGAGCAGCCCCAGGACGGCCCAGCGCAGCTCGTACGCTCTGTCCACGGCCTCGAGGGCCTCCGGGTACGCCCCGCGCAGGAAGCGGGACTGCGCCTGGGTGAGCCAGTACCAGCACTGCGTGGTGCTCTGGTTGGAGGGCAGCCCGGCCTCGAAGGCCTCCTCGTCGAACCCCTCCCCGCTCAGCGAGTCGAACGAGGGCGTGAGCCCGCGCAGTTGCTGCACGTAGCGCTGCGTGAAGTGGATCGTATCCCTCACGCCCACGAAGCCCGCCTTGCTCACGAAGTCCAGGCGGGCGATCGACTCCTGGTAGACCTCGTCCAGGGGGAGTCCCAAGGTGAGGCGGTTGGTGACGAGGTGACAGGCGGAGAAGCAGGCGATGTGGATGTCACTGGCCTGGAGCGCGTGCTGGAAGGCCCTCTGGGCCAGCTCGAGCGAAAGGGAGAGCGGCTCGGTCCAGCAGTTGGCCAGTTGCAGGGTGTGAAGCGCCTTGCCGCGAAGGGCCGCCAGGTCGTAACGCTCCACGAGCGCATGGGCGAGCTGGCAGAAGGCCTGACCCTCCCGGTACCTCTTGAAGGAGTGACCCACCATCGCCCCGTACCAGGAGTACCCATGGACGGACGCGGGGGTGTGGCCATGGCGCAGACTCAGCGAGACCATCCGGCTGAGATGGAGGATGAGCAGCGAGGGGCTCAGGAAGAACGCCGGCGCGAACAGGGCACCGAGGACGTTCATCATCGCCTCCATGTCCGGATCGTTCACCAGGGGCAGCTCGATGAGGCTCGCGATGGGCCGCTCCCCCAGCAAGGCCCACACCTCCGCGTTGGCCGTCTCCACCTCCTCCCAGGTGGGGAAGGCCGGCATCGGCATGCCCATCCGCTCCAGGCACTCCAGCAGGCAGGTGACGGCCTCCAGGTGCTCATTGGCGATGAGGTGCAACCCGCTCTTCAGCCGGCAGACGCCCGCCAGCTCCGGGAAGGTGCGTGCCCGGGGAAGGAGCTCCTCCACCAGCCGGCGGGCCTCGACGGCGTTGCCGCTCATGAACTCGCAACCCGCCTGGGCGAGCCGGACCTCGAAGGCCAGCCCGGCATCCAGCGCCCACGGCTCCCCCGACAGATGATGGAAGGCCGCGGCGAAGTAGGCGGCGGCCGAGCGGAACGCGGTCGAGTTCCGGGCCTTTCCACCGGCCTCGGCGTTCAGCCGCGCGGCGCGGCGGCGCTCCTCGGGCTCGCGGATCAGCTCCGCCCCGGCGTTGAGCTGGCTCACCACGTCGAAGAGCTTCTCGTGCACCTGCTCCGGGGAGAGGCTCGCGAGCATCAACCGGCCGATGCGCAGGTGGACGGCCTTGCGCTCCTGCTCGGGGATGAGGGCATGGGAGGCCTGCTGGATGCGATCATGGAGGAAGCGGTACTGGTCCGGGCCGCCCCGCACCAACAGGCCCTCCTGGAACGCGGCCTCCAGGCTCCGCTCCACCGAACCGGGCACGGACTGATCGGAGATGATGGCGAGCATTCCGCCGGAGAAGGTGTTCCCCACGCATGCCGCCAGACGCAGCAGGTGCTGGGTCACCATGGGGAGCTGGCGAAGCTTGCCCACCATGAACTCGACGACGTTGTCCGAGTAGCCCTTCGCCCGGACGCCCTCCGCATCCCAGCGCCACGTGCCCTGGCGCGTGCGCGCCAGCAGGCCGTCCTGGTGGAGCGTCCGCATGAACTGCAGGATGAAGAAGGGGTTGCCTCCGGTCTTCTCCTGGACGAGCGCCGAGAGCGGCTGGACGAGCCCCGAGTCCGCCCCGGGCAGTGTATCGGCGACGAGCTGCTGGAGCTCCTCCATGCGCAGCGGCTCGAGCTGGAGCTCCGCGAGCTGCGCGCCGGCCTTGCGAAGCTCCTCCAGCAGCAACACCAGGGGGTGCGAGGGGCTGACCTCGTTGTCGCGGTAGGCCCCGATGAGCAGCAGCGGTGGCGTCTCCGGGTGGGTGAGCAGGTGTTTGAGGAGCCGCAGGCTGGCCCCATCCGCCCACTGCAAATCATCCAGGAAGAGGACCAGCGGGTGCTCCGGGGTGGCGAACACGCCGAGGAACTCGCGGAACACCCGGTGGAAGCGGTGCTGCGCCTCGGAGGCGGGCACCTCCAGCACCGCCGGCTGCCGGCCCGCGATGAGCTCGAGCTGGGGCACCACGTCCACGAGGAGCTGACCCTCTGCGCCCCAGGCCTCCTCGAGACGCTCGCGCCACCGCTCCAGCTCCGCGTCGGTGCCCGACAGCAGTTGCTGCGTCAGCCCGCGGATGGCCTGCGCCAGGGTGGCGTAGGGGATGTCCTGTTGAAACTGATCGAACTTCCCACTCAGGAAGAAGCCGCGCCGTTGCACCACCGGCTTGTGCAGCTCATGCACCACCGAGGACTTGCCGATGCCGGAGTAGCCACGCACCAGCATGAGCTCGGGCCGGCCGCCCCGGGCCACCCGCTCGAAGCCCTGGAGCAGGGCCGCGGCGTGCGAGGCCCGTCCATAGAGCCGCTGCGGCAGTTGGAAGCGGCTGGGGAAGTCGTGCACCCCGAGCGGGAAATCCTCGTGCGCGCCCCGGAGCAGGCCCTCCTGACACCGCTCGAGGTCGGCCTTCAGTCCGTCGGCGCTCTGGTAGCGCTCCTCGGCCACCTTGGCCAACAGCTTCATCACGATGGCGGACAGGGCCGGAGGCAGGCCCGGGACGCGCTCCAGCGGAGCCTGGGGAACCAGGGCCAGATGGGCGTGGAACCACTCGAGCGCATCCCCCCCATGGAAGGGGCGGCTGCCCGTGAGCAGCTCGTAGAGCGTGACTCCCAGTGAATAGAAGTCGGTGCGGTAATCCACCGAGCGGTTCATGCGCCCCGTCTGCTCCGGGGACATGTAGGCCAGCGTGCCTTCGAGCAGGGAGGCGGGAGCCGCCTCCACATGCTCGACGAGGTGGAGGGTGGCGGTGCCGAAGTCGATCAGGCACGCCTCCCCCGAGGGCACGAGGATGATGTTGGAGGGCTTGATGTCCTTGTGGATGACACCGCGCCGGTGCAGCTCCGCCAGGGTCGAGGCCAGGGAGATGGCCAGCTTCAGGACGCGCGCGGGCTCGAGCGGCGTGCCGGTGAGCTCGGACAGGGCGGTGCCTTCCATGGCCTCGAGCAGGAGCACCGGACGCTCGTGGATCCGCTCACAAGCGTGAGGACGGGTGACGCCCCCCACGTCCCGCAGACGCTGGAGGATGGAGAACTCCCGCTGGTAGCGCTCACTCTCGCGAGCACCCGGGGAGGAGGCCGTGGGCGTCTTGAGGATGAGGGGCAGACCATCGGTGTCGCGCACCGCGTGGAACAGCAGGTTCGATCCGGTGGCCTTGATGGCCCCTCGAAGTGTGTAGCCTCGAATATGCAACATGCGTGGGCCCCCCGGCCGCCCCGGGTTTCTGCTCACGGGGGCCTTCGAGCAGGATATCGAAGAGGGATGGGACAAAGGAAATCCCGCCCCCCCGCGTCCCCTGCCCCACCATCAACGGAGCCCCCGCTTCCTCACCGTGCAACCACTCCACCGAGGCCCCGGGACACCAGCGAGGCCACGCCCGTGAGCACACAGACGTAGCCCTCGCGCTCCAGCTTGTGCACGCTCTGGCGCAGGGACTTGCGCGCCAGCCCCTCCAGGCTGAAGTCCGCGAGCGGCACCATGGCCTCCTCGCCCAGGTTGAGCAGGGTCAGCCCCAGGTCCAGGTAGCGCGGCAGTGCGCCAGGACCCACCTGGTAGAAGCACACCTGGCCGTGGTGCCGATCCGCCAGCTCGAGGAAGCGCCATGATGGACGGCAGGGACACCCCGGAGCCCGGCGGCAGCAACACCCACAGCACCGACGCCGCCAGCATCCAGTCCGCGCACGACACGGCGAGCTGTCCCAGGGCACGCTGGAACGTCGGCAATGACAGCTCCAGCCCGCGCACGCGCAGCGGCTTCCGGACGAGCGCGCAGGCCACGAAGTAGCCCAGGAGCAGCACCCACAGCCCCGCGCCCAGGGCACGCGCCAGTCCCGGCGACAGCGGCAGCACTCCGCCGCCTCCCTCCACCAGCAGCGACGTCCCCGTCACCGCCGCCAGGCCCACCCAGAAGGTGAGCGCATTGAGGGTGGCCACCTGCGCCACATCCAGCGCGGTGAGCCCCCACGCGGAGTACAGCCGGTAGCGCACCGAGCCTCCGCTGAGGAAGGACAGGCCGAGGTTGTGTCCGAACGCGTAGCCAACGAAGGAGGTGAAGCCCACGCGTGCATACGGGAGCTTCCGCCCCACGTGGCCCATCGCCAGCACGTCGTACAGCGTGAGGGCGAAGTATCCGGCGCTCCGGGAGCCACTAGGTGGGATGACCGGGCCCGCGGGCCCGCGACACGAGGCTGATGAGGCCCAGCACCACCGACGCGATGAGCACCAGATGGATGGCCGCTCCCGCGAGCTTGAAGATCAGTCCGGCGACCACCCAGACGATGAACAGTGCGAAAGCGATCCAGGCGAGGCTCTTCAATTCCATGGATGTCTCCTGTCCCGGAAGGTGGGGACCCGGCACCGGTCCGGAAGCATGGAGACATCAACCCGCTCGTGGGAAACCCGGCCCCCCCTCCGCCCGCATGGCCGCCAGGTCAGGAGTTTCCGTCGGCTCGCAGGTGCAACACCTCGCGGAGGAACTCCCGGGTCCGGGGTTGGGTGGGCCGGGTGAAGATGACCGAAGGAGGGCCCTGCTCCAGGATGACGCCCGCCTCCAACACGAGCACCCTGTGGGCCACCGCTCGCGCGAACTCCTTCTCGTGGGTGACCACCACCACGGTCATGCCCTCGCGGGCCAGGTCCTGCGTCAACTGGGGAACTGGCGTGCCCTGTCCGGTGCGTGGCGGTGCGACGCACCGGACCCGGCCGCGCCTACCGCTTCTTCGCGCTGCCCTTCGACTTCGCCCCCACGGTGGAGCGGGCCTTCGCGGCCGGGGCCCGAGCCGTCTTCTTCGCGGCGGGGGCCTTCTTGGCGGCGGGGCGAGCCGTCTTCTTCGCGGCGGCCTTCTTCACGGCCGGCGCCTTCTTCGCGACAGCGGCGGCCTTCTTGGCGGCGGGAGCCTTCTTCGCGGCTGCGGCCTTCTTCACGGCGGGAGCCTTCTTCGCGGCGGGCGCTTTCTTCGCGGCGGCGGGAGCCTTCTTCGCGGCCGTGGCCTTCTTCTCCGCCCCTGCCCTACCCGCCGCGGCCTTCTTCACGGCGGGGCGAGCGGCGATCTTCTTCTTCGCGGCTCCGGCAGCGGCCCTCTTCTCACGCGAGGGCGTCTCCGTGGCGGCCGGCGCGGCCTCTTCCGCCCCTGCGCGCGCATCCAGGGCGGCCAGGGCCCGGACACGATCGAAGCCCGCGGGCGCCGTCGGGGTGAAACGCTCCACGATCTCCACGGACTCGGTCTGCCGCTCCACGGTGGGAGGAGCCACCCGCGCGGCCTCGCCCTGGACGGCCGGAGCCAGCGCCGCGGCGGCCTCCTCGGCCTCCCGTTTGCGCAACGCCTCGGCCTCGGCCATCGAGAGTTCGGCGCGCTCGGGGCGAGGGCCCCACCGCTCTTCCCGGGACCGCTCGCGCTCGGCACGCCGGGCCTTCTTGCGCTCCTGCCGGCCCTGCTCCCGCTGCGCCTCGAACTCCTCCCGGCCCGCCTGCTGGAGGGCCTGCACGGCCCGGCCGGCGACCTCGAGGGCCTCGAACTCGATGCGCCGCAGGGCCAGGTTCACGTTGACGAGCCGCACCCGGGCCTTCTGTCCCACGCGCACCCGGAAGCCGCCTGGCAGCGTGAAGGAGTGCAGGTTCTTGTCGAAGCGCGTGCCGAAACCGAGCGAATCGGCGCGGACGAGCCCCTCCACGTGCACCTCGTCGAGCTCCACGAAGAAGCCGAACTCGACGAGCCCGGCGACGGTGGCATCGAACTCCTCGCCCAGGCGGTCCTTCATCATCAGGGCCGCGTAGAAGGAGACGACCTCGCGCTCCACCTGCATGGCGGCGCGCTCGCGCTCGGAGCTCTGCGAGGACATGTCCTCCAGCCGCTGCTCCTCGCGCTCGAGCTGTGCCGGAGAACGCTCCTGTCCACCGCGGGCCCAGTGCGCCTTGAGCAGCCGGTGGACGAGCAGGTCCGGGTAGCGGCGGATGGGCGAGGTGAAGTGCAGGTAGTACTCGGCGGCCAGGCCGTAGTGGCCGATGTCGGAGGCCGTGTAGACGGCCTGCATCATCGAGCGCAGCAGGAGCTGGTTGAGGGCGCGCTCCTCGGGGTGGCCCTGCAGCTGGGCCATGAAGGCATTGAGCTTCTGGGGGGTGATCTCCTCGGCCTGGAGGCGGAAGCCGTAGGCCTGGGCGAGCTGGGCGAAGACGGCCAGCTTCTCCTCGTCGGGCTCACCGTGGTAGCGGTAGACGCTGGGCAGGCCCAGGTCGGCGAAGAACTTCGCCACCGCCTCGTTGGCGGCGAGCATGCACTCCTCGATGAGGCGGTGGCTGTCCTTGCGCTCGCGGCGCTCCATGCGCGAGGGCATGCCGTCCTCGCCCATCATCACCTTGTGCTCGGGCAGGTTGAAGTCGATGGCGCCGCGCTCCTTGCGCATGCGCATCAACACCCGGGCCAGCTCCATGAGCCGCTCGAAGTGGGGCTTGAAGGCGTTGCGGTGGGGGACGTCCTTGCCGTCCAGCACGTCCTGCACCTCGTTGTAGGTGCAGCGGGCGTGACTGCGCATGACGCCCGGGTAGATCTCACTGGAGACGAGGTGCCCGCGCGAATCGAGCACCATGTCGGCCACCATGCACAGCCGGTCCTCGTCGGGACGCAGCGAGCAGATGCCGTTGCTGAGGCGCTCGGGGAGCATGGGCAGCACGCGGTCCGGCAGGTAGACGGAGGTGGCGCGGCGCAGGGCCTCGGCATCGAGCGCGGTGACCTCGCGCACGTAGTGCGTCACGTCGGCGATGGCCACCACGAGCCGCCAGCCCTGGGAGTGGGGCTCGCAGTAGACGGCGTCGTCGAAGTCACGGGCGTCCTCGCCGTCGATGGTGACGAGCGGCATCTGCCGCAGATCGCGCCGGTCCTCCCCGCGGGCCTCTTCCTCGCTCACCACGGGGCGGATGCGGTCCGCCTCGTCCATGACCTCGGGAGGGAACTCGTCGGAGAAGCCCTGCGAGTAGGCGATGGAGAGCACCTCGTTGCTCGGGTCTCCGGGCTTGCCGATGGAGCCGGCGACCTCGCCATAGAGGCCCTCGCCCGGCTCCAGCAGCTCCGCGCCGATGCCGAGCCGCACCTTCACCACGTCGCCGTCCCGCGCCATCTGGGTGGGCGGGACGCGGATGTGGCCCTGCGTCTGGAGGTTCTTGTCGTAGGGGATGACGAAGGCCTGACGCTTGCCTTGCTCCACGTAGGTGCCCACGGCGAGCTGCCGGGTACGGCCGACCACCTGCAGCAGGCGGCCCTCCATGCGTCCGGGACGGCCCCAGGCCTCGACGATCACCCGGTCATTGTCGAGCGCCCGCGCGGCCTCCTGCGGCGGCAGGAAGATGTTGTCCCCCTCGCCCGAGCTGGGGTGGACGAAGCCGTAGCCATCGCGGTGCACGTGGAGGATGCCCTCGAGGGTGGAGGTCTCCTGCCCCTCGCTCCGGTCACGGCCTCCGCGGCCCCGCGGCTCGAACCGCTCCTCGCGCTCGAAGCGCCCTCCCCGTCCCGGCCGGCGCTCCTGCTCGAAACGGCCGCCGCGCTTGCCGGGCCCGCCGCGCTCGTCCCGGGCGAACCTGCCCCGGGGCTCGAACCGGCCCTGCTGCTCGGAGCGTCCGCCGCCGGGCCGCTGCGGCTGTGAGCCGGAGCCGCCGCGCTGGGGGCCGGAGCCACCCCGAGGCTCGAAACGGCCGCGCTGGCCGGACCCGCCACGCTCGTCCCGGGCGAAACGGCCGCGGGGCTCGGGCCCCCGCTGCTCCGACGGACCCCGCGGCGGAGGCCCACCGCGCTCGTCCTGGGCGAAGCGATTCCGAGGCTCCATGCGGCCCTCGCGCACGAAGCGGCCCCGAGGCTCGGGCGTGCCCTCCTTGGAGAACCGCCCCCGGGGCGCGAAGCGCGGATCCAGCTCGGAGCGGACCTCCTCGCGGGGGCCACCGGGCCGGACATGGGGCGGTTGCGCCCGGCCGTCCCCATCGCCTCCAGGTGAAGCTGGCCGCTCGCTCCGCAGGCGGAAGCGCTTGCCCTCCTTGAGCAACTCGCCGCTGCGCACCATGTCCCGGAGGGTGCGCTTGAGCTGGGTCTGCTGACCGGGGTGGAGATGGGTGAGCTTCAACAGCTCCTTGATGCCGAGGGGTTGCTTGGACTCGGCCAGGTGTCGCTTCACGTCACGAGGAAGATCGGTCACGAGAGGTCCCGAATCAGGAAGCCCAGCGGGCGGCCCTGAAAAAAGTAAGCCCGGCGGGTCCCACGTGGGACCCCCGGGCGGAAGGACGATGACGCGTGGAGGGGCAGTGCCAGACAGGCCCTCAGGGCTTGACGTTCACGGTGAGCTTGAACGAGCGCTCCACCTGACCGGGATTGAAGGCCTTGGCGAGGAAGAACTCGACCTCGGAGGAACCGGGGTTGCGAGGGGTGAAGAAGAACTCGCGGGTGGCGGGCCCATCCGAGCTGGGCTCGAAATTGGCCTCCCTCAGGCCCACACGCTTGGCCGCCGTGGGCTCGATGGCCCAGGTGAAGCCCGGCTGCTCCGGGAGCCGCACGGTGAAGGCGTGGTTGAGCCTCACGTCGACGGCGGTCGACTGCTCGCCCTCCACGTGGACGGAGTCCAGGCCCTCGCGGGAGATGGGACGGGAGTCCGAGGGACGCGGCTCCACGTTCTCCACGTCGATGCGGCCGCCCCAGCCGGAGGACTTGTCCACCACGCCGGTGACGGACAGGGTGTGGCCCAGGAACTTGCGCAGCCCCTTGGCGCCCTTGCCCTCGAGGATGTAGGACACCTGCTGGCGGGTGCCGCCGTTGGACACCACCAGCACGAACTCGTCGCCGGTCATCTCCAGGTTGCCACGCAGCGCGGCGAAACCCTTCATGCCCGCGCCCATTCCGGCGGAGATCACCTGGGACACCTCTCCGGGGGAGAGGTAGCGCAGCCGGACCTCCGTCTCCACGGGCTCCGGGGTGGGCTCCTCCACCTCGGGCTTCTTGGCGGAGAACTTCCGCACGTCCACCGTGCCGCCGTAGTTGGTGGTCTTCTTGATGAGTCCGCTGACGGACACCTTGTGATCCAGGTAGGCCGGCAGCACCTCCTGATCCGGCCCCTGGAGGATGAAGGTCAGCTCGCGCTTGTCGCGGCCCACCACCACCAGGTTGGGAAGCCCGTCGATCACCGTCAGACGGCCCTTGAGGCTGCCCTCGCCCACCACGCCACGGCCGGCGCCGGCGGTGAGCAGCTGCTCCAGGTCGCGCTTGTTGAGCGGCTCGGCCAGGGGCGGCAGCTTGGTGGCGCGCGGACGCGGCTTCTCGGCCGCCGGCGGCGTTACCGGAACCTCGCGGCCCTTGCCCTTGGGCGCTGCCTCCTTGCCCTTGGGCGCTGCCTCCTTGCCCTTGGGCGCGGCGGCCTCCTTCGCCTTGGGCGCGGGCTCCTTCTCCTTGCCCTTGGGCGCCACGACTTCCTTCACCTTGGCGGCCGCCTTCACGGCGACTTCCTTCACTTTGGTGGCTGCCTTCGCGGCGGTCTTCTTCGCGGCGGCGGGTGCGGCCTTCTTCTCCTGCTGCTTCGCGCTACCGGTCGCCTTCGTCACCAACTTCGCGGCTGCCTTGGCCACGCTCTTGGAGGCGCTCTTGAGCACACCCGGCTTCGTCGACTTGACCTTCTTCGCAGCGGGAGTCGCCTTCTTGGCCCCGGACCTGGGCTTGGCCATCGACGCTGTCTCCTTGAATTCCCGTGTCTTTTCAACGGGTTGGCACATCGGCCCCCGCCCGGACGCGGGCCATGCGATCACCAGCGCTTGTAACGATGATCACTGGGACTGTCAAACAAAGTCTTGAATTTCCTAGGGACTTTGATCCCAAAAACAGCCAATCGCTACACGTATGTTTCGCGCTCCCGGGGCAAAGTGGATCAGCCCTGGGAGATCACCCCGAGGATGCCCGACCCATGAAGGAAGATGCCGCGCTGCTGCCCGTGGAGGATGCCCGAGCCCGCACCCTCGCCCTGGTCTCCCCGCTGCCCCCCGAGTGGGTCCGGCTGGAGGAGGCGCTGGGGCGCGCCCTGGCCGAGGACGTGCGCGCCCAGCGGACCCTGCCGCCCTGGGACAACTCGGCCATGGACGGGTTCGCGGTGCGCAGCGCCGATCTCTCGGCTCCCCTGCCCGTCCGCCTCCAGGTGAAGGAGACGATCTACGCCGGCCAGACGCCCCGGCGGGAAGTCCAGCCGGGCACCTGCGCGCGGATCATGACGGGGGCTCCGCTGCCGCCGGGAGCGGACGCGGTGGTGATGCGCGAGCGGACGCAACTGGCGCCCGGGGGGGAGGCGGTGGACATCCTCGAGGCGGTGGGGCCGGGCCACTTCGTGCGTCCGAGGGGCGAGGACGCGCGGGAGGGAGAAGTCCTGCTGCCCCGGGGCACGCCGCTGGGGATTCCGGAGCTGGGGCTGCTGGTGGGCCAGGGGATGCTGACGGCGCCGGTGCCGCGCCGGCCTCGGGTGGCCATCCTCTCCACCGGAGACGAGCTGTGCCGGGCGGACGCGCCCGCCGAGGGCCGCATCGTGGACGCCAACGCCCCGGCGCTCTCGCTGGCGGTGCTGCGCGCGGGCGGGGTGCCCTCGGTGCTGGGCATCGCCCGGGACACGCTGGAGGACGTGTCCCAGCACCTGGCTGCCGCCCAGGGGTACGATCTGGTGCTGACGAGCGCGGGCATGTCCGTGGGCGAGCACGACTTCGTCCGCGAGGCCCTGGAGAAGCTGGGGGTGGAGCGGGACTTCTGGCGGGTGGCCATCAAGCCGGGCAAGCCGCTGGCGGTGGGCCGCAAGGGGGGCACCGTCTACATCGGCCTGCCGGGCAACCCCACCTCCTCGCTCGTCACCTTCGAGCTCTTCGTCCGCCCGGCGCTGCGCCGCATGCTGGGGCACCCGGACGTGGAGCCACCGAGGGTGTCCGGCCGGCTGGACGGCGAGCTGCGCAAGCCCGAGGGGCTGGCCCACTACGTCCGGGTGACGTCCACCTGGCGGGACGGCGAGCTGTGGGTCAAGCCACTGGCCACCCAGACGTCGGGAGCACTGCGCTCCGCGACCTCGGCCACCCACCTGCTCCACTTCCCACGAGGGTCCAGTAGGCTGGCTACTGGTGACAGGGTGGAATTGCTTGCTCTGTCCTGGGGGGCATGAAGAACGAACTTCAAGGGTTCGCATCCAACTTGTGCCCCCAACTGTTGTGCGGGAGAAAGGGTCATCATGTCCGAGTCGCGTACACCGCAGGTTCTTCCGACCCGCAAGAGCACGTCCTTGCTGGAGAAGTTCTCCGAGGCGGACGTCCCCACGGGCCGAGGCGTGTTGCGCACGGTCGTCTTCCGCGAGAAGCGCAATGGCCGGGAGCACGTGGCGCTGGTGGTGGGTGAGGTCCAGGGGCTGGAGGGCGTCCCCGTCCGGGTACACTCCGAGTGCCTGACGAGCGAGGTCTTCGGCAGCCTGAAGTGCGACTGCCGGGAGCAGCTGGACCGGGCGCTGGACTTCATCACCCAGAACGGGTGTGGGGTGGTGCTCTACCTGCGGCAGGAGGGCCGGGGCATCGGCCTGGGGAACAAGATCAAGGCCTACGCCCTGCAGGCCGAGGGCCTGGACACCTACGAGGCCAACCGGCAGCTGGGTTTCCCGGACGATCTGCGCAGCTACGACATCGCCGCGGAGATGTTGAGGCTGCTGGGGGTGCGGTCGGTGGACCTCATCACCAACAATCCCCTGAAAATTGCAGGCCTGGTGGAAGAGGGAATTCCCGTACGACGACGCATTCCCTCGCGTACGGAGCATAATCCGCATAACGTCGGCTACCTGAGGACGAAGCGCGAGCGGACGGGGCACCTGATTGAGCTCTTCGCCGAGGACGACGACGACACGGAAGCGAAGGTTGGCTGAGAACGAACGAGAGGGAACGCCCGCCGAGGCGCGCGTCCCGTTCCATGTGCGTTTCTGGGGAGTGCGCGGCTCGATCCCTGCACCGGGGCCGAAGACGCAGCGCTACGGGGGCAATACGCCTTGCGTCGAGATGCGATGCGGGGACGAGTTGCTCATCTTCGACCTGGGAACGGGAGTGCGCGAGCTGGGGTGGGAGCTGGTGAGGGCGGGTGGACCCGCGCGTGCCTCGATCTTCCTCTCGCACTACCACTACGATCACCTGCAGGGGCTGCCGTTCTTCACGCCCATCTTCATCCCGAAGTTCGCCTTCACGGTGTATGGCGCGCCGCGAGGCAGCCACTCGGTGAAGGAGGTGCTGGCGGGACAGATGGTGCAGCCCTACTTCCCGGTGACGGCCGAGGAGACCTTCAAGGCGCAGCTGACGTACAAGAACCTGGAAGCGGGCCAGCAGTTGGAGATAGGCCCGGCGCGGGTGCGCACGCTGGACCTGAACCATCCGGGAGGCAATCTGGGCTACCGGGTGGAGTGCGACGGCCGGTCGGTGGTGTACGCGACGGACGTGGAGCACGGGTGCGAGAAGGACAAGGCCCTCGTGGAGTTCGCGAGGGACGCGGACATGCTCATCATCGACGCGATGTACACCGAGGATGAGTATCGGGGCCGCAAGGGCTCGGCGAAGATAGGCTGGGGCCACTCGACGTGGGAGTCGGCGGTGGAGACGGCCAACGCGGCGAACGCGAAGAAGCTGGTGCTCTTCCACCACGAGACCACGCGAGACGACGCGGAGATGGACCGGTTCGTCGAGGAGGTGCGGAAGCACCGTCCGGAGACGATCGCCGCCGTGGAGCTGGAGATCCTCAAGCTCTGAGTCCCCCTCGCCTCCCCCCTCAAT
>NZ_JPMI01000088.1 GCF_000733295.1 Archangium violaceum Cb vi76 | reverse complement strand
TCACCCCCCGAGCGCCCGGATGGAGCGCTGCACGCCCTCGCGAAGCCCGCGGAACGGGAGCCGAGCCAGCGCGGTGGGAACATCCACCCACTCATAGGCATCGTGCTCGTCGCCGAGCCGCACCTCGAAATCTCCGGAGCACCTGGCAGCGAAGCCGTTCTCCTCGACGAGCCGGGGAGGCACGACGCTGCCGACGGCGAAGGCGTGGCGATACTCCAGGTCCACGACGTCGGTGCGCAGCCCGGTCTCCTCGAACAGCTCACGGGCGGCGGCCTCGCGAGGCTGCTCCCCCGCCTCCAGACGTCCCGTGACGATCTGCCAGAATCCCCCACGCTCGGGGCGCCTGCGCAGCAGGAGCACGCGGGCCTCCGGGCCCTTCCCCCGCACCAACGTGACGCACACCGTGCTCGTGAGAGGCGCGGGCTCGGCACGCTGAAGGCCAAAGACATCGGCGAAGTGCCGGGCGATCTTCTCCTCGACCTCGGCCATGGGCACGACGTGGCCGAGCTCCTTCTGCATCGAGGAGACACCGGCCTCGCTGATGCCGCAGGGGACGATGAGGTTGAAGTGCGGCAGGTGCGTGTTGACGTTGAGCGCGAAGCCGTGACTGGTGAGCCAGCGGGCGAGGTGGACGCCGATGGCGGCGATCTTCCGGGCATCGGGCGAGTCTTCCTGGCCGATCCACACGCCAGGCCACTTGGGGATGGTGCCGGAGGTGATGCCGTACTCGGCGAGGGTGCGGATGACGCACTGCTCGACATCGCGCACGTAGCGGCGGACGTCATGACGGCCCTCGGGGAGGAGGAAGATGGGGTAGCCCACGAGCTGTCCGGGCCCGTGGTAGGTGACATCGCCTCCGCGGTCGGTCTCGAAGGTCTCCACGCCCTCGGTGGCGAGGCGCTCGTCACTGGCGACGATGTTGAAACGCTTGGCGGCGCGGCCGAGGGTGAGCACGGGCGGATGCTCGAGCAGGAGCAGGACGTCTCCGCAGAGGCCCTGGCGGCGAGCCTCGCCGAAGACCTTCATGAGCTGGAGACCATCCTCGTATTCGACCCGGCCGAGCCGGTACACCGTCAGCGTGTTCACGATGATCCCTTCCGCCGGCCACGGCGGGCCGGCTTCGCCTTCGCCTTCTTCTTCACCTCCAGGCGCCAGGAGCCGGGAGGCACGCGGGCCAGGAGGGCGCGCAGCTCATGCCCCGAGCGCGGCGAGCGGGCCGCCTCGGTGGCGAGGGCGGTGAGCACCTCGTCGGGGAGCTGAAGGTCCCCGCGCGCGACGAGCTGGCGCCGGGCGATCTCGATCAGGTCCTCGACTGCTGGAGCGGAGAGCGCGACGAGCCACTGCACCTGCTCCAGCAAGACAACGGGCAGCGAGCCCCGTACGGCCTCGGACAGCGCGGCGGTGGTGGGGACGGACACGCGGCCGGAGTCCGAGAGGAGCGAGAGCCCCGAAGTCACCGGCTCACCCCGTGCCGTCATCACCGCGGAGCACGCGGGGTGGCGCGAGAGAAACGCGCTCAAGGAGGCCTGCTCGGCGGGAGAAAGCCGGTCCACGTCCTCCACGAGGAGCACGGAGTCCACCGGAGCGCGGTCGAACGAGTCGGGAGTCACGAGCACTCCCCTGCCCTGCTCCACGAGTGCCCGCATCCACGTGCTCTTTCCGGAGCCCTCGGGGCCCAGCAGCAGGACACGACGGACACCGGCCTCCAGGCCGCGCTCGAGTCCCTCACGGGCCCGCACCTGCCCCACCAGCTCGACGGAAACGGGCCGCTGGGGAACCGGAGCCTGAACCCGGGCAGCCGGAGCCACGGGAGCCACACCCCCGAGCAGCGCACCCGACTCACCGATGCAGGCCGAGCAGATGAACGCGCCCGCGGGACCGGCGACGAGCGCACCCACCTCGGAGCGGGGCCGGCAGCAGAAGGAGCACCAGGCATCGAGGGACGGATCCGCGCGAGTAGGCCCCCGCTCGATGAAAGCCCCCTCGTCTCCGGCGACTCCCTCTCCCTTTGGGAGAGGGTTGGGGTGAGGGTCTTCCTTCACCACGGGAGCCACGGCAGCCGGAGCCTGGGGCACCGCCTCCTTGCCATGCACCGGCACGCTGCTGACAGCGGAGCGCATCATCTCGGCGGCGAGGGCCACGGGACGGGTCCGCCGATCCATGGACAGCTCGGCCTCGCGAAGGGCCTCCTGGAGGGAAGACGAGGAGTCCTCCTCGAGGACGAACACGCCGGGCTCGGGCCCACCGTCGTCGTCGTCGGGAGCCGATGGCGGAGGAGGCGGTGGCTCCTCGCGATCCAACTGGCGGAGCTCCTCCTCCAGCTCCTTGCGAGAAGGATCCAACCGGAGGGCGTAGCGCAGGAGCTGCTCGGCGCGGGGCTTGTTGCCGGAGCGCCGGCAGAGGTCTGCGGCGAGCCGGAGCAGCTCGATGGCGCGGGGCTTGTCACCACCGAGCTCCGCGGCCTGGGCAGCGCGGATGACGTCGCGAACGTTCTCGGCCATGGGGCTACGTAACCTCCTCGAAGGACGGGAGCGCGGTGCGCGAGCGCTCCCAGCGAGGCACGCGCCCCCGGCGGGCGACCCGGCCGTCAGGCCATGGCCAGGAACAGCATGTCCGGATGCTCCAGGTACTTGATGACCTCGTACACGAAGTCAGCGGCGACCTGGCCGTCGATGACGCGGTGATCGGCGGAGATGGAGACGTTCATCATCTCGCGCACGACGACCTGGCCGTTGCTGTCCACCGCGGGACGCTTGCGCATGCGGTGGATGCCCATGATGGCCACCTCGGGGTGGTTGATGATGGGCGTGGCGAAGATGCCGCCGGTCTGTCCCAGCGAGGTGATGGTGAAGGAGCCTCCGGTGAGCTCCTCCATCTTCAGCTTGCGATCCCTCGCGGCGGTGCTGAGGCGGACGACCTCCTCGGCCAGCTCGCGCAGGGAGAGACGGTCCGCGCTCTTGATGACGGGGACGGTGAGGCCCTCGGGGGTGGCCACGGCGATGCCGATGTTGAACTCGCCGCGCACGACGAGCTCCTGGGCGGCCTCGTCCATGTTGGCGTTGAGGTGCGGGTACTTCTTCATCGCCGCGAGCGTGGCCTTGATGATGAAGGGCAGGAAGGACAGCTTGGTCTTCTCGCCAGCGTTGGCCAGGGTCTCGTTGAGGCGCTTGCGCAGGGCGACGAGCTCGGTGCAGTCGACCTCCTCGACGAAGCCGAAGTGGGGCGCGGTGAACTTCGAGCGCACCATCTTCTCGGCGATCTTCTTGCGCAGGCCGCGCAGCGGGATGCGCTCGTCGCCGCGGCCCGAGGCCACCGGGGGCGCGGCTGGACGGGCCTGCTGGGCGGGAGCGGCGGGAGCCACCTCATTGCGAGCGGAGCTGCCACCCTCGAGGGCGGCCACGACATCCGCCTTCATCACGCGGCCCTGGGGACCGGAGCCGGAGATCTCCGCGAGGTTCAGCCCGTGCTCGGCGGCCATGCGGCGGGTGAGCGGCGTGGCCAGCACCTTGGAGGCGGCCTGCGGACCGGTGGCCTGGGCAGCGGCGGCGGCGGGAGCAGCGGCGGCGGGAGCCCCGTGAGCGGCGGGAGCACCATGACCCGAGGCCTGGGCGGGGGCGGCGCCCTCGATCTCCAGGGTGACGAGGATCTGGTGGACCTTGGCCATGTCGCCTTCGTTGCCGTGCGTCTGCACGACACGGCCGGCCGTGGGGCTGGGCACGGTCACGGTGGCCTTGTCGGTCATCACCTCGGCGAGCGTCTGGTCCTGCTTGACGCTGTCGCCGGGCTTGACGTGCCACTTGACGAGCTCGCCCTCCTGCACGCCTTCGCCAAGATCGGGCAGCTTGAACTCGAAGATCGCCATTCGCGGGGGTCCGTTTCGGGAGTGAGGGTGTTGGGGAAGGATCAGGTGTTGCCGGCGAGCCCCAGGCGCTCACGCTCCATGAGGCCCTTCATGAAGAACTCGGCGGCGCGGTAGCTGGAGCGCACGAGCGGCCCGGAGGCGACGTACAGGAAGCCGTAGGACTCGGCGAGCTGCTTGTAGTCCGCGAACTGCTGCGGGGTGACGAAGCGCTCCACGCGCAGGTGGTACTGCGAAGGCTGGAGGTACTGGCCGAGCGTGAGCACGTCCACGCCCACGGCGCGCAGATCCTTGAAGGTCTGATCCAGCTCGGCGTCGGTCTCGCCCAGGCCGACCATGACGGAAGTCTTCGTGTAGAGCTTCTCGGGCCGCTGCTTGAGGTACTCGAGCACCTTGAGCGACTGGCGGTAGGTGGCGCGGCGATCCCGCACGGTGGGGGTGAGGCGCTCCACCGTCTCGACGTTGTGGGCCACCACGTGCGGGCGGGCCTCGGCCACGGTGGTCAGGTCGCGCTCCACGCCCTTGAAGTCGGGGATGAGCACCTCGACGACCGTCTTGGGCGAGTGCTGGCGCAGCTCGCGGATGGCCGAGGCGAAGTGGCTGGCGCCGCCATCCGGCCGGTCATCGCGGTTCACGGAGGTGACCACGATGTACTCGAGGTCCATCTCCTTGACGGCCTGGGCCAGGTGGATGGGCTCCATGGGATCCAACGGCGGAGGCGCACCGACCTTCACGTGGCAGAAGCGGCAGGCGCGGGTGCAGACCTCGCCCATGAGCATCACCGTGGCGGTGCCACCGCCCCAGCACTCGGCGATGTTGGGGCAGCGAGCCTCCTCGCACACGGTGGCCAGCTTCGTGCGGCGCACGATGGATTTCACCCGCTCGTACCCATCTCCGCTGGGGAGACGTACCTTCAACCACTCGGGCTTCCGGGTGGACTCGGATACCTGCGGCAGGGGGAAACGATCGGGAGTTGCCATGGGTCGCGGGCCTTCTACGGTTTGGGCGAAAGCAGGGTCAAGCGGGAAGCCTTGACGCGAGGCGTTAGCTTCCCCGAGTTCCCGCCTGTTGTAACGGCCCCATCGTGAGTGGGCAGGAACGGGGTGGCCCAGGAGGCTCGCCCACCTCCCGGCCGTAAGCACAGCTTGAGCGAAGGATGAGCGGAGCACGCGTCGGATGCCAGGAGCCCGGGCGGGCAGACGTGAAGGTGCACCCACCGCCAGACATGCGAAGGCCGTCCGAGACAGAAGAGTCCCGAACGGCCTGATCACGACCCGTGTATGCCCCCTCTCCCTCTGGGAGAGGGCTGGGGTGAGGGTCTACCCAACAGCCCCGGTGCCTCAGATGTGGATCGGGTGACCCAGGGTGGCCTCGGCGCCCTCCTTGATGATCTCGGAGAGCGTGGGGTGAGCGTGCATCGTATGAGCGAGCTCCTCGGTGGTGATCTCCAGGCGCATGGCGACGCAGGCCTCGGCGAGGAGCTCGGTGGCGTGGGGGCCCACGAGGTGGACGCCGAGCACCTCGTCATACTTCTTGTCGGAGACGACCTTGATCATTCCGAAGGCCTCGTTGGAGATGGAGGCCTTGGTGACGGCGGAGAACGGGAAGATGGCGGCCTTGACGTCGTAGCCGCGCTCCTTGGCCTTCTTCTCCGTGAGACCCACGGAAGCCACCTCGGGGTAGCAGTAGGTGGCGGAGGGGGTGAGGTCGTAGTTGATGGGAGCGGGGTTCTTACCGGCGATGTGCTCGACGGCGAGGACGCACTCGGCGCTGGCGACGTGGGCGAGCATCGGCGTGGGGATGACGTCACCGATGGCGTACACGTTGGGCTCGCTGGTGCGCATCATCGCGTCCGTCTTGATGAAGCCACGCTCGGCCTTGATGGACGTGAGCTGCAGACCGATGTCCTCGCTGACGGGGGCGCGGCCCACGGCGGACAGGACGTACTCGGCCTCGATGGTGCGCGTCTCGTTGCCCACGGTCATGGTGAGCTTCGCACCGGTGGCGGTGGTCTCGACCTTCTCCACCTTGGCGCCGGTGTGCAGATCGATCTTCCGGCGCTTGAAGTGCTTCTCCAGCTCCTTCGAGCAGTCGATGTCCTCGATGGGAAGCAGGTTGGGCATGTACTCCACGATGGAGACCTGGCTACCCATGTGGTTGAAGACGGAGGCGAACTCGCAGCCCACGGCGCCGGCGCCGATGACGATCAGGCTCTTGGGGATGCGGTCCAGCTCCAGGATGGAGTCGCTGTTGAGGACGCGCTTGTGGTCCACCGCCACGTTGGGCAGGGACTTGGGCACCGAGCCAGTCGCGATGATGATGTTCTTGGTGTCCAGCGACTGCTTGCCACCGCCCTCGAGGGCGACCTCGACCTTGCCCTTGCCGGCGATGCGGCCATGTCCCTTGATGACGGTGATCTTGTTCTTCTTCATCAGGTAGTCGATGCCGTTGGCACCCTTGGTGACCACCTTCTGCTTGTGCTCCTGCACCTTGGCCCAGTTGACCACCGGAGCCGGCACCTCGATACCGAAGTCAGCGGCCTCGCGGATGTGGTGCAGCAGGGCCGCGGACCACAGGAGCGACTTGGTGGGGATGCAACCGCGGTGGAGGCAGGTGCCACCCAGGCGCTTGTCCTTCTCGATAATGGCCGTCTTCAGCCCCAGCTGCGCGGCCCGGATCGCACCGACATACCCGCCGGGGCCCGAACCGATGATCACCACGTCGAAAGTCTCAGCCACGAACGCCTCCGGAGTGGATGTACCCGAGCGGCGCTGATAACCACCCATCCCGGCCGGAATCAAGGAGTTTGCAACCGTGCGACGCTTCCCACTCCGAACCCTGCTGCTGATGACCCTGGCACTGGTGGCCTTCGTCCGCCTCTATTTCATCACCCACCGGGGCGAGCGCCGGGTCGAGTCCCCTCCCCCCGCCCCCGCCTCGGCGAGCGACCAGGCCTGCCGCACCCTGGAGCGAGCCCTGGAAGGCGCGGTGCGAGCCCCCGGAAACCCCGCCGCCTTCACGAGGGCCCGGCAACAGCTCGACGCCTGCCCCAAGCCCCCGGTGCGGGCCTGTGAGCTCGGCCCGGCCCTGGATGCCCGCTCGCAGCTCGAGGCGGGGGCGCCGCCCTTGAGGGAGCTGCTGGAGACCCTGTGCCAGCGGTGCCAGGCCGGGGCCAACCCCTGTGCGAGTCATGTCACACGCGCGGTGCTGGGGCTGATGGCGGGGCGCCCGACCGACTCCTCCAACCTGCGTTGGTACCTGGAACATGCCGGGCCGGGAACACCGGAGGCCTGTGCCGAGGTGTCGCGCGCCCTGCTGGCGCCCGCCGCCCTGCCCCAGGACAGCCTGACGGACGCGCAGAAGGAGACGCTCGGCCAGCTGGCCCCGGTGTGCGCGAAGGCGGGTCAGTTCCCCGCCAATGTGCTGCACGCGGCCGTGGTGCGCGGCGGCGTCCCCGCTTTGACGCAGCTCGTCCAGGAGAAGCCGGCCGGAGAGAGCGCCGTGCTGAAACCGGACCGGACCGTGGGGACTCCGGGTGGAGAGAAGTCCTTCGATGAACAGGAGGCCACGGGCGTGGCGCTCGCGGCGAAGCCCCAGGGAGAGCGGTGGGAGAAGGACGGCGCGCTGAGCGCGGTGTTCGAGCCGCCCGTGCGCCAGTTGTCCGCGCTGCGCGTGCGTGCCAGTGGCCCGGGCACGCTGCGCGCCGCCGTCCGCACCACGAATGGCCTGGGGAAGCACGATCCAGACTCCAGGACGAGCTTCGTGGATCCAGTGGCCTGCCGCTTCAAGGGCACGGGACAATGGGAGAGCTGCGAACTGCCGGTACCGCTGCTGGACGTGGAGGCGCTCAGTGTGTTTCCGGAAAAGGACACACTCACGCTCAACGAGGTGGAGGCACGCGGAACCCGTTGAGCGCTCCGGCATCGAAGGGGCCGCCATGAGAATCCACCTGCTCACCCTGATGCTGATGACCACTCCGGCCCTGGCCCAAAGTCCGCTGTCGGCGCTCGTCGCCGAGTACGAGACGGGGCCGGCTTATATCTTCCAGAACGATGGCCGCTACGGCCCGACCGGCACCTCGTACGAAGCCGACGACCTCAACCAGAAGGACAATCTGTACCGAAGCCAACGGATCGCGCTCGAGGCGCGGCTGGGGGAGCGGCACGGCATCATCCTGCTGTATGCGCCCTTCGACATCACCACGCGCGCGACGCTGACGAAGGACATCGACTTCCGGGGAACGGTGTTCCCCACGGGGACGGTGGTGGACAGCCGCTACCTCTTCGATGGGTACAGGGCCAGCTACCTGTACCGGCTCGTCAACGGTGAGCGCTTCACCTGGGACATCGGGGCGAGCGTGCAGATCCGCAACGCGCTGGTGTCCCTGGGCGCGGTGGACGGCACGCGCTACGCCAAGGAGAGCGACATCGGCGTGGTGGGAGCGCTGAAGACGCGGCTGCGCTACGAGTTGCCCTCCCGGGTATGGGCGGGGCTCGAGGCGGATGCGCTGTCCACCTTCGGACTGCTCGGCAACACGACGGGCGGCATCTACGACGTGGCGCTGACGCTGGGCCTTCCGTTGAACACGAAGGGAGACGTGCACGCCTACGCTCGGCTGCGGCTGCTCGGGGGAGGCGCGGACGTGACGAGCCGGGACATCTACAACTGGGGCAACTTCGGCTTCGCGGTGCTCGGCGTGCAGGCGGATCTGGTGTCGCTGGTCGAAAGCGCGCTCCCCAGGCCGTAACCGGGCCTGTCCCCCTTCCCTTGGAAGGGGACCCTCAGGCGGACTCGTCCTTCATGGGCAGTTCGAGCGTGAAGGTGGCGCCCTGGCCGACGCCCGGGCTGCTGCAGGTGAGCCGGCCCTTCATCTCCTCGGCCGCCAGGGCGCTGATGTGCAGACCGAAGCCGTGCCCGTCCTTCTTGGTGGTGAAGCCCTGGGTGAACAGGCGCGCCATGTTCTCCGCGGCGATGCCCACCCCATTGTCCGTCACCTGGATGCGCAGCCGCTCTACCTCGGACGCGCGCTGGACCTGGATGCGCATGCACTTGTCCTCATGCCCGCTGTCCACCAGCGCGTGACGCGCGTTGCTCAGCAGGTTGATGAGAATCTGCAGCAGCTTGTGCCGGTCCACGAAGATGTGGGGCACTTCGGAGTACTCGCGCACGATGCGGATGGCCAGCCGCTCGAAGGAGATGGCGTGCAGGCGCAGGGCCTCGTCGATGAGCTGGGGCACGGCCACCTGCTCCACCGCACCCGCGGTGCGCGCGTGCTTCTGCTGCATGCTGACGATGGACTTGATGTGCTCGACACTCTCCCCGAGTGACTGCATCTCCTTGAGCATGGCCTCCCGCTCCTCCACCAACTGGTCGGACAGCGCGAGGAGATAGGGCGGCAACTGCTTGCCCTGCGAGTCGCTGGAGAGGAAGGAGGCGAGATCCGCGGTGTGCTCGCGCATCAGGTGGGTGGCCTTGACCAGTCCGGTGACGCGGGAGCGGCGGAGCTGCTCGGTGACGAGGGTGGTGGAGATGTTGACGCTGTTGAGGGTGTTGCCCACGTTGTGGAGCACGCCGGTGGCGACCTCCGCCATGCCCATCTGGCGGGAGACATCCACTAGGGTGCGGTGCATCTCTCCCACCCGGGCCTCCGCCTCCTTGCGGCTGGTGATGTCACGGCCGAAGAGCGTCACCCCCACGGTCTGACCGTCCTCCGCCAGGATGGGGTGGAGGTTGAGGTCCAGCACGAGGCGCCCGCCTGCCAGCGGGAAGACAGTGTCCTCCAGTCGCAGGCGCTGGCCTCGATACACCTGGGCAAGGCGCTCACTCCAGAGCTGGAACCGCTCCGGCGTCGAGTGGCGCAGGAGCGGCTGCCCCAGCTCGAGCTCCGCGCCGAAGACCTTCCGGTAGAATTGCCGCATGGCCGAGTTGGCGACGAGCACGCGCCCCTCGGTATCTATCGAGGCCACGATGTCGTCGGTGCTCTCGATGATGCTGCTCAACTTGCTCTCACTGCCCCGGAGCTTCTTCAACACCCGCTCGAGCGAATGGTAGGCCGCCGCCCGCGCGATGCTGTGCAACGCACTCAGTCCCCAGATGCCCACGAAGGTGAAGCCCGACATGACGTGCCGGACCCAGAACCGGGAGACATCCTCCTTGGAGGTCAGGTCGAGTTGGTCGATGACGGAGAAGGGATGGACTCCGTTCATCATCACGGCGACGAGGAGGGTGTAGATCAGCGCCTGGCGCGTCCCCAGCAGGTACACGGCGAGGGCGGGGAGCAGCAGGTAGATGGCATGCACGCCGCCTTCCCGGTGGGGCTCGTTCATGAAGAGGCCCCCCACGAAACTGCCCGTGATGCCCGCCAGCATGAAAAACGCGGGAAGAGCGATCGTGTTGGCCTTGCGCGCCGCCATCAGCGCCGCCAGGTAGAACACGCCCATGGCGCTCGGGAGCGGGGAGTACGGCGTGAACAGCGTGCCCGCCGTGTACACCAGGGTGAACACCACCATGAAACACGCGGAGCCCACGAGCACCCGGTGGCGGACGAGATCCCCGGGAGCCGCGTTGCGCAGGGGCTCCGAGAGGAAGAGGTCCAACCAGCGCAGCAGCGCCGAGCCCCTCTCGGAGCCCGAGGAGGCCTCGGCTCGGGGCTCGTGTGGCGGTGGGAGGTCCTGGCTTATCTCGGCAGAAGAAGGTAGCGCCATATCAGGGGAACGACTGTGAGGGTGAGGAGTCCTCGTGGCTGAGCTCCATTGTGATCCGAATCCGGCCTTTTCCGAAACCAGGCGGGCAGGGGGGTGCCACTGTGGCCCGCCGAGAACCACGCCATGGGCGTCCATTGCGGCGGGCTCCCGCGAAGGACCAAGAATTCCTTGGACATTCCACCAGGGTGCGGGTCTCCTCGCGATCCCGAGCCGAGGAATTGCCGGATGATCCTCCTGTGTCTCTGCGCGCTGCTCGCCGCCTCGCCCCCACCCCCCGTGGCATTGAGAGCGGGCGCGGCCGAGTCCGGCGACGAGGTCACGTTGAACCTCACCGGGCTCACGGCTCCCGCGCGCGCGGAGGCGGGCCTCTTCCTCTCCGGCAAGCTCTCCGTGCCCTCGCACCCCTTGCGTGCCCTGCTGCTGCGCAGCACGGACGGTGGAGCGCATTGGGCCGAAGTCCTGCCCACCGTGGAGCACAGCGAGGTGCTCTTCGTGGAGTTCGAGGGCTGCCAGGGCCGGGTGCTCGTGGGGTGGACCACCGAGGGCCCGGGAGAGCTGCTCCTGTTCGCGAGCTCCGACTGCGGGGCGACGTGGAAACGCCGGAGCACGCTCCCCAAGGCCATCTGGTCCGAGTGGCCGGAGCAGATGGAGTGGACGGACGGCCAGCGGGGCACGGTGTGGCTGTCGGATGCGAACGAGGAGAACGCCCCGATCCGCGCGCTCACCACGCGTGACGGAGGCAGGACCTGGAGTTCCCCGAAGGAGCCTCCCCCCATGCCGCCCCCGCGACCGGAGCCCGAAACCCGAGGTCCCTCCGGTGTGAGCTGGAAGCTGGCATCGGATGAGCAGTTCACGCGTGTGGAGCGGAAGGAGCCAGGGGGCACCACCCAGGTACGAGCCCAACTGCCGCTCTTCTGGAAGCGCGAGGGGAAAAAGCTCGTCCCCGCGCGCTGAGCTTGTATCGCGCGTACAGATAGGTGTCCACGAGCCGGGCGGGTAGCATGTCGGCGCCCCATGGAAACACCCTCCCCTTCGCGCACCGTCACCGGCCGCATCGACGTCCACCCTCGCGGCTTCGGCTTCCTCGTCGTGCAGCCGTCCGGCTCCGACGAGGTGCTCTCCGCGTTCATCCCGCCGCCCGAGCTCAACCCGTACCTCGCCGATGACGTCGTCTCCGCGACGGTGACGGCCTCGGAGGACGGCCGCTGGAGCGCGAGCGGGCTGTCCCTCCTGAAGCGTCCGCGCCAGGAGGTCTACGGCGAGGTGGTGCTGCGCAAGGGAGCCGTCCACCTGCGCATCGACCGCGACGTGGCCAATGGCGACTGGCCCCTGGAGACGGCCGGTGTCGAGGTGCAGCCCCAGGACGCGGTGGTGGCGCGTGTCGCCGACGGCAAGGCCTGGCTGCTGCGCAAACTGGAGCCGGGCACGGATCGCTCGCTGGAGCGCATCATCGTGCGCCATGGGCTGCGCCGCGACTTCGACCCCGAGGTCCACGCCGAGGTGCAGCGGCTCCTCACCGTGCCCCACGCGCTCGGAGGCCGGCGCGATCTGCGCCAGGTGCCCACCGTCACCGTGGACGCACCGTCCACACGCGTCATCGACGACGCCATCTCCGTATTGCCCGCGAGTGGAGACGGGGCCCTGCGCCTGTTCGTCTCCATCGCCGATCCCGCCGAGTTCGTCACCGAGGGCTCCGCGCTGGACCGGGTGGCACGCGAGCGGGCCACCAGCGTGTACCTCGCCGGCGCCATGCTGCCCATGCTCCCCGAGGCGCTCTCGACGAACTGGCTCAGCCTCGTGCCCGGCGAGGACCGGCTGTGCCTCACCGTGGAGCTGCGCATCGACCCGGAGGGCCGAGTCACCGCGGCGGATGTCTACGAGAGCCTCATCCGCTCGTGGGCGAAGCTGAGCTACACCGAGGTGGCGGACTACCTCGACAAGGACGAGGTGTCCGAGCCGATGGCCCCGGTGCGCGAGGCGATGCCGTGGTTCCGCGCGGCGGCGGCACGGCTGGCGGTGGCGCGGGCCGGGCGCGGGGGCATCGAGATGTCGCGCGACGAGGCCCGCTTCACCTTCGACGAGGAGACGGGCGAGGTCTCTGGCATCGAGGCCGTGCGGCCCACGACGGCGCACACGATGGTGGAGCGCTTCATGGTCGCCGCCAACGAGGCCATCGCGGGCTGGCTCATCGATCGCGGCGTCCCCGCCCTCTTCCGCGTCCAGGACGAGCCGGAGCCCCAGCGCGTGGCGGACCTGGCCGCCTTCGCGCAGCACTCGGGCTTCGGCGCGGGCTTTGGCCGCAGGCTCACTCCGCTGGCGCTCGCCGCGTTCGACCGGCAGATCGCCGGCTGCACCGCGGAGCCGGCCCTGCGCTCGGTGCTGCGGCGCTCGCTGGGGCCCTCGCGATACACGGTGGTCCCGGCCATGCACTTCGGCCTCGCCGCGCGTGCGTACCTCCACTTCACCTCGCCCATCCGGCGCTACGCGGACCTCTCCGTCCACCGCGCCCTCAAGCAATACCTGCGCGGCCGGCGCGACTTCGTGCACGAGGACCCCGCCATCGAGCAACTCGGGGTGCACCTCAACGAGCGCTCCCGCACCGCCGGCCGCGCCGAGAAGGATCGCCACCGCGTGCTGGAGGCCCGGGTGATGGCCTCGCACGTGGGCAGTGAGTTCACCGGACGGATTACCCGCGTGCGGCCCTCCGGCCTGCTCGTCCAGCTCGACGGCATGCTGGTGGAGGCCAACCTCCCCGCGGACGCCCTGCCCGATGGGCCCTACCAGCCGGATCCCCGGGAGACGTCGCTCGTGAGCGCCTCGCGCACCTTCACCATCGGCATGCCCCTGCGGGTGCGCGTGGCCTCCACGGATGAGCAGCACGGCCGTGTCGAGCTCGCGCTCGCGGGGTGAGGCCCCATCCCGCGCGACTGGCTAACCGGGAGCGGACAGATTAGCGCACGGATCGCCTGGTGCCCGAGTGGGATCGGGCACGGTGACGGGTACCCTCACCCCGTCCCTCTCCCGGGGGGAGAGGGGATGTTGGGAGGACTCCCCTGACTACTTCATGCGAACGGTGACGGTGTTGGTGGCGGTGTTGAGCGTGAGGAAGCCCTTCTGGAACTCGCTCTCGCGCCCCCCCGTGACGGCGTACTCGTCCGTCACCGGATAGCCCAACGCGCTGCGCTCCCAGCCCAGCGACTCCCACCTGGCCCGGATGGGGCCATGCACCTCATGCGCTCCCGTCGTCGCCGTCCAGTAGATGCTGCCATTCTGGAAGTGGTTGAAGCGCCCCACTCCGTCCGGCGTCTTCGTCTCGTCCGTCAGCGGGTAGCCCAGCAGCCCCGCCTCCCGCCCCAA
>NZ_JPMI01000087.1 GCF_000733295.1 Archangium violaceum Cb vi76 | reverse complement strand
AACCCAGGACGCCGCGCTCCCAGCCCAGCTGTTCCCACTTGATGCGGATCTGCCCCATCACCACGTGGGCGCCCAGCGTGGGCGTCCAGTAGATGCTGCCGCGCTCGAAGTGGTTGAAGCGCCCCACCCCGTCCGGCGTCGCCAGCTCACCGGCCTGGCACGCGCCCAGCAGCACGGGGCCGTTCACCGCGTCGTACTTCACCTTGATGTCCCCCAGGATCTCGCAACGGGCGCAGTTGTTGCTGGTGATGCTCCTGGAGCCATAACTGCCCGGGTAGGGGGCCAGAGACACTCCATTGATGACGATGTCCTGGCCCACTCCGTTGAGCAGCTGCTCGTAGTGGATGTGAGGACCACTGCTGGCGCCGGTGCTACCCGTGCGGCCAATCTCCTGGCCCTGGCGCACATGGGTGCCGTTCGCCACCGAGAAGGATTTCAGGTGGAAGTAGTACGTCATCCACCCTCCACCGTGGTCGATCTTGATGTAGTTGCCAGCGCCGTTGGCCTGGTAGTGCTGTGTCGCGTAGCCGTCCGCGGAGGCAACGTTGGGCTGGCCGTCGGTGCCGCCGCCGTTCTTCACGAAGTCCAGCGCGCGCCGCACCTCGGCGCTGTGGTGGCTGAACGTCCAGGACTGCCCGCAGGGGAAGGGGGCCTGGAAGTTGGGCCGCGCCAGGGCCGTGGTGAGGGTCGCCTCCTGCATGGGCTCTTCCTGCGTGCCCGCATTCGGGGTCTCGGAACCGCAGCCGGTACCGCTCAGCAGCAGCGCCAATGACAGACCTGACAGCCACGTACGGGGATTCAGCATGCCTTCTACTTTCATGGGGATTTCCATCCTGCGTTAGGGGAGCACCGTCCGGGACTGCTACTTCATGCGGACAGTGACGGTGTTGGTGGCGGTGTTGAGCGTGAGGAAGCCCTTCTGGAACTCGCTCTCACGGCCACCCGTGACGGCGTACTCGTCCGTCACCGGGTAGCCCAGCGCGCTGCGCTCCCAGCCCAGCGACTCCCACCTGGCCCGGATGGGTCCGTGCACCTCGCGCGCTCCCGTCGTCGGCGTCCAGTAGATGCTGCCGTTCTGGAAGTGGTTGAAGCGCCCCACCCCGTCCGGCGTCTTCGTCTCGTCCGTCAGCGGGTAGCCCAACAGCCCCGCCTCTCGCCCCAG
>NZ_JPMI01000086.1 GCF_000733295.1 Archangium violaceum Cb vi76 | reverse complement strand
CCTGCTCCCACTTGATGCGGATCTGCCCCATCACCACGTGCGCGCCCAACGTCGGCGTCCAGTAGATGCTGCCGCGCTCGAAGTGGTTGAAGCGCCCCACTCCATCCGGCGTCGCCAGCTCACCGGCCTGGCACGCGCCCAGCAGCACGGGCCCGTTCACCGCGTCGTACTTCGCCTTGATGTCCCCCATGATCACGCAACTGGCGCCCCAGTTGTAATCGGTCCGATACCGGGAGAAGACCGCCGACACGAGCGACGAACCACCCACCGTGGTCCGTCCGCACTGCATGGCATACGCGCCCACCCACGGCGTGTACGTGTAGAGCGCGGCGGTGGCCTTGGTGGCGGGCGTCACCGTGCAGGGATCCAACGTCTGCTTGGTGAGACCGACCTTCCACCCGCTGACCGTGGGACGGCCCGCGTCCAGATCCCTCAAATAGTTCCGGATCTTCGCGGCACCACACTCCACCTGGTTGCCAAAGCCCGAGTAGCTCGTGTTGCAGCCACCACTGTCCGGGCAGCCACAACCGGTGGCCTTGGCCAGGTTGTTCGAGGTACCGCTCTGGATGAGGCCCGACTCGATCTGGATGCGCGCCAGCATGTACAGCGGGCTGATGCCATGCGCGCGCGAGCGCTCGACGATGAGCGTGGCGGCCGTCTTGTTGCCCCACACGGGATCCCTGTACCCGGCCAGATAGGAGCCCTTCTGCTGGAGGAACCCCTGCACCTGCGCGGGAGTAATCCAGCCCCACCCGGTCAGGTCGGCGTCCTCCATCAGGCGGTGCATGTCATGGGTCCCGGCCAGATCCATCAGGACCTCGCCGGTCAGCTCGTCCACGGGACGGGGCTCTTCATCGGGAGCACCGCAACTGATGGCGGTAAGGGTGCAGAACAGCAACAAACCACGCGACAGGCGCATGTGTCTTCTCGGGGGTAGAGGGGGGAATGGGGGGTCGACAAAGGGGTGGCCCCGCGGCGGGAGGCGGATGGGTCCTCTCCCGCCGCGGGCGGACTTCGGCTGCTCGCGGCGGACCTCATGGATCCGCCGGGATTGCTACTTCATGCGAACGGTGACGGTGTTGGTGGCGGTGTTGAGCGTGAGGAAGCCCTTCTGGAACTCGCTCTCGCGCCCACCGGTGACGGCGTACTCGTCCTTCACCGGGTAGCCCAACGCGCTGCGCTCCCAGCCCAGCGACTCCCACCTGGCCCGGATGGGGCCATGCACCTCATGCGCTCCCGTCGTCGCCGTCCAGTAGATGCTGCCGTTCTGGAAGTGGTTGAAGCGCCCCACCCCATCCGGCGTCTTCGTCTCGTCCGTCAGCGGGTAGCCCAGCAGCCCCGCTTCCCGCCCCAGCGCAATCCACTTCGCGTTGATGTCTCCAATCACCTCGTGCGCACCCGTGGCC
>NZ_JPMI01000085.1 GCF_000733295.1 Archangium violaceum Cb vi76 | reverse complement strand
AGCCCACGGCGCTGCGCTCCCAGCCCAGCTGCTCCCACTTGATGCGGATCTGCCCCATCACCACGTGGGCGCCCAGCGTGGGCGTCCAGTAGATGCTGCCGCGCTCGAAGTGGTTGAAGCGCCCCACCCCATCCGGCGTCGCCAGCTCACCGGCCTGGCACTTGCCCAGCAACACGGGCCCGTTCACCGCGTCGTACTTCGCCTTGATGTCCCCCATGATCACGCACGCCGCGCCGCAGTGGGCGTTGGCGCGGTTGAGGTAGTCCGCCCAGGGCCAGTTCGCGCCGGGATCCGTGCGGTTGTACGGCTGGAGCTGCCCATGGCCCACCACGTGGTAGCGGTCCCGGGGAACCCCATTGTCACGCGTGATGTCGCACAGCAGCCGGGCCGAAGCGTCGATCTGCCCCACCGGCCAGTTCACCGTCGACGCATACCCACCGTGCTCGATACCGATGGTGAAATCGTTGGAGCTCCTCCCGTTCAGCCCGCACTCCTGGCCGCTGTTGTTGCTGCACTGGTAGGTGGCGCCGATGTGCCAGGCCCGGCTCCCATCCCGGACGAGCTGGCTGATCTCCCCGCCGTCCTCGCGCACCACGTAGTGCGCGCTCACTCCCGAGCTGGTGTTGGTCAACCAGCTCCAGCAACCCGAGTAGCCGCTCTCACAGGTGTGGATGATCACCATCCTCACGCCCACGGGCCGGGCGTTGAAGTTGGGCGAGGGCCTCCACACGGCTGGCGCGTAGTCCGGACCGGCGAGCGCCTGGGTCTGCTGCCCCAGCTCATCCGTCCTCAGCTCCTCCACCTTCAGGCCCTGTCCACTCGCGGCCCACTCCTTCGAGAGCGTGCCCATCCCCAGACGGGCCACCCGGAAGACCTCGTTGTTCACGAAGCTGCGACGGCCCTCCTCACTCTCGATGCCGGACACCTCGGCCACCGCCGGGGCCCACTTCGCCGCCTGCGTCCGATCGATCTTCAGCGCCTCCGCGCGGTGGGACAGCAGCGCCGCCGCCGCCCGGACGTTGGAACGCGCGTCCTTCTTGACCTGCTCCACCGTGACGCCGGCCAGCTTCGCGCCCTCCTCGAGCCCCGCCCCCGAGAGCGCCATCAGTCCGTAGACCACCGGGCGCCCCTCGAACTCCTCGGCCCCCTCCACCATCTGGTAGCGCGTCTGGACGAACGAGATGGACTTGAGGAGCGCGGGCGGCACGTCGAACTCCTCGCCCGCCTCCCGGAAGAGCGCGTCGAAGGACTCGTCCTCGCGCGCGGAGGCCTCGCCCTCCTTCACGTCCACCACGGTGGGGGCCGTGGGGACCTGCTGCTGCTGCTCATTCGTGCCGCACGCCTGGGTCAGTGCCAGCGAGGCCGCGAGCACCACGATTCCTGACTTGTTCTTCATGGATTCCTCCGGACTTCGTCACTCGCATGGGTGGAGAGCGCGAGCCGGGCGGCGTCCAAAGAATCGACCGCGAAAACCCCGGAAAGCTTCTAAAATTGCCATAGTGTGAGGAATTTCAAGGGGTTCGGGTTATCCTTCGAGAAGGATGGAATGCCCGAACGAGACAACGCTGAGCGATTTCCTCTCGGGATTTCTCTCCGACGAGCGCCGGGCCGAGGTCCGGGAGCACATCCTGTGTTGTCCCGAGTGCGAGCGTGTCCTGGCGGCGGGACAGAGCTCGGGGCCGGCCGGCCCGGCCGTGGAGGAGGAGGCGCCGCTCGCGCGCAACAGCACCATCGGGCGCTATGTGGTGCTCGCGTTGCTGGGCCAGGGGGCCATGGGCGTCGTGTACGCCGCGTATGACCCCGAGCTGGACCGGCAGATCGCCCTCAAGTTGTTGCGTGCCCGGGGCCAGGAAGCCCACGAGCTGAAGCAGCGGCTGCTGCGGGAAGCCCAGTCACTGGCCCGCCTCTCGCATACGAACGTGGTCGCCATCTATGACGTGGGCACCTGCGAGGAGGGCGTCTTCCTCGCGCTGGAGTTGGTGGAGGGAGCCACGCTGGCCGGGTGGCTCGAGCGGCCCCACACGTGGCGGGAGGTGCTCCGCGTCTTCCTGGAGGCGGGTCAGGGGCTGGCGGCCGCGCATGCCGCGGGACTCGTCCACCGGGATGTGAAGCCCAGCAACATCCTGGTGGGAAACGATGGCCGGGCCCGCATCACGGACTTCGGCCTGGCCGGGCCCCCCAACCGCAACGGCAAGGCGGTCTCCCCCGCCTCAGAAGACACGGCGGCGGAGGACGTGTCGACGGGCGCGTTGACCCGCACGGGTGCCCTGGTCGGAACCCCGGCCTACATGGCTCCCGAGCAGCTCCAGGGACAGCGGGCCGATGCCCTCAGCGACCAGTTCTGCTTCTGCGTGGCCCTCTACGAGGCCCTCTTCGGGGTACGCCCCTTCGCGGGCCACGACCCGGAGGAGCGGCTCCGCGCCATGCGGGAAGGACGGGTCCAACCTCCGTCCACCCGGAGCCCGGTTCCCGCGAAGGTGCGGCGCGCCATCCTCAAGGGCCTGAGCTACGACCCGGCGGACCGTCACGCGTCGATGGAGGCGCTGCTGTCCGCCCTCCAACCGCGCTCGCGGCACACGCTGCCCTGGGTCGCGGCGGCGCTCACCGTCCCGCTCCTCTTCGTCCTGGTGAATGGCACCCTCACCCGGCGCCGCGAGGTGCAATGCCAGCGAGAGGTGGACCGGCTCGCCGAGGCATGGAGCCCCGAGCACCACGAACGCGTCAGGGCGGCCCTCCTGGGCACGCGCAAGCCGTACGCGGCGGATGTCTGGGAGAAGGTCTCCACGGCGCTCGATGCCCACGTCACGCAATGGCGCACGCTCCGGATGGAGGCCTGCCTCGCGGCCGAGGCCGGAGAGAATCCCTCCGCCTGGCAGACGACCACCTGTCTCGACACCCGGATGTGGCAGCTGTCGGCCACCGTGGAGACGCTCGAGAGAGCGGACGAGCAGATCCTGGAGAAGGCCTCCCAGATGGTGGGGGCGCTCGAGGGGCTGACGGTGTGCCGGGATGCACCGGCGCTCTCGGCCCGTCCCCAGCCGCCGGATGCCCTCCGCCCGCGCGTGGACGCGGCCCGGCGCCGGCTCGCGGAGGTTCGAGTCCAGCTCGAGGCGGGCAGACATCCCGAGGCACTCGCCACCACCGCCGCGCTGCTCGAGGAGGTCCGGACGCTCGATTTCCGGCCCCTGGAGGCCGAGGTGCTCCTCGAGCATGGGCATCTCCACGGGCTCACCGGCAAACACAAGGAGGCCGAGGAGATCCTCTACCGGGCCCTCTGGGCGGCGGAGGCCAGCCGGGATGACGAGGTGGTCGTGCGGACCTGGAGCGTGCTGGTCTGGCTCGTCGGGGAGCAGCTCGCGCGCGCCGACGAGGTGGACCGCCTGGCGAAGCATGCCCGGGCGGCGCTGGAGCGGCTGGGAAGTGAGCGCGCGCCCACCATCACCACCGAGCTGCACCTGCGGCTGGGCGGCATGCTGGTGGTACAGGGGCGGCTGGAGGACGCGGAGCGGGAGCTCACCCAGGGCCTGGAGCTGGCCCGCGGGCTCCAGGGGCCCGACAGCCTGCTCGCCGTGCGCTTCCTGGCCCAGATGGGACGCATCCGCTCGCAGCAGATCCGCAACGCGGAAGCCCTGGAGTTGTTCCGCGAGGCGCAACAGGTCCGCGAGCGCCTGTTGGGACCGGATCATCCCGGCCTCGCGGTGTACCTGAGCAACACGGCCGTGGCGTTGATCAACCTGGGACGCCGCGAGGAGGCGATCGAGGCCTGGCGCCGCTCACTCCGGCTCCAGGAAGTGGCCCACACGCCGGATCACCCGAGCCTCGCCGGTCCGCTCAACAACCTCGGCGTCGCCCTGCGGAAGGAGGGCCGGCTGGAGGAGTCGCGCGGGTACCTGGATCGGGCGCTCGCCATCATGGAGCGGAGCAAGGGCAAGGACCACCCCGATACCATGCTCGTGCTGTGTGCCCTGGGCCAGTGGTCCATGGATGCCCAGCGAACGGAGGAGGCACTGGAGTGGTTCGAGCGTGCACTGAAGAGCGTCCAGACCGCGCTCGGCCCCCAGACGCCGCGCGCCGCCCTGCCCCTGGCCTACCGGGGGCTGCTCCACTTGCGAGCCAACCGCCTGCGTGAAGCCCGGAGTGATCTGCTGCGTTCCCTCGAGCTGTCCGAACAGGTGAGGGGCAAGAAGGGCGCTTCGGGCAGCTCGACGATCCGGGTCCTGTCCGAGGTGGAGCTCGCCAGTGGAAATCCGAAGCTGGCGCTCGAGTACTGCCTGAAGTCGCAGGCGCTCGATGAGGCGGCGCAGGGGCCCGCGGCGCCCGACGTCGCGCTCGGCCTCATCTGTCAGGCGGAGGTGCTGCTGACGTCGGGAGAACCCCGGCGGGCCGTCCCCCTGATCGAACGGGCGCGGGACATCCACCGGCAGGCGCCGAGGGACCGGAGCGATTCGGCGTGGGCCACCTTCATGTTGGCCCGGGCGCTCGCCGAGCAGAATCCTCCCGAGGCCGGACGCGCCAACGCGCTGGCCCAGGAGGCCCGGGTGGAGCTGGAGGCGCTGGGAGCGCGGGGTCACCGGAAGCTGAAGGCGCTCTCCGACTGGCAGCGGCAGCGAGGAACACCATGAGCGACGAACAAGGTGGGATGAGTCTCTCGGCATTCCTGACGCCCGCGCTGCGCACCCGGCTGGAGCGGGTGGACGGCCTGGAGACCCTGCTGCGCGGGCACCTGGACGCGGGGCGGGCGGCATGGCCATCCGTCGTGCTCGCCCCCGAGCGTTTCATCCCGTACCTGGCGCTCCAGGTGCCGGACGAGGACGCGGCCCTGTGGCTCCCCCGGTTGCACGGTGGGGATCTCTACCTGGCGCGAGCGTGTCTGGATGGAGCCCCCGAGGCACTCCGCACCTTCGATCAACAGGTGCTGCGCAAGGTCCCCGCCCGGCTGGGGCCTGGCGCGGCGGCGCAGGCGGACGAGCTCCTCCAGATTTTGCGCGAGCGGCTGCTCGTGGGCCGGGGTGATGAACAGCCCAAGCTCGCGCTCTACTCCGGCCGGGGCCCCTTGCTGTCCTGGGTGCGTATCGCCGCCGAGCGCATCCTGATCGCGCTGCACAAACGCGAAGGACACCAGGAGCGCTTCGAGGAGCTGCCCGAGGAGACGCTGAGCCGGATGTTGTGTCCGGAGGATCCGGAGCGCCTGGTGACGACCGAGGACGCCCGCCAGGCGCTGACGGAAGCGCTCCGGCGGGCCACCGCGGCGCTCGCCGAGCAGGAGCGCAGCCTGCTGCGACTGCACCACGTGCATGGCTTCACCATGGACCGGCTCGCCCGGATGTTCGGAGAGCCGCGCTCCAGCATCGCGTACCGGGTGACCCGTGCACGCGAGCGCCTGCTCCGGCTCATCCGGGCGGAGCTCACGTGCAGGCTGGGCCTGGGGGAAGCGGAGCTGGAGAGCTTCCTGGGACTGATCCGCAGCAAATGGGACGTCAGCCTCCACCGCTGGATGTAGCCTTCTGGAACTCCGGCTCGGTCGGCTCGGATTGCTGACTGATGGGCCGGAACTTCAAGCTCGTAGCGGGCTGAAGGCATACACGGGTAGTCGGTGATGCGCCTCGACAGAAGCGCACTCTCCGGTAATGCTATGCTCTGTCCATGCCGAGCCAGAGAGAGCACGGGGAGTCATCACGGCCTCACCTTGCGAATCAGCCACGATGGGGGCTGCGCAGTAAGCATCCGGTCGAGCCCATGGTGTCGGCCACCGAGGAGCGTGGCACGGTGGCCGAGTGATGGACGGCACGTCGACAAGCCTATCGCTGCTGAGCCTGCTGCTGGGCCCACGACTCGGGGAGGAGCTCCGCGAGGCGGGAGGATGGGAAGCGGGTATCGCCGAGCTTGGGCAGCACGTCGCGGAAGTAGGCCCACGGGTCCATGCCCAGCCGGTAGCAGCTGAGGACGAGGGAGTAGACTGCAAGTTACCCGTCCCCGCCTCATTCGGCGTTTGGTGCTAGCGCCACCAGCTTGGAGGTGGGCTCCAGCCGCATGGCCTGCTCGAACTCGGCCTGGCTCACCAGTAAGGGCCCACTCCGAGGCAGGGGGGGAAGCAACACCTGCTGGCCGCCCGTCTCGAGTACCACCCGCGCGAGCCCTTCCTCGGATTCGCAGACATCAGCCCCTCTATGGGCGGGTACGCTACTGCGCGGCAGGCCGCCATCCGTCACGCAGGCCCCAGCGAGCAGCAGCCCCAACATCCAGATGCGCAGCGTAAGGCGGCTGGAGGAAATAACTTTTCCCTTTCAGGAAGCCACACAACCCATCGTGATGTGATGGCCTTGGGCTACCTGGGAAGAGCTTGCAGCTTCATATGCATGCTCTGGATGACTCTTCGTAATGCGTGTCCTTGTCCATCCGCCTTCCTCGCCACTGCCAAGTTCCATTGGAGCAGAAACTGAAAGGGAAAAGTTATTTCCTCCTGCCTCCTAAGCCTCCGGTCCAGCCCATGTAGTGCCGGTGCTCGAGGGGCCACAGAGTGCGCGGCGCGATGACGACGAACACAGAGACGACGAAGGCGGAGCCAGCGTGGTTGGTAGCGGCGAGGCAGCCGCGGTGGACACCGGAGGTAGCAGCGCAGGTGGTGCGAGCGTGGGAGGAGGAAGGAGGCACGCAGTCGGCCTTCATGCGCAAGCACGGGTTGCCGAGAGAGAGGCTGCGCTTCTGGACGCGCAGGCGTGAAGGGAAGGAGGGTGCGCGCGCGGCCATGGCCTTCGTGCCCGTGGAGATGGCGCCGGCCGGGCGGAGCGAGGCGAGGCGGGAGCAGGGAGAGGCGGTGCAGGTAGAGGTGAACGGGGTGCGGGTGCGAGTGGAGGCGGGAGCCAGCCAGGAGTTGGTGGCGCGGGTGCTGAAAGCGGTGAAGGAGGTGCAGGGGTGCTGAAGCTACCGGAGGGGGTGAGAATCTGGGTGGCGACGGCGCCGTGCGACATGCGCAAGCAGGCCGACGGGCTGAGCGCGCTGGTGGAGAGCAGCCTTGGGCAGCAGCCGAAGTCGGGCCACCTGTTCGTCTTCTTCTCCAGGAGAAAGGACTTCGTGCGCATTCTCTTCTGGGACGCCAACGGGTACTGCACGGTGAGCAAGAGACTGGAGGCGGGGCGTTTCCGGGCGCCGGTGCCCGTGGAGGGCCAGGCCGCGGTACACCTGGACGTACGGCAGCTCTCGGAGTTGCTGTCGCTGGTGGAGGCAGGCAGCGCGGCGCGGCGACGCGAGGTGCATTGAGTCCGGGCTTGCGCGCCCGGCATGACTTCGTGCATAGGCGTGGCGCGCATGACTTCTGCCGTCACCGTCGAAGAAGAGAAGGGTCAACAGGAACAAGCCCAGCCGCCCGCCGTCGAGGGCAAGGACTTGGAGGCGGTGCGCGCCTACATGCTGCAACTGCTGGAGGAGGGCCGTGGCGAGCAGGCCATTGAGATGTTGTTGGACCTGTTGGGTCAGCTGCGCGAGGAGCACAGCTCCACGGTGGTGCGACTCAAGCAGGCACTGCGGCAGCTGTATGGACGGCGCAGTGAGAAGACTCCCGCCAATCAGCTCCAACTGCTGCTGTCCTTGCTCACCTGGCAGCAGTCCGCCGAGCCAGAGGCCGTGCCCGCCACCGCCGGCGGCGCACAGGCAGCCGCCCCGGTGGCCCCGCCGGCCGACGCACCGAGGAAGACACCCAAGCGCCCGCCCGTACGCGGCGCCCAGGCCCTGCCCGCGCACCTGGAGAGGCGCGAGGTGCTGGTGCAGCCAGAGGCCGAGGAGTGCCTGTGCCCGGGGTTCGGTGAGCCGCGCACGCCCATGGGCGAGGAGGTGAGCCAACGGCTGGAGTTGGAGCCGGCGCGCTTCTTCGTGCGAGTGGAGAAGCGCCCGAAGCTCGGGTGCCAACGTTGCAAGGAGGGGGTGGCCGCCGCGCCCGCGGGGGAGACGCCACTACCCGGGGCGCTGCCTGGCCCGGGGCTGCTGGCGCAGCTACTGGTGGGCAAGTACCGCGACGGGCTGCCCCTGCACCGCCAGCAGGCCATTTTCGACAAACGCCACGGGGTGAGGCTGCCCGCCTCCACCCTGGGTGACTGGGTGGCGGGCGCCAGTGACTTGCTGCCACCCGTGGTGGAGCTGCTCAAGCAGCGCACGCTGGCCGACGCCTTGCTGCACACCGACGACACGGGGGTGCGCGTGCTGGACAGGGACGACGCCCGCGGAATCAAGCGCGGACACCTCTGGCCGTACGTGGGCCAGGGCGGCAACGTCTTCGTGGAGTACACCCCTGACTGGAGTGGCACGGGCCCCCAAGGGGTGCTGGCCGACTTCCGGGGCTACCTGGTGGTGGATGGCTACAAGGGCTACCAGGCCCTCTTCGGCCCCACCTCTCCACGCATTGAGGTGGGCTGTTGGATGCACGCCCGGCGCGGCTTCGAGCGCGCTTACGTGGCCGGCGACGCTCGCGGCGGCACGGTGCTCATGCTCGTGCAGAAGCTGTACGCTGTGGAGCGGCAGGCCCAGCAGGAGGGGCTCTCCCCCGAGGCGCGCCTTGCCCTGCGCCTTTCGCACAGCCTGCCCGTCTACGAGGAGCTCTTCGGCTTGCTGGAGCAGTGGGCCCCGCATGTGCCCGCCAAGACTCCCCTGGGCAAGGCCATTGCCTACGCGCGCAACCGCTACGTCCCCCTGGGCCGCTTCCTCGAGGATGGACGCGTGCCGGTGGACAATGGCGAGGTGGAGCGCCTCATCAAGCTCATTGTCCTCGGACGCAAGAACTGGCTCTTCCTGGGCAGCGACGCGGCCGGCCACCGTGCCGCCAACGTCTACTCCCTCGTCCTCAGCTGCTACCAGCTGGGCATGGACCCGTGGGCCTACTTCCGCGACGTGTTGCCCAAGCTCGGCGACACCCGCTTCCCCGCCTCCCGACTCGCGCAGCTCCTCCCCGAGTCGTGGGCCCAGCAGCAGGCTCAACAGCGATAGGCTTGTCGACGCGCCGTCCATCTCGCGGCCACCGTGCCACGCTCCTCGCTGGCCGACACCATGGGCTGGATCGGAGGCTTACGTCGGACAGGCTCGTAGTACCGACGAAACCGCCGAACAAAGCTCCCGCCCTCCTCCTCTTCAAAACCTCTCTCTCTGACTTTGGATCGATCCTGCCGCCGACGCTCACGGCACGATCAAGGTGCACTCTCCGAGCTGAATCAAGAACTGCATGGACCGTTGCGGGCCGAGCGTCTCATGCACCTGTGCTACCTCAACGAGCCGTCCAACGGAGCGGTGGAGCGCGTCGTTCGATGTCGGCACCTGATAATATTTGAACGAAAATCTCGTCCCGGGAGGGAACGCGCCAGACGGAGAAGTCAGCGTCACCACGAGCGAGCCGGTAAAGTTGCCGATGACCCAGTTCTGGAATCCCGTGATCTGGTTGCCCTGCGGATCCGGTGCAGGTAGAGACCCGCTCCACTCAATGCGATTGGTCGCGTCAGTGCATTGCACGCAGAGGTTTGTGCCGGTCGGACACCCTTGCGCAGTAAACGTGAAGTAGAAGTACGCCCCTCCAGGGTTGATGTTGCCGAACTGGAAGGCTCGAACGATCTGGGTTTGCCCGTTCGGTACCACCGTCAGGTTGCGCCACGCAACGGCAGGCGTGTTCTGAACCCACTGCGCGAATGCGGCGTTGGACGGGAAGGATTTTGGAACGACCACCGGATGGGTTGGCGTCTGGATTACGCTGATGAAGCAATAGTGGTCATTTGATATCTGGGGTAGGCCCGTCAGCAAGAAGGCTGGGTTCGTCAGCGCCAGCGCCCCCGAAGCGATCATCCTGCTCGCATTGGAGTCGACGAGCGGCACGGAACCCTCCCCGCTCGGTGTCATGACCGGGATCCACGTCGAAGGCAGGAGGAAGACGGATGCCTTCGAGTAATACAGGTTGACGGTCCCGGAGGAGGCGTTCGCACCCGCATTTTTCGCGCGGACGTAGATGTTGTTCACTCCGCTGTTCACGATCGGTTTTCCGAGATCGGGGCCTTCGTAGGAGGTCTGGACGAGCGGCCAAGTCAACGTGCCGCTCTGGAGCGGAATGATGTCCGGCGACATGCTCGGATTGCCGAGCGAAGGTACGACTCCACTGTCCCCGAAATTGTCACGCGAGTAGAGATCGTTGTACGGGGCTCCGCCGACGTTCAGCGCGTATCTTATTCCAGGGGAACTATGCAAGAGAGAGACGCCCATCTTCTCGGCAATCTGCTCGTCTATCGTGGCGGCCACCTCCGGAATGTGGACAGGCGTAGAGCCGACGCTCCGGAGCCTCGCGAGTATGTTTCCGCGCACAAACAGGAGACTTGTGATTGGATTGCCGTGGCTGCAGTAGCCGACCTCTCCGATCGACAAGGCCCTCTCCTCACAGGAGGGAACCCAAGGTGCCGATATCTGCCTGAGTTCGTCGATCAAGCCCTGCCGAGCATCCTCGGCGCTCGCATACCTCAAGATGTCGACGAGGACGCGCACGCCTGGATCGACGGCGCTCACGTAGCGCTCACGGACACCGTTCGGCTCGTGGTGATCTCTCCCCTCCAGCACCAGCGCGTGACGATCGCCAATGTCCGGTAGAAACGATGTCACGAGGCCGCCTCCAGCCACGTTCGCTGGGGGCCACTCCTCTGGCCGGTAGCGCTCACTCACGTTCATCAAATCCGGGTTCTTGGTTGTCATATTTCCTTCATTCCTGGCTAGGCGCCAATCTCTAAGCCTCTCGCCGCGCCGACTCAGCGCACGGGCCGCCGGCCGCCGGCCGCATAATTCCAAGGCCCTTTCGGATTCGTCTTGCCGATGCCGTCAGCGCTGTTTGCCGACAAACGCTCGCGGTAACTGGTGTCGGTGAACGGCGTGGCGATTGGCAAGTCGGGTGTGAACTCTTTGGTAGTAGTAAATGGCCAAGCGAGCGGCAGTTCGGCCGTGTGAGGGCCCGTGCCCCACGGGTCGGGGCCGACATCCAAATGGAGACAGGCGTCATACAGGTTGTCTTTATACGAGCCCGCCCCGGTCCATGCGACTTCGTGGTAAGCGAATCCATATCCAAAAGGCACCACCCATGTCGTGGTACCGATCGCGAGGATCTGATTGCACCTGAACTTTTCTCCCATGGTGGACGCAAAAACATTGCATCCCAGGATGTTCGAGAACGTGGTCACAATGCTCGCGCAGTCCGTGCAGTTAACTTGTCCCCCCGCGCCGCCCATATGGCCGAGGTACTTGAGGAACTGTGTGCACAGGAAGTTCTGGGGCCGGGCATTGTCGGTGTACACGCTGGCGCCTTGAGCCGTGTCGTACGTGAGGTCGATTCCGCCGTTAACTTTTTCGGTGACGGCCCGGACGGCGGCGTCAGCGGTGGCCGCGCCAGCGGCCCAGGTACAGGAATGGTCGAGGACATCCGTCCACGGAAGCTGGTTGTTCTGGGTATCCGCACCCTGCATCCAGGGCAGGGTGGGGACGTCGAGGAGCACGTAGATTCGATGCGTGGTGCTCGTGATCGTCGTCCACTCTGCTGCTCCGACTTGGTACTGCCATGTCCATGAGATGTCCTGAAGTGCGATGCCACTGGCAGCGAGCGCATGATTGGGCAGTTGCAAGGTCAAGGTGGCATCTCCGCCCGGGTCGAACTTGACGGTGGTCGGCTCAACGGCGCCCAGAATTCCCCCGCCGAGCGCCTGGATCCGCACCGTCTGTCCTGTCGTTTCCGAGATGTGGAATCTCGCCTGGAGCGTGACGACTTTGCCGGCCACGCGTGTGATCGCAAAGGCGGCCGGGGCTGAGGACGCGACCGTCTTGCCTTTGGTCCACTCCGGTGCGGTGATTGGCGTGTCAAAATTCTTCCGGATTGGCAGCGCGTCGATGGTGCTGGTCGGATCGTGGTGGAACGAGAGGGACGCCAAATCCACGGTTGGGAGCGGATCACATGAGGAGGGGCGGCGGGCGTAGGCCATGATGAACGTCGCGGCCGTGGCCGCGAGCGAGGAAATCACCGCAGCCGATCCGACTCCAGATGCTACCAAGATCATGCGGGCCGCGACGCGCACCAAGGTCCAGAAGCCCACGTCGATCACGAGCAGAATGAGCGGCCGGAGGAACCCGGCCTGCCAGAGCAAGCCCAGGATCGAGAAAATCAGCGCCGCACGCATGCCGTTCCCTGCGGCCATGAGCGCCGCGATTGGCGCGTTCTGGAGGACTTGGCGGATATATGCGATGGCCTTGTCCGTCAACTTTGCGCCCACTCCTGTGAACGCGTCGAGGGCGCCGGCAACGATGATGAACACGAGGTGGATCTTCCAGAGCAAACAATCCGGGATTGAGTCTTCGGGAGCGCGAAAAGCCACATAGCTTCCCCGCGGCGTGTGGCACACGAGCAGTTGCTCTCCAAGGTGCCGGTGGCGGGTTACCCAGAGAGGCATTCGCTCCGGAGCGTCGGCGATCTTCTCAAGCACCTTCGCCCAAGCGTCACGCACTCTCGACTGGTCCCGTGGATCGGAAAATGCGGCCACATCTGCTTCCATGGCCGCCCGAAGATCTGCCTCGTGGATTTTCCAGAGTGAGCCAAAGTCCACGCTCGCCCGGAGCTCCTCCAGAGTCTCGATGTCCAGGCATGGGGCCGGAAATGGTGCTTCGTCTCGCAGTGTAATCGTGCTCGCGCTCGCAGGGCCGAGATGGCCCGACAGCACCGCGCCCTCGGCGAGCCCGATCGGGTGACCGTTGGCCTGGTTGCGCGCTGGCGAAGACGTGAAGTTGTACGCTCCCACAAGGGTCGGATCGTTCACGTCCGGCAGGTCGGTTAAGTTCTCCAGGATCTCCGTGGCCAGGAGCGCGCGCGTGTATACGTCCACCTCTCGAATGAAGCCCTGGAAGGTCGTTGCGCCGACCGGAATCCCCTGTGCCAGCGCCGCGCCAATCAACAGATCGCTCTGGGGGCGATAGAGGGGAATTGGGCCGCAGTCCATCGAAGCGTCGGGCAACCCCTGAAGAAAAATCGAAAGCTTTGCGCCGTCAAATGTCGTCGCGACGTTGGTCCATGAGCCGATCTGCACGACACCCTTGGAGGTCAGAGTCTGCGAAGATTCGTTGTTTGAACCGCGCTGCGAGACGACCCGGTATCCCGACACCGTTGCATCGTACTCCAGAAGAAGAGCAATACCGGTATTGCTCTGCAGATCGCTGTTGACGAAGATGGCTTGCCTGGAGTTCGTCGACGTGGCGACGAGCACCCATGCCTGCACTGTGTAAGGGTCGACCTGAGCGCCACCCGGATTGATCGCCCTGTCCCCAAATGGTCGTGCGAATCCGCTGGTGCCGAGGGACAGCGCAGGAGATACCTTGATCATCTGCGCGGCGTTCTGCAGACTGATAGGATTCGCGCGCGGTCCGTGGTCCACGGGGGGAACAACGCTGAAATCAAAGTCGGCCACGAGCGTTCCGGCTGAAGGCGTCCCGAACATGTTCGCAAGTACCACCTCTGCCGTGAGCGGCGTGCTGTAGACGCGGACCCGTCGGACCAGCCCTTGAATCTGCGACCCGATGAGGATTGCGCTCGATGAGGTCTGCCCCTTGCCCGAAAAGCTCGCTACCGTGTTGAACGCGCCGTCCAAGTATAGCCGCAGCGTAGAGCCGTCGAACGTGACACAGATGTAATGCCAAGAGTTGTCCTTGAGGACGCCCTGGTTCGCGTCGGACACCACTTCGCCGAGACCATTGAACTGAAATACCACGGAGTTGCCCATGCTCCCGAACACGAACGCCCCGTCCTTGGAGAGTGCAGATGCCAGCGGCGGTAACCCGTTGAACCGGATCCATGCATCGATGGAGAACGGAGCCGACCCGTCCAGAGGGATGCCCAGGTCAGCGCTCGTGGCCGCGCTTGAGAGCGCATCGAGTTGCATGGCAATGTACGAACCGTCAGCGCGACTATCACGCACATCCATAGAACTCTGCCTGTCGATGGCCATGTGAGGATCACCGTAAGAAGAGGTGAGAAGTGAGCCGGGACAGAATAGGGAACGGCGTGCCGGGCGGCTGGGAATTCGGCGCAGATGTCAGCCTGCAGTCATTGGTCGGATATGTGCGCTCCTCGCAGTCCCCCTGCTGGGATTCCATCCTCCTCGGTAACACACCCTCCAGCATGCAGTGGCTACACCACGTCTTGTGTCACCCCGTCCAGTCCCACTAGCGCAGTCGGCTTCCTCGTGTCCACACCTCAACCCATCCAACCCCGTCCTCGCTCCGCATCAACAGCGTCGAGCTTCCGACTCCATCAGGATGTCGGGAGGATGCAGCTCATCACGCGAAGCGCCCACGGCCTGGCCATCCCCCACACGCGAGGTATGTCCATCTGGGGCGGTGGTTACAAGGCACCATGAGAAGAGAAAGGAGAGTTGGAGAATGAGCCTCCGCTGGCGGAGCTACTTGTGGAAGGAGCCCCACCCTGCCCTTCCAGGTGAAATCGAGCGGATTGAGACCACCTGGGGTGTCCGGCTACCCGGTGAATACAAGCGGCTGGTCTCGCTCTACCAAGGCATGACTCCTGTCCCCAACGCCTTCAATATCGGCAGGAACTCCAATGCGCTCAGCGTGCTGCTGACGGTGACAGAGCATCCAGAACACGAAACCTACTTCATCCAGCACAAATACGAAGTCTTCCAGCCCTACATTCCACCGCGGATCTACCCGTTCGGCGATACCCCCGGCGGCGAGCCGATCTGCTTCGATTACAGGGAGTCACTCGAGGAGCCCCGGATCGTGCTCGTCTCAACAGAGGCTCAGGTCTACCCCGTCGCCGACAGCTTTCAGGAATTCCTGGCGGGCCTATACGACGATTGAGACAGAGGGCATGGTGCACATCACGAGCATTGGTTTCAATCGTCCCATGCCTCGTCCTCCCTGAACTTCTCGTACCGGTCCCGGACAGGTCCTACCCGGACGAGCACGAGGCGCAACCACGAGTCTCCAGACCTGAGGCGCAGGGGACCCCGAGGCCCAACACCGTGCGAGGCGTCGAAGTCATAACCCGGCTCCCAGACGTGCAGGAGGAGCTCCTCGCCCGCGAGCTCCTTGAAAGTGAAACGGCCGTCCTGATCCGTGCTCACGCCCCGGAACGACCAGCCGCCTCCCACGTCCTCGAACGCCTGAGGCGCTCTCACGCGCAGACGGATTCCCGGAATGGGATTGCCGCGCGGATCCACCACCACTCCCGACACGGGCCTTCCCGTTGGGACGAGCAGCTTCAGCCGGGTCTCGCCCCCTCCGAGCGAGATGAGCTGAGAGGCGGCCCGGACGAGCGTGTTCTCGTCCAGCTCCGCGGCGAGCCGGTAGCGCCCCGCCTCGGGGGCCGAGAGCGCGAAGCGTCCCCAGGCATCCGTCTCGTCCCGGTCGAGCTGCTCGCGGAGCTTCCCGGAGCCCTCGGGCCAGAGCCCCACCGCGACACCAGGCATGGGCATGCCCGCCTCGTCCACCACCTCTCCCACCACGGAGGGAAAGCGCTCGGCGACGATGTGCTGGCTCGATGGGGCGCTCACCTCCACAGCGCGGTAGCGCACCCGCCTGCCCCCGATGTGGAGCATGTGGCGCCCGGGCTGGGGCGCGATGAGGGAGAAGCCTCCATCCGGTCCCGTCTGGACCTTGTCCCAGACCCCCTTCTCCCAGCCCTCGAGCGGCGCCAGCACCGCGTACTCGCCCTCGATGGGCCGCGCCTCCGTGTCCACCAGGACACCGTCGACGCGCATCCAGCGCGTCAGGGTGAAATCCACCGTGCTCTCCCCCGCCGGGAGGGTCCGCTCGGAGTGGTGGAGCTGGAAGTCCTTCCCCTTGGAGACCTCGAAGCGCACCGGGCCGGGCCACACCGGGCCGAGCCGGTAGCGCCCCTCCGCGTCCGTCTCCACCAGCAACAGCACGGAGCTGCGCTCCAGCTTCAGCTTCGTGGAGACATGCGCCCCCTCGATGGGCTGCCCCGACTCGTCGCGCACCACCCCGTGCACCTCGGCGGCTGGCGTGAGCTCGAGCGTGATGTCCGTACGCTCGAGCGTCTCCTCGAAGATGGGCACCTCCGCGCTGGCGGCATCCCCGGCGTGCGTGGCGAAGAGCTTCTGGAGCCCGGGCTTCAGGCCCTCGAGGAAGAAGCGCCCCCGCACGTCCGTGAAGGTGACGGTCTCGTCCCCGAAGGCGAGCGAGTGAGCCGTGGCCAGCACCTTCGCCCCCGCCACCGGAGCCCCCGCGCGCAGGACGAGGCCAGAGATCCGCCTCGGGCGATCCATGAAGAAGGTCTTGTCCGTCTTCGTCGAGTGGAGCGTCAGCCTGTCGGTCTTGCTCCTCAGGCCCTCCTTGGAGACGACGAAGGCGTACTCGCCAGGAGGGAACGGTCCGAGCTGGTACCGGCCGCTCGCATCCGTGAGCGTCTCGAAGAAGCGGCTCTCCGCATTGAAGATGGCGGTGACGAGCGCGCCCGGAACGGGCTCGAAGCCGTCATCGACGACCTTGCCCGACAGCCGCACGCCCGCGCCGAGCCGCAGCTCCACTCCCTCGTCCCCCGCGGCCACACCGTGCCGCAGGCCCGTGCCCTCGGCGCTCTCCACCCAGAGCGTGTACCGGCCCGCGTCCAGCTTCTCCAGCGTGAAGGTGCCATCCGCCCCCGTCGTGGCCCGGCCGAGCACGGGCACCTCGCCATGGCGCTGTGCCACCCACTCCGCCAGCTCCGCGCCCGAGGAACCAAAAGCGCAGTCGAGCACTGTCGCTCCGGGACGAAGACTCTCCTTGCACGGCAGCGTCGAGAGTGACTCCCCGCGCACCGGCGCCGACGCGAGCACCACCGCCCCCGCCACGGGACCTCGGGCCCCCAGCACGAGACCACGGATGTGCAGGCGTGGGTCCTCCAGAGCCGGGGGTGTCTCCTGGAACAGTCCCTGGAGCAGCGACGCGGAGCGGGGGCCGGACGCACGCGCGTGGGCCTCGGCTCCTCGTACGGGGGACCCGGGTTCTCCCCGGAGGACGAGCCACAGCGCCAACACGAGGCCCAACAGCAGCACGGAGAGGGAGGCTCCGTATATCCACCGGTTTTTCATCAACCTCTCGCTCCCAGGTGGGGTTCAGGACGGTGACGGGCACCCTCA
>NZ_JPMI01000084.1 GCF_000733295.1 Archangium violaceum Cb vi76 | reverse complement strand
GGCACCCTCCACCCCGTCCCTCGTCCGGGGGAGAGGGGATTTGGAGACGACCCTCACCCCTGCCCTCGCCCAGAGGGAGAGGGAGTTCTTCCCGCCCGGCGCGCGAGCACCGCCTTCACGTCATCCAACGTGATGCCCAGCGGCCGCACCGCCACCAGCACGTGGTAGAGCACGTCCGCCGCCTCCTCCGTCGCGCGCTCCTTGTCCCCATCCGCGCACGCCGTCACCAGCTCCGCCCCCTCCTCGCCGATCTTCTTCAGGCGCAAGTTGCGATCGTCCAGGAGCCGCCGCGTGTAGCTCGGCTTCTCTCCCGGCTCCGGCGCCTTCGCCGCGCGCTGGGTGATGGTCCGATCCAGCTCGACGAGCGCATCCACCGGACCGGTGTCGAAGCAGGTCTCCGCCCCGGTGTGGCACGCCGGGCCCGCCTTCGTCACACGCGCCAGCACCGCGTCCCCGTCGCAGTCCGCCGTCAGGGACACCACGCGCTGCACGTTCCCGCTCGTGCCACCCTTGTGCCACAGGCCCCGCGTGCGCGAGCGGTAGTACATCTCGCCCGTCTCCAGCGTCTTCTCCAACGCCTCGCGGTCCGCGTGCGCCACCATCAGCAGGTCGCCCGAGTGCGCGTCCTGCGTCACCACCGTCACCAGCCCGTTGCCCTTGGTGAAATCCAGCTTCGACAAGTCCAGCATCATGCCCTCTTGGCGCCCAGCAGCTCGCGCACCTGTTCCGCGAGCGCCGCGTTCGTCGCGATTCCATTGCCGCCGAACGAGGTCCTCGCCCCCGTCCAGTCCGTGAACACTCCGCCCGCTTCCTCGACGATGGGCTGCAGGGCCGCCGCGTCCCAGGGAGACAGCAGCTCGTCCACCATCACCTCCGCCCGCCCCGTGGCCAGCAGCAGGTAGCCGTAGCAGTCACCCCAGGTGCGGGCCACGGCCGCCTTCGCCGTCAGCGTCCGCCACTTCGCCCCGCGCTCCGGGTGCACCAGGAAGCGCTCGTCCGTGGACAGCACCAGCGCCTTGGACAGGTCCGCCTCCGCCGACACCCGCGTCCGCTTCCCATTCCACCAGCACCCCTGCCCCGGTGCCGCCACCAGCATCTCCCCCACCGGCGGGAAGTACGCCGCACCCGCGAGGATCTTCTCGCCCTCCGCCACCGCCACCAGCGTGCCCCACAGCGGCACGCCCCGGATGAACGTCTTCGTCCCGTCGATGGGGTCCAAAATCCACCGGCGCTTCGCCCCGGCGCGTGTCTCGCCGAACTCCTCCCCGAGGATGCCGTCCTCGGGGAAACGGGCTTCGATCCACTCGCGCGCCGTCTTCTCGGCGGTCTGGTCCGCCACCGTCACCGGCGTGCCGTCGCCCTTGGTGTCCACCGTGACGCCCTGGCGGAAGTAACCCAGGGCCACGTCACCCGACTTGCGAGCCACTTCCTCCGCCGCCTGCAACAACGTCTGCGCATCCATTCAGAGGCTCCTGATCCCGAGGCCGCTCTTCTGGAGCAGCGCCTTGATCGCCCCGACAGTGGTGACGCCGTCGTGGAGGATTCCCGCCACCAGCGCCGCCTCCGCCTTCCCCTCCTGCAACGCGGCCCGGACATGCTCCGCGTTGCCCGCACCACCCGAGGCGATGACCGGAACGTCCACCTGCTCGGCGATCGTCCGCGTCAGCTCCAGGTCATACCCCGAACGGGCCCCGTCCCGATCAATGCTCGTGAGCAGGATTTCACCTGCCCCACGTTTCACGCACTCGCGCGCCCACGTCACCGCGTCCAGATCCGTGGCCTTCTTGCCGCCGTGGGTGTACACGCGCCACCGGTCTCCATCCCGCTTCGCGTCGATGCTCGCCACCACGCACTGGGCGCCGAAACGCTCGGCGCACTCGGTGAGCACCTCGGGACGGGCCACCGCCGCCGAGTTGAGGCTCACCTTGTCCGCGCCCGCCCGCAGCGCCCGGCCCACGTCATCCACCGTGCGCACGCCACCGCCCACCGTGAGCGGGATGAACAGCCGCTCCGCCGTGCGGTGCACCAGGTCCCACAGCGTGCCGCGCTCCTCGTTGCTCGCGGAGATGTCGAGGAACGTCACCTCATCGGCGCCCGCCTCCTCGTAGCGCATGGCCAGCTCCACGGGATCTCCCACGTCCCGGAGGCCCTCGAACTGGACGCCCTTCACCACGCGCCCACCCTTCACATCCAGACAGACGATCAGCCGTCGCGTGAGCATCTCACTTCACCTCCAGGGCGACCGCGCCCTTCGTGCTGAACACCACGCCCGAGTCCACCATCGCGTCCCGCAGCGCCATGCCGAGCGCCTTGAAGGCCGCCTCCGTCACGTGGTGGCTGTCCTTGCCGCGAAGAATCCGCAGGTGCAGTGTCACCCTGGCGTGCTCACAGAACGAGCGCATGACGTGCTCGTACAGCTTGTTGCGCAGAGGGCCCCGGTAATAGAAGCGCCCGGCCACGTCGATGCAGGCCTGCACCAGCGCGTCGTCCATGGGGATGGTGCGCTCGCCGTAGCGGGCCGCCGTGGCGGGAATCACCTTGTTCACCGCCGTGCCCAGGGTGATGGCCACGTCCTCCATGAGGTGGTGCCGCAGGTCGCCGCGGGCGTGCAGCGTCAGGTCCAGGCCCGCGTAGCGCGCGAACGTGGACAGCATGTGATCGAAGAAGGGCAGCCCCGTGTCCACCTTGGCGACCCCCTTGCCCAGGGCGATCTCCACGGTGACCTTCGTCTCCTTCGTCTCGCGAACGATGGTGGTCATGCGAACTCCCGTGCCACCTCGGTGGCGTCCAACCTGCCTGTGTACAGCGCCATGCCGATGACGGCCCCGAAGGCCCCCACGCGCCCGAGGGCCCGCAGATCCTCCACCGTCGTCACGCCACCCGAGGCGAACAGCGGATGCCGGCCCGCCCGGGCCACCTCCTCCATGAGCGGCAGGTCCACGCCCTCCATCTGCCCTTCCTTGTGCACCGCCGTCACCAGCAGGCCACCCAGGGGCAGGGGCTCCAGCGTCCGCAGCACGTCCGCGATGTCCAGGGCGCTGCCCGACGTCCAGCCGCGCGTCACCACCTCGCGGCCCTTCACGTCCGCGGCCACCACCACCCGGCCCGGGAAACGTCCAGCCAGCTCGCCCAGCCACGCCGGGTCCTCGATGGCCTTGGTGCCCACCACCACGTAGGAGGCGCCCAGCGCGAGCACCGCCTCCGCCTTGGCCGTGCTCCGCACGCCGCCGCCCACCGAGAAGGTGAGGCCCGGCTCATGGGTCAGCAGCTTCCCGATGGGGCCCTCGTTGGAGCCCTTGCCGAGCGCGGCGTCCAGGTCCACCACGTGGAAGGTCTTGAAGCCGAACGAGCGCCAGCGCTTCAGAGCATCCAGCGGATCCTTCACCCGCACGCGCTCGTCGGCGTAGGAGCCGCCCACCAGTTGCACGCAGGCGCCCTCGCGCAGGTCGATGGCGGGAATGGCGATCATGTCCGCACCTCCTCGAGGAAGGCCTGCACGAAGCGCACGCCGGCCGCCGAGCTCTTCTCCGGGTGGAACTGCACGCCGAGCACCTTCCCGCGCCGCACCGCCGCGGGGAAGCGGTCCTCCTCGTGCGTCGTCCAGCCCACCACCACGCCAGGCTCCTCGGCGCGGCAGACGAAGCTGTGCGCGTAGTAGACGCTGCCCAGCTTCGCGCTCTTCAGGGCGGTGTCCTCCTCCACCGAGTTCCACCCGATGTGGGGCACGCGCCGCGAGCGCAGCTTCGTCACCTGGCCGCGGAAGAAGCCCAGGCCCCAGCCCCCGCCCTCGTCACTGGTGTCGAACATGAGCTGCATGCCCAGACAGATGCCCAGACACGGCAGGCCGTCCTCCAGGGCCTGCCGCATCTTGTCGCGCCCCGGCTCCAGCCGCGCCGCCGCCGCGCCGAAGGCCCCCACGCCCGGCAGCACCAGCACGTCCGTGTCGAGCGCCCGGCTCGGATCCTCCTGCACCCGCACCTCCACGCCCGGCGCCGTGGCGAGCGCCTTGGCCAGCGAGTGCAGGTTGCCCGCTCCGTAGTCGAATAGTGTCACTCTCACCGCAGCGTCTCCCGCAGCGCGCCGAGCGCCGCCTCGATCTGGTTCCACGGGGCGCAGCCGATGCGCAGCGCGTCCCCGATGCCCTTCAGTCCCTGGAATGCACGAACGTTCACGTCCCGCTGCCGCATCCGCTCGGCCACCGTGGGGGCGCCGGGCAGCGGCACCATCACGAAGTTGGCCTCGGAGGGCAGCGTCTTCAGCCCCAGCTTCCCGAGCTCGTCCACCAGCCGGGCGCGGATGGCCAGCGCCTCCCCGGCCCGGGCCTTCATCCACGGCACGTCCTCGGACAGCACCGCGGTGGCGATGCGCTCGGACAGGCCCGTCACCTTATAGGGGCCCCGGGCCTTCTCCACCTCGTTGATCAGCGTGGGGTTTCCCACCGCGTAGCCCACCCGCAGGCCCGCCAGCCCGAAGGCCTTGGACAGCGTGCGCGTCACCAGCACGTTGGGCCGAGAGGCCAGGTCCAGGTGGCTCTCACGGGCGAACTCGGCGTAGGCCTCGTCGAGCAGGACGATGCCGGGCGCGTGATCGATCAACCGCTCCAGCGCGGCCCGCGAGGCCACCGTGCCCGTGGGATTGTTGGGCGAGCACACGTAGAGGAGCTTCGCCCCCGTGGCGAGCAGCCCGTCCACGTCGATGTCGAGATCCGCCTTGAGCGGCACCGCCGCGGCGCGCAGGCCGTTCACCTTCGCGAAGTAGGACATCATCACGAAGGTGGGGTCCGGGAAGGCGATGACCTCACCCGGCTCCAGGAAGGCGCGCAGGGTGCTGTCGATGACGTCGTCCGAGCCGCATCCGGTGGTGACGCGCGAGGGGTCCACGCCCGTGTAGCGGGCCACGGCCTGCTTGAGCTCCGGCGCGTAGCCCACGGGGTAGCGGCTCACCTGGGAGGCCACCGTCTCGCGCAGGATGCGCTCGGCGGCCGGGGGCATGCCGAAGAGGTTGGTGTTGTCGCTCAGGTCCACACCGCACTTCACCTTGGAGGGCGAGTACAGCGGGATGTCCCGGTAGGAGGCGCGCGAGGGCAGGCTCATGACTTCCTCCAGCCGCGAGCGGCGTCGGCGTGGGCGAAGAGGCCCTCGCTGTCGGCCAGCAGGCCCACGTCGTCGGCGAGCCGGGCCGCCGCGTCGCGCGTGACGCGCTGCCAGGTGGTCCACCGGTAGAAGTCGAGCACGCTCAACCCCGAGTACGCCCGGGCCAGGCCCGCGGTGGGCAGCACGTGGTTGGCGCCCGTCATGTAGTCGCCGTAGGCCACCGAGGCGTACTGGCCCACGAACACCGTGCCCGCGTTGCGCGCCTTGGGCAGATCCGCCTGGGGCGACGTGGTGGCGATGAGCAAGTGCTCGGGAGCGAACTCGGCCACGAAGGGCCAGGCCTCCTCCAGCGAGTCCACGCTCAGCACCGCGCCGCGCTCGCTCAGGGCCTGGGTGACGATCTCCTGGCGCTTCGCCCGGGCCGCCGCCCGCTCCACCGCCGAGGCCACCGCCTTGGCCAGCACATCGCCCACCGTCACCGTGACGCAGCAGGCATCCGGATCGTGCTCGGCCTGGGCCAGCATCTCGCGCGCCACCGCCTCCGGGTCCGCCGAGCCGTCCGCCACCACGAGGATCTCACTCGGGCCGGCTGGCGCGTCGATGGCCACCGCCTCCACCACCTGCAACTTGGCCGCGGCCACGTACGCATTGCCGGGGCCGACGATCCGGTCCACCCGGGGCACGCTCTCGGTGCCGTAGGCCAGGGCCGCCACCGCGCCCGCCCCACCGAGGGCGAAGACGCGATCCGCGCCGGCCAGCGCCGCCGCCGCCAGCACGCCCGCCGAGGGCTTCCCATCCGGGCCCGGCGGCGAGCAGACGATGACCTCGCCCACCCCGGCCACCTTCGCGGGCACCACGCCCATCAGCACGCTGCTCGGGTACACGGCGCGGCCACCCGGCGCGTACACCCCCACGCGCCCGAGCGGATCCGGCCGGCGGCCCACGATGATGCCCGGCTCCGTCTCCACCTCGGTGGCCTGGGGCTTCTGCGCCGCGTGTGCCTTGGCGATGTTGCGCGCCGCGCGGGCCAGCGCGTCCTTCAGCTTCGGCTCCAGCGAGGCCAGCGCCTCCTCGCACACGGAGCGCGGCACTTCCAGGGACTGCAACTCCGCGCGATCGAACTCACGCGCCATCTCACGCAGCGCCCTGTCTCCGTTCCGGCGCACGCGGGCGATGATGTCCGCGGTGCGCTGCGCGACGCGGGCATCCGAAGTGCCCGTGCGATCCAACAGGCGGCGGCGCGCCTCGGGAGACAACGCGGCGAGCCGTCCCCTGTACTTGATGAGGGAGGGGTTCACGGCATCAGCCTCTCGATGCGGGTGACGAGGATGCCCTCGCAGCCCAGGGTCTTCAGGGCGGCGATGGTGCGGTAGATGCTCTTGGCGGGCACCACGGCGTGCACGGCCACGAAGTCCCCGCCCTGCACGTCCACCACGGTGGGGCCGTTGAGGCCCGGCAACACCTCGCGCACGTTGGGCAGCACGCGGCGCGGCACGTTGGCCATCAGGTAGCGCTTGCCCCGGGCCGCCAGCACCGAGCTCAGCGCCTGCCGCAGCTCCTCCAGCTTCGCCGCCGCCTCGGGCGAGTGGTTCTTCCGGGCGATCAGCCGCGCGCTCGACTGGACGACGGTCCCCACCTCGCGCAGGCCGTTCATCTTCAGCGTCGAGCCCGTGGACGTCAGGTCCACGATGATGTCCGCGATGCCCAGGTGCGGGGCGATCTCCGTGGCGCCCGACACCGGCACCACCGTCACGTTCTGCCCGCGCTTCACGAAGAACTCCTGCGTCAGCCGCGTGAAGGACGACGCCACCCGCACCCCATTCTGGATGTCCTCGAGCTTCTGGATGCCGCTCTCCTCGCGGGCGGCCACCACCAGCCGGCACCGGCCGAACTCCAGGTCCATCAGCAGCTCCAGCTCGCGGCCGGACTCACACACCAGGTCCCACCCGGTGACGCCCGCGTCCGCCGCGCCATCGGCGACGAACTCGGGGATGTCCTGGGCGCGGACGAAAATGGCCTCGAACTCGCCGCCGAGCGACGCGGTGAGGGCTCTCTCTCCGCGGACCTTCACTTCCAGGCCGGCATCGTTGAACAGCTCGCGAACCTCTTCGGACAGACGGCCTTTGTTGGGCAGGGCGATCTTCAGCATCGTGGGTACCTGAGGGGTGGGAGGACGAGCGCGGAAACGAAAAAAGCCCGTCCTGGGTGGGACGGGCTTCCGTTCACTGCGGCGGATGCATCGGGGGGCGTCTTCTACGCTTCAACCCAGGCATGCGCACGGCGAGCGGTCCCGTCGAGGGGCCGATGATGATGCGCATGGTGATGGTGGTTGGACGCGAAACGCACGGGACTCTTAAGTAATGGAGAACCCCCCGTTTCGTCAACCCGGCCTTCTCACAAAGCTGGAAAACCCCGCTTGCAAACCCCTCCTCGAGCGAGCACAAGCGGCGCGATGCGTGACACCAGCGTGATCATCGTGGGTGGAGGGGTGATGGGCTGTGGCATCGCCCTGAGACTGCGCCAGGCGGGCGCCCGGGTGACGGTGCTGGAGCGCGCCATCCCCGGGGCGGAGGCCTCCAGCGCGGCGGGTGGCATCCTCGCGCCCCAGATGGAGTCCGAGGGCCCCGGGCCCTTCCTCGAGCTGTGCCTGCGCAGCCGGGCCCTGTACCCGGACTTCGCCGAGGAGCTGTTGGCCCTCACGGGCGTCAACGTGAACTACCTGCCCAGCGGCCTGCTGCACCTGGCCTTCGACGAGGCCGGCGCCCATCGCCTGGAGGCCACCGTGGGCTGGCAGCGTGCGCTGGACCTGCGCGCGGAGCTGCTCGGCCCGGGCGAGGTGCGCGCCCTGGAGCCCCAGCTGTCTCCCCAGGTGGTGGCCGCCGCCCGGTACCCGGACGACCATCAGGTGGACAACCGGCTGCTCACGCGGGCCCTCACCATGGCCGCCGCGAAGGTGGGTGCCACCTTCCGGACCGGCTACGTGCGCGGCGTGGTGGAGGAGCAGGGCCGCGTGGTGGGGGTGGACCTGGACGGGGAGACCCTGCGCGCGGACGCCGTGGTCATCGCCGCCGGCTCCTGGTCCGGCCTGGTACAGGGCGTGTCGGTGGATCCCCGTATGGTGCGCCCGGCCCGGGGGCAGATGGTTCAGTTGCAGACCCGGCTGCCGCTCTTCTCCCACGTCGTCTTCTCCGACAAGGGCTACCTCATCCCCCGGTCGGATGGCCGGATCCTCGCCGGCAGCACCCTCGAATTCACGGGCTTCGAGAAGAACGTCACCGCCGAGGGGCTGCACCGCATCCTCTCCCTGGCCATGGAGTTGTGCCCGGCGCTGGGCTCGGCCCCGGTGCAGGAGACCTGGGCGGGCCTGAGGCCCTACACCGACGATCACCTACCCATCCTGGGGGCCGGACCCCTGCCCGGCCTCTTCCTGGCCACCGGCCACTTCCGCAACGGCATCCTCCTGGCCCCCC
>NZ_JPMI01000083.1 GCF_000733295.1 Archangium violaceum Cb vi76 | reverse complement strand
CGGCTCATGGCCCAGGCCGTCCTCGGGGAGACCCCCTCCCTGGACCTCACACCGTTCCGTTTCGATCGCTTCCCCCGCCGCTGAGCCGCCGGGGGAGACATTCCACCCCCTGGAGATCCCAGCCAGGCAGCCAGGAAAGTCGAAAAACCGCGTCGGGTTGGCCTTCCGTGGCCCGATCCTCCTAGAATCCCCACCCGTGGAAGCCATTCCTCCCGTACCTCCCCGGATCCTGATCGTCGACGACGACGATTCCGTGCGCGATGTCATCTCCGTCCTCCTCAGGGAGGAGGGATACAACTGCGTGGTGGCCAGTGGCGCCGAAATGGCCCTGGACCTCGCCAGTCAGGAAGAGACGCCGCTGGTCATCAGCGACATGAAGATGCCGGGCAAGGATGGCCTGTGGCTGCTCGAGCAGCTGCGCGAGCGCTATCCGGACACCTCCGTCATCATGCTCACCGGCTACGGCGACACCGAGTCCGCCGTGGACTGCCTGCGCCGGGGCGCTGTCGACTACCTCCTCAAGCCACCCAAGCTCACGGATCTCATCCGTGCCATCGAGCGGGCGCTCGCCAAGCGCCGCATCGAGCTGGCGCGCAAGCGCTACCAGAAGAAGCTCGAGCGCAAGGTGCGCGACCGCACCACGGAGCTGCGCAACGCGCTGCGGGACATCGCCCACACCTACCAGTCCACGCTGCTGGCGCTGGTGGCGGCGCTGGACGCGCGCGAGCACGAGACGTCGGACCACTCGCAGCGCGTGGTGCGCTACACCAGCGCCGTCGCCGAGCGCATGGGGATTAAAGGCCAGGAGCTGGAGGAGATCGGCCGCGGCGCCCTGCTGCACGACATCGGCAAGATTGGCGTTCCGGACGCCGTGCTGCTCAAGCCGGGCAAGCTCACGCCCGAGGAGTGGCAGGAGATGCGCAAGCATCCGGACATCGGCTTCCAGATGATCCAGAACATCCCCTTCCTGGCCACGCCGGCGCAGATCGTGCTGTCGCACCAGGAGCGCTGGGATGGGCAGGGCTACCCGCGCAACCTGCGGGGCCAGGAGATCCACATCGGCGCGCGCATCTTCGCCGTGGCGGACACCCTGGACGCGATGACGAGCGATCGGCCGTACCGCAAGGGCACCACCTTCGCCAACGCCATCGCGGAGATCACCCGCTGCGCGGGCACGCAGTTCGATCGCGAAGTGGTGCGGGCCTTCCTGGACATCGGTGAGCAGGCGCTCATCAAGATCAAGGAGGACATGCACCTGCGGAAGCTGACGCTGGTGCAGGCGGAGGCACAGGCCCAGGAGGCCGAGGCCACCCTGGCCCGGCTCACGGATGACCTGGACGACATCGACCAGAGCATCCCCGGCCCGGGCAGCCCGGGTCCGGCGCCTCGCGCCACCAGCCCCGCGGCCCCTCCCCCTCCCGCGCCAGCGGTGGGGACCGCCGCATCCACGGCCAGCCGTCCGGAGCAGGCCGTGGTGCTCTCGGTGCTCGCCGGGGGCCGCCAGGGTAATTCACGCGACTGAGCGGGCCTCCGGCTCCCAATGGACTTCAGGTGTAGACCTCTACACCTGGATCACTGGCTGGTGGGCCCGGGTTGAGCACGCTCGATGAGGCCCGCCCGGTCGAGCAGTTCGCGGATGCGGGCGGTGAAGGTCACGTGCTCGGGGTTGCTGGCCGTCATGGGCTCGGGGGAAAGCACCAGCAGCCAGCCCAGCTTTCCCACCGGCTCGATGCGCACGGGAGCCGGCAGCGGCGGCAGCGTCCCCAGGCGGAGCGACAGGTACGTCAGCCAGCCCACCCGAACCTCGGACCCGCGCTTCTCCACGAGCTCCACCATTTCCGAGGAGCTGGCCATGGCGAAGTCGGGGTCCCACGCCGTGGCCATGCACGTGAGCACCTCGGCCAGCACGGGCACGCGCAGCAATCGCTCCCGGACCGGACCCGTCCTGGGTGGTTTGAGCAGACACGAGTTGGGCCCTCCCCAAGGAGAGTATCCGCCACAAGTCAGATGAAGGTCGGTGGCCTCCTCCTTCGCATTCCACAGGATCCGGCTGAAGCCCAGGCGCTCGATGATCTCCTTGCCCACGTCCGTGCGGCTCCTGCTGATCAGCAAGAGCTTCTCCAATTCCTCCACTGCTGGAGAGACAGGGTGGCCGGGCAGTCCTCGCGGGGCACCACGGCCTCCTCGGTACCATTGGCCAAAGGACGGCTCACACCGCGCAAGTCCATGAAGCAAGAGTTCCGCACGCCTGGCACACTCCAGCGCCGTCTCCTTGCGCGGTCCCCAGTACGCTCCCACGTAGTACTTGTCCTGCATGCGTGCGCCTCCCCTACTGCGCCGGTCGCGTATGGTGGACGGTGATGTTCGTCCAGTTGTTGTCCTTGAAAGTTTCGCGAAGGAACTCCGCTACCTTGGCATCTGCAACGTGCCAGGTTACCGGCATCCCCAACCCTTGGGCCGCCTCCGATTGTTTCCTGGCTTGCTCCATCATCTCGTCGAACTTGCCGGAGTTCTTGTACCAGTACTTGGGAGTGCCATCCGCGTTGAAAAAGGAGCAGTAGCCGGGGCCCTTGGCCTCCAGCAGTTCCCCCAGCTTGATGCCGTCGAACTCCAGTTTCCCAATCATGTACACCCACCACGCGGGCCGCCCCGTCACCTGCTCCTGGTAGTCCAGCGAGCGCTTGGATCCGGTGGTGGGCTTCTTGTACGTCCACTTGCCGGGACTCCGCGCCGGTGCCGTCTGGGACGCCTTCCCCGCCTTGCCGCTCGCGCCGCCGGTGTTGCTGCCCCGGCCCTTCCTCGCCATGTGGAGGATGGAGAGGGCGCTCAGGTCCAGGCCCACCGTGCCCGCCACCATGGCTTCGCCCAGCATCAGCTCGCCCCTGGCAGTGAGCGACAGCCCTGACAGGTCAGCTCTCAGTCCGCCCATGCGCCCCACCGTGGCCCGTGCGCCACCGAGCATCATGAGCAGGTGCGTGGGCGAAGTTACCGGCTGCAGGGCGCGGGCGCTGTCGTGGAATGCGGTGGACCGCGAGTGGAGGCCAAAGCCGCTCGTCAGGCGCGCGCGCGGAGAGCCCATGGTGCACCCTTCGAGGAGCACGGCCACGACCATGGTCAGAACGACCGCGCCGAGCCGGCGGCTGTGAGCGCCGATGGAAGGAGTGGACATGCCCTGGACTCCAAGGGACAGGACAGGGACGGTCAAGTCATCACTGAGGCATCCCCTCATTTTCGCAAGCGCCCCCATTGCGCGTACCATCCGTCATCCAGCACGGAGAGCAGCAGGGTGGCCTACCTCTTCAGCTACCGCATCCCGATCGACGATGGCGCGGCGCCGAACCCATTCTGGGGCGTGTGCACGCTCGTCATTTGTAAGCCTGCCATTCGTCGAGTCGCGCGGGTTGGCGACTGGATCGTGGGGACTGGTTCACGCCGATCGCCGATCGGCGACATCACCACCACGGTCGTCTACGCGATGCGTGTGACCGAGAAGCTCACGATGCAGGCGTACAATGCGCGGACTCGGCAGAAACTCCCCGAGAAGATCCCGGACTGGGGCAACGTTGACTATCGCCGCCGGCTCGGTGATTCCATCTACGACTTCACCGTTCACCCGTACGTCATACGCAAGAGCGTCCACGATGAGCGCAACCGCGAGCGCGACTTGAGCGGCAAGTATGCACTCCTCTCGACGCACTTCTTTTACTTCGGAGACAAGTCGATCGAGCTGCCGGAGGATCTCCACAAGATCATCAAGACTGGACAGGGGCACTTGCGGATTCACGACCCAGAAGTCGTCGACCGCTTCGTCACGTGGATCGAGGGGTTGAACATCGCGCCGAACAGTCTCCTCGGCGAGCCGCAATGCCGTGACATGGAGAAGCGGTGCCGTCTGGACGCGGAGGAAAAGGAGTAGGAGCGGCGCCGCTACACCGGTTCTCGATCAGGTTGACGTACCGCTGCGAGTGTGGCGAGTGCGTGGAGACAGCCCCAGGCCCGCCCAAGCTCCAGTCCGGCGGGCGCTTCACCCCGGTGCACCGCGGCTGTGAGGCTACCAGTCCGTGGGCGCTCCCGGTACGCTGGCCCTCTGGGCCCTGGTGATGATGCTCGCTGGATGGGGCCGTGCCGCCGGACGCGGTAGGAGCTGAGCTGGAAAGGCAGGACGTCATGGCGGCTTCTAACGCAACCAAAGCAGGCAGCCGTCGATACAGCTGGATGTCCACTCTCCCAGCAAAAAGCCGTCTTCGGGGATGCCAGACGGGCACTCGTGGGTTAAGAGTCGAGTCCCCTCATGATTGACGCACCTCCCCAAAGGGATCCCCTGGTCCCTCCCTTGCTGGACGCCCAGGGGAGGACCATGACCTATCTGCGCCTGTCCGTGACGGACCGGTGCAACTTCCGCTGCACGTACTGCTCGCCGGCCAGCTGGGGTGGGAAGAAGGACCTGCTGACGCCCGAGGAGTTCGAGCGCATCGTCTCCGTCTTCGCGCGCATGGGCATCCGCCGGGTGCGGCTCACCGGGGGCGAGCCCCTCATCCGCCCGGACATCCTCGAGGTGGCGCGGCGCATCGCCGCCGTCCCCGGGGTGGAGTGGCTGGCCATCACCACCAACGCCAGCCACCTGGAGCGGCTGGCCATGCCGCTGCGCGAGGCGGGTGTCACCCAGCTCAACATCAGCCTGGATACCCTGTCCGAGGACACCTTCCGGCGCATCTCCAAGCAGGGGGACTTCGGCTCCATCCTGCGGGGCATCGACGCGGCCGTGGGCGCGGGCTACGCCTCGCTGAAGCTCAACGCCGTCGTGATGAGCGGGATGAACGACGCCGAGGTGGGGGACATCATCGCCTACGCCCACGCCCGGGGCATCACCCCGCGCTTCATCGAGCTGATGCCCTTTGGCCAGGGAACCCCGGTGCCCACGGCACAGCTGGTGGAGCGGCTCCAGGCCAGCGGACTGCCCCTGGTTCCCGACGAGGAGCCGCAAGGCGCCGCCGCGGGGCCGGCGCAGTACTGGCGCGCTCCCGGTGGGCGGGTGGGCTTCATCTCTCCCCTCACCCAGAACTTCTGCGGCGGCTGCAACCGCGTGCGCGTGGCCTCCAACGGAGACCTGCGCAGCTGCCTCGGCGGGCGGGCCCAGGCGCCGCTGCACACGCTCATCCGCGGGGGCGCCACGGACGCGGATCTCGCCCTGGCCATCCGCCGCGCCCTGGGCGAGAAGCCGGACGGCCACCGCTTCACCGAGCCCGGTGCCGGCTCCTCCCTGCTGTCGATGATGGGCATTGGCGG
>NZ_JPMI01000082.1 GCF_000733295.1 Archangium violaceum Cb vi76 | reverse complement strand
GGACGGGACGGCGAGGGTGTGGCGGGCGGATGGGCGGGGCGAGCCGGTGGTGCTCCGAGGGCACACGGGCCGGGTGGTGACGGCGGCGTTCAGCCCGGAGGGGGAGCGGGTGGTGACGGCGTCGGATGATGGGACGGCGCGGCTGTGGCGGGCGGACGGACGGGGGGAGCCGGTGGTGCTCCGGGGCCATGAGCAGGCGGTGGTGGGCGCGGAGTTCAGCGCGGACGGAGCGAGGGTGCTGACCGCCTCCCCGGACAAGACGGTGCGGGTGTGGTCCGCCGAGGGGGGAGGGGAGGCGGTGGTGTTGCGAGGGCTCACCGCGCGGTTCGAGCCCCGAGGCACGCGGGTGGTGACGGCCTCGGGGGACGGAACGGTGCGGGTGTGGCCCGCGGATGGAAGCGGCGAGCCCCTGGTGCTCGCCGGGAATGGAGACCGCGTGACGGCGGCGGTCTTCAGTCCGGAGGGAGACGTGCTGGCCATCGCCTCGAATGATGGCGGCGTGCGAGTGTGGAGTCTGGGGGTGGAGACGCTACGCGAGCGTCTGCGCCAGAGGAGCAGCGCGAGCCTGGAGGTACGGCAGCGCCAGCGCTACCTGGGCGAGCGCCCCGAGGAGGCCCGCGAGGCCCACGCCCGTGAAGAGCGGGCGTGGGGCCGCCAGGCTGTCTAAGGAGACCTGAACCGGCGCCTGCGGAGCGCCAGTCCCAGGGTCAGTAATGCCCAGGAGGTGGGGGACGCAGGAGCAGCGCTGCAATCCCAGCCGTAATGGCTCCTCTGGATGCCAGATGTAAAATGGCGGAGCTCGGATGAGGGGCTGTCATTGCCCGCCACATCTGTAGCGGTGACCGAGACTGTGTGGAGTCCCTGGGCCAGTGGGCTGCTTGGGGTGACGCTCCATTCCCCATTCACATCCACCAATTTCCCCGGGCCTGGAACTTCGGTTCCATCCAGAAACACTCTCACCGTGCTACCGGCCTCCGCCGTGCCACGAATGGTTGGCTGCGGATTGTTGACGAATGCTCCATCCTCGGGCGCTGTCACATTGGGCGCCGTCGGCGGATTCGAGTCCACGATGAAGCGGTGGGGCGTGGATTTCAGGCTGAAATTGCCCACTGCATTCGTAGCGATGGTGACGATC
>NZ_JPMI01000081.1 GCF_000733295.1 Archangium violaceum Cb vi76 | reverse complement strand
GGTTTCAACGCTTTGGCCCAGTAGCACACAGATGCCGGGCTGACGCCTATCTTCCGTGCAACATCTACCTGAGAATACCCTTTTTCTAGGAGCTTGGCTGCGGCAAGCCGCCTCTCTTCCAATTGCTCGGTCGTCAGCTGCCTCGGATGCCAGGGCACGATGAAGATCCTCCACCGATTTTAACCCCAGCGCATTAAGCTACATTCCTGAAGCTCCATAGAACAAGTGAGGGCAGACTCACCAGCCCACAAGACTGGGCACTCGGGCGTCACGCGAGCTTCTCGGGTGCCGTGGTAGACGGCTCCCAGGGAACCGCTCCAGCAACAACTCGAAGGCGACGCTCACCGCCAGTTGGGCCAGGGGTGCTCCCAGACGGAAGTGGATGCCATGGATTAAGCCCATGTGATTGTTGGGTGTACGCCCCACGTTCAACCGGTCGGCACGGGGCAGCCCAGCATCCCGGTCTGCTGGTATTTCACCCAAACGGCCTCATGGGCCTGGATGCACAGACCGTGCAGTTCCAGGTCATCCTGCGCTTCGCGAAGGATGCTCAGCTCGAACGAGACGTAGTAGCACAGCATCTCCCCCACCGACGAGGGGATGAGGGAACGCTCCTCCCGCAAGCCGTTGGAGTTGGTCCGGATGATGAAACAATGCCAGCAGGCCCTTGCCCAATCAGCTTGGATCAGAGCATGCAAACCAACCCTCCGGCAGCAATCACACAATATGGATGATATCTCCACCTCCCCACTTTGATCTCAGGTATTCCGCAACCAATCTTCTGTGGCAGTTGATTGGCTTATCTTCACTGCAAAGCAAACACGAATTATCAATGATACCTTGAGGAACACTCCTCTCCACCTCACGCCGGGACATTAGGTGCAGGAACTTTTGCTCGTAAACAGCCCAGTCCCCTTTATTCTTCTTGTATTCGTCAAGAATATCCTGTGTCGGCGCCAATTCGGGCAGATGGACGTAGTCCATGCCGCATATTTCTTTCAGAAAAAAACGGAGATCATCGCGCTTCGAGAAGCCCGCCAACTGAGAAACATTATTCAGCCGGACATCTACCAATCTATTTGCCCCTGTCCTCCTCAGCTTCAGAAAGAACTCTTCGGCAGACTTCTTTGTGAACCCAATTGTATAAATTTTCATCTATAAATTTTCATCTAGAGGTGGCGTCTGAGGTGTTTACGAGGCGCTGCTTCTCGTCGACGTACGCAATCTTATCCTCCTGCATGCGGTACGCTTCGTCGAGCAATTGTTCTGCAGAGCGAAAGAAGTCGTGAGGAGGAAGTCCGACGAGGCCAAGAAGTCGCCGCATTGCATCCTGGTGTTTTTCCAGCCGTCCATCACCATGGATGTGCTTCACCTCAACACCAAGCCGCTCCAACACTCGCGAAACAAGAATTGTCCTATGACAATAAAGAGGATCTCGCTCTGAGCACAAAAGAGCTATGTTATATCTTTCCAACCCCTTCAGAACTCGTGCGATTCCCTGATTAAACTCTGGTGTTTGCGCAAGGCGCCCATACTGAACCTTACCTGCATCATAACAGTTGGGATCTTCTGAACGCGCTCCAAGCTCCCGACCAAGGAAGACATACGCAATTTTTCGCACCTTCAGAGCAGCATGCAGTGCCTCACGATTGAATTGTGGATTGAGGCGACTGTATGGGCTAGAGCGAACATCCGCCACAGCTGTAACACCGTGCTGAGTCAACAAGCCCATCAGGTGTTCGGCTGGGTGCGTTGAGTGCCCTATTGTCATGATATGACGAGCATCCATTGCACTCTTCTCCTAGGCTATTTCCCGCGTGATGATTGCCGCCACGAGCTTATAACACTCACCATCCTTGGGCTCGCCAAGGCTGACAGTGATGTACGCCTCCCCCAGGTCGAACTCCCCATTCTTTTTGGCCAAGTAGAGCTTCTCTACAACAGGATCTGTGACCCAAAGCTGATACTGGATACCATTATATGAGAATGCGGCCTGCACGCGTCTTTTTGCGTTTCCAAATGACAGACCGGGAGCAAACACGCTTATGCGCAGATCATCCACGCAAATAAAAACAAGAGAATAACCAAACGTCTTTGCGTCCGCTAGTGAGACTCTGTCATGAAGACCATGGTAGGTGCTATCACCGTTAGACCAGAGTTCTTGCACGTTATCGACCAGTTGCGTCAAGTCATCCCACGTCAACCTCCCTACCTTCTCCCAGTAATATCGCGCATCCAGCAGCTTATTTTCCTTTTGATGGTCCTTAGGACGAGCCTCTACAAAGTGTATATCAATTATATCGAGCAGAGAGGGATCACTTCCGTCCTCGTACTGCCGCTCTTCGTACGACACTTCCTCATGCTCTCTGTCACTCACTGGCCTGACCCAAGCACCAGGAGCATTGCCCCTCATTATCTTTCCGGCGATACATCTCCCAGAGAGCTTTCTTGAATTTGCGAGGCAAACTATTCTCTTAATGTTGGACATGACATTACCAAGTGGCTGTGCGCCTACGGTACGCTTTATGCTCGACGTAGCCTATGTTACCGGTTAGCACCAAACTCTTCGATCTCCTGAATGCCTCGAGCGACAGATTCCCATCATGCACCCCATGGGCCAAAACGCAAAAGAGGCTTCAGCTTGCTAGGACGACAGACATCCAGGGACTCGCGCGTTGAAGGCCGGTTGGCCCCTTGGATTCCACGTGAGCCCTGACACCGACGCCTTGTTTTAAAGGCTTACGGTTCAATCATAATATGCAGCTTCTCCACGTTCAGCCCGTACTCTGAAGAAGTAAAAGACCGAGGACTTGATGGCTTGGCTGCTGACTTTCGCAGAACCTTGACCCGAACTTGCAATTTTTTTCATTTTCCAGGATGGTTCCTCGGGGGGACTGTTCGTGAAAGCTCAGTTTCTGTGCCTTGCAAATTCGTGGAAGCAGAGCGGACGGTGCGTAGCAGGGTTGCACATGAGCGGGAGTGGTGCTGGGTGGATACGACCTATTTCCAATCAACCTGGTGGTGCAGTCCCTTATCCGACATATGTTTTCAAGCAGGGAAGAGAAGCATCCTTGCTAGATATTATTGAAGTGGAAGTAACGGGGGCCTGTCCTAGCCCGCATCAGCCCGAGAATTGGATGCTTGGAACTGCTCCATGGACGCTGGTGGGGCAGTTTGCACGCGCTAGCGCCTATACCGGGTTGGTGTCGTGGCTATGGACTGGCCCACAACTATTTGGAGGTACCGGAGATCGGATTCCTTATTCACTCTTCGCTCAATCTCCTGCGTCTTCCTCGCTTGTTCTAATTAAACCTGATGTCATAGATTTCGAGATCTCGAAAGGTTGGGGAGGCAAGCGTAAGACACGCGGCATTTTCCAACTCAAGGGCACATCTTACAATCTCTCCATAACGGACCCGCTCTTTAGTCAGCATCTCAAAATTTTTCCTGATGGAAGATACACGCGAGCAAATCTAGGTATCGCTCAATCCGATCGTATTCTTCTTACTGTCAGTCTTGGGGAGCCTCTGCCTTCTGATGGTTGCTGCTACAAACTG
>NZ_JPMI01000080.1 GCF_000733295.1 Archangium violaceum Cb vi76 | reverse complement strand
GATAGCTGCAGTTCTCGTGCTGCCATAGAGAGTGCAGAAGCTCTCTTTGGACGCCAGAAAGTAGACAGGGGTATCCTCGCCTTCCGACCAGAGAACTTACCCCGCCCTCTCCCAGAGGGAGAGGGAGCATGCGCAACCCGGTTTTCCCTAGCGGGCGCGGGCCTCGAGCCAGGACTTGGTGAAGATGTTCGCGTCCAGCGGGGCGAGCTGCACGTCCTCGTAGCGCACCACCATCTTCATCCCCGACTCGGCCTCCTCCTCGATGACTTCCTTGTAGTGGTAGACCTGCTGGCCACTCTCCGGATCCTTGATGCGCTGGTACGCCCGGATGGTGTCCGTGCGCAGCGTCTTCCCCGACGGCGCGTACCCGATCCGCTTCACCAGGTTGTTGTCCGGGTCCACCCAGATGCGCAGCAGCGGAAACGGCACCTCGGCGCCCGCCTTCGCCGTCAGGTACAGCTTGCGGTAGGACGTGCCGTTGAGCTTCTCCACGCCCTCGTCCTTCGCCGTGTAGTCCTCCGCCAGCCGCGAGCGATCGAAGTCCGACTCGCACGTGAAGGTACCCGCGATGTTCGCGCGCACCGTGGTCCGCTCCCACTGCCCCACCGTGGGGTTGTACTCCCACAGGTTGTTGCTGATGCGCAGGTACCCGCTTCCCGCCAGGTGCTTGGGCTTCGTCGTGAGGAACACCAGATCCCTCGTCTTGTCCCGCCGGTAGACGTTGATCTCGACGAGCCGGTCCTGCCCGTCCTTCCGAATCTCCCGGATGCGGACCACGCCCTTGTAGTCGCTCGTGAAGGACAGCCGCTTGTCGATGAGCTGCAAGAGCTCATCCCCGGACGGCGGCGCGTCCGCGAAGGCCGCCGCGGGCATCAGGGTGAGCAGGGCCAGCAGACACGACGGCAGGAACGCGCGAGAGGTCATCACAGGAACTCCATGGCGGAGCGGGGGGAAAGCGAGGCGGCCCGGGCCGCCGGGATGATGGAAGCCAGGACCGAGCCCACGGTGACGAGCACCACCGCCACCACGGCGTGCGGCAGCTCGGGCTGGAGCGGGAGCGTCCCGCTGAAGAAGAAGTTGGAGATCGCCTCGGGCAGTGGCACCGAGCCGCGCAACCCCACGCACAGCAGCGCGGACACCGCCGCTCCGCTCGCGGAGGCCAGCACGCCCAGCAGCAACCCCTCGAGCACGAACATGCCCACCACCGAGCTGCGGTGCATGCCCATGGCACGCAGGGTGCCAATCTCCCGGGTGCGCTCGCGCACCGACACGTTCAGCGACACGAACAGGCCCAGCACCACCACGGCGAAGACGATGACCCCCACCAGCACCGCGAGCGCCCCCAGTCCGTCCGTCACGAAGGACAGGAAGGAGGACTCGTCCTGCCACGTGCTGACGTCCACCCGCTGGCCCGCCCAGCCCTCGCGCAGCAGTGGCGCCATCTTGTCGCCATACGCCTCGTGCGACGCCGGCAGCACCGTGAAGCCCGAGGTGCGAAGGGTCTCGCGCACGGTCCCCGCCAGGGCGTCCACGTCCGTGTCCCCGGCACAGGTGAGCTGGAGCACGCTGGCGGACTCCGGCCTGTAGCCGTGCAGCTCGCGCAGGGTGGCGTTGGACACGAGGATGCCCGAGGACTCGCCCAGGAGGCCGACGGGCTCGGTGATGGCCGCCACCTCCACGTCGAGCGCGTTGTTCTTCCCGCCCACCAACTGCGTGTAGAGCGTGGTGACATCGCCCACCTTCACCTGGAGCTGCCGGGCCAGCGGCGCGGAGAGCGCCACCGTGTGCGTGCGCTCCAGTGCCGCCACGGAGCCTTCCCGTGTGGCCATGCGCTGGACGAGCTCGCGCTCATGTCCCGCGTCCAGGCCCACCAGGAAGGAGCGCACCCGGTGCCGGCCCGCCGCCACCGTGGCGTAGCCGCGTCCGCGCTCGCGCAGGCCGCAGCCGGCCGGGACGAGCGGCTCCACCACGCTCCGCACCCGGGGCGTATCCCCCAGTACCGGCGCGAGCGTGTCGGGGTGCACCTTGAAGTAGCCCCCCACGTTGACGTCCCCGCTCAGCAGCGTCCTCGCCGCCTCGCGCTGGGCCGCGGCCACGCCCGTCTTCAGGGACATCACCCCCACCAGCACCGCGCTCCCGCTGGCGATGACGAGGAAGAGCAACAGCGCCCGCTCGCGGTCCACGAAGAGGTTGCGCAGGGCGATTCGCAACAGGGAGAGCATGGCTAGTCCCCCCTCCGGCTCATCGCCACCACGGGTTCCACCGCGCTGCCGCGCCACGCGGGCACCAGCGAGGCCCAGGCCACCACCCACATCATGCCCACCACCACCAGGCCTCCGTGCCATGCCTTCAGCTGCGGGTACAGCACTGGCCCTCCGAGGAAGAACTGCAAGGACTCGTCACTCACGGAGATTCCCTGGCCCACGGCCGCCGACAGCAGGGCCGCGCCCGCCATCGCGCCCAGGAGGCTGCCCACTCCGCCGAGCAGCAGTCCCTCCAGCAACAGCGAGAGGAACACGTCCCGGCGCTGCATGCCGATGGCGCGCAGCGTCCCCACCTCCCCTACCCGCTCCTTGGCCAGCAGCAGCAACGTGCCCGTGGACAACAGCAGCACGAAACCCCCCAGCATCAACGCGAGCAGGAACAGCAGCACCTGCCCCATTCCCACCACGCCGCTGACGAAGCCGCCCGCCTCCTGCCAGCTCACGGTGGCCAGCGGCAGCTTCTTCTCGCCCGCGAGCTGCTGAATGCGCGCCGTCACCTCCTCGGGCACCGCGCCGGGCTTCAGCACGATGGCCGCCTGCAGCACGCTCCCGTCCTTCATCTCCTCGTCGGTGAAGGTGTCCGCCAGCACTTCCCGCTCCACGACGAGCTCGCCGCCCGAGGCCTTCACCGGCTCCGCGTCGACGATCGTCAGCGGACCCAACGGCTCGTCCGTGGCCGGAGCCCCGGCGTCCCCCATCCCGAGCTCGTCGATGAGCCGCCGGGCCTCCGCCAGCTCCGCGCGGGTGGGCCGGTTGGCCAACTGGCGCGCGGTGACGAGGTCCACGAGCGAGGTGGTGTTGACGCGGCTGCTGTCTCCGCCCAGCCCGCGGAAGCGGAAGGTGCCCCACACCTTCACCGGCACGTTGGAGCCGAGCTTCATCGGGTTGCGCAGGGAGAGCGTCTCCCCGGGCTGGATGCGGTACAGCGGCAGGTGGGGCGCCAGCTCGGCGTAGAAGAGCTTGTAGCGCGCGTCGAAGTTGCCGTCGTCCAGGGTGAGGAACTCCTTCAGCAGCGCCTCCAGCTCGCCCGGGTGTCCCAGCGCGCGAGCCAGCGCGGACTGGAGCGCCGCGCCCCGCTCCACGTCGAGCCGCGACAACAGGTCCGGCAGCTCCGCCTGGTTGCGATCCACCTGGGTGCGCAGGCCCTCGTCGTCCGCGAGCCTCGCGCCCCGCTCGAGCGCGCGGTGCAGCTCGTCGAGCCGGAAGGCGATGGGCAGCTTGAAGAACTGCTCGTAGGCCGCGTGCCCCAGCATCAGGCCCCGGCTGCCCGGCGGCGGCATCTGCCCCGAGAGCAGCTCGAAGCGCGGGAAGGCCCCGGCGAAGCGCGTCAGGTCCGTGCCCAGGTAGTCCAGGGACACCGACTCGCCCTCCCCGGCCAGCCGGGCCACGCGGTTCTCGATGAGCTCCAGGGCCGGCAGGGGCTCGGCGGCGAAGCGCTCCCAGAAGTCCGCGGAGACGATCCGCTCCAGCGCCTCCCGGTCCTCCTGGTACGCGGCCTCGGCGGCGAAGGCCTGCTCGCGATTGCCCTCGTCCCGCGCCACGCGCTCCAGCGTCCGCCGCAGATCCGCCACCCGGAGCGCCAGCCGCGCGTCACGCGCCTCGGAGGAGGGCTCGCGGAGCACGGCCCGCACCGCGGCCAGCTTCTCGTCCAGGTAGTTGCCCCGGAACACCGCGCCCATGCCCACCTCCAGGGGAACCACCTCCTGGATGCCCTCCACCGAGCGCAGGGCGGCCTCGGCGGCCGGGTAGTCCTCGAGCGGGGTGAGCTCCGCCTCGCCGCTGGGGCCCACCAACATCAGGGGCACCCCCGTCGAGCCCGAGTGGTACACCTGCAAGTCCCCGGTGCCACTCTCGATGAGGCTGCGGCGCGTGCCCTCGGAGATGCTCTCCACGAGCGCGAGCCCCGGCGTGAGCAGCACCGCCGCTCCCGCCGCCAGCAACCCGACCACCCAGCTCCGAGGACGAGCCAGGACGCTCTGCAACGTGAGCCGAACCAACGTCAAAGCCAACTCCTGATTCTCGATGTCCGACGGGACGTGAACCTACCCTGGTTACCCTGTCCCGAGCACGCGCAGCATCAGCTCCACCTGCTCGTCCGAGAGCTGCGACACGTCCGCCGGGTTCTTGCGCACCAGCTCCTGGAGATGGGCCGCCAGCCGGGAGACGCTCGGCTGGTCGAAGAGCACGCTCTCGCGCAGCCGCAGCCCCAGGCGCTCCTGGATGCGCGCCATGACGCGCGTGGCCTGGAGCGAGCTGCCCCCGAGCGAGAAGAAGTCGGAGTGCGTGCCCACCGCCTCCACGCCCAGCACCTCGCGGAAGGCCTCCACGAGCATCTCCTCCAGGGGCCCGGTGGGAACACCCTCGCCGAAGCTCTCCGCGGCGAGTGCCTCCGCATCCACCTGCCCATCGGGACGCCTGGGGAAGGCCGGCCTCGGGTGGAGCGCGGTGACACCTGGCTCGCCCTTCACCGGGAGTACGCCCGGGCTGGCGGCCTGGGTGAAGAAGACGTGGGCCTGCTCCAGGGGCTCACCCGCGCCCAGTCCGGCGGTACGCCACGCCGGAGCCGAGCCGTCCACGCCCACCAGCACGTGCGTCCGGCCGGACTCCAGGGCGAGCACGAGCGCGGCCAGCACCTGCTGGGGCTCCAACGTGCGGGAGCCCACGGGAGAGGCCCGCAGGGTGCGCGCCATGCCCGTGGCCTTCACGGGGCCGAGCGACACCGCCACCGCGCGCCGTCCCCGGGCCGCCAGGTGCTCCACGAAGCGGTCGATGAAGCCGGTGGCCGCGCAGTAGCTGGTGGCGTACCAGCCCACCGTCCCCATCACCGAGGAGGCGAAGAAGAGGAGGGCCTCGGGCCGCGGCTGGAAGGCCTCGGCGAGCGCCAGGGCACCCAGCACATGGGCCGCCGCGTGCTGGATGAACGTCTCCGGCGCCTCGGCCTCCAGGGGCACCGGCTCGAAGTTGCCGGCGAAGTGGAAGACGCCGTCGAAGGGACGGCCGTGGCGGGACTCGGCCTCGTCCAGCACCGCGCGCAGCCGGGCACTGTCGGTGACATCCACCTGCGCGTACGTGGCCCCGAGCTCCCGCTCCAAGGCCTCGGCGGCGGCGTCCCGGGCCCGGCGGCCCACCAGCACCAGCCGCGCGCCGAGCGAGTGCTTCAGGTGGCGCGCCCAGGCCTGGCCGATGCCACCGAGCGCGCCCGTCACCAGGTACAGCCCCTCGCGCCGGAGCCGCTGTGCCCCCTCGAGCCGCGAGGGCACCCAGGGCGTGAAGCCGCGCTCCCAGCGCTGGCCGTCGTGGAAGGACACCTCGCGCGCGGAGCGCAGGCCCTGGAGCTCTCCGGCCACGAACGCGGCGGCGTCCGGCGTCTCGGAGGGCACCCAGAGCAGGCGCACGGAGAGGTTGGGTGCATCCGCCTTCGCGGACCAGAGCAGACCCGGCACCAGGAGCGGCGCCGCATCGAAGGAGGAGCCCTCGGCGCGCGGCGCCACCACCCACAGCCGCACCGGCGTGGCCGCGGCCCTCGTGGTGAGGCCCTGCACCAGCCGCAGCAGGGGCGAGATGGAGCGCGCCAGCTCCGCGCTCCCCGCGCGGGACGCCTCCTCGCGGCCCATGACGTAGACGACGTCCTCGAAGCGCAGGCTCTGGGCCTCGAGCGTCTCGAGCGTGTGGAGCGGATTCGCATCCGGCGCCAGCGCCACCCACTCCACCGGGCGGGAGATGGTCTCCTTCAGGGCGGTGGCGAAACCGGAGGGCGAGAACAACAGCACGGTCTCGGAGAGCACGGAGACTCCGGCCGGCACCTGGGGACGCGGCACGAGGCGCGGCACGGCCAGACACCGGGGCAGCGTCGCGGGCCCACCGAGGACGCGCTCGGCCTCCCGGCGCTCGTCGGCCAGCTCCCCGGACTCGAAGCGGCGGCGCATCTCGGTACGCCCGCGCTTGCCCAGCTCCGTCTTGGGCACCTGGTGCGTCTTCACCGGGACCAGGTAGCTCACCTGGATGCCGAGCGTCCGCGCCACGGCCTCGCGGATGGAGCGCAGCAGCTCGCCGAGCGGCGGCGCCCCGGGCGCGGGCACGAAGAAGACGATGACCTCGTCCGTCTGCAGCCCGCCCACGCGCGTGGGGCACGCGACCGCGTACGACGGCAGCACTCCCGGCACCAGCTCCACCACCGCCTCGATTTCATGCGGGTAGACGTTGTTGCCGTTGACGATGAGCAGCTCCTTCTGGCGCCCGGCGATGGCCATGTGGCCGTCGTGGACGACCGCGAGGTCACCCGTGCGGAACCACCCGTCCTGGGTGAAGGACTTCGCGTTGAGCTCGGGGTCGGCGAGGTAGCCGGCCAGCACGGCGGCCCCGCGCACCTGGAGGTGGCCCACCGTGCCCTCGGGCACCACCGCGTCCTGGTCATCGACGATGCGCAGCGCTCCGCCCGAGAGCGCCGGGCCCAGGTCCACGTGCGGCTCGCCCGCGTGGGTGTGGATGCCGCGCACGGAGGTGAACATCGACGCCGTCTCCGCCATGCCCCACATGGGACAGATGGCGTCCTCGCGCAGCCCGTCCTGGACGAGCGGGGAGACGAAGCGCTGCATGGTCTCGGCGACGAGGGGCTCACCGGCGCAGCCCAGCACGCGCACGCACTTCAGGTCCCACGCGCGGCGCTCGCCCCTGGCGAGCCGGTCCGCCAGGAGGCCGAAGGCGAAGTTGGGCGCCCAGCTCACGGTGGCGCGGAACTCGGAGTGCAGGTCCATCCAGCGCAGGATGTCGGTGAGGACGTAGTCGCGCGCGACGAGGATCTGCGGGGTGCCCGTGCACAGGGCCGTCATGTGGATGTAATTGACGCCGGCGACATGGTCGAGCGGCATCCAGCCCAGGCCGATGTCACCCTCCTCGTACCAGCCACCCGCGGTCATGGAGCCGTACATGGCCACCATGTTGTCCTGCGAGAGGACGATGCCCTTGGGCTTGCCGGTGCTGCCGGAGGTGAAGGACAGGATGGCGGGGTCCGAGGGCGAGAGCGGCACCACCTCGCCGGGGGTGGAGCGGTCCACGTCCCGCGCCGCGATGGCCCGCACGCCCATGGCCCTCAGCGCGGAAGCGCCCTCGGTGCCGGCGAGCACGACCGGTCCACCCAGCCGCTCCACCACCGAGAGGACCCGGGCCACGCCGGCGTGGGAGCGCTCGAACGAGGGCGGCACGGCCATGGGCGCCGGCACCACGCCACCGAAGGTGCAGGCCCAGAAGGCCCGGACGTAGTCCCCGGGCCGCTCCAGCAGGAGCATGACACGGTCCCCCCGCTTCACCCCGAGCGCGGTGAGCCCGCCCAGCATGCGCAGGGCCTCGTCCCAGAGCTCGGCGTAGCGCAGCGTCTCGCGCTGGCCCTCCGGGTCGATGAAGGTGATGGTGCGATCGGCGTACTGCTCGGCGGCGCGGCGCAGCACGTCGGTGAGCACCGCCGGGTTGCCGGGAGGATGGCGCCGCGGGCCGCCTTCGACGAGGGACGGCCGCCCCGAGCCCTGGCCCGCCGCCGCGGAGGCATCGCTGGCCGTGGACTCGGCCGCCGCGCCGGTGCGGGGACGAAGGGACGCGGGGAGCAGCTCGTCGATGGGCTCGAAGACTTCCGGTGCCCGCCGGGGACCGGCCAGGGCCACGGCCTCGAGACCGGCCTCACGGAAGCGGGACTCCACCTGACGCAGCACGGCGGGCGTGACGGGCTTCAGGCGGGAGAGCGCCTCGTGGTCGGGCGCTCCCGACGCCAGCAGGGGGATGGCATCGAGGAACGTGACGGGAGGAGCCTCCTCGCCCAGCCGCTCGCGCAAGAACGAGGACAACGCATCCGCCTTCGCTCCACGCTGGGGAACCACCCAGGCCACCGCGTCGCGGCCCTCGCCCACCACGCAGACGTCCTGGACCCGGGAGTCGCCGAGAAGAATCCGCTCGACCTCACCTGCCATCATCGCTCGTGGAGTCATGGGCGCATGGTAACGCAGAATCCCGCGAGCCTGTCATCCCCGGGAAACCGGGGAGGTTGCTCCAGAAGGGGTAAAGGCGCGAAGCTGGAGTCCCCCCCCTCCATCCCGAGGAAACGATGTCGGCACCCCCGAGCGCCACGCCCCCCTCCCTGGCGCAGTCTCTGCACTTCTGGGCGCGCAACGCGTCCAACGAGTCCGCGCTGCTGCGGACGTCCCTGGGCCTGGGCCTCTTCGACGCACTGCCCGTGCGGGGAGAAGGCACGCCGGTGAAGGTGGACGCACTCGCCGGAAAGGTGGGGGCGTCGGTGCGGGGAGTGCGGTCGCTGGTGGAGCTGCTGGTGTGCCTGGAGCTGGTCCACATGGACGAGGCGCGAGGCCTCTCGGTGACGAAGCCGGTGGCCACCTTCCTGAAGGACGCGGCGTTCCGGGAGCGGCTGCGCGAGGCGGCGCGCTGGTGGGGGCCCATCGGCCAGCTGGAGGAGGCGGTGAAGACGGGAGAGCCCGTCACCTGCGAGGGCCAGCGCTGGGACGTGCTGGAGCACTACCGGCAGCTCTTCCTGGAGCCGGTGCCCGCGCCCTCGCCCGAGGCGGAGGACTTCTTCGACCGTTTCGCGCGCAGTGCGGCGCGCACATGGCTGCTGGTGACGGCGGGCCGGCTGGGGCTGCTCGAGCAGCTCGCCACGGGTGAGAAGGACGAGGCGGCGCTGCGGGCGGCCACGGGGGCCAGCGAGCGGGGCCTGCGGCGGGTGCTGGAGGTGTTGGCGCACCTGGGCCTCACGCGGACCGAGGGCACCACGAGCGGCCTCACGGACGAGGCCCGGCAGGTGCTCGACGGCAAGGCGCTGCCGTATCTGCTGCGCTCCTTCTCCGTGTCCGCGCAGTACTGGGAGGCGCTGGAGCGGCTCGAGGAGACGGTGCGGCACGAGCGCTTCATCCTGGACCTGAAGGACGCCGAGGTGAGCCGGCGCTTCTACGCGGACAACTCGAATCAGATCACCGCGGTGTTCGCCTCGCACTTCCAGCTCAGCCGACGAGCGGCGGCGACGCTGGCGCAGGTGCGTCCGCTGGCGGGGGCGTCGGTGCTGGACATCGGCACGGGCTCGGGGGTGTGGGGCGTGGCGTTCGCGCGGACGGAGCCCACGGCGCACGTCACCTACTTCGACCAGGAGGTGGTGCTGCAGCAGGCGCGGCGCAACGTGGAGCAGCTCGAGGCGCTGGGGCAGGCACGCTTCTGGCCGGGCAACCTCTTCACGCAGGACTTCGGCGAGGCGGCGTACGACTTCATCATCCTGCCGCAGGTGCTCAACGTGCTGCGGCCCGAGTCCCTGCCGGACATGTTCCGCCGGGTGGCGCGCGCGCTGAAGCCGGAAGGCATCCTGGTCATCGCCGAGTACGTGCTCCACGAGCGGCGGGACGGTCCGCTGGATCACCTCTACTTCGGGCTGAGGCGATTCCTCACCAACGAGGGGGATCTGCTGTCCCACTCGGAGTACGCCGCGCTGCTGGCGGACGTGGGACTCACCTCGACGGTGTGCCTGCCGCTGCCGACACAGGAGCTCGTCCTCGCGGCGCGGCCCGGGGTGACGCTGCCCACGCAGCTCGCGCCTCCTCCGCGCGCCGCCGCCTGAGCGGCCGTTCGTGCCGCGGAACATGACCAGGCGAGCCTGGGCCCTGGCACACGGGTGGGTGGCGCCGCTGCTGGGCGCCGTCCTGCTCAACACGGGGTGCGCCACGGTGGCGCCACACTCCGGCGCCTCGTGCCAGGTGGCCCCTCTCGGGATGGCAGCTCCCACCTGCGGAGACAGGGCCGGGCCCCCGGACGGGCCCGACATCTCCTCTGGTGACGAAGAGGCGCTCCTCGCCCCCTTCCTCGCATGCCGCTCGCCCGCCGAGTTCATCGCGTTGCAGCAGCGCGTGGACATGCCCCGGCTGATGGAGGCCCTGGACGACTGGAGCGCGGTGCGGCTGGGTGCCCTGGGGCCCGTGAGTGAAGACGCCGCGCACCTCCTCCAGCGCAAACGCGCCGCCTTCCTCGTCAGCACCACCGAGCACCTCGGCCTCTTCCATGCAGAGGTGTTCGCCCTCTTCGTGTTGCATTCCGCCTACGACGACGAAGTGGACGAGGTGCTGCGGCTGCTGGCCCGGGACAAGCAGTTGGGGCAGACGCTGGCGCTCATGCCCTCGGTGCGCGAGGAGTTGGAGGCACGGGGCCTGCCGCTCTCGCGCTACCAGGAACGGGCCGAGCAGTCCGGAGACGTGCTGAGAGGCCTGGGCCGCGCCGCCAGGGACGTGCTCTCCAGCAGCCCGGCGAGCGACGGCGCCCGGTACACGGAATTGTCCGCACGGAGGGCACGGTTGCCGCCCCCGTACCAACAGGCCTCATATGAGGTGGAGCGGGCGCTGGCGCTGCGGCACTTCTCCGCGGGCAGCGTGGCGGTGGGCACCTTCGACGCGATGACGTTTGGCGTGCCGCTGGGCTTCTACTACCTGGCGGCCGGCACGGGCCATGGAGCGTATTCGCTCTCGCAAGGGCAATACGAACAGGCCACGCGCGAGCTGGCGCCCGCGGTACTGCTGGGGGCGCTGTACGCCGGAGGCAAGGGCCTGCGCGTCCTGTCCGAAGCCCGAGGCACCGGGCTCCTGGAGCGGCGCATGACGGCCCTCCAGGAGCTGGCGCGGCAGTGGGAGACGAGACTGGGCGTGGACGGCCTGCGGGTGCTGGCCCGGAACATCCGCGCCCACAGGGAGGCGGGCCGCTTCGTGGCCGTGGGAGGAGCGGACGCCGCGCTGGCGCTGAACGAGACCCGGGGCGATGTGGCCAGGGCACAGGCGCTGATGTCCAGGGCCAGGCCCGGGGCCACGGGCTCCCCAGCGGTGAAGACCGGAGCGGGCACGAGCCCGATGCCGTCGGGCCCGGGAAGCCTGGCCTCGCTGGTGGATGACGGAGCCGGCCTCACCCGCGAGGTGGTGGAGGCAAAACTGGCGCTGGTGGAGCGCGAGGCCACGGGCCCGCGTCTGCCCAGGGATGTGGCGGTGCTGGAGAAGCAACGTCCCTCAGTGGACGCGCCTCCGCCTGGGGCCAAGGACAACCCGCGTTGGTCCGAGTACGTCGCCTACTACGCGGAGCGCCTGGGGGAGCTCGAGAAGGGCATGGCGGTCGAAGGACCCCTGCGCTGGGCGCCCTACGAACAGCTGCGGGGGTGGTTCGCCCGGGGGCTGACCTTCGAGCGCCTCATGGTGGAGGCACTACGGGCCGACGCGAAACTGCCTCGGGCACAGCGCCGATTCCTCGGGGCATTCAACAACCCCCGCATCGAAAAATATGTGGGCGTGAGGAAGCCCGACACCGGCCTGCGCTATGCGGATGTACTCATCATCGAAGAGGGTGGGCTCGCGGGAGGTCCACCTCGCGTCGAGACGTTCAGCTTCAAGAGCCGTGATCTGTCGCAACTGGAAGGCAAGGCTCTGCAAGCACAGTTGCTCGAGGACGCAAGGGAAGCTCTGCGCAAATATGGTGGGACACTGGACATCCGCCGAAGCTCCCTCCAACCCCTTTTCAGCGAGGGCAGCGAAGTGCCCGTCCAGCGGGTGCGCCTCATCTACGAAAGTGGAGCCCTCCTGCCCAAGGGTGCTAACGCGCTGCGAGAAGCCGCGAATGTAGCCAAGAACAAGGTTCCGGGAGTGGAGGTACTGTTCCAATGAAAGTGCTGAGCGTGCACGATTTGAAGCCGGAGGACAGCCTTCGACTCGATTTCGATGAGGGTGCCTTCGATTCACAGGCTGCATGGGAAAGTGAGCTGGAGCCCTTTCTCCGGACGCTCGAGGCGTACGCCAACGGATGGATGCCGGATGTCGTGCAAGGCAAGCGGCGCCGCAAGTACACTCGCTCTTCTTTCTGGAAGGCGGAAGAAGAGGAGCGCAACGGAACTGGCGCGTCCCTTGGGCTCTACCGGACGAAGTGGCCCGCGTTGGACATGACTCTCCGGCTCCCGTTCCCGCCTTCTCCACCCGAACTGGGCGTTTCGATCAGCGTACAACCGCTCTCCTTGTTCGCGGACGCGAAGCGCTGTCTCGATTTCGTGGAGATGGTGCGAGCCTGGGCCTCCCACTACCCCGTCACGCATGCAGCTGCCCACAGTCTCGCTGACTTGGGATTGGCCGACTCCCCCCTCTTCGGCCGCGACATGCAGACCTCCATCCGGGACGGGTTCGACAAGCTCTACGAGCTCTTCTGGCTCAACGTCTTCGGCCCGAAGCTGGTGGAGGCCGTGGGCCGCGAGCGCATGCTGTCCACGCCAGCCTGGCGGGTGGAGGAGCTCCCCAACGGTTGCGTCCTCCTGGTGACGTGGCCCACCGCCGCGGACTTCGCCAGCGACGAGGCCCGCCTCGCCCAGGCCCGTGCGTACTGCCACCTCCGGCCCGACCTCGACTTCGCCACCGTGCTGCGCACCCTGCGCGAGCGCAGTGCCACACTCGCGCCCGTGGAGCCCCGCTTCCACCCGGACGTGGCCCCGCTCCTCTCGCGCGTGGTGGACGACGTGGCCATCCACGAGCGCCAGCGCAAAATCGCCGAGCTCAACGCCTTCGAGCCACCCGAGCCCGAGGAGTGGCGCCCCGCCGACGCCGCCCTGCCTCCGGACGTCGCGGACCCCCAACGCGAGCTCGAGCACTACAGCTACCTCGCCGAGCTCCTCGTGGCGCTGCTGCACACGAAGGTGCCCTCCGTCTTCAAGGCCACGCCCGAGTCCCTCACCGACGTGGACTACCAGTTCTGGCACGAGAGCTTCCCGCGGGTCTTCGAGCGGGAGCACATCGACGCACATGCGGTACCCGCGATCGGTGCGTACCTGGGCCAGATCCTGATCCGCCACCTGGGTGGCCGGTGGATACCGCGCCAGAGGCTCGAGGAGACCCAGGTGCTCGTGGGCGGGCGCGTCTGGTTCCCCTTCGCCCGGGCCTGGCGCTACATGCGCTCCTGCCAGTCCCTGCTGGACGCCTCGCTCACCCAGCTCTACCGCGTGGCCGAGCGGCACCGGGGCTGATCCCCTCCCCTTCACCCTTCGTACGGGTTTGTCCGGGCGCTCGCTTGCCCACCGGACGGCGCTCGGTTTAAGCTGGGATTACAATTTTTTCGTCCCTCCGGAAGGTCTCATGGTCCCTGCGACACTGATCAGCCCCCCTCCCACGAGCGATGTTCCAAGGCCGCCCGTGAGTGAGCGCGCCGGCTCGGTGGCGATGCGGCTGAAGACGAAGTACGCCCGGGAAGTGGCGCCGATGAACAACCACTCCCACTCGACGGCCGAGGGGATCGGGCACATGGCGTTCCACATCGGGCTCGGGGTGGGCGCGGCGTTCGCGGCGCAGGCGCTCCTGGAGTCCAGTCCCGTGGTGGGCTGGCTGCTCTACCCCCTGGTGGCCTTCTGGATCGCCACCCGGTTCCGCGCGCTCGGCAACATGCTGCACGAGGCCAGTCACGGCATGTTCGTGCGGGGCAAGAAGATGAACCGCATCTTCGGGCACGTGCTGGCCATCATCGACATGACGGCGCTGGAGCCGTACACGCGCGAGCACTTCTCGCACCACCAGCACCTGGGCCACCCGGAGAAGGATCTGGACTTCCTGAGCCGCCGCAAGCTCGGGTTCGCCGAGCCCACGGACGACTTCGCGCGGCGCCATCTGCTGCGGCCGCTGCTGCTCGGCCACCTGACCACCTTCGTGCGCCCGGTGCTGTGGAGCGGCACGGATCCGTGGCTGGTGACGCTGGGCCGGTGGGCCTTCTACGGCGGGCTGCTCGCGCTGGCGCAGTGGGGGCTGGGCTGGAAGGCCTTCCTGCTCTTCTACCTGGTGCCCTACTTCGTGGCCTACCAGGTGGTCCGCTACTGGTCGGACGCGGTGGACCACGCCGGCATCATCGGCGAGCAGGACGAGTTCTACCGCACGCGCAATCACATCTTCCGCTGGGGCCTGCTCAACCGGATCATCTTCCCGCGCAACGACCAGTTCCACCTGGTGCACCACCTCTTCCCGGCGGTGCCCACCACGCGTCAGCCCCACGTGCACGAGATCCTCATGAAGGATCCGGAGTACTCGGACCGCCCGCACGCCTTCACCGCGCTGCTGTAAACAGCGCTCAGCCGCGGGTGACGCGCTCGAGCGTCTCCAGGGCCTCCGGGAAGAGCTCCGGAGCGATGCCCAGGCCCAGGCGGAAGCCATGGCCCCGCTCCAGCGGGTGGGAGCCCGAGGGCTCGCCGTACTCCATGGCACTGAGCGGCAGGACGAACACCCCGGCCGCCCCGAGCGCCTGGAGCTTCGCCTCGAACTCCCGGGTGCTGGCCACGCCGCGCACGCCGATGCTGGTGACGAGGCCTCCGGCCGGCGCCACGCCGTAGACGCCCTGGGAGCGCTCCAGGAAGGCGGCCAGGGTGCGCCGGTTTCGCCGCCAGTCCTCACGCGCCTCGGTGAGGGCGGGGCTGCGGAGCTCCTTGAGCACCTCGTGGGAGATCCACTCGGCCACCGGGTTCACGGTGTGCGTGGTGTAGTTCTTCTCGTTCTGCATGCGCGCCAGCATGGCCGTGTCGCCCACGCACCAGCCGATGCGCAGGCCCGGACAGCCCAGACACTTGATGAAGGAGCCGGTGACGAAGGAGCGCATGCCCGGGCGGTACACCGTGGCGCCCAGGGTCTCGGATTCGGAGGAGAGGAAACGGTAGTGCTCGTCACCGACGAGCGTGGCGCCGGACTTCTCCACCCACCGGGAGACGCGCTCCAACGATTCCGGGGAGAGCACCAGCCCGCTGGGGTTGTGCGGGTTGTTGATGACGACGACGTCCGGGCGCTCGCTCTCGAGCCGGGCGAGCCACTCGCCGGTGTCGACGGAGGGCACGCCGCGCGAGTCCCAGCGCACGGGGAGCCGGACGATCTCCGCGCCCTGCTGCATGGGCAGCTCGTAGAGGAGCTGGAAGGCGGGCCAGGCGAGGGCCACCTTGCGCGGGCGGAGCTGCCGGAAGAGGAGGAACAGGGCCTCGCTGGTGCCGGTGGTGATGAGGACGTTGTCGCGCGTGGCACCGGGGTGCATGGCGGCCACGAGCTCCCTCAAGTCGGCGCGGCCCCAGTTGGGGCTGTCGCGCAGCAGGGTGGAGAGGAACGTGTCCATGGCCTGCTGGGGGCCGACGCCGGAGCCGGTGAGCAGCTCCCCCACCGTGCGGGGCCTGCCACCGGACTCGCCGAGGTTGTAGCGCGCGGTGAAGCGCGAGCCCTCGAGGTAGTCCTCCATGAAGAACGAGCGAAGTAGCTCCATGTCTGTCCTCAGGGGGAGGGCCACGGTACGTCCCCGCGCGAGGCGACGACGACCTGCTGGATGGGCATCTCGAAGCCACGGGAGGAGGTGAGGCCCACGGGCTCGAGCAGCCGGCGGAAGTCGGGCATGGACAGCACATCGCCCTCGTTGGACACGTAGCGGCGCAGCGCGAAGTAGAGCGCGTCCAGGGGCCCATCGCGCCGGTCCGTCAGCAGGTAGCCGGAGACGAGGAGCAACCCCTGGGGACGCAGCGCGCGGGCGAGCTGCCCGAAGAGGCGCGGCAGCTCCTCGGGAGGCAGCGCGGGGATGACCTGGGGCAGGAGGATGACGTCGTACTGGGACTCGCCGTAGTCCACGGAGAGGCAGTCTCCGGCCCAGTAACGCGCGCGTCCTTCCAGCTTGAGCTTCGCGATGTTGGGCTTCACCTGCGCCAGGACGTGCTCGGAGTCCAGGTAGGTGACGTGCACGGAGGGGTCCGCCAGTCCGAAGGCGGCGCCCCAGACGCCCGAGCCGGTGCCCACGTCGAGCACCCGCGCGTCCTTCAGCGGGCGCATGCTGGCGACGAGCTCCGCGGCCTTGCGGCCCAGCTTGAGGTGGGAGACGAAGATGCCGGTGATACGCGAGGCGTTCTGCTGGTAGATGCGCTTCGCCGTCTCCGGGTCCCGCAGGTCCAGGCGGAACGTGCGTTGGGTGACGGCCTCGTCCAGGTGGGCGAAGGCCTCCCAATAGTCCATGGTGGCCGGCAGCGCGCGCTGGAAGTACGGCAGGCTGGTGGCATCCAGGGAGCGGCCGGCCAGCTCGGAGAAGCCGAAGGCATCCCCCTCCTGCCGGACGAGCCCCATGGACGCGAGCACCCCGAGCAGCACCCGCAGGGCCTCGGGCTGGGTGCCGGTGGCTTTCGCCAGCTCCGCGAGCAGCCGGGGGCCGGACACCATCGCCTCCAGCAGACCCACCGTGCCGCTCGTCACGAGCGCCTGGGTGCGCAGGAAGTTGCGGACGGCCCGGTCCTCGTAGTCCGCGGCGGTGGGACTCGGCGCGGGTGCGCGGGGCGCGAGGAACTCCTGGCGGTACCACCCGAGCAGATCTCTCGAGCCGCCCCGCCACTCCACCGGAGCGCCCGTGCGAAGCGCCTCGGGCAGCTTCGCGGACACGAGCCACCCGTCCAGCGCCTCGCGCATCCGGGCGGCGAAGCCCTCGTGACGCAGGAAGTCACTGGATGCTGGGAGCGAGTAGCCCCGTCCCTCCTCCAGCCGGACGAAGCCGAGCCCGACGAGCGGCTCGATGACGGAGCGCGTGCCCCGCTCGGTGCCGCCGATGCGTTGGGCGAGCGACTCCAGGGAGATGGGCGCGGAGGCACCCTCGTCCGGGAGGTGCGCGAACATCCCGAGCGCGAAGGCGCCCAGGAGCGCCGCGGACTCGTTGCTCGCGTCACGGGCCCAGAAGTTGAGTTGTTGGACGAACGCGGTCTGGGAGAGCGCGGGGGTGGACTCGGCCACGGTGGGTGCCTCGGGTCGCCTGGGGGGAACTCAAGTATGGAACAACGGGTCACGGCTTTGCATCTGGGCCCCTCGATTCGTGTCAGCTTCGGGCCAGGCGCTTCCACGCTGCGGCGAGGGCCTCGGCGGCGGCCATTACGTCCTCGTGCGTCGTCGTCCGGCCCAGGGACAGACGCACCGAGCCGAGCGCCGCCGAGGGCTCCACGCCCATGGCGGTGATGATGGACGAGGCGGACTCCTCGCCCGCGTGGCACGCCGAGCCCGTGGACGCGGCCACCTCGGGAGCCGCCGCCAGCAGGGCGGTGCCTCTCACCGCGGGGAAGCGGACGTTCAGCGTGTTGGGCAGCCGCTCCACCGGATGGCCGTTGAGCGCCAGCCCCGGGACGCGCGCCCGCAGCCGCTCCCACAGCTCCTCGCGCAATCCCCTCACCCGCGCCGCCTCCGTCTCCACCGTGCGGAGCGCCACCTCACAGGCCACGCCGAGCCCCACGATGGAGGCGACGTTCTCCGTGCCCGGACGCAGGCCGCGCTCGTGCCCGGCGCCGAGCAACACCGGACGCACCGGCGTGCCCTTGCGCACGTACAGCGCCCCCACGCCCTTGGGCGCGCCGAACTTGTGGCCCACCACCGTGAGCAGGTCCACGCCGAGCCCCTCGACGGACACGGGCAGCTTTCCCACGGACTGCGCCGCGTCGGTGTGCAGCAGAACACCCCGCGCCCGGGCCTCGCGCGCCACCTCGGCGATGGGCTGCAACACCCCCGTCTCGTTGTTGGCGTGCATGAGCGTGACGAGCGCCGTGTCACTCCGCAGCGCGGCCACCACCTCGGAGACTCGGACGCGGCCCTCGCCGTCCACCGGGAGCCACGTCACCTGCCCGCCCTGCTTCTCCCATTGGCGGCTCGGCTCGACGGTGGCCGGGTGCTCGGTCACGCACGTCACCACGTGCCGCTTCTCCGGCAGCGCCGCCAGCACGCCGCGGATGGCGAGGTTGTTGGCCTCGGTGCCATGCGCGACGAAGAAGATCTCCTCCGCCGCCGCGCCGAGCAGCCCCGCCACCCGGGCCCGCGCCTCGTCGACGGCCGCCTTGGCCTTGCGTCCGTAGACGTGCGCGCTCGACGGGTTGCCGAAGTGCTCGCGCAGGTACGGCACCATCGCGTCCACCACCTCGGGCAGCAGCGGCGCGGTGGCGTTGTGATCCAGGTAGATGGGGTGTTCGTTCATGGTCAGCTCCCCGTCCCCTGATAGTGCTTCAAGCTGAAGCCCCAGACACGCGCGGCCACGAAGGTCACCACCACCCCGGCGAGCGGCGAGCCATACCCCAGCCAGGGATTGGCCTCCGGCCGGCCCAGCAGCACGAGGCCCGGGAAGTAGCTGATGAAGGCGAAGGGCAGCACCCAGGTGAGGAGCACGCGGAAGAGCTGCTCGTAGAGCGTGACGGGGAAGCGGGCCAGCGCCGTCATCTCCTGCACCAGCGTGCACAGCGACATGGTGGTGGAGGGCTCCCAGAACGCCAGGCACTGGGTGATGAAGAAGAGCGAGCCGACGAGCAGCACCGAGCCCACCATGCACGCCGCCACGAAGACGTACTGCCAGGGAGCCAGGGTGAGTTGCAGCTCCGACCCCGCGCGCACCAGCAGCATGAGCCCCAGCACCACGCTGCCCAGCCCGTGGAGGCTGGAGGCCTCGGTGACCACCTGCAACCCCGCGGGCAGCGGACGCAGCAGCACCCGGTCCAGACGCCCCTCGTTGATGAGCTCCGAGAGCCGCCAGGGACCGTCGTAGAACAGCTCCACCAGCCCCATGGGGACGATGGCCAGCGCGTAGAGGAAGAGCAGCTCCCACAGCGTCCAGCCGTGCACCTGGGGCACCTGGCGGAACACCGCCCAGATGAAGAGGAAGCCGGCCACGTGGCGCATCGCCGCCCCGACGAGGCCCACCCAGAAGTCGGCCTCGTACTCGAGCTGCGAGCGCAGGTGCAGGAGCTGGAGCCGGAAGTAGATCCACACCAGACGGGAGGGTCGCGCGAACATGCTCAGCCTCCCTGGATTTCCAGGGCACGCACCCCGGGCCGCCACATCAGCCGGGCGAGCCCCCAGAGCGCCACCACCCAGAACGCCTGGACCGCCAGCGCTCGCGAGAGCGCGTCCGCCTGGAGGTCCCCCAGGTAGATGGCCAGGGGCGTGTGGAGGATGCCGTGAAAGGGAAACACGAGCGCGAGCGAGCGCAACCACTCCGGGTAGAGCTCCAGGGGAATCAGGGCTCCCGAGAGGATGCTCACCAGGGCGGTCTGCGCCCAGCTCACGCCCAGCCAGTTCATGGTCCAGAAGGTGATCAACGCCGTGATGAAGCCCACGAGGAAGCGGATGAGGAAGCCCAGCAGCACGCTCACCGCGAACCACACGGCCGCGCCCGGCGAGATGGGCGGGAGCGCATCCAGCCACACGAAGCCCACCGCGGCGATCACCACCGCCCCCAGGCCGCCACTCACCAGGGCCGCGCCGGTGCTGATGGCGAGCTGTCCCCGGAGGATGTCATAGGGGCGCAGCAGCTCGGTGGCGATGTCTCCCATGCGCACCAGGATCACCATGCGGTAGACGGCGTCCGTGGCGTTGAGGAACAGGGCGAGCGCCTGGACGAGCAGCACGTACGTCCGCATGCGCGCCCAGTCGAAGCTGCCCACCTGGGCGGTGGACGAGAACACCGCGGCCCAGAGCTGATAGGACACCGCCAGCCACACCAGGTTGGCCAGCAGGTTGAGCAGCACGGTGCGCGGGTAGGCGATCATCCGCTGCGCCCCGGTGAGGGCCAGCGCGAGGTAGCGGGGACGCGGCGCCATGCGCAGTCCCTCGAGCGAGGCGGCGCCGCTCATGGCTGAGCGTCCTGGGGCTTGGGCCGGCTCTTGTAGAGCTCGCGCAGGATGGACTCGATGCTGGACTCCTGGATGCGCAGGTCCTGCACGGGCAGCGCGGCCAGCAGGCGGCCCACCAGCGGGCCCACCGGCACCTGTGTCATGTCGAACTGGACCACCAGCTCATGCGGCTCGGGCTGCGAGCTGCACGCGGCCGGCAGCTCCGGCAGCGTCTTGCGCGCCACCTCGAGCGCATCGGGCAACTGCCCGCGCAGGGACAGGTGGATGGCGCAGTCCTTGCCGAACCGCTCGCGCATGGTGCGCAGCGGCCCGTCGAAGATGATGCGGCCCCCGTCGATCATCACCATGCGCTCGCACAGGTCCTCGATGTCGCCCAGGTCGTGCGAGGTGAGCATCACCGTCACGCCGCGCTCGCGGTTGATGTGGCGGATGAAGCGCCGGACGTTGTCCTTCACGGCCACGTCCAGGCCGAGCGTGGGCTCGTCCAGGTAGACGAGGTCCGGGCCATGGAGCAGCGCGGCGGCGACCTCGCAGCGCATCCGCTGGCCCAGGGAGAGTTGCCGCGCGGGCACCCGGAGCAGCTCGCCCAGCTCGAGCAGCTCGGACAGCTCGCCCAGGTTCCGGGTGAAGTCCGCCTGGGGCACGTCGTAGATGTCGCCGAGCAGCCGCAGGGACTCGAAGACGGGCAGGTCCCACCAGAGCTGCGAGCGCTGGCCGAACACCACGCCGATGTGCCGCGCGTTGGCGATACGGTCGCGGTGCGGGTCCAACCCGCGCACGCGGACCTGTCCGCTCGTGGGAGCGAGGATGCCCGTCAGCATCTTGAGCGTGGTGGACTTGCCCGCGCCGTTGGGGCCGACGTACGCCACGCTCTCGCCGGCCTCGACACGCAGATCGATGCGGTCCACCGCGGTGCGCTCCATGAAGCGGGGACGCACGAGGTGCCGGACCGCGGCGGCGAATCCCGGCCCCTTGTCGGGGATGCGGAAGCTTCGAGTGAGTTGCTGGGCTTCAATCAATGACACGGGACTTCACCTTGCTCACGAGGCGGCGCGCTGGCCCACGGGCTCGCGCTTGCGCTGGACGTACTGTTCGAGGGCCTCCGCCGCCCGGCGGTGACCGCCTCCCTCACGGAGCGTGGGCTGGAACTCCGCCAGCTTCGTGCGGTGGCTGGGATCCGCATCCACGGCCTCCACGGCCTGGAGCAGTGCCTGGGGATTCAGGGCGACCTCTTCCTTCAGCGCGCGGCCGAGCCCGAACGCCTCCACCCGCTTCGCCGACAGCGCATGCTCGGAGATTTGAGGGAAGACGAGCATGGGGACGCTGAACCACAGGCCCTCCATGACGGAGTTCATCCCGCCGTGGGTGATGAAGACCCGGGCCAGCTTCTGGAGGATCTCCGGCTGCGGAACGTAGGGGCGCAGGATGAAGTTGGAGGGAATCGGCCCGAGCGAGCCCAGATCGATGCCCTGCCCGACCACCATCACCACCTGCCAGCGCGTGCCACCGAAGGCCTCGATACAGGGGCGGTAGAACTCGGGGCGCTGGTTCAGCGGGGTGGTGCCCATGGACACGAGCAGGACGGGCTTGCCCTCGAGCTGCTCGAAGGGGAAGTCCGTGGGTGCCTCGCGGGGAGCCACGGTGGTGGGCCCCACGAACAGGAAGCGCTCGTCGAAGTGCTCGATGTCCGGGTGGAAGCTCCGGGGCACGCAGACGATGTTCAGGTCCTCGTAGGCCACGAACAGCTCGGGCATGCGCCGGCGCGGCACCCCATGGCGCCAGTGGAGCATCTCCGAGGCCCACCGCAGCCGGAGCATCGCGATGATTTCACGCAGCGGAGGACGCGGAGGCTGCTCACCCCCCGAGCCCACCTCGTTGCCGCTCTGCGTGGACTCGGGCAGCACGTACGTCGTGTAGAAGGAGGACGTGGGCAGGCGCAGCAGGTCCGCGGTGGCGCGGCCCCAGGTGGACATCACGTCGTAGACGATGCAGTCGGCGGCCTCGGTGCGCACGCGCGCGGCCATCTCGGGAGCACGCTCCAGGCCCCGGCGGAAGGTGGCGAACAGGTGCGGCATCGCCTCCTCCAACATCTGGAGGCCCGTCTTCCCGGTGGCGTCCTTCGTGACGTGGTGCAGGCCGAGCGCGTCGTCGATCTTCCGGAAGGCCGCGCCGGTGCCGCGCACGGCCTGCTCGTACGCGCCCGTCACGTAATAGACGACCTCATGGCCCCGGGAGACGAGCTCGCGGGCCACGGGCAGGGTCGGACCGACGTGGCCCTGGGCCGAAAAGGGCAGGAAGACGAATTTCATCTCATTCGCGCGGGAAGAGGGTCGGGGAGTGGCGGTTGCGCTCCACCATGGCGGCGAAGGCACCGGGCAGCGTGGGGTGCGGATCCCCCGAGGCCTGGAAGACGAAGTGCTCGTAGTAGCGGGCGAGGTGCTCGCGCAGGAAGGCCGGGATGCTCGCGGCCACCTCCCGCGTCTCGGCCCGGTGCCGGGCCAGCTCGGGCGTCTCCTCCGCCACCGCCGCGGAATGCACCGGCCCGGGCTCGGAGGCCCCCGGTGCGAACACGGCCTCGCGGTAGAGCGCCAGGGCCCGGTTCCGCTGCTCCTGCGAGCGCGGGAAGAACAGCTTCACGGCCCGCGACAGGTTCGAGTACGCCGACTCGAGCTGCGGGAAGCTCGCGGGGAAGAGCCGGGTGTTCACCATCACGTTGAGCCCGAAGGACTCGACGTGGTGCCACCACATGGGCGGCATGACGAGCACATCCCCGGGCTCCAGCACCGCCACCTGGGCCTCGCGCTGGGCGCGCTCGAAGAGCGGATAGCGCCGCAGATCCGGCTCCAGCACCCGCACGAGGCTCGTCTGGCAGTACTCGAGCATGCGATCGAAGGGCGCCTGGTACAGGTGGGGCAGCGACTCCGGCGGGAAGAGCGTCACCCGCTTCATCCCGTTGACCATGCAGATGACGGTGGTGAAGTCGTCGTAGTGCAGGTTGACGACCTGGCCGTTGGAGCCCACCCACATCATCGCGATGTCGTTGTCCTCCGGGAGGAAGGGCAGCACACCGGGCCCGAGCGCCCCGAAGAGCGGCGTGCCCTTCTCGATGAAGTGCGCCTGCATGTAGACGGAGTCGGCCGACTCGCCCCGCTGGCACTCCAGGAGCTCGCGCGCGAGCACGTCGAAGGAGACCTCCTCCCGCCGCGTGGCCTTGCCGAACGTCACCTGCTCGGGGTTGCCCTCCTGGAAGTGGAAGTGGCCCCGCAGCTGCTGGGGCAGGCGGTGATAGGACACCGGCGTCTGGCCCACGAGCGAGCCCAACAGCGCCAGCTTCCGCTCGTCGCCGCCGCACTCGCGCATCCGCTGGAACAGCGGCCAGGACTCGAGGCTCCCGGTCACCACGAAGGGCTCCTCGAGCTGCGCGGTGACGAACTCCTCGCGAGAGACGCGGGAGATCCGGCGCACGGACCTGGCGGTGAAGGGCAAGGGGGGCAGGTTCATGGGAGGCATGCTAGCAGAGCGTCGCGGAGGGCCAGCCGGGCCCCCCACCGGGCAGGCTCATCGGCGGGCGCCCATCATCTGGTGGATGGCGGCCTCCACCTCGGGGCCGTCCCAGCGCTGCTCGATGTCGTCCAGGCGCATCAACTGCTCGATGAGGGCCTGGTGCTCCTGCTCCTTCTTCCAGGCCTCCACGTAGCTCATGGGGGTGAAGGAGATCATCGAGTAGAGCGACTGGTACTTGTCCGGGTAGAGGCTGTTGACCTTGCGCTCGAGCTTCCTGCGCAGGTGGAAGGAAGGATCTCCCACGCGCTCGCGCAGCTCCCAGAAGTGCTGGAGGGCCAGGTCGGAGATGAGGTCCAGGTTCGGCTTGCGCAGCCGCGAGTAGTCGCGGAACGCGGGGCCCCAGGCGCCCTCGTGGGTGGTGAGGCACTCGTCGAGCGTGGCGCAGTCCTCGAAGCCGGCGTTGATGCCCTGGCCGTAGAAGGGCACCAGGGCGTGGGCCGCATCCCCCACCAGCACCACCTTGTCCTGGTGGAACCACGGGGAGCAGCGGATGGTGACGAGCGGGTTGGGCCGGCGGGAGAAGAACTCCGTGGCCAGGTCCGGCATCAGCGGCACGAGCTGGGGAAAGCGCTCCTCGAAGAGCCGCCGCACGGACTCGGGCGTGCGCAGACCCTCGAAGGAGCAGTCGCCGCCCTCGGCGGGCAGTTGCAGCATGAGCATCAGGCTGCCGTCGAAGTTGGGCATGCCCAGCAGACCCACCTCGCCGTCCGGCCAGAAGTGGATGGCATTGCGCTCGAAGGGAGGCCGGCCACCCGGCTGGAGCGGAACGGTCAGCTCCACGTAGCTGTGCGGGAAGAACTGCTGCGAGTAGTCGAAGCGGCTGGAGCGCTGCAGCCGCTGGCGCACGATGGAGAAGGCCCCATCCGCCCCGACGATGCGCTGCGCCTGCCGCTGGAGGGTGGTGCCCGTCTGGAGATCCTGGAAGGTGAGCGTGTTGCTCTCCAGGTCCACGTCCAGGCAGCGCTGGCCGAAGTGGTAGGTGACGCCGGGCTGCTGCTGCGCGCACCGCAGCAACATCTCGTAGAGCTTGTTGCGCGAGATGCACTGGAGCGCCTCGCGCGAGTTGCCATAGGGCTGGAAGGTGGTGGAGCCGTCGCGCCCATGCACCGCGCGGCCGTAGAGCGGCACGGTGGCCTCGCGCACCTGCTCCTCCACGCCGAGCGTCCGCAGCACCCTCAGGCCCCGCTCGCACAGGGTCAGGTTGACGGTGGGGCGGATGGACAGGTCCGTGCGCAGCCCGCTGTCCCGATCGAAGACGTCCACCTTCAGGCCGCGCCTCGCCAGGAACAGCGCGAGCACCGAGCCGACCGGACCTCCACCGACGATGATCACCTCGTCCGACGAGCTCATGACCGGCTGGCGCTCCTCTCGGGCAGAAAGGGGGATCATCCGTCAGGCCCCTACCCGCCCGCGCACCCAGCCGTTTCCGGCTTTCAAGAAGACAAGATGATTTCTACCCGATAATAAGAAACACCCGTGTAACCGGTAAGTCAAGGGCCGGGGTGGGACACGGGGGTGTTATGCCGGAGGCCACCATGACGCGCGCGCTCACCCTCGTTCCCCGCTGGGCCGGCCATTCCGGCTCGGACTTCTACCCCTGGCTCATCCGCGAGCGGCCGCCGGGCTTCGACACCGTGCGGGCGCTGGACATGCCGGAGCCGCAACAACCCAGGATTGGCACGTGGGTGCCAGCACTCACCGCCGCGCTGGGAACGGCGCCCGCGCGAGGAACGGTGCTGCTGGGGCACAGCGTCGGATGCCAGGCGGTGGTGCGCTACCTGGCGGAGTTGCCTCCCGGGAGCACGGTGGACGGCGTGCTGCTGGTGGCGGCGTGGTGGGGCGTGGACAAGCCATGGGACAGCCTGCTGCCGTGGATGGAGACGCCGGTGGATGTCGCGCGGGTGCGCGCCGCCTCGCGCCGCTTCGTCGTGCTGCTGTCCGACAACGATCCATTCACCTCGGACTTCCGCGAAAACGGGCGGCTCTGGAAGGAGCGGCTCGGCGCCGAGGTGGTGCTCGTACCGGGCGCGCGCCACTTCAACGGCGAGCGGGAGCCGGCGGTGCTCGACGCACTGCGTCTGCATTTCGGGGAGACGCTCAATCCTTGACGGGCCGTCAGGGTTACGACCGGTGGGACGTCCGGTGTCAGACGCCCTGCCGCCATGCAGGCATGGTTCGGATCCCGCTTGGTTGACCGGCCACACGCAGGGTCAAAGGATTGAACCGTGATGAGCACGCATGAGCCGAGGATCGTGGTCACGTCGACCGACATGGAGCGGCTGCGGACCCTCATCGACACGACCGCCGGCGACAAGGCGGACGCGCTCGATGCGGAGTTGCTGCGCGCGGAGGTGGTCGAGCCGACGCAGGTGCCGCCGGACGTCGTCACGATGAACAGCCGGGTGGTGTACCGGGACGAGGACTCGGGGGAGACGCGCGAGGTGACGCTCTCCTACCCGCAGGACGCGTCACTGGAGCAGGGGCGGGTGTCCGTGCTGGCGCCCGTGGGAGCGGCGCTGCTCGGGCTGTCGGTGGGGCAGGAGATCGACTGGGAGCTGCCGGGCGGAAAGCTCAAGCGCCTGCGCATCCTCTCGGTCACCTATCAGCCGCAGGCCGCGGGCCACCACCACTGAGCCCGGACTCCCGGTGGGCGCGGAGTGCACTCGGAGCAACCGGAGCCCGGGGACCTCTGTTACAAGCGCCCACTTCCTGGAGGCGCGCATCGGATGACGGGGACGGTCGCGGTGAACGGCGAGGTGCGCCGGCTGGAGGAGCTGCGGCTCCAGGACTTCCTCCAGTCCTTCTTCTTCGGCGCGGGCTTCTTCGAGACGCTCCTCGTCGAGGAGGGCACTCCGATGTTCCTCGCGCGGCACCTCGCGCGGCTTCGCGAGAGCCTGGGAGCGCACGCGGGCTGCGTGCAACCGCCTCCGCCGGAGGTGCTCACCTCCGAGGCCGTCCACGAGGCGCTGCGCCGGTGCCTGGAGGTGGATGCCGGCCTGGGGCCGCGCTTCACCGGCGTGGCCAAGCTGGTGGCGGGAGATGGGCGGCTGCTGCTGTCCTTCGCTCCCCTGCCCCAACGAGCCCCGGACGGAGGGGTGGTTCTCGACACGGTGGAGGACCGCTGCTACCGCCGGGGTGACCCCACCCTGAATCACAAGAGCGTCTCGTACCTGCGGCAGTACGCGCACCTCGGGCGGGGCACCGTCTTCGTGAACGAGGCGGGAGAGCTGTGCGAGGTTCCGAATGGGAACCTGTTCTTCCTCGTGGGCGAGGCCGTGGTGACGCCCCCGCTGGAGGCTCCGTGCCTCCCCGGCATCATCCGCTCCGTGTTGCTGGAGGCTGGGCGGCTCGGGGAAAGAGCCGTCGTGGAGCGCACCGTGCACCGGACGCAGGTGGAGGACGTGCGCGGCTGCGTCCTCACCAACTCCGTGGGCCTCGCCCTCGCCGTCCCGCGGTTGCTCGGGAAGGAACTGTCTGGGAGCCACGCGCTGGCCGGACAGGCCCGCGCCGTCGTGCGGGAGTACGCGCGACGAGACGTGTGACGACCCTCACCCTGGCCCTCTCCCAGAGGGAGAGGGGAGGTCTCGAAAACCAAGGCACTGCTGTATCTCGGCCTCCGTGAGCAGGCGGCAGGTGCCCTCCGGTACGTCCAGGACCAGCGTGCCCACGGCCTCGCGGTGCAGCATCCGCACGGGGTGCCCCACCTCCGCCAGCATCCGCTTCACCTGGTGATGCCGCCCCTCGGTGAGCACCAGTTCCACCCGCCCCGGGGCCAGCAATCGGGCGCCCGCCGGCCTGGTCGGTCCATCGTCGAGCACCACTCCCTCTCGCAGCCGCTGGAGGGCCGCTTCCGACGGCCGCCCCTCGACGTCCGTCACGTAGCGCTTGGGCACGTGCGTCTCCGGCGAGGTCGCGTGTGCCACCAGCCGCTCCTCGTTGGTGAAGAGCAGCAGGCCGGTGGTGTCCCGGTCCAACCGTCCCACCGCGTACCACTCGTGGCCTCGCAGCTCCGGCGGCAGCACCGGGCGCAGCCGCTCGAAGACGGTGCCGATGCCCTCGGGGTCACTCCCGTGCACCACCACGCCCGCGGGCTTGTGGAACATCAGCGCCAGCGTCCGCGCCTCCAGCGAGCGGAGCGTCCCATCCACTCGCACCCCGCTGCCCGCGTGCACCGGCGCGAAGGGCTCGCGCTCCACGCGCCCGTCCACCTCCACCCGTCCCTCCCGGATGGCCTGCTCCGCCTCGGCCCGAGGCATCACCCCGGCCCGCCCCAGCGCTCGCGCCAACCAGTCCGCTCGGCTTCCCTCCGGCACCGGCTCCTGGCGCCGGCGCGCGGCCTCCAGCCACCGGGGCGTCTTCGGCTTCCTCGCCATCCGTGAATCCCCTCCTGCGCTGCGCTGACTTCCCATTCCTATTCCCGGCGCTCCGGGCACAGCACTTCACCGCCTGCTTCGCGAGCGTTCCCCGGCTCGGTCCTGGCGCCTGCCCGGGCATGCCTAGCTTGAAGCATGTGCGGGGCATTCCCGCATGAGCACTCCATTCAACCTACTCGGAGGAAGTCGCATGGCAACCGTGACTGAAGGAGGAATCCAGGGTTCCAGCTATACCGGTACCGGCCAGTCCATCGGGACGGCGGAGGACACCGGTTTCACGGCTCAGGGCAAGGAGCAGGTGAAGCGCTTCACCGATGTGACGAAGGATCGCGTCTACCACCAGATCGACGACCGCAAGGGCGATCTCATCAAGAACCTCCAGGGCTTCGTCTCCACGCTGGAGAACGCCTCGCAGAACGCGGACGGTTTCTCCCAGCAGTTGCTCGATGGCGCCGTGGGCTACGTGCGCCGGTTCTCGGACCGCATCGAGAACGGCTCCACCGAGGAGCTGGTGCGTGATGCGAAGCAGTTCATCCGCGAGAAGCCCGCGCCCTTCTTCGCCGGCTGCGTCGCCCTCGGGTTCCTCGCCGCCCGCATCCTGAAGGAATAGGAGGGGACGCGATGCAACCAGGCAATCCAGACACTGGAAGAGACTTCGGCTACGAAGGCCGCACCGTGCCGGGTGACGGCATGTCGGGACGCGAGTTCGGCTCGCTGGTGGGCGAGTTCTTCGACCAGGGCAAGCGCCTCATCCGCGCGGAGATCGCCCTGGCCAAGACGGAGCTGCGCCAGGAGGCGACGAAGGTCAAGGCGGGCAGCGTGATGGTGGGCGCGGGAGGCCTGCTGCTGTTCATCGGCGCCCTCGCCTTCGCGGCCTTCGCCATCATCCTGCTCGGCTACGCGCTGCCGCTGTGGGCCGCCGCGCTCATCGTCACGGTGCTCTTCCTCGGCATCGGCGCGGGCGTCGCCATGGCGGGCATCAAGAGCCTCAAGCAGGTCCACGCACCCAACCAGACCATTCAAACCCTGAAGGAGGACAGTCAATGGGCGAGCAGGACGTTCCAATCCGTGAAATCTCAGATGCACGGGCACGCATGAGCGAGCTCGCCGATGAGCTGGCCCGGCGCATGGAGCCGGAGCACCTCAAGGCCATCGCCGCGGAGAAGGTCTCGGACCTCAAGGAGCAGGCCCGGGAGAGAGCGGTGGAGAAGGTCGACGAAATCAAGACGCAAGCCAGGGAGACCGTGATGCGCAAGAGCCATGAAGTGAAGGAACGGGCGGACACGCCCAGGGGCTGGAGCATGTTGGGCGCCATCCTCGGCGCCGGTGTGGGCTCGATGCTGATGAAGAAGGCGTTCGACGTGCGCCAGCATTCGAGCGGGAGCAGCCGCATGTACGGCGATTACGACCGGGAACTCCCGTCCCTGGTCCCCTCTCCGGATGGGGGCCTGATGCGGCCCACCGGGGACAAGCTGGGCTCGCCAGGCAGCGACAACCTGAAGGAGCGCGCCTCGGAAGCCATGGACATGGCGAAGGACAAGGCCTCCGACCTCAAGGAGCGCGCCAGCGGCCTGGTGGACCGGGCCAGGGACAAGACGCACGGGCTGCGCGAGCGCATTCCGGACCGGGGGGAGATCCGTCACCAGGCCTCGGACTGGTACGGCACGGTGTCCGAGAACCCGGTGCTGCTGGCCATTGGCGGCCTCGCCATCGGCGCGCTGTTCGCCAGCTTCATCCCGGTGACCAACCGTGAGCGCCAGCTCATCGAGCCGGCCAAGGCCAAGGTGAAGGAGCGCATCTCCACCCTCGGCGACCAGCTCGAGAGCAAGCTCTCGGGGCAGGACGCGGACGAGGGTGGCAGGGACGAGGAGTTCCAGGCCTCCGCCTCCTCGGAGAGCGAGCGGGAGCGTGGCGCCATTCCTCCGCTGCCGCCGCTCGATGATTTCACCTCCGTGCACTGAGCCGGGCGCCCCCTGGGCCTGGTTTGGAGACACGGAGCGCACGAGGCCGGACGGGGCGGCGATCGCCTTGCCCGGCCTTGCGCTCTGCGGGGGCTACCGGGCTGGAGGAAGGGCCCGCCACTCGCGGTCGAGCAGGGCGTAGATGAGGGAATCGCACCACTCGCCCTTGTAGAAGCCGTTCTCGCGGAAGTGGGCTTCCTTGCGCATGCCGAGCTTCTCCATGACGCGGAAGGAGCCGGGGTTGCGCGGGTCGCAGTCGGCCCACATGCGGTGCAGACCGAGCGTCCCGAAGCCGAAGTCCATGAGGGCCCGCGCCGCCTCGGTGATGTAGCCCTGGCCCCACCGCGAGCGGTCGAGGATGTACCAGAGGGTGGCCTCGCGCAGCTCGGGGTCGTTGATGCGCATGCCACAGCGGCCGATGAGCCGGTTCTCGTCGCGCAGCACCACGGCCATGTCATAGACGTGCCGGGGCGTCTCGCGTGCGTTGGCCATCACCCGGAGGATGTAGTCCCGGCTCTCCTCGGGGGTACGGACGTCATGGGACTGGTAGCGCACCACCTCGGGGTCGGACTCGTAGGGGTGGGTGAAGCGCCAGTCGTCGTCCTCGAACTCGCGCAGCAGCAAGCGGGACGTGGTCAGGGGCGTGGTGAGCAGCATGGCGTTCAGGTCTTCGCGCCCGGGGAATTGGCGAAGAAGGGATGGGCCTTTCCCTGCTCGTCCACGTAGGTGAAGTCCTGGAAGCGCGCGGCGTCCTGCGCCTCCGGGTGCTGGCGGGCCTCCGCGAGCAGCGCGTGCGACAGGGCGGAGACATCACCCTCCTTCACACCGGCGAGCGCGAGGAAGCCGGGGACACTGTCGCCGTCACGCAGCAGCGTGGGCCGGTGTCCCTTGAAGTCGAGGGCGGTGGAGACGCGCTGGAGGGCGGCGTGGGCCTGGGAGAGCTGCTTCGCGGTGCGCAGGCGCAGGGCGACCTCCTCACGGGTCTGGCAGGTGCCGTCCACGTGGACGCTGACGCGCAGGGAGTCCTGACCGATGGAGAAGATGACGACGCGGCTCTTGGGCAGCTCGCCGGAGAGGGCATTGGCGGCGGCTTCGGCGGCCTCGCCCTCGGCACGGGGCCACAGCCGCAGCGCCTTGCCCGGGCCGGCGGCGAGGAAGGCCGGCAACGGGCGGGAGCCAAACCAACGCTGCACCTTGGTCCGGGCCGCTCCCAACACGATGAATCCCTGCGCGGAGTCACTCATGGGCCGTAAGAGCACGGCGAAGTGAGCCGTTCGTCAAGAGGAAGGAACGACCCGCCACGCCTGGGAGCCCTTGCCTTCTTCGAGAACCATCCGGATCGGCCTGGCCTCGACGAGCCCCGTCTCCTCGAGGGGGTACTCCTCGACAGGCCTGTCCACCATCACCATGAGGCGGAGGAGCCTCTCCGCGGGCTGTCCCATGGGAGCCGGAGCATCGACGCGCTCCCACTTGGAGACGGTCGTCTTATCGACGCCCATCTTGTCCGCGAAGTCCTTGCTGGAGAGCCCGAGGTATTTGCGGAGGAAGCGGATCTCCTTCGGACCGAGCCGTTCCCGGCGCCGGGCAACCGCCATGGCCAGCTGGCGGTGCATCTCTTCAATCTTATGGATGCCCATCTCACGCTCGCCGCACTTGGGACACCGGAAGACCATGACCCCCTTCAAGGTGACGCCATCCAGACCGATGAGGTCATCCTTGATGTTCTCCCGGGTTCCCTTCATGGGCGTGCCGCACATGAGACACTTGTGGTTCACCGGTTCCTCCGCATGGCGGTCACTACGACCAGTGTGTTCTCGTCACGAAAGGCGATGACCACGCGAATCTTCGAGGTCTCGACGTGGTACCGCCAGCTCCCGTTCTCCCACTCCGGCTCACGCACCACGCCTCCGCGAAGCACGTTCTCTACGTCTCGTAGAGAGAGCTCGTCCTTCCGCATCTCGTCTTCGGCATGGCGACTGAAGAGGACCCATCCATCCTTCTGGATGCATCTGATCCGCTTCTTCGCGTCACTCGCCCGCAGGTGACCTGGAACATCACTCATTGGAGAAATACCAACTCTTGGAGAAACTTCAACTCCGCTCGTCTGCTCTCCAAGCGTTCTGCAAGCTGCTCGCCAGTCCGGCTCCCGAGGAAATCAGCCTCGCTGCGGCATGGACGTGCGGCTCGTGAAAGAGACGGCGGGTCTCCCGCACGGACGGAGGAAGCAAGCGGGTCAGCGTCGGGAGTGACGAAGGCTTCGTTTGACTCCCCAGAAGCCCTCTGCCATGTGCGGCCAGTGCTCCCGGCAGAACAGCTCGTCGTGCTCCAGCCGCCTCCTCCCGTCCCAGCGGTGTCGTTCACGCTGCGGCTCGGGCAGGCCCTGCACCGCTATGGCACTCCCGCCCACCAGTTGGAGGAGCAGATGCGCCTGGTGGCCCAACGGCTGGGCCTGGAGGCCCGCTTCTTCTCCACCCCCACCTCCATCTTCGCCTCCTTCGGCCCCCCCGAGGCCCTGCAGACCTCCCTCATCCGCGTAGTGCCCGGGGAGATGGACCTCGGCCGCCTGGCCCGGCTCGATGCGCTCGCGGACTCCGTCATCCGCGGCGAGCTCTCCCCCGAGGAAGGCGCCGATCGCGTGGAGTCCATCCTCGCCGAGCCCCCTCGCCACGGCAGCCCCCTCCTCCTGCTGTGCTGGGCCCTGGCCGCCGTCGGTGGCGCCCGGCTCTTCGGCGGCGGTCCGCGCGAGATGGGCGTGGCCGCGTTGATCAGCCTCCTCATCGGTGGGCTGGACCTGTGGACGCGCAGGCAGTCCTCGACCATGTGGGTGCTGGAGCCGGTGGCCGCCATCCTCTCCTCGGCCCTCGCCGTCATCGCCGCGAGCCTCGTGGGGCCCCTGTCCGTGCAGATCGTCACCCTGGCCGGCCTCATCGTGCTGCTGCCCGGCCTCAGCCTGACGGTGGCCCTCAACGAGCTCGCCACGCGCAACCTCATCTCCGGCACCTCCCGGCTCACCGGCGCGGCGCTCGTGTTCCTCGAGCTCGGCTTCGGCGTGGCGCTGGGCACCCGGCTGGCCGAGTGGTTCCCCCTGCCCGCGAAGCTCGGCCCGGTGCCAGAGCTCCCCGGCTGGACGGAGCCGCTCGCCCTCGTGTCCATGCTGTTCGGCGTGAGCGTCCTCTTCCGCGCCCGGCCCCAGGACTGGGGGTGGATTGGCGTGGCCGGCACGCTCGCCTACGTGGGCTCGCGCCTGGGCTCCCAGGTGCTGGGCACGCAGCTGGGCGCCTTCGTCGGCGCGCTCATCGTGGGGCTCGTCACCAACCTGCTCGCCCGCGTGCGCAACCGCCCCGCCGTCATCACCCTGGTGCCCGCCATCATGCTGCTGGTGCCCGGCAGCATCGGCTTCCGCAGCATGGAGTCCCTGCTCGCCCGCGACGTGCTCGCGGGCGTGGACACCGCCTTCTCCATGCTCATGGTGGCCGTGGCCCTCGTCGCCGGACTCCTGTTCGCCAACGCCCTCGTCCAGCCGCGCAAGGTGCTCTGAGTCAGCCCCGGTGGCGCTCGGCGGCGCGGTAGAACCGCGTCAGCGAGAAGTCCAGCAACGCCTGGCACGAGGCCATGTAGTGGCGGGCGCGGACGAAGGGAAGCCAGACACGCTGGCCCACGAGCACCTGGGCCTCCTCGAGTTTCTGGCGCGGTATCCACCGGCCGCCGAGGTGACGCACCAGCACCTCGCCCAGGTACGCGCCAATGGCGGGCACCGCGTACGCCTCGATGTTCTCCCGCAGACGGCTCTTGGGGAAATCCTCGCGCCAGAAGTAGAAGTCCACGTCCGTGAGGGACTCCGGTGTTTCCTCGAAGACGGAGGGGACGTCGGTGTGCAGCAGGGCCACGAGGTGCTCGGCCAGGTCGCCGTAGCGCTCCAGGGCGCGCTCCGGGTCGTCCACGTCCGGGGGAAGGACGGAATCGGCGGGGCGCCACTCCTCGGGCTCGGGCGGCTGCCAGGCATTGAGCTCGGCGATCCTGCGCTGGCGCGCGTGGCTGGCGGTGCGGTCCACCACGCGTAACAGGAGCGGCTCTACATCCGGGTGGAAGCGGGGCTCCACGGGGGCGAGCATGGCACTGCGCTCGCGCAGGGCGCGCAGGAGGGTGTCGAAGTCCAGGTCCGGCCGCAGGTGGGCGTGGGCGCGCGCCTGGGCCAGGCGTGCCTCGTCGCTGGCGAAGTCCGCGGCGGTGGGCCACGTCACCAGCAGGACGCAGCCGTTGGGCAGCTCTTCGACCCGGTGGGCCGGCGTGGACAACACCCGCTCGCGCCCCACGGCTTCCACCAGCTTCGGGCCGAAGACGTTGAGCCAGAAGACACCGTAGATTTTGTCGAAACCGTCCTTCCGGGAAATCTTCTCGTCGCGTCCGAATCGCGGAGAGCCCGCCAGTTCCGCGTCGTCGGCGCTGTGGGCCCGGGCGTATGTGACGGGATAGCGCGAGGCCCAGGCGCGCATCATCTCCACGAGTTTGCGGCAGCGCTCCGCCTCCGCGAAGAAGGAGAGCGGCTTCACCTTGAGCCAAACCTCCAGCTTGGGAGGCCGGGGGGGCAGCCAGAGCAGGAGTGTCATGTCCAAGTCAGGCCACCGCGTGCGGTAGAGTCCGAGGGTCGTACTGTTCCCGTCTCGTGATTCCTCCAGGGCTTTCCAGAGGGCCGGGCGGGCGTATTTGCGTTGCCGCTTGCCTTCGGTGACATCCGGCATCCACCCGTCGGCGTACTCCTCGAGCGCGTGGAACCAGGGCGCCAACTCGCTCTCCAGTGCCGCCTGTGCGTCAAAGACACCTTCGAAAGAAAGCCGGAGGTAGTCCTCGTCCCTCGAATCATGGAACTCGAGCACCTTCATTGAAACAGCACCTCCACTCCCTGAACCTTCCCCTCTACAGCAGTCACGACTGCATCCAGGTTATCGACCTTCGTGCCCCCTTCGTAGACGAGGCGGACCCGCCGGACGGGCACTTCGCTGCCCTGTGGGAGAAGAGAATGGAGGGAGCCCCGGCGGATATCCAGCGTCCCTCCATACTTCTGGAGCGCTTCGCTCGCGTCCTCGACCATTTGTGCCAACAACGCCCTGCCTTTCAAAGATGACAGATCGCGGCTCTTGAAGCTGAAGGTCTCGACGCGAGGGGGCCCGCTGGCAGACCCGCCCTCCTCAATGACGAGCACATCCACATAGCGCAAGCCGCTCTCCGGCTTCCAGACTCCCACGGACCTCGAGATGCGAGGTCTGACAAAGGCTCCGAGGAAGCGGCGCTCGGCCCGGGGCAGTCTGGCGTCGGCCTCCAGCAACCCCACCATGAGGCGCTCGAAGGCCAGCCCCCGGGCGAACCACCCCCGCATCTGCGCGTATGCATCCCAGCGCATGGGGGCCTTGACCGCCTTGCCCTGTTCGAGCTCCCGCAGGCGCCCCTCGTAATAGGCCACATACTCGCCCCAGCGCGGGTTGCCCTCGGCGCCGGGTGGCGCGGCCTCCGCGGAGGGTCGCTGCTTCTCCAGCACCGCCACGTCCCGGGGCAGCCGCGGGCCCGGGGCTTCCATTTCCATCAGCGCCAGCCGTGCCTCCACCACCTCCCGGGTGAGGCCCGCCCCCTCGTCCACCAACGAGGCCAGTCCCCCGGCGCGCTCCGCCGCACCTGCCTCGAGGCTGGCACGTGCGCCGTCGTCCACCACGGGGGCCACCTGTCCGGCACCCTTGTGCGCTCCGCCCCCTGCCACTGGGGCCCCCGTGGCCCCGGGCCGGGCCCTGGACATCACCGCCTGCGCCCGGGCCACGTTGCCTCGCGCCTCGTGCAGCGCCAACGCCGCGTCCACGCCCCCCACGGCCACGAAGTGGCCCACCTCCCGGCGCTCTCGTATCCACCGGACCAACTCCCGCACGCCGTCCACGCCCAGCTTCGTCTGCACCTGCCGCCCCAGTTCCTGGAGGCCCCGGAGGTGCTGCTGCATCGCCTGGAGTCCGCCGAGCGCGGGCGTTCCGGCCCCTCGTGCCTGGGACAGGGCGCGCACGCCTTTGCCTCCGGCGTACAGCGTCCCCAGCAGCAGGGCGGGAGCAAGCTCGCGCGTGGCCTGCTCGTACTCGCCCTGACTGAGGGAGTACGCCCCTTGGCCCGTGCCGGCCACCAGGTAGTAGAAACCCAGCGGCACCCCGAACGTCATGGCGTCGAAGGTGCCCAGCGCCACGCTGCCCGCCGAGAAGTGCCGCAGCGCCAGGGCCCGCTCCACCTCGCGCGCGGCGTGCTGGTAGGGCGGAGGCAGGTGCGCCCACCGTCCCGTCATCTCCAGGTAGCGCCCGCCGTCCACCAGGGGACTGGTGGCGAGCGCGTCGCGTGCGGCACGGCCCAGGCCCCGCAGCACGTCCCCGCCCCGCTCGGCCCGCTCCGGGTAGCGCGAGAGCGGCAGCCCGCGCGCCTCCAACTCCTGGCGCACGGCGGGCATGAGGGCCAGCGTCTGCCCCAACTGTTTGTCCCTGGCCAGCAGCCGCAGCACCGCGTCCACTTCGTCGTCGTGGGCCGAGTGCAGCACGAAGAGGGCGAACACTTCGGCGTGGTAGGGGCCGTAGCGCTCGGTGGCGCTCACCAGGAAGGCGGCGCGCTTGCGCTGCAGCAGGGCGGCGGCGTCCTCGCGCACCGGCCCCAGGGCGCCCAACCTCACCGCGCTCCACTCGTCCAAGGCCTCCACCAGCCGGGGCATGTCCACGCGCTGTTGCAGGGCGACGTACTCGGCGGGCGAGGTGCACGTGAGGAAGGGCGCCAGCAGCACTTCGCCGCCGGAGGAGAAGTCAGGCCAGTCCCGGGGCACCACCTGGCCTCCGCATGTAGCGGGGCCCTGGGGAAGGGTGCCCCCGCTGGCCACCCCATGCACCGCCGCCTCGCCCGGCCCTGCGCGAGCGTTCGACTCCAGCCCCCAGGCGCCGCGGCGCCGGCGCAACCGCTCCGGCCCTCCTGTCTCTCGGGGCGCCATGGACGGCGGCACCAGAGGCGAGCGCAAGAGGGCGCGCTCGCCGTGGGGACTACCCCCGCCGGAGTGCGGCGCCCGCGTGGCGCAGGCGGTGGTGAGCAGGACGGCTCCCAGCAGCGGCACCGCCCACCCGGGAACGCCAACCGCCAGACGCACAGCATCACGACGCTCGCACACGCGGCACCTCCTACCGGACCACGCGCGCCAGGTGGCACGCGGCTCGAAGCAGGGCGCAGCCTACCGACACACCTGAGCGGCCTGCGTGTCGCGAATCTCGGAGTGGTGCACCTCGGAGAGGGAGTGCATGGGCTCAGAAGAGGCCTGGGCCGATTCACCCCGCCCGGCCGTCCGGCACCCGGCCTCCCCCGCCCCTCCGCTTGACCGCTCGCTCTTCGTCTGGCATCTTGATTTTGAAAACGATAATCAGAATCAACTTCAACGAATCACGAAGCGCCGAGGAGCTCCCATGCCAACGCCTCCCTGCTGCCGCACCCTCCTGGCCCGTAGTCCCAGCGCGGAAGTGGCGCGCTGCTCCTGCGGACACATCCACCTGAGCCTCGGACCGATGACGATCCGCATGGACGAGGGAACGCTGCACGCCATCTGGCTCACGCTGGGAGACGCACTCCGGGCGCTCTCCCCGGCCGCCGAGACCGTCCCCGAGGCGGCTGCCACGGGAGGGTGGAAGCAGTGAGCACGCTGACGGAGCTGCTGCGGCAGGCCACCGCCCACGAGGTGCGCGCCGCGATGAACACCCCCTTCGCCCGGCGGCTCGCGCGGGGGGAGCTGGAGCGGACGCACTACGTGCGGCTGCTGGCCAACCTCCAGGCCCTCTACGCGGAGCTGGAGTGGGCGCTCATGTGGAACCGCCAGCACCCGGCGGTGGGCCCGCTCTGCCTGCCCGAGCTGTGGCGCAACGAGCTGCTGCAGGACGATCTCCGCGCCCTGCTCGGCCCGGGCTGGTATTCGAGCGTGCCGCGCCAGGACGCGGTGGCCCACGTGGAGCGGCTCGGCCTGCTCTGCGATGAGGCCCCCGGGTTGCTCGCCGCGCATGCCTGGGTGCTCCATGCCACGGACCTGCCCGGAGGCAGCCAGGGCGGCGCCGGAATCGCCCGCGCGCTCGGGCTGCGCGGCAAGGAGGGGACGTCCTTCCTCCGCCACGCCACCCACCTCGATGGAGAGTCCTACCGGGCGCACCTGCTCGACACGCTCGATCAGCTGCGCCTGGACGAGCGCTCCCGCGAGGCCCTCGTGGAAGAAGCCCGGCTCGCCGTGCGCACGGTGCGCTCGCTCTTCGAGGCCCTGGGCCGGAATCTCCCCGTGGTCCGCGAACAGCGCGAGCGCGTCAGGGCAGGCGGCTGGTGGCCGCGGCCGCTGGCGTTCGCGCGGGAAACCTCCTGAGCGCCCGGAGTGGAGGGCCGGGCGCTCCCACTTCGCGCCTCAGTCCTTCCCGTCCGGAAGCGCTCCCGCGGCCCGTGCCACCTCCACCGCGCGGAGGATGGCCTCCGGCGTCGCGGGCGAGGCCAGCTCCACCGGGGTGCGCGAAGGGCCGAAGGCGGCCACCGCGTGCCGCAGCGCCGTCACCGCTCCGATGGCCAACATGAACGGGGGCTCGCCCACCGCCTTGCTGCCGTGGATGGTGCTGTCCTGGGGCGCGCGCTCCAGCAGGGCCACGCGGAAGTCCTCGGGCGCGTCCCCCACCGCCGGAATCTTGTACGTGTCCGGCGAGTGCGTGACGAGCCGTCCCTTCGCGTCGAACAGCACCTCCTCGCACGTGAGCCAGCCCACGCCCTGGATGAAGGCGCCCTCCACCTGGCCCCGGTCGATGCTCGGCACCAGCGAGGTGCCCACGTCGTGGAGGATGTCCACCCGGCGCACCCGGTGCTCACCCGTGAGGCCACTCACCTCCACCTCCACCACGGCCGCTCCGAAGGCGTAGTAGTGGAAGGGCTTTCCGCGCCCCGCCACCCGGTCGTACGAGATGTCCGGGGTGCGGTAGTAACCCGTGGACGACAGCGACACCTGCGCCAGGTAGGCGGCGTGCACCACCTCGGCGAAGGACACCGAGCGCTCGGGACGCGCGGGCAGGAAGACCCGGCCCCCCGTGAAGGCGAGCGCGTCCACCTCTCCTCCCCGCTCGGCCTGGAGCAGGCGCGCGGCCACCGGGCGCAGCCGCTCGCGAATCACCTCGCACGCCTGCTTCACCGCCATGCCGTTGAGGTCCGAGCCGCTCGAGGCCGCCGTGGCCGACGTGTTGGGCACCTTGTCCGTCGCGGTGTTCATCACCCGGACGCGCTCGGGAGGCACGCCCAGCTCGTGCGCGCACACGGCCCGCATCTTGGTGTGCAGGCCCTGCCCCATCTCGGTGCCACCGTGATTGAGCTGCACGCTGCCGTCCGTGTACACCACCACCAGGGCGCCGGCCTGGTTGAGGAAGCTCGTGGTGAAGGAGATGCCGAACTTCACCGGCTGGAAGCCGATACCCCGCTTCGTCCACCGCGAGCCCTTGTTGAAGGCCTCGATCTCCGCGCGGCGCCGGGCGTAGTCGCTGGAGGCCATCAGCTCCGCGTGGATGCGCGGCAGCCGGTTGCCCTCCACCGCCTGGCCATAGGGGGTGAGCTGGGCGGGAGCCTCGCGGTAGTAGTTGCGCTCGCGCACCACGGCCGGATCCAACCCGAGCAGCTCGGCGGCGCGGTTGAGCACCTCCTCCATCACGAACATGCCCTGGGGTCCGCCGAAGCCGCGGAAGGCCGTGTTGGAGGGCAGGTTCGTGCGCGCCACCCGGCCGGTGAAGCGCAGGGCCGGGACGAAGTACGCGTTGTCCAGGTGGAAGAGCGCCCGGTCCAGGATGGCGTGCGACAGGTCCGTGCTCCACCCGCCGTCGGACACCAGCTCGACGTTCAGCGCGAGCAGCCGCCCCTCGGAGTCGAGCCCGGCCTCGTAGTGGCCCCAGAAGGGGTGGCGCTTGCCGGTGAAGGCCATGTCCTGGTCGCGGTTGAGCCACACCTTCACCGGCCGGCCGGTGGCACGTGCGCCCAGGGCCGCCAGGGCCGCGAAGGGCGCGGCCTGCGTCTCCTTGCCGCCGAAGCCGCCTCCCATGCGCGGCACCTCCACCACCACGTGGTGCCGTCCCACGCCCAGCACGCCGGCGACGATCGCCTGCACCTCCGAGGGGTGCTGGGTGGAGCTCCACAGGTGCACCGTGTCGTCCTCGCCGGACACCGCCAGTGACGCCTGCGTCTCCAGGTAGAAGTGGTCCTGCGCGCCCGTCATGCACTCGCCGGAGATGCGCACCGGAGCGGCGGCGAGCGCGGCGTCCGGATCGCCCCGGCCGATGACGTGCGGCGTGGTGAGGAAGGAGCCCGCGTCCACCGCGGCCTTGATGGACAGGAGGGCGGGCAGCGGCTCGTACTCCACCTCCACCAGCGCGGCGGCGCGGCGGGCCACGGCGGCGTTCTCCGCCAGCACCAGCGCCACCGTCTGCCCCAGGAAGAGCACCTCGTCCACGGCCATCAAGGGCTCGTCGTGGACGACGGGGCCCACCTGGTTGTCCCCGGGGATGTCCTCGGCGAGGAGCACGGCGTGCACCCCGGGAAGCTCCCGGGCGCGAGAGGCGTCACGGCGCAGGATGCGCGCGTGCGCGTGCGTCGACGTCACGAGGTGGCCCACCAGCATCCCCGGGGGCGAGGGCAGGTCGTCCACGTAGAGGGCCTCGCCGCTGGTGTGCTTCAGGCCGCTCTCGTGCGGGGCCGGAGCGTGCAGGGGCGAGTGGGACGGCCCGGGCTGCTGGGCGTGGGCGGTATCGGGAGAAGAAGGAAGCGTGCTCATCCGGGTCACCTCACCTGCACCGTGGCCGAGTGGCCCTCCGCGAGCCGGGGCACCGGCGTGGAGAGCGTCTCGTGGAAGAAGCCGCGCAGCAGGTTCTTCGCCACCTGCGCGCGGTACCAGGCCGAGCCGCGATGGTCGGACAGTGGCTTGAAGTCCTCGTCCAGCCGGGCCAGGGCCGCCTCCACGGTGGCCTCCGTCCAGGGCTGGCCCACCAGCGCGGCCTCGGTGCGCCGGGCCCGGGCGGGCGTGGCCGCCATGCCTCCGTAGGCCAGCCGCGCCTCCGTCACCTTCCCCTCCCCGTCCACCACCACCCGGAAGCCCGCGGACACGGCGCTGATGTCCAGCTCGCGCCGCTTGGACACCTTGTACGCCAGCGCCCGCGCGCCCTCCGGCTGCGCCGGCACGTCCACGTACGCCAGCACCTCGCCGCGTCCGAGCGCCGTGCGCCGGTAGCCCTGGAAGAAGTCCTCCAGCGGCACCCTCCGTTCGCCGGCCCGCGAGCGCAGCACCGCCTCGGCTCCCAGCGAGAGCAGCACCGGCGCCATGTCCCCGATGGGCGAGGCCGTGCACAGGTTGCCGCCCACCGTCGCGCGGTTCTTGATCTGCCGCGAGCCGAAGTAGCGCAGCATCCGCTCCAGGGGCGGGCACGCGACGCGCGCATAGTCCTCCAGGTCCGTCAGCCACACGGTGGCGCCCAGGCGGTGTCCGCCGCCACGGGGCTCCAGCACGTGCAGCTCGGGCAGGGCCTCCAGCGACACCAGCAGCGGAGGCTCGGCGTAGCGCTTCGTCACCTCCAGCGACAGGTCCGTCCCGCCCATCACGAAGCGCGCGTCGGGGTGCTTGTCCAGCACGTCCCAGAGGGCGTCCATGGAGCCGGGGGTGAAGAAGCGCTGGGCCCCGGCCTCGTAGGCCAGTGCCATGGGCTCGGGCCGCGCCTCCGCGAGCGCCCGGGCGAAACGGTCCTGGGGACGCAGGCCGGCCACCTGGTTCGCCGCCTCGCGGATGGGCCGGTAGCCGGTGCAGCGGCAGAGGTTGCCGCACATCTGCGCGTCCAGCTTCCAGGGCTCGTCCATGTCCCGGCGGTGACAGGCCTCCAGCATGGCCATGGCGATGCCCGGGGTGCAGTAGCCGCACTGGGAGCCCAGCTCGCGCGCCAGCATCTCCTGCACGACGTGGTACTTGCCGCCCTCCTTGAGGGCCTCCACCGTGTACACCCGCTTGCCCTGCACCATGGGCAACAGCACCAGGCACGAGTTCACCGCGCGCAGGGCGGGCGCCCCCTGGCTGTCGTGCTCCAGCACGGCCACGGTGCAGGCCCCGCAGTCGCCCTCGGCGCAACCTTCCTTGGTGCCGGTGAGGTGCACCCGGTCACGCAGGTAGCGCAGCAGCGTGGTGGTGGGAGAGAGTCCCGTCTCCTCGACGGGCTTGTCATTCAGGAAGAAGCGCAGGCGTTCCATGGGCCTCCTCCGGTCCCTTCGGAGGAAGGGCCGGGGGGCCAGCCTACTACGGCTCGCGCCCGCGGGAACCCGGCCGCTGACAACCGGGCGCCAGGGGAGTCAGCGAAGGACCAGCAGGGCCACCAGGGTGACGAGGAAGTACGGCACCAGGCCCCCGGCGCCCGCGTAGTCCTTGGCCATGCGCTGGCCGAAGAAGAGGGCCACGAAGGACAGCCCGGAGAGGGCCGCGCCCCACATGGCCACCCGGGTGCCCCCGGAGAGCACCAGGGCCACCAGCCCGGCGGCGCTCACGGCGCCCGCGGCCAGCTCCATCAGGGTGATGGTGGCCAGCATGGGCGGCACCACCCCGCGCAGGGGGCTCTTGGCGAAGTGTCCGGTGAGCCACCCCAGGTTGCCCTTCCAGTCGATGACTTTGTCCAGTCCGGACTGGAGGAAGGTGATGGCCAGGAAGAGGGAGCACAGCACCTGGACGAGCCAGAGGGGGAAGAGGTTCGAGTCGAAAGCCGGCATGGGCGCGCACTCTACCCGGCCTGCCTGCCTACCCAAGGGCCGAGCGGCCTCCGCGAGCGGACAACCAGCCGTCCCCCACCCCTACCGCCCACCGGGGAGCACCCCCATCGTCCGGCCATGGCCACTGAACAAGGCGCCCGGAGGGTCCTCATCGGGCTCATCGTGCTGTCCATCGCCCTGGTGTTGTGGGTCTTCTCCCCCTTCTTCGAGGCCTTCTTCCTGGCCGCGGTGCTCGCCGGGGCCCTCCATGGCCTGCACCAGTGGTTGACGCGGCACGTCCGCGGGAAGAGCGGGCTGTCCGCCGGCCTCATCTGCCTGGGCGTCATCGTGGCGCTGCTCGCGCCCCTGGCCAGCCTCACGGCCTTCATGGTCTCCGAGATCGCCAAGGGGGTGGCGTTCATCACCGGCATCGTGGAGAAGCGGGGACTGGAGGGGCTGGTGGCCTATGTCCCTGGCCCGTTCAAGGAGCACGCCTCGAATCTCCTGGACAGCTTCCAGACGCGGAGCGCCGGGCTGTGGCAGACCCTGCAGGAGCAGCTCTCCGCCCGGGGCGCCACCGCGGCCCAGACGGTGGGCGGAGTGGTGGCCACCACCGGTACGGTCGTCTTCCAGACGGTGATGATGCTCATCGCCTTCTACTTCCTGCTGGTGCAGGGCAGGCAGCTCGTGGCGTGGCTGGAGAGCGTGTCGCCGCTCAAGGACGGACAGACGACGGAGCTGCTGATGGAGTTCCGCAAGGTCACCAAGTCGGTGCTGGTGTCCACCATCCTCACCGCGGGCGTGCAGGCGGTGGCGGCCCTGGTGGGCTACCTCATCACCGGCGTGCCGGTCCCCGTCTTCTTCGCGGCGGTGACGTTCTTCTTCGCCCTCATCCCGGCCATCGGCGCCGCCGTGGTGTGCGTGGCCGCCGCCCTGCTGCTGCTCGCCACCGGCCACCCCATCGCCGCCATCGTGCTGGCCGCCTGGGGCGTCATCGTGGTGGGGCTCTCCGACAACGTCGTCAAGCCGCTGCTGGCCAAACGCGGCATGCACATGCACGGCGCCATCGTCTTCTTCTCGCTGCTCGGCGGCCTGGCCGTCTTCGGCGCCATCGGCCTGCTGCTGGGGCCCCTCATCGTGGCCTTCTTCCTCGCCGTGCTGCGCATCTACGAGCGCGACTACGGCCGGCCTTCCCCCCGCCCTGGGGCTCCCGCCACGCCTCCGCGCAACCAGCCCACGGTGGCCGAGGGCGAGGAGTTCGAGCCCGCCGGAGTCCACTCGGACGAGCACCTGCTGGACAGCCACCGTCACTGACGGGACTCCCGGGGGCCACGGCGCACCCGGGAGCCGTCGAGGAACCGCGGAGGGCTACGGCTGGACGCCGGCCCCCGTCACCAGCAGCGAGTAGTTGCTCGTCGCCCCCGCGTACCCCACCACCTTCACGTAGTACGTGCCCGCGGCGGGCGCGTTGTAGGTGCCCACCTCCGGGTTGCTCGTGGTGTAGCCGCGCGCCTCGAAGAAGTTCAGGTCGGTCTCGGTGTACAGGTACCAGTCCAGGTCCACGCTGCCCGGCATGGTCAGCTTCACCGTGACGGTGCCCGGCGCGGTCACCGTGAACTTGAACCAGTCCACGTCCGTACCGCTGGAGAGGCTCCCGCTCACGGCGGTGCCCGCTCCCACCCGGCCGCTGGCGCTCGCCGCGGTGTCATTGGACTCGGTCTCCACGGTAATGGGGCCGGTGGGCCCCGGGCCGGACGAGACCGTGAGGGTGAAGGCCGCGTCGCTGGAGTCGGTGAGGGTGGCGTTGGCCGCGTCGCTCACCCGCACCCTCGCCGCCGTGGTCGCCGTGTTCGGCACCACCCAGGGGTAGCTGCCCGCCGCGGCCGGCGTGCTCGCGGAGATGAGGTTCCACGTGCTCCCGTTCGTCGTGTACTCGAGCTTCACGTTGCTCACCCCGCTCGACGTCCAGGTGATGGCCTGGCTGCTGCCCCCCGCCCAGCTCTCCCCGCCGTTGGGCGAGCCCACCCTCACGCTCGCCACGGGCGTCCCATCATCCCCCGGCAGGAGGAAGTCCTTGATGACGGCCATGTGCTGCATGTTGGTGGCGCCACTGTCACCCGACTGCGCCGGGGAGATCTCCGAGAGCGGCGAGTACACGCGGGTGTCGATCACCGTGCCCGCGGCGAAGGAGCTGGAGCCGATGACGGTGGCCGTCTGGTAGGCGCGCAGATCCGAGTCCACCAGCACGTTGTCGTACGGCTTGGAGCGGCTCGCGTTGGTGCCCTCGCGGCCATTCCTGTCCACCGGGTGCGGGCCACTGGTGGTCACCACCTGGCTGAAGGTGCCGAAGCAGGACTCGGAGCGGCTGTCGGTGTTGAAGTCACCGGCGATGACCAGATAGTCCCCGGCGGGAACGTTGGCCTTGATGTAGTTGACCAGGTTGCCCGCCTCGGTGTTGCGCACGCCACTGCCCGAGGTGAGCAGGTGCACGCTCACCACCCAGAGATCCTTCGGACCGGGGATGTCGATGCGTGCCCAGGCGAAGTCGCGGTTGGAGACCTGCGTGTCCGTCCACTCACCCGAGGCGATGATGGGGTAGCGGCTGATGATGCCGTTGGGGATCTGCGCCCCCGTCTCCCGGTAGTAGTAGAAGTTCGAGCCGAACGCGGTGTCGACGAAGCCCCGGATGGCGGTGGCCGAGTTGTTGCCGAAGTTGAACTCCTGGATGGCCACCACGTCCGGCTTCGTGCCCTGGAAGATGCGGGTGCCGTGGCCCGGGTCGTAGCTCTGCAGGTTGCCGCTGGTGATGTTGGCGGCCATCACGCGCAGCCGGAACTCCGCGAGCGAGGCCCCGCCGGTGGACAGCTCCTCGTTCGCGGACTCCTCCCGAGGGTCCACGGCGGCGCCCTCACCGCATGCGGCGAGGACCAGGGTGAGCAGTGGAACCAGAAGCCAGGGGCCCAGGCCCGAGCGCTTCGAGAAGGAGGAGGACTGTCGCATTGCAAACACTTCCTGCCCGCCACATGCGGACGCTGGGGATGACAACGGCCCCATCATCGCAGCCTCACGGTGAAATTCCAGCGGGAGCCGCCGCGAGGGCGGAAAGCGCGACAAAGAGGTAGCGCAGGCCCTTGCCCACCGTGACGAAGCCGACGAAAGGCGCCCAGCGCACGCCCACGAGGCCGGCGGCGAGCACGAACACGTCCCCCACCACGGGCACCCAGGCCAGGGCGAGGACCGGGGCGCCCCAGGTGGCCAGGCGCGCCTGGGCTCGAGCCAACCGGGGGCCCTCGCGCTCCCGGCGGCGCTGCACCCAGCGTCCCACCGGGCCCCCCCCTCCGCGCGCCACCCAGCGGCCCAGGGCATAGAGGGTGAGGGCGCCGAGCACGTTGCCCACGGTGGCCACGGCCACGGCGGGCGCAGGAGGCACACCGCCATAGACGAGCGCGGCCAGCACCGCCTCGGAGGGCGCGGGCAGCACCGAGCCGGCCACCATCGCCACGAGGAAGAGCCCCGGCAATCCCCAGTCGGCCAGCGTGGACGCGTCCGGCATCGTGGCGCCCACTTTAGGACGTCCCGGGCGGACAGGCGGGAGGGGTGGAGGCCCACCTGCCCATTTCTACCTTCCGGCCCACCCCCCACAGCTCCGGAGCCGCGATGAAGAACATCCGACTGGCATGTCTCGCCCTGAGCCTCGCGCTCGGCACCACCGCGGGGGCCGCGCCGTCCGGGAGCGGACCGGTGTGCGAGGCCTCCCCCGCGTCGCAGAGCATCCAGAAGGTGGGCGAGGAGGTGGTGCGCCGCCTCGAGTCACCGCACCCGTACGCGGCGGCGGAGCGGCACGCCGTCACCGGGGCGCTCCACACCGGAACGCTCACCCATCCCGGAGCCTCGTACATCGCCCCGCACTTCGACACGCTGGCGCTCGAGGAGGGGGACTACGTCCTCGTGCGGTCACCGGACGGCACACGCTCCTGGCGCTACGACAACACGCACCCGGGAGCACGGGATGGCTTCTGGGGCATCCCCATTCCCGGAGACACCGCCATCATCGAGCTGCACGGCCCGGTGGTGGAGCGCCGGGGCGTGCTCAACCAGTACGGCTACCGCATCGACAAGTACGCGCGCGGCTACACCGCGCAGGAGTTGGGCACGAACGGCGCCCAGGCCGAGGCCCTGTGCGGCGCGGACGATTCCGGCCAGGCACGGTGCTACGAGAGCAGCGAGCCGCGGCTCTACCAGCACAGCCGGGCGGTGGCGCGCCTGCTCATCAACGGCTCCAGCGCCTGCACCGGATGGCTCGTGGGCAACCAGGGCCACCTGCTGACGAACAACCACTGCATCGCCACGGACACGGACGCGCGCAACACCAGCTACGAGTTCATGGCCGAGGGCGCCACCTGCGCCACCCACTGCGGCTCCTGGGGCGCATGCCCGGGCACGGTGGTGGCCACCAGCGCCACGCTGGTGAAGACGGACGCCCCGCGCGACTACACGCTGGTGAGGCTGCCCACCAACCCCACCAGCACCTACGGCTTCCTCCAACTGCGCCCCACCGGGGCAGTGGTGAACGAGCGCATCTACGTCCCCCAGCACCCGGCGGCGTACGGGAAGAAGATCGCCGTCACCTCCAGCGACACGGCCGATGCCTCCGGCTACGCCGAGGTGTACAGCCTCGACGAGCTGGCCTGCCAGAGCGGGGGCCCCAACGACGTGGGTTACCACGCGGACACCCAGGGCGGCTCCTCGGGCTCGCCGGTGATTGGCTACGCGGACCACCAGGTGGTGTCGCTGCATCACTGCGCCCACTGCCCCAACCGCGGCGTGCCCATCCAGGAGATCATCACCCACCTGGGCAGCAGCCTGCCGGCGTGCGCCCTCCGCGGCGCCACGTGCCCGGACCCGTGGGGCCCCAGTGGCGAGCCCCCTCCCCCACCGCCACCGCCTCCTCCGGTCCAGTCCTTCACCTACAGCGCCACCCACACCAACAGCGCCCTGCGGAACACGGTGAACAAGCGCCTCACCTTCAACGCGGGGGACGTGGTGGAGGTGGGCACCTGCAACCTCACGGGCGCTACCGCCACGGGAGACACCTGGCTGCGCCTGTACGATGGCGCGGGCGTCCAGGCGGCATCGAACGACGACTCCTGCGGCGGCCGCTCCTCGTACTTCAAGTACACGGTGCCCGCGGGCAAGGGCGGCACCTATGAGGTCCGCGCCGGTTGCTACTCCAGCGGCAGCTGCGGCGGCACCGTGGTGTGGAAACTCACCGCCACTCCCCCGCCGCCCGGCCCCGTCACCGCGTCGTTCACCTACACCGCCAGCAGCACCCACAACGCCACCCGCGACACCACCCACCGCGACGTGACGGCGGCCGCGGGTCAGACGATCACCCTCGGCACCTGTACCCTCGCGGGCGCGTCCGGCAGCGGCGACACGTTCCTGCGGCTCTACACCTCCAGCGGCTCCCTGGTGGCCGCCAACGACAACGCGTGCGGCTCGCTCTCGCACCTGCGCTACACCGTCCCCGCGGGCGCGGGCGGCACGTACCAGCTCCGCGCGGGCTGCGCCGGCGATCGCAGTTGCGGCGGCACGGTGGTCTATACCGTTCAGTAGGGCAGAGCCTCCGGTCCGGGCGCGTTCTCCGAGAACTTGTCCAACAGTTGGACAACTTCTCACGGACCTCGCCCGGGGTGCCCGCCCCCTCTCCTGTCAGGTACAGGAGAGTCGCGGCCGGAGCCCCGTCACAACGGGGGCGCCATCCATCATCCTCCTGGGGCGCCTCCGCTTCACGGCGCGACTACCACCCACCCACGCGGGTGGACACGGGGAAGGTATGAGCGAGACATCGAGCCAGGGCCCCCGGAGGGGGTCACGAGGCCGTCCGGTCGGACTCCTGGTGAGCGTCCTGTTCGCGGCGCTGCTGGGCGGTTGCCCCAAGCCACACATCCACCACTTCACCACCTCGCCTCCGGTGGCCTGCCCCGGCGACGAGGTCACCCTGCGCTGGGAGACGAACGGGCCCGTCCGCCTCGAGTCCTCCCCCGAGGTGGCGAAGCTCGGCGGGAAGGACAACTCCGGACAGCAGACGGTCACCATCAGCGGGCCCACCACCTTCCGCCTGGAGGTCTCCCGCGTCTTCGGGCTGAAGAAGGAGATGACGGAGAGCGAGGTGCTCTCCCCGCCGAAGGAGCTCGAGTACGGCATCGTCGACGCCGAGGGCCAGGGGCGCTTCACGTGCTCGGCGCGGACGGGGCTGGAGTCCTCCTTCCAACTGGATGGCAGCCACATCTCGCCCAACGTGCGCATCGGGCAGGTGATGAACATGAACGTGCGCACCCTGCACATCAGCAAGGGCGAGGCGTCCGAGCCGGTGGCCGAGGGCGCGACCGCACCGGCCTTCGAAGGACAGCCGGCCCAGGGACTCTGGCGGCTGCGCGTCCCGCTCGACGAGGGCGAGAGCTGCGAGGACGCGCTCGAGTCGGTGGATGGCCGGTTGATCATCAAACTCCAGCTCTCGTGCCCGAGGTGACACCATGGCCGCGCTCGACGAACTCCGGACGATCGTCATCCTGATGCTGGAGAACAGGTCCTTCGATCACATGCTCGGGCACCTGTCGCTGGAGAATCCCCAGTCGGACGTGGACGGGTTGCGCAACCCCGACACCAACCCGCGCTACGCCAACGTCTTCCAGAACCGCGTCTACCGGCCCTTCCTCATCGGCGACGAGGTGTCGGTCATCCGGGATCCCCCCCACAGCCGCCACCTGGTGGGCGTGCAGATGGCGCGGAGCTCCAGCGGCAAGAAGTTCCGCATGTCGGGCTTCGTGGATGCCTATTTCCAATACACGCAGCACCAGGCCGAGCACCCGCCCCCGATGGGGTACTTCGATTCGAACGGCGCCTGGATGACGTCCTTCCTGGCCCGGGAGTACTGCGTGTGCGATCGCTGGTTCACGCCCCTGCCCACGGACACGCAACCCAACCGCTGCATGGCCTTCACGGGGACCACGCTCATCGAGGACACGGGCTCCCGGCTCATTCCGAACCGCGAGCACGTCTTCGACTGGCTGAACCAGCACGGCGTCCGGTGGCGCGTCTACCATGACGGCCCGCCCTTCTTCCTGTTGTTCGGGCGGTTCCACGAGCTGGTGGGGATGAAATACCGCCCCATGAGCGAGCTCGCGCACGACATCCTGCACGAGCCTCCGGACCAGGCGCCGCAGGTCATCTTCCTGGAGCCGCGCTACTTCGACTTCTTCTGGTCGGACGCGCCGCCCAACTGCAACCATCCGCTCGCCCGCGTCGACCATGGTGAGGCACTGCTGCACCGGGTGTACACGACGCTCACGAGCAACCCGGCGAAGTGGGCCCGGACGCTGTTCATCCACACCTATGACGAGCACGGCGGCTTCTTCGATCACGTGCCGCCGCTGCCCATCGACAACCCACCGCCGCCGGGAGCGCTCTTCACGGAGCCCTTCAGGACGACGGGCCCCCGGGTGCCCGGGCTGCTCGTGTCGCCCTGGGTCCAACCGGGCAAGGCCTTCCACGGCAACCTGGACCACACCTCCATCCTGCAACTGCTCGCCGAGAAGTTCGGCTCGGGCCCGGAGGACTACTCGGCCTCGGTCACCCACCGCAGGGCCCAGGGCATCCGCAGCCTGTCCGAGGCGCTCGCCGATGCACCGGCCCAACGGCCCGTCCCCACCCGGTCGCCACGGCCCGTTCCGCCCATGCCGCTCATGAAGCGGCGGCCCCAGGCGCCCAACGAGCGAGCCTTCCAGGAGGCGGCCCGGGAACTGCTCCAGCACGAGGGGCCCATCGCGACCTCGGCCAAATACCCGGACCTGGTCGGCGCCCCCCTGGAGCCCTGAAGACGGCGCTGGCGGCTACTCGAAGCTGAGCGTCGAGCCGCCACTGAGGTCCTCCAGGAGCACCGTGGGCCGGCCGATGATGCGGACATCGCCTCCACCGGAGGCCGTCACGCGCAGCGCGTTGGTGACCTCGAGCTCCGTGGAGCCGCCGCCGCTGGAGTCGAGCGTGGCCTCCTGCACGGAGAGCTCGCGCGCCCACAGCACGCTGCCTCCGGACATCGTGCTCTTCATCTGGAGGGTGCGCCCCTCCATCGTCACGTCTCCCCCTCCGCTCACGTCCAGGGACAGGGAGGTGGTTGCGAGGCCCCGCACCTTCACAGTGCCGCCACCGTGCGCCGCCACGGTGACGGACCCGTCATCGTTGACACCGGTGACACTCCCGCTCACGTCCACCGAGCCCCCGCCCGAACGCGAGAGGACCTGAAGCTTCGGCATCGTCACCTCCACCCGCAGGGGATTGCGCGAGCTCCAGTTCCCCACTTCCTCCGGGTGGAAGAAGACGTGAAGGCCGACCGACTCCGAGATCTCCGTGTGCATCAGCCGCACCAGGTTGTCGTCCCCCACCACGCGGACATTCCATGGCTGGCTCGGGTCCACCACGACCGTGAGGGCGATGCCGTCATGCACCTCGATCGACGTGAACCCGGACAGCTGCCGCTCCTCCTGAACCAGCTGGCCGCTGCCCCGCACCGAGGGCCCGAGACGACAACCCATCACGGCCACCACCAGCAACGACATGCCCACCCACAGCCCACGAGAAACACGCTTCATCCGCTGACCCCCGGAAGTCCTGGCCGGTGACGCCGGCCTCTGGTGGCTGAAACACCGTGGCGGCCAGGAACTGTCACCGGGCCCGCGAAACAAGCGGCAATGACGTCAGGGTCAGACTGCGGCGGGCGGCCCAGCGTCCAGTTCCCGCTGCTGGGGGATGCGAATCAGCACGCGCACCTCACGCCTACGATTGTACCCCACGGCGTAGAGCTCACCGCCAATGGCGACCACGGCGGGAGGCGGGGGCTCGGGCTGCGTCTCCAACCAGGACTCCGCCGCTTCCCGGGTCGCGAAGGATTGGAGAGGACGTGAGGTTCTGGCGGCGTGGAGGCTCCGCAGGAAATCCTCGAAGCCGTGCTCCTCTCCCACATACATCACGAAATCGAAGGCAATCCTGGTGGTCCTGATGGCCTCGCGCTCCTCGGGTGAGGAGATACGCTGCTCCATCGGATGGAGATGGAAGCAGGCCCATCTGTAGAGTTCGAAGAGACTGAATCTCGTGCGCTCGAAGGGATTGGGAGGCTCCGTCTCATCCTCGGCGGCATCTTCCCCTTCGTCCTCGGACTCCTCCATTTGCGCCAGTTCCGCTTCAGAGGGCAGGCGAAGCAAGTTGCGGTACTCGAGCTGGCGCGAATAGGCGACGTGATAGCGTTCACTCGCCACTCCGATAACAGCACCGTGAGGCGGGGCGGGATGATTCAGCAGCCAGTTGTCTGCCTCGTCCTTCGTCGCGAAAGAGAGGACAAGAGGTGGAGGCGCCGTGTCGACGTTCTCGAGAAAAGCCTTGAACATGCCCTCCTCCTCGCTCCCAAGGATGAAGTGGAGAAGGAGCCTGGAGTGCCTGAGCGCGTCATGTTGCTCCGAAGAAAGCGCATGCCGCTCCACCGCATGCAACACCACCAAGGTGCCCTTGATGAGATCAGGTTTCATGCTCTCTCAGCCCGCTACAAGCACCACGGGTGCGAGGACAGCCACTCCCGCGCCTGCGGAGACAGTCACGAATGCAATACCGGCGATGATGACCACCGAGCCAAGGAGAAGTCCCTCGCGGTTTCTCTTCAGCCATTCGACCGCATCATTCACGGCGGAGAATTGCAGGGCACGCGACTTCTGTAGCTCCAGACACTCCATGTATTCGTTCAAGCACTCATTTTCACAGAACTGTTTCTTGCTACCATCTCCGCGCTTGATGTGGCTGTAATTGGTGGGAAGCCTGCGTTTCATGCACGCACGAACGCAGTCGATTTGCTCTTGGTCGCAATCCCTGGGGCGACGAGAAGCGAGCACGATGCTCCCCAGGGTTCTGCCCTGGATGGAGGGCGGGTCGTACCGAGGCAGATCTATTTCAGTGGCCCGCTGCCAGGAGTGGCGAACCCGACCATCCGAATGTTCCTCGATGATGAGCACGAACTCGCTCAACTCGTCGGCACGTGGGGATGAGGTATGGCGGGTGCTGCCGCAGGAGACCAGCAGCAGGGCCAGGCATGGCGCGAGTGCTCTGAGCGCCACCATGCGGGTTCTCGTGGAGTAGAACGTCGTCGCTTCGCCGGTGAGCATGGGGGCCGTGCTCTCTGCCATGGCCCATCATCAGAGACAAGTCTCGAAGAGCGGCAAACACCCGGCACGTGGACGGCGTCACGCCGCCGCGGCGTGGTCCAGCGAGCGCCAGGTGCCCAGCGCCCAGTCCTGCTCCTCCGGGTCGTCGAAGCTGACCACGCACAGGGCGCGGTGCGTGCCCGCCTCGCACAGCGCGGTGAGCCGACACTCCCCCGGCTCCACGTGCAGCGTGGCCCGTCCACTCACCCGCTCGCCCTGGTGCTGAAACTCATACGGCAGCGACTCCTCGGGGCCGGGCGCAATGCCTTGCACATCATCCTGCAACGGCACGAAGCGCACGCTGCGGCGGTGATCGCGCGCCACCCAACTCCCATCGGCCAGACGCTGCTCGGCGAGTGAACCGGGAATGCGAATCTCCCACCCCTCCGGCAACGTCACCTGCACCGCACCCCGCCGGTAGCCGATGAGCGGCCCCACGGGAGCCTCGACCGCGCGGCGCGAGACCTCCTCCGCCAACGTCCCCCCCACGCCGAGATACCCCAACACCTGCTGCCACTCGCGCCAGGGATAGGACAGCTCCGGAGCCTCCCGCCACGCGGACTCCAGCAACCGGGCCACCTCGCGGAAGCGGTGACGCTCCTCCTCGAGCAACGGCGGCCGCCACACCATCTCCGTCCAGATGAGGCTCAGCGCCCGGCCCAGCTTCGTCGAGGCGCCCTGGCCCGGCTCCCACCACGGGAAGATGTCCCGGCCCCGCAGCGGATCCTCGTGCACGGCGCGCAGCCACGCCTCGTCGCGCGGGCCCATGGGCGTCAGCAGCGCACCGGGGTGCTCGAAGCCGTGTCCGGGCCGCAGCGAGAGCGTGGCCCCCGAGTGGCCATGTCTCCGGAAGTCCAACACCCGGCCGGCCATGGTCCCCAGCCAGCCGAGCATGCACGGGGCGATGTCACTCGGATCCCCGGTGTGGAAATACCCCGTGGGGTCTCCCACTCCCGCGACGGTGAGGGCCGGGTCCGCCCAGTCGATGCGGAGCGCGTCCCCCAGGGCATGGAGGAGATCGCACAGGTAGCGGTGATAGCCCGGCCCCACCATGGAGGTATTGGCCAGGACCACCACCCGCCCCTGCCCGGCGGCGACGATGGCCACCTCCTCGGCGGCCGGGTGCAGGCGCAGGAACAGGATGGGACCCCGGGGACCCTCCACCGTGCGCGAGCTCTCCAGCAGCTCCTCCGCCGCAGCTCGCACCCAACGCTCCACCCGCCGCAGCCAGGGCCAGGGGGCTTCCGGCGCCGAGAAGAGTCCATCGCCTCCGTACCAGCCCGCCAGCAGCAGCTTCACACCCATGTCGTCCTCTCGTCTCGCTCGAGCCCGGACCCCTCTCCACGCAACGGGTGGAGGGGTGGGATTATGTCGCGCGGCTCGGGTGTATCAGGGCGGGGAGCCGGACGTGCGCTCCTTCTCTCAGGCGCTCTGGGCGGTGCGTTCCACCATCGCGTCGTGGATCTCCCGCAGCGTGCGCTCCAGGCCGTACTCGTACTTCCAATCCGGGTAGTGGCTCTGGAAGCGGCGCACGTCGCTGACCCACCAGATGTGGTCCCCGGCGCGGTTCTCGTCCACGTAGGTCCAGTTCATCCGCCGGCCGGAGATCTTCTCGGTGAGCGCGATGGCCTCCAGCATGGAGCAGTTGGAGAAGCGGCTGCCGCCCATGTTGTAGACCTCGGCCACGCGCGGCTTCTGGAAGAAGTGCCACAGGGCGCTGACCAGATCATGGGAGTGGATGTTGTCGCGCACCTGCTTGGCCTTGTAGCCGAACACCGTATAGGGCGTGCCCGTCACCCCGCAGCGGACCAGATAGGACAGGAAGCCGTGGAGCTGCGCGCCGGAGTGGCCGGGACCCGTGAGGCACCCGCCGCGGAAGCACGCCGTCCTCATCCCGAAATAACGGCCGTACTCCTGCACCATCAGGTCGGCCGACACCTTCGACACGCCGAACAACGAGTGCATGCTGGCGTCGATGCTCATGCTCTCGTCGATGCCGTGCTCGGCGTAGGGGTGGCTCGTGTCCAGCTCCCAGCGCGTCTCGGTCTCCCGCAGCGGCAGGCGGTTGGGCGTGTCGCCGTACACCTTGTTGGTGGAGAGGTAGATGAACACCGCGTCGGGGCAGTGCCGCCGCGTCTTCTCCAGCAGCACCAGCGTGCCGTTGGCGTTGACCGTGAAGTCCACCAGCGGGGCCTTGGCCGCCCAGTCGTGGCTGGGCTGCGCGGCGCAGTGGATGATCAGCGCGATGTCCCGGCCATGCTTCGCGAACAGGGCCTCCATGGCCGCCTCGTCGCGGATGTCGGCGGAGACGTGGGAGTAGCCGCGCACCTGCTGCTCCAACCGGCGGCGGTTCCAATCGGTGCTGGCCTCCTCCCCGAAGAAGCTCTTGCGCAGATCGTTGTCGATACCGACGACGGTGAGCCCCTTCTCCGCCAGGAAGCGGACGGACTCGGAGCCGATGAGCCCCGCGGAGCCGGTGACGATGGCGATGGACATGACGTCGGTTCCTCTTCCCTGCTCACGCGCCGAGGATGGGTTCCAGGGCGGCTCGGTGTTCGATCAACCAGCGGTGGATGTCCTCGACGATGCGGCCGGCCGGACGTGTGGGCTTCCAGCCCGTGAGCTCCCGCACCCGAGAGCAGTCACTGACATAATAGGGAATGTCCGCCGGGCGAGTCTCCGGACGGCGGGTGATGGGCACGCTCCTGCCGCTCACCTGCTCGCACCACCGGGTCAGCTCCCGCAGGGACACGCTGACCTCGGGGCCTCCCCCCACGTTGTAGACGGCGCCGTTGTGCCGCCCCAGGTCGGCCGCCTGCAGCCGCACCAGCTCATAGAGGTCATCCACGTGCAGGAGGTCCCGCACCTGCCGCCCCTCGCCGCCAAAGCCCATGTAGGCCAGCTCCCCGCCATAGACGTGACGAGCCACCCACAGCACGGCGAAGCCCTGGTCCACCTTCCCCATCTGCCAGGGGCCCGCCAGCACGCCGCAACGGTTGATGACGGCCTTCATGCCGTACATCTCCACGTACTCGCGGATCATCAGCTCGCCGCTCAGCTTGGTGGCCCCGTAGAGCGAGCGCCCGCCCTCCAGCGGGAAGTGCTCGTCGATGCCGGCGCGCGACCAGCCCGGTCCCGAGGCGCCCTCGGTGATGACCAGGCGATCGCCCTCGGGCACCAGCGGCAGGGCCCGCAGCGAGGCGATGGGGTAGACGCGGCTGGTGGACAGGAACACCAGCTCGCCCCCGGTGCGGCGCAGGTGCTCCAGACAGTGGATGAGGCCCAGCAGGTTGGTGTGGACGAGGTAGTCCGGGCTGCCGTCATACCCCGCGTGAACGCTGGGCTCGGCCGAGCACTCCACCAGCAGCTCCACCGCGCCCACCGCCTCCAGATCCTCGCGGTTGCGCACGTCGCCGTGCACGAAGGACACGCCGCCCGCGCGCAGGCGCGAGAGCGTCACCTCGCTGCCGCGCCGGCGCAGGTTGTCGAAGGCGATGACCTCGGCCCCGGGCTCGTCGCGCTTGAAGGACAGGGCCAGCGTCGAGCCGACGAAACCCGCCCCACCCGTAATCAAGATGCGCCGTGTGCTCACGTCTTCACCCGCTCCTCGCCTTCACGACCAGCTGATGTCGTAGTCGGCCTCGAGGGGTGCCAGCTGGCGTCCCCGCACCACCAGCTCCCGGGCCGTGGACTGCTCCATCGCGGCGTGGAGGACGCCTTCGTTGTACGCCAGCGGCAGGAAGTCCCGGCGCGCCATCAACCGCGCCTGCTTCTCCCCGAGCCGCTCCACGGAGCGATCGCCGTAGCTCAGCGAGGCCCGGTAGGCGCTGGGGAAGCTCGCGAGCAACCGCTGCGGATCCGTCCCGGCCAGCGCCATCATCGTCTTGCCCACGGTGGAGTGGAGGAAGTCCGCCGTGGCCCGGCGCCCGAGCTGGCGCAGCACCATGGCCCGCGATTCCGGCGCGGATCCTCCGAGCAACTCCGCGGCGGTGAAGATGGACTTGAGGAAGTCCGCCACCGGGTAGCTGAAGAAGTCGACGTACGTCTTCGACCCGGCCACCGCGATGCACTTCGCCCGGATCTCCGCGCCCCCGAGCGCGCGTGCCGCCTCGAACACCCCGTTGAAGAACAGGCCACGGCACGTATCCATGGGCGTGGCCAGGGTCAACAGCTGCTCCAGTCCGGGGGCGGTGGGGGAAGACACGTTGGGGGGCTCCGGGGGGCGGGCCCTCTATTAGAACGCAAAACCTGTCAGGCCGTACGGATCGCCGCGGCCGACTGCAGCCCCAGCTCCACCACCGCCACCTCCCGCATCCGGAATTTCTGGATTTTTCCAGTAACCGTCATCGGGAACTCGTCCACGAACTTCCAGTAGCGAGGGATCTTGAAGGTGGAGATGCGGCCGGTGCAGTAGCGGATCAGCTCCTCCTGCGTGACGGTGGCGCCGGGCTTGGGCTTCACCCAGGCCATCACCTCCTCGCCGTACTTCTCGCTGGGCACGCCGATGACCTGGGCCTCGCTGACGGAGGGGTGCGTGTGGAGGAACTCCTCGATCTCCCGCGGGTACACGTTCTCGCCGCCACGGATGATCATGTCCTTGATGCGGCCGACGATCTTCACGTAGCCGTCCCCGTCCATGGTGGCGAGATCGCCGGTGTGCATCCAGCCGGCCGCGTCGATGGAGGTGCGGGTGGCCTCGGGGTTGTTCCAGTAGCCGAGCATCACGCTGTAGCCGCGCGTGCACAGCTCGCCAGGCGAGCCCCGGGGCACCACCCCGCCAGTGGCCGCGTCGATGATCTTCACCTCCACGTGCGGGTGCACGCGGCCCACGGTGCCCACGCGCTTGTCCAGCGGATCATCCAGCCCGCTCTGCGTGGACACGGGCGAGGTCTCCGTCATGCCGTAGCAGATGGTGACCTCGCGCATGTTCATGCGCGACTGCACGTTCTTCATCACCTCGATGGGACACGGCGAGCCGGCCATGATGCCGGTGCGCAGCGTGGACAGGTCGAACTCGCCGAAGCGCGGGTGGTCCAATTCTGCGATGAACATGGTGGGCACGCCGTAGAGCGCGGTACAGCGCTCGGCGCCCACCGCCTGCAACACCGCGAGCGGCTCGAACGCCTCGCCCGGAATCACCAGGGTGGAGCCGTGGGAGGCACAGGCCAGGTTGCCCATCACCATGCCGAAGCAGTGGTAGAAGGGCACGGGGATGCAGACGCGGTCCTCCACCCCGAGCCGCAGCGCCTCGCCCACGAAGAAGCCGTTGTTGAGGACGTTGTGGTGGCTGAGCGTGGCGCCCTTGGGGAAGCCCGTGGTGCCGGACGTGTACTGGATGTTGATGGGGTCATCGAACTGGAGCGTGGCCTCGCGAGCCGTGAGCATGCGCTCGCTCACGCGGGCCCCGTTCTCCAGCAGCAGCTTCCAGTCGTCGTCCAGCACGAGCGAGACGCGCAGCTGGGGGCAGCGCGGGCGCACCTCCTCGAGCATCTTGCGGTAGTCCGTCTGGCGGAAGCCGCGCGAGAGCAGCAGCACGCTGGTGCCGGACTGGTTGAGCGCGTACTCCAATTCCGCCGTCTTGTAGGCGGGGTTGAGGTTCACGAGGATGGCGCCGATGCGGGCCGCGGCGAACTGCGTCACCACCCACTCGAAGCGGTTGGGGGACCAGAGGCCCACGCGGTCCCCCTTCTCCACGCCAAAGGCCAACAGGCCCAGGGCCACCTTCGTCGTCTCGTCCCAGAGCTGACGCCACGTGGCGCGGTAGCCCTGGGAGACGACGACGAGCGCCTCGCGATCGCCGTACTGCTCGACGGTCCGGCGCAGGTTGTGGCCGATGGTCTCCCCGAGCAGCGGGGTGGTGCTGGTTCCGTGGACGTAGGAAGGAGAGGACATGGCCGATGATGTTCGCGAGTCGGCACCGCCCGCAAGCCTCCGTTCCCTGGTGGATGCACCGCGAACGTTTCGCGCGTCCGTGCTTGCCCGCGCCGCGTCGATCCGGGAGCACGGCACTCTGGACCCGAGGCACACGAGGGGGCACGAATGGACGCGGTGATGAGCGGAAACGTCCACGCGGAGGTGCTGTGGGCCTGCGGCTACGCGCTCTTCCTCCTGGCCGTGGCCTGGGGACTGGTGGCCACGAGACGGAAGAGCCGCACCGCCCCCTTCCACCTGGGACTGGCCACGTTCCTGGTGTTGCTGGCCGGACTGCTCGTCGGCGCCTGCGCGGTACGTCACCCCGAGGGCCTGGAATTGGGGCTGCTCGGAGGGGTGTCCCTGGCGGTGGCATGGAGGGCGCGGCGCACCTGGGTCGAGCGGTGGGCGGACGCCTCGTCCCGCGGGGAGGGATAGGCGGGCGGCCTGCCTCGGACGCCCCCTTGCCGGAGGTGCGAGCCGGTACGACCCTCAGGGCCATCCAATCCCCTAGGAGGCGGCGATGGCGGACAGGCGGCGGTCGGATGTGGAGTGGCAAGGCCGGGGTCAGGACCCGGAGCGCGGCACCCGGCGTGACCACATGGAGCGCGGGCGGGACATGGGCCGCGTGCGCGGTTACAGCGGCGAGGACCGGGGTCCGGGCCGGGGCCGGGACGAGTACCGGGGCCGGAGCCGCTCCGGAAGAGGCGGCGGAGACATGAGGGGAAGCGGCTTCAGCGACCAGGAGGTGGGCCGCTACGGCCGGGGCTACGAGTACGGCGGTGACGAGGACCGGGGCCGCTTCGACCAGGACAGCCGCGAGGAGTACCACCGCGGAGGGCTGATGCGGGGCGCTCCGGGCATGCGCCGCGCGGGCGGCCCCGGAGAGGAGTTCGGCGAGGGCTTCTGGAGCGAGATGTCGCGCGAGCGGGTGCGGGGAGACTTCGACCGCTACGGCGCGCCTGGCGGCCAGCGCACGCAACCCTACGACACGGACCGTTGGGACCGGGGCCGCGACCGGGGCTTCGGCACCCGGGGCTTCGGCAACGAGGACTACCGGCCGCCGCGCGTGCAGTCCTCCTACCTCGAGCAGCGCCCGCGCACCGGCTACGCCACCAGCCCCACGCGCGACATGGACCGGGAGATGGGCCACGGCGCGGGCCGCGGCGGCATGCAGGGCGCCTACCCGTACGACGAGCAGTCCCCCGAGCTGCCGCGCCGCCAGGGCCGGGGGCCTCGCGGCTACCAGCGCTCGGATGACCGCATCCGCGAGGACATCTGCGACCGGCTGATGCAGGCCTGGATGGACGCGGACGACGTCACCGTCCGGGTGGAGAAGGCCGAGGTCACCCTCACCGGCACCGTGAAGAGCCGCGACGAGAAGCGCGCCATCGAGGATCTGGCCGAGGACGTGCTCGGGGTGAAGGAGGTCAACAACGAGCTCCGCGTCGCCCGCGAGCAGCAGCGCGAGGACGACACGCGGCGGGACGCGGGGACGCGGCAGGACCGGACGCTGCACTCGTGAGGGCGGTGCCCCACACATCCGACAGGAGAGGAGTCCATATGGCACAGCGAGACAACGACAGCCCGGGCCAGGAGCAACGCTTCCCCGTGCGCGCGCGGCGGATGGAGCGCCCGATGCAGGATGACGGAACGCAGCGCGGAGAGCCGGGCCGCCCGGGCTACGGCTCGTTCGGCGCCGAGCGCGGCGACAACCAGGGAGGCCTCGGGGGCCGGGGCGCCTACGAGCGCGGCTACCGCCCGGGCAGCTACGACGCGAAGCTGGACCGGATGGAAGGCCGGCAGCGGAGCCCGGTCCGGCCGCCTCGCGGCTACCAGCGCGCGGATGATCGCATCCGCGAGGACGTCTGCGAGCGGCTCATGGAAGGCCCCGTGGACGTGGGCGACGTGGAGGTCACCGTCAGCAATGGCGAGGTGACGCTGAGCGGCACGGTGGAGGAGCGCTGGCAGAAGCGCGCCATCGAGGACATGGCCAGCAACGTGCGCGGAGTGCACGACGTCCACAACCGCGTGCGCGTGAAGCCCATGCAGGACAGGCCCATGTCCCAGGACGCCTCGCGGCCGCGTGACGAGCAGCCTCAAGGGAACCGGGACGATCAGCCGTACATGGGCGGCTGAGGACCCTTCACTCGTAGTCGACTACGACCGAGGTAAGACAAAAAACACACACCACTCGTAGTCGACTACGACTGCCGTATGGGGATGGAGGCCTCAGGCCAGGCCCTCCTCTCCTTCCATGTCCTGCTGCTCCCTCGGGATGTCCACCAGCGCGCCGAGCGGGTAGATGATGAGGTGGCGCTGAGGCTCGCTGCCATGGCTCACCGTCTCCAGGTGGTAGCGCGAGACGAGCCGGTGCTGCAGCTTGCGCAGCCGGGGCGGCCTCGGGGCCAGGGGGACCACCACCGCCTCGCTCAGCACGCGCTGGATGGCGTGCTCGGCCTCCATCACCGCCTCGCGCACCTGGTCCTCGTCCACGCCCTCGGCGATGAGGAAGACGTCGCGCAGCACCCGCCTCATCTCCGACGAGCTGTTGCGCTTGATGGCCAACACGCGCGCGCCCGTCTTCTCCGCGATCTTCCGCAGCTTCGGATCATTGGCGCGTGAGCGCAGCGTGAGGATGACGTCCGCGTTCTCCAGGCGGCCCACCACCCGCGCGTCCGGGCCCAGGTCCCGCAGCACCCGCTCGAGCAAGTCGCGGCTGGCCGCGTGGGCATGGATACGCGTGGTGCCCTGGCGAAGGCCGGGCTGTGCGCCACCGCCGCGGCGAGGGGCCGCCCGGGACGCAGCGGGAGCGAGAGGCTCCGAGGAACGGACCGGCAAGGGAGCCACCGCCTGGGGCTCCTCCTTCACCTCCACCTGACCCTCGACGAGCTGGCGCCGCTCACCCCCCACGTTCTCCCCCGCCAGCAGCCGGTCCACCGACTGGGCGGTGTCGCGGTGCACCAGCACCTCGTCGCGGCTCACCATCTCCACCACCACGTCGAAGGTGGGCGGCGCGCGGCGCTCGTTGATCGTCTTCTGCGTGTGGCGCCGCCGCGCCTCCTCGTCGCTGAGTGTGACGGTGTGCACGCCGCCCACGAGATCCGACAGCGTGGGGTTGAGCACCAGGTTCTCCAGCGTGTTGCCGTGAGCGGTGGCCACCAGTTGCACACCACGCTCGGCGATGGTGCGCGCCGCGGAGGCCTCGGCCGAGGTGCCGATCTCATCGACGATGATGGCCTCGGGCATGTGGTTCTCCACCGCCTCGATCATCACGTCGTGCTGGCGGTCCGGCCGCGAGACCTGCATGCGGCGCGCGCCACCGATGCCCGGGTGGGGGATGTCTCCGTCGCCACCAATCTCGTTGGAGGTGTCCACCACCATGACGCGCTTGCCCAGGTCATCGGCGAGCACGCGGGCCACCTCGCGCAGCTTGGTCGTCTTGCCCACGCCGGGCCGGCCGAGCAGCAGGATGTTCAGGCCCGAGGCGATGAGATCCTTGAGCATGTCGATGGTGCCGAAGATGGCGCGGCCCACGCGCAGGGTGAGGCCCACCACCTTGCCCTGCCGGTTGCGGATGGCGGAGACGCGGTGGAGGGTGCGCTCGATTCCGGCGCGGTTGTCCTCGCTGACCGTGCCCACCTGCGAGAGCACATGCGCCAGGTCCTCTCGGGTGATGGGGGATTCGGACAGACGCACCACCCGGCCGGTGAGCCGGGCCTCGGGCGGGCGGCCGAGGTCCATCACCACCTCGAGCACCTCCCCGGGAGACAAGTCCCGGACCGCGGCCTTCAGCGGCTCGGGCAGCACCCCCATGAGGAGCTGGAAGTCGTCATCGGGAGCGGCAATGGCGTCGCGTGGGCTCATAACGTGTCTAAAGGTGAATCCTTCCGAGTCGGGTTGCACGTGGTCTCGCGGCCGGGGGGCAAGGGAGCACCCGATGCTAGCGAGCATTCAGGGGCCCCGCCGCACTCTCGTGACTGGGTACGCACCCGGAGCCTGCATAGCTCAGGACCAGGGGCATGACTGGAGGCCATACCCGTCCCCAGCCCCGTCCCCCGAGGAGCGATCCCATGACCCAGGACGACAAGGACATCATCACCCCCACGACCGAGAACCACCCCGACAAGCGCAAGGGGCAGATGAGCATCCGCGAAGCCGCCGCGATGGAGATGCCCCAGTTGCAGCACATGGAAACCGGCATCCGGGGCGTCCCGGTTCACGGTTTCGGCAATGGAACGGAGACGGTGAAGCGCCATACCGGCATGGGCACGGACACGGGCATGGCGATGAACGTGGGGACGGCCATGGACTCGTCCCAGACGAGCGCCGGTGAGTCGGTGACGAAGATCATCGACCAGGTCTTCGAGCTTCCCTTCCACGCCCAGCTCAGCGTGATGCGGATGCTCGCGTCCCGGGTGCTCGGCGCGATGGACGCGAGGGACCGGGAGGGCTTCCTGAACGGCCTGCGCATGGAGATGGAGCACGCCGGGGAGGACACGGGCGTGGAGACCTCCGAGGCCCGGACGACGAACATGCCGGACACCCCGGACATCCAGGGCACGTGAGTGCACCTCGGCGCGGCTTCGCCCGTACGCCATCGACCCTATACGTCCTCGACCGCCGCGCCGCCCTCCACCACCGTGGCACCGAGCTCCTTCGCCAGCCGCACCGGCTCCGCGCGTGAGCGCTTCGCGATGGCCTGGGCCAGGGGCTCCGCGTGGGTCGTCACCCAGACCTGGCTGTGCATGGAGGCGTCCACGATGAGCCGGCCCAGGGGCTCGAGCAGGTCCGGGTGCAGGCTCGTCTCCGGCTCGTTGAGCGCGAGGAAGGCGGGGGGCCGCGGGCTCAGCAGCGCGGCCAGCAGACACAGGTAGCGCAGCGTCCCGTCCGACAGCTCGCGAGCCGCCAGCGGGCGCAGCAGCCCCGGCTGGTGGAGGAAGAGGCTGAAGCGGCCCTGCGGTGCATGGATCTCCAACCGCGAGCCCGGGAAGGCGTCCTCGAGAGCGCGCTCCAGACCTTCGGCGTCACCAATCTCGATGATGGTCTGCAGCGCGGCGGCCAGGTCCCTGCCGTCATGCGCCAGGACAGGCGTGCGCACGCCCACCTGGGGCGAGCGCTGGGGTGCCTCCGGGTCGGTGCGGAAGTGGTGGTAGAAGCGCCACATGCGCAGCGCGCGCTGCAACTCGGCGAGGCGCGGGAAGCGGTGCGGTTCGGAGAGCTGCGCCATCACCGATTCACCGGCCCACAACTGCATGGGGAAGGTGGTGCGGTTGCCCTCCGAGTCGCGCAGGAAGGCGGTGCGATCCTTGCGCTCCATCAACACGGCGCGGCGTTTCGCCTCCACGGTCCACAGGTGCTCTTCCTTCACCTCGGGGTCCAGGTTGAAGAGGCTCGGGGACTCGCGATCCTTGCCCGCGGCGGGCGGCACGGGGCCGAGGCTGAGCTCGTAGGCGAGGTCATCCAGGGTGACGCCCACGGTCATGCGCACGGGCTTCTTGTCGCGCGAGCCGGCCCACAGCACGCTGGGCACACCGCCCTCCTCCGCGAGCGTCTGGGCGAGCCTGCCATCGGCCGCGGCGGCCAGCAGGTAGAGCGAGCGGTAGAGGTTGGTCTTCCCGCTGCCGTTGGGCCCCACGATGACGGTGAGCGGCCCCACGGGGAGCACGAGCTGGCGCACCGAGCGATACCCGGAGACCTCGAGCTGGGTGATGGGCATGGCGGCGTAACCTACGACGGTCCGCTGCACACTGTCGCCCCGGGCCTGGGTGCACCGTTGCACAACCGCTACACACCGCGTCCCGCCCTTCCCTCTGCATGACGCATGGCGCCACGGTTGGCGCGCACGGTGCATTGGACCCTCACCCCGGAGGGTCCGAACGCATGAACGCAACGATGTCGACGAAGTGGGATGTGCGGGTGCTGGCCGTGGCGGGCGCGGGGATGATGGGGCTCGCGGGGACCCAACTGGCGCTGGACTGGGCGATGGAGGGAGTCGAGCAGGTGGTGATATCCGTGCACCACCACTTGCGCGAGAAGCCGGTCGTGCGCACGTGGCGCGTGGGCCGCCTGCTGAAGCCCACCGAGGACCCGGCCATGCCCGAGGCCTTCCGCGCGCCGCGCTCGCTCTACTTCCTCCACCCGGGGGGCCGCGGGCTGGAGCTGTGCGACGCACCGGGGCGCACGCCGCGGCTCTCCCGCTGGCCGGAGAGCACCAACGCCTCCGAGGTGACACTGCACCGGCCGTGAATCCTCACGCGCCCCGAGAAATACCGCTCCCAGATTTCGAGAGCGGGCGAGCCACACACACGCGGTGTCGCGTAGCTCGCCCGCCTGCTCCCTGGCGTGCATGTGTGCCGTGCACGAGACAACGCAGGCGAGCAAGGCGCCGTGCTCCCACACTCCCGGTCCCATTCAGCCATTCCTATTTCGTGGTCCTCACGCGCGGTGCGTGCCTCGAACAAGGGGAATGGGTGTGGGACTGGAACACGCGACGCTCCGAGGCCTCCTGCGGTACACGAACCGGCTGCTGAGCTGGCCGCTCGTGGCGGCCCTCTGGGTGGCGCCCGCTGCCCGGGCCGAGGCCCAGCAGCAGCAGCAACCCCAGCAGCAGCAGCAACCTCCGGCGGGAGACATCTCCCATCTCGCCGAGAGCGCCTCCTCCAAGCATCAGCTCCCCTCCTCGCTGGACAGCGAGAACGAGGAGGCCGAGCCCGAGTTCACCATCGGGCCCACCGAGCCGGTGGCGCCCGGAGAGCGCCGCTGGGTGCGCAAGTTCGAGCTGGTGGACCTCAAGTCCTACTTCGCCGAGGGCGTGCTGGCGAAGGCGAAGGACGCCTATGACGGGGGCCGCTACCGCACCGCGCGCCAGTTGCTGGAGACGGAGGCGGCCACGCCGCCGGTGCGCTACCTCCGGGCGATGAGCGCGCTGCGCATGCGCCAGTGGGCCACGGCGGCCGAGGAGCTCTCGGCGCTGGCGGAGAGCCACCCGCCCCTGCGCGACTACTGTCACTTCGAGGCCGCGAGGGCCTACGAGCGGATGCGCAAGTGGACGGAGGCCGTCACCCACTATGGGGCCGTGTCTCCCGGCGCGCGGCGCTACGAGGACGCGCGCTTCGGCATGGCGTCCATCCTCGAGAAGAAGAAGCGGGACTACGCCGGGGCCGTGGCGGCGCTCACGCCCATCGTCCAGACGGACTCCCCCAAGCCGAACAACCCCCGGCAGGCCGAGGCGTGGCTGACCATCGCCCGGCTGGCGCGCTACCAGGCCGACTACAACGGCGAGCACCGGGCGCACCTCGCCGTCTGGGCCCTCCACCCCTTCTCCAGGCAGGTGCCCGCGGCCATCAAGGGCCTGAGGGATCTCCCCTACGTGCCCAAGTGGAAGGTGGCGCGCGCGGAGACGCTGCTCTCCCTGCACCACAACCGCGAGGCGCTGGACATGCTGGAGCGGATGCTCCCGAGGATGGAGCTGCCGGATCCGCTCGCCTGCCGCGCGCACTTCGCCTACGGCACGGCGCTGCGCAAGGAGCGCAAGCACTCGCTGGCCATCCGCGCGCTGCGGCCCGTGGTCGAGAATTGCCAGGACGAGGCGCTGCGCCCGCGCGCCCTCTACGTGCTGGGCTACTCGGAGTCGGTGGTGGAGCCGGACAGCTCCATCCCCACGTACCTGAAGCTCGCGCGGGACTACCCGAAGCACCCGTACGCGGATGACGCGCTCTTCTACGCGGCGCACAAGGCGCTGGACCGGGGCAACAAGGCGGCGGCCATGGCCGCGTTGGATCAGCTCATCTCCCACCACCCGGACGGCAACTTCGCGGCCGAGGCCCTCTTCCAGCGCTTCTGGGTGTACCGCGCCGAGGGCCAGCAGGACGCGGCGCTCGAGTCCCTCTCCCGGATTGAAGAGCTCAGGGGCAAGGGCTCCACGCACGAGTCGGTGCAGCGGGCCCGCTACTGGCGCTCGCGCACGCTGCGGACGCTGGGCCGCGCCGAGGAGGCGAACGCGCTGATGGAGCGCGTGGCGGCCGAGGGGGCGGCCACGTGGTACGGGCTGATGGCGCGCTCGCGTCTGGCGGTGGAGGCTCCGGAGCGGGCCCGTGCCGTCAGCGAGCGGCTGCGCAGCCCCGCCAGTGCCATGAGCGTGTGGCCCCTGGACGCGGGCAACCTCGCGGCGGATCCGCACTTCGTCACCGGCATCGAGCTGCTGAAGCTGGAGCACCGCGAGGCGGCCTCGGAGCTGCTGGCGGTGGACCGCAAGGGCCGCGGCGAGGAGTCCATCCGGCTGCTCTTCCACATCCTCCACGCCTCCGGCTACGAGCGCTACGCGCGCTCCATCGCCTGGTCGCTGCGCCGCGAGGGACTGGCCGCGCCCACCGAGGCCGAGACGCGCCTCATCTACGCTGCGGCCTATCCGCACGCCTTCCGCAACCTGGTGGTGCGGCACAGCCGGGCGGCGCGGGTGAACCCGGACCTGATGCAGGCCCTCATCCGCGAGGAGAGCGCCTTCAACCCGAACGCGCGCTCGCCCACGGGTGCGCTGGGACTGGCCCAGCTCATGCCGGCCACGGCCTTCGCGGTGGCGCGCCAGCTCAACGTGCCGCTGGCCACGCCCTCCGCGCTGCTCGATCCCCGGCAGAACATCCGCCTGGGCTCGGCGTACCTGGGCGGCCTGCAGCGCCGCTTCGCGGGCAACCCGGCCTACGCGGTGGCCAGCTACAACGCCGGCCCCGGCGCGGTGGACCGCTGGCTGTCGCGCTTCCCCGACGCCGAGCTGGACGAGTGGGTGGAGCAGATTCCCGTGGAGGAGACGCGCCACTACGTGAAGCGCGTGCTGGGCAGCGCCTCGGCCTACCAGTTGCTCTACGCGTCGGACAAGATGACCACGCTGGCCTTTGGGGAGCGCGGCTCCAATAATGCGGGCTCTCGCTGAGCCCCGCATGTCCCACGACGAGATCCACGAATCCAACATCCAGTTGCACGGTTCCTGGCGATTCTTCGCCAGGAACAGCATCGCCGGAGAAGTGCTCGACCTGCCCGAGGTGAGCATCGCGTCGAGCAACGTCTCCTGGTCGATGATGAACGCGGCCTTCCTCCCCGGGCCGGTGGAGACGGAGGAGGCCCTGGAGCGGGCGGCCGCCTCCGCCGCCCGGCACCTGGCGCCCAAGGGACGGGGATGGATGCTCGCCCTCTGCGAGGACCAGGTGCCGCTCCAGCTGCGAGAGCGGGCCGGGGAGCTGCTCGCCCCCCATGGGTTGAAGCTGTCCATGGTGGCCACCGGCATGGTGGCCGAGCGCCTCGCTCCCGATATGCGGCCGCGGCCGGTGATGGAGATCCGCCAGGCCAGGGACTCGCGGGGGCGGTGCGATCTCGCCGACGTCAACTCGCGCTGCTACGACATGCCGATTCACACGGGGCGCGAGACCTTCGACGTACCGCGCCTCTTCGAGGGCGACGGCAAGGGCTTCGTCGGCTACCGCCATGGAGAGGCCGCCACCGGCGCGGCCGTCATCCGGGTGGACGACGTGGCCTACATCTCGATGGTGGCCACCCTGCCCTCGCACCGGCAACTCGGCTGTGCCGAGGCCGTCATGCGCCACGCGCTCGCCGAGGCGGAGCGCGAGTGGGGGATTCACCGCACGGTGCTGCACGCCACCCCTGCGGGCCTGCCCGTGTACCGCCGCATGGGCTACCGGCCCGTGACGCGTTTCCGCTTCTACATGGCGGAGCCCGCGCGGAGCCGGTGAGCCAGAGCGTCAGCGGCTGGCGCGGGGCAGCGAGAGCGCGCCCTGCAATTCCCGCAGCTTCGACTGGATGATGCGGGCATTGCCCGGCCCCATGCGCAGCAGGTGCTTCTGCGCGGCGCTGAGCTGCTCCAACTCCGGGGCCGCGTAGGCGTAGTTCACCCCCGGCGTGTCCACCACCTCCAGCTCGCCCTCGGGCACCGGTGTGTCGAGAATCTTCTGGATGGCGTTGGAGAGCGTCTGGTCGAAGCGTTGACCGGGGCGGCTGATCTCCTGGTAGGCCGTGTCGATGAGCGGCTTGAGCGTCTGGTACGTCCGCACACTGGCCCGCGTGTCGAGCGCGCCGAAGACCCGCGACACCCCGTCATAGCGGGCGTAGCTCTCGGGGGCGATGAAGGTGCGGCCCTCGCGCTCGACGACCTGGAAGCTCCCTGCGGGAGCCATGAAGGAGAGCGCGGCACGGGGACTCTCGCCCTCCGCGATGTTGCCGGCGGCGGTGGTGAAGCGCCGGACGAGGTCCTCGGTGGAGGCGAGCCACTTCGCCAGCTCGGGGAGGGGAGACAACGGGCCCACGAGCTCACGCACGCGGGCATCGCTCTGGCCCAGCGGAGGCAGTGGCACCGTGGGGGTGGCGGGAGCCGCCGGCTGAGCCTCGGGCGTGGGGGCCGCGGCCACGGGCGGGGCCGCCGACGGCGTGGCGGGCTCCGGAAGCTCCGGCTTGTCGCGCAGGGCGAACCAGAGGAGGCCCGCGCCCACCACGGCGAGGGCGGCCATGGCCAACACGATGGGCTTGCGCGAGGGACCGGGCGCCGGTGCGCCGGTGGGTGCTCCCTGGGGCTGCTGCGGTTCGCTCATGACTCCTCCAGGTTGGGTGTCACCGCGACGTACTGCTCCAACCGGGCGATTCCCAGCTTCTTCATCCGGCTCTGCAGGGTGGAGGGTTTGAGACCCAACAACGCCGCCGCGCCGCCCGGGCCGTAGATGCGACCCTGCGTCAGCGTCAGCACACGCAGGATGTGCTGGCGCTGCACCTCCTCCAGCGTGGGCACCGAGCCCTCCATCAGCGGCGGCGCCTCCACGGCCACCTTCGCCCCCGGAGCGCGGAGGGGCAGATCGAAGGCCTCGGCCCCCAGCTCCAGCTTGCGCGACAGGATGGTGGCGCGCTCCAGCGCGTTCGCCAGCTCGCGGATGTTGCCCGGCCAGTCGTACGCCGCCAGGCGGGCAATCCCCTCCACCGTCACCTTCACCCCCCGCCGGCCCGTGCGCCGGGCCTGCTCCTCCAGGAGGGAGACGCACAACTGGGGCAGATCCTCCAGCCGCTCGCGCAGCGGAGGCAGCCGCAGCGGGAAGACGCTCAACCGGTAGTACAGGTCCTCCCGGAAGCGCCGCTGGGAGATGGCCTGCTGCAGGTCCACGTGCGTGGCCGCGAGAATCCGCACGTCCGCGCGCACCGTCTTGTCACTCCCCACGGGCTCGAAGGTCTTCTCCTGCAGGGCGCGCAGCAGCTTGGCCTGCAGCTCCACGGGCAGCTCGCCCACCTCGTCCAGGAAGAGCGTGCCCCCGTGCGCCATCTGGAAGCGCCCGGCCCTGTCCCGCGTGGCGCCGGTGAAGGCCCCCTTCACGTGGCCGAACAGCTCGCTCTCCAGCAGGCCGGCGGGAATGGCCGCGCAGTTGAGCGTCACGAAGGGCGCCTCGGCCCGAGCGCTCCAGCGGTGCACCGCCCGCGCCAGCCGCTCCTTGCCCGTGCCCGTCTCGCCCAGCAGCAGCACCGGTGTCTCCGTCTCCGCCACCTGCCGCGCCCGCCGCGCCAGCTCCCGCACCGCCGCGCTGCGCGACGTCTCCAGCACCCCCACCTCGTCCCCGCCCAGCTGCGCCTCCAGCAAGCGCGCGTGCTCGTGCTCCCGCCGGTGCAGCCGCTCCAGGGTGCTCTTCTGCTGCGTCTCCTGCAGCGTGGTGGCCAGCATCTGCCCGTACACCTCCACCAGCTCCACCAGCTCCCGCGGGTACGTCTCGCACTCCGTCCGGTCCAACGTCAGCAGGCCGTAGCAGCTCTCCCCCGCGCACAGCGGCACCACCATGCACGAGTGCCCGGGCGGCAGATCCAACACCCCGTCGAACGGATCTCCATCTCCGTGCGAGTGGTCCTCGTGGGTGAAGGCGCGGGCCCGGCGCGTCTCCAGCGCCTGGCGCAGCGTGGGGAAGTCCGTCAGCTTCAGCTCGTGGCGCCGCACCTTGTCCGAGGCCAGCGGCCCTCGCGCCGCCACCGCCACCAGCTTTCCTTCTCGCAGCAAGAAGAGCGTGGCCAGGTCGAAGCGCACCACCCGCGTGAGCCAGTCCAGGCCCCGGCGCAGCAGCTCCGCCACGGCCTCCTCCGAGGCCGCCAGCTCGACCAGGTCCCGGGCTTCCTGCCGAAATCCATTTCGCGTCACAGAAACGATGTCATCCGCCATGCGTCCTTGTAGATAACCGGGGCGCCACCGAAATGTCAGTGGCGCCGGGCACCGAAATTTCGGTATGCACCGGTCCGGCGGCGTCGTCCGGGGAGTGGGTAGGAGTCAACCCTTTGGAATCACAGGTGGAGTTTCCCTGGCACGGACGCTGCTCAGAGTAGTACGCGAAGAAACCCTGTCCGGTCTGCCAGCAGGCAGGCCTCAACCCCCAAGGAGTCGAATCACATGCTGACCGTTGGCGACAAGATCCCCGCGTTCAACCTCACCTCGGTGGTGAGCCTGGAGAAGGGCAAGGAGTTCAAGGAGATCAACCAGGACAGCTACAAGGGCAAGTGGCTGGTGCTCTTCTCCTGGCCCAAGGACTTCACCTTCATCTGCCCGACCGAGATCGCCGAGTTCGGTAAGCGCGACAAGGACTTCCAGGACCGCAACGCGCAGGTGCTCGGCCTGAGCACCGACAGCGAGTACGTGCACCACGCGTGGCGCACGCACCACCCGGACCTCAAGGGCCTGCCCTTCCCGATGCTGGCGGACATCAAGCGCGAGCTGAGCGCGGGCCTGGGCATCCTGCACAAGGACGCGGGCGTGGCGCTGCGCGCGACCTTCATCATCGATCCGCAGGGCATCATCCGGCACGTGTCGGTGAACGACCTGTCGGTGGGCCGTAACGTGGCCGAGACGCTCCGCACGCTGGACGCGTTCCAGACGGACGAGCTGTGCCCCTGCAACTGGCAGAAGGGCGAGGAGACCCTCACCAAGAAGCTGGCGAAGGCGGGTTGATACGTCATGGCGTCGCTCGAAGTCGTTCGCGGTGAGTTGACGGATGCCCACCGGGATACCCGGCTGAACCTCCAGTCGGTGCTGGAGAACAACAGCCTCACCCCCGAGCAGCGTTGGGGGGTGGCGGTGGGCAGCGCCTTCGCGGCTCGGAACGAGCGGCTGAAGGAGGCCCTGCTGCACGAGGTCCGTCAGGCGCTGGGCGAGAAGGCCGAGCCTGTCATCGAGGACGCGCGCGCCGCGGCCTCGCTGATGGGGATGAACAACGTCTACTACCGGTTCCGCCACATGGTGGGGAAGGAGTCCTACTCCACCAAGCGGGCCGGTCTGCGGATGAACCGGCTGGTGCAGGTCCTCACCAACAAGGTGGACTTCGAGCTCGTCTGCCTGGCGGTGAGCGCCATCAACGGCTGCGAGACGTGCGTCCAGTCCCACGAGAAGGTCGTCATCGAGGGCGGCCTCTCCGAGGACCAGGTGCACGACGCGGTCCGCATCGCCGCGGTCATCCACGCGGCGGCGGTGGGCCTCGAGTCGTAGACGTTCCGCTTCACGCTGACATCAGACACGCCCTCCGGTGCCAACACCGGGGGGCGCGTCACTTTGTGGGCCCAGGCATCTCCATCTCAAACACACACGAAAGGAACGAACGCATGTACCGCAGCCCGAGCCCCCTCTCCGAGCAGACCCGCTCCGCCGTCTCCGCCTCCCTCAACGAGCGGCTGGCCGATGGGTTGGATCTCCACAGTCAAATCAAGGTCGCCCACTGGAACATCAAGGGCCCGCAGTTCGCGGCGCTCCACCCGCTCTTCGAGACGTTCGCGGTGAGCCTGGCGGCCCACAACGACTCGGTGGCCGAGCGCGCGGTGACGCTGGGCGGCAAGGCGTACGGCACCAGCCGGCACGTGGCGAAGACGAGCCGCCTGCCGGACTACCCGCAGGACACCTCGAGGGACCTGGAGCACGTACGGCTGCTGGCCGACCGCATCGAGGCCTACCTGACGGGCGCGCGCGAGAGCCGCAAGGTGGCCGAGCAGCACCAGGACACGGACACGGTGGACCTGCTCACCGGCATCATCACCGAGTTCGAGAAGCACGCCTGGTTCCTGCGCGCCTCACTGGAGGGCTGAGCCCGGAGGGCCGGGGCATGACCGGCCTGGCCGTGCCGGGCCCACCTTCGCGTCGCGGCCGTGGCGAAGCTCCGCGCGCCCGCCTGACGCCGCGCCACGCTCTCCGGGATTACTCCTGGGGCGCCTGGTCCGTCGGGCCCTCGTCGATGATCTCGACGTCCTCCTTCACCTCGTCCTGCTTCACGTCACCGGAGCCGCCGGTGGCCTCCTCACCGTCCGTCGTGGCCGGGGTCTTCGGCTCCTGCTCGCCGGGCTCCCCCGTGATGTCCCACCGCTTCCCCTCGTCCGTGGTCACCGTGGTGTGCTGACCGCTGTCGCCGGAGACCTCGCCGTCATAGACGGTGGGAGCGCCCTCACGGTCCTCGCGCGCCCGCTCGTGGTAGGGCCGCCACACCGCTTCTTCGTTGGAGGACTCATCGGCCTCGTGCGCCTTCGACGTATTGGCACAACCCCCGAGGGCGAGCGCGAAGGTGGCGGCGGCCAGGATGGAAAGCTTCTTCACGGTGCATCTCCTTGTCCGAGTTGTTCCCGGACAAGGTGGATGCCCTTCGGTGTGAGGCAAGGAAGCGGACAGCCACCCGGGAATGCGCCCGGACGGCCGCCCGCTTCACCTCACCTGGAACTCAGCGCGTCTCACCCGCGACGGCCTGACCACCGCCCAGCCCCATCTGCTGCAGCGTGAAGGCCCACAGGTCCGTGTACTCCTCGATGATCTTCCCGGTGGGCTTGCCCGCGCCATGGCCCGCCTTGGTCTCGATGCGGATGAGCACCGGGGCCTCACCGGCCTGCGCCGCCTGGGCGGCCGCGGTGAACTTGAAGCTGTGGCCCGGCACCACGCGGTCGTCATGGTCCGCGGTGTGGACGAGCATGGGCGGGTAGCGCGTGCCCGGCTTCAGGTTGTGCAGCGGCGAGTACGCGTAGAGCGCCTTGAACTCCTCCGGGTTCTCCGCGGAGCCGTAGTCGCTCGTCCACCCCCAGCCGATGGTGAACTTGTGGAAGCGCAGCATGTCCATCACGCCCACGCCCGGCAGCGCCACGCCGAACAGCTCCGGACGCTGCGTCACCGCCGCCCCCACCAGCAGGCCACCGTTGGAGCGGCCGGTGATGGCCAGGCGCGGGGTCGACGTGTACTTGTTGGCGATGAGCCACTCAGCCGCGGCGATGAAGTCATCGAAGACGTTCTGCTTCTTCAGCTTCGTGCCGGCCAGGTGCCACTCGCGGCCGTACTCGCCACCGCCACGCAGGTTGGCCACGGCGAAGACGCCGCCCTGCTCCATCCACACCAGGTTGGCCACGCTGAAGCCCGGCGTCATCGCGGCGTTGAAGCCACCGTAGCCGTAGAGCAGCGTCGGGTTCGTCCCATCCAGCTTCAGCCCCTTCTTGTGGCTGAGGAACATGGGGACGCGGGTGCCATCCTTGCTCGTGTAGAAGACCTGCGTCGTCTCGTACTGCGACGGATCGAACTTCACCTTCGGCGCCTTGAACACCTGGCTCTGACCGGCCTTCAGGTCATAGCGGTAGATGGTCGTGGGCGTGGTGTAGCTGGAGTAGGCGTAGAAGGTCTCCGTGTCCTGGCGCTTGCCACCGAAGCCGAAGGAGGTGCCCAGACCGGGCAGCGCCAGCTCGCCCTTGGCCTTGCCATCGAGCGAGTACATCCGCACCTGCGAGTGCGCGTCCTTCATCACGCTGACGATGAACTGGTTGTTGACGACGTTGACGCCCGACAGCGTCTCCTCGCCCTGGGGGATGAGCTCCTTCCAGTTCTTGCGCTCCGGCTTGCGCAGGTCGATGGCGACGACGCGGCCGCGCGGCGCCTCCAGGTCCGTCTTGAACCAGAAGAGCGTGCCGTCGTTGCCGACGTAGTCGTACTCCGCATCCCAGTCCTTGAGCAGCTCGACGACCTGGGCCTTGGGATCCTTCAGGTCCTTGTAGAGGATGAGGTTCTTCGGCTCGCTGCCGCGCCACACGTTGATGAGCAGGTAGCGCCCATCGTCGGAGACGGAGCCGCCGAAGCCCCACTCCTTCTGGTCCTTGCGCTCGTAGACGAGGACGTCCTCGGCCTGCGGCGTGCCCAGCTTGTGGAAATAGAGCTTCTGGTAATAGTTGGCGCCGCTCATGGCCTCGGCGGCCTTGGGCTCGTCATAGCGGCTGTAGAAGAAGCCCTTGCCGTCCTTCGTCCAGGACGAGCCGGAGAACTTCACCCACTTGATGATGTCCGGAAGATCCTTGCCCGTGCGCACGTCCCGCACGCGGATCTCCTTCCAGTCGCTGCCGGCGTTGGCCACGCCGTACGCCATCAGGTTGCCATCGTCGGTGATGTCGAGGCCCGAGAGGGCCACCGTGCCATCCGCGGACAGCGTGTTCGGGTCGAGCAGGACGCGGGGCTCGGCCGCGAGCGAGTCCGCCGTGTGGAGCACGGCCTGAGCCTGCAGGCCGTTGTTGCGGAAGAAGAAGTAACGGCTGCCCTCACGCCAGGGCACGCTGTACTTCTCGTAGTCCCACAGCTCCGTCATCCGCTGCTTGAGCTGCGCGCGGAGGGGGATCTTCTCCAGATAGCCGAAGGCGAGCTGGTTCTGGGCCTCGATCCACTGGCGGGACTCGGGCGAGTCGGGGTTCTCCAGCCAGCGGTACGGATCGGCCACCTGGGTGCCGTGGTAGTCGTCGACCACGTCGTCCTTGCGCGCGGCGGGATAGCTCGGGCGCGAGGAGGCCTGGGAGGGAGCGCTCGCCGTGCTGGAAGCGGCGGGAGCGGAGGAGGGCTGGGACGCGCTGGGGGCCTGGGCCTCCAGCTGCGTCGGGGCATGGCTGCAGTGCGTGAGCCAGAGGGCGCACGCGGCGGCGGAGAATGCGCGGAGTTTCATGGTGGCGCGCGAACCTATCAGCCCGGGGGCGTATTTCCGAAACGGACACGGAGTGACATGACTCGCCGCGTCGGAAGCGCCCCCGGGGGCACGCCGTCACTGAAAAACTACCAGACCTTCACGCGCTTCTCGGGAGGCAGGTACGCGCCGTCCCCCTCCTTCACACCGAAGGCGGAGTAGAACTCGGGCATGTTGCGCACCACGCCGTTCACCCGGTACTCGCCGGGCGAGTGCGTATCCGTGAGGATGAGCTGCCGCAGGGCATCGTCGCGGTGCAGCGTGCGCCACACCTGGCCCCAGCCGAGGAAGAAGCGCTGGTCCCCGGTGAAGCCCTCGATGGCCGGAGCCTCCTGGCCGCCCAGCGACAGCTTGTAGGCCTTGAAGGCCACGGTGAGGCCGCTCAGGTCGCCGATGTTCTCGCCCAGCGTCAGCTTGCCGTTGAGGTTCATCCCCTGCAGCGGGGTGAAGGCGGAGTACTGGTCCGCCAGCATGCCGGTGCGCTGCTGGAAGGCGGCCTTGTCCTGCGCGGTCCACCAGTCGCGCAGGTTGCCGTCACCGTCGGAGCGGCTGCCCTGGTCGTCGAAGCCGTGGCTGATCTCATGGCCGATGACGCCGCCGATGGCGCCGTAGTTCACGGCGTCATCCGCCTCGGGATTGAAGAAGGGAGGCTGGAGGATGGCGGCCGGGAAGACGATCTCGTTCATCGTCGAGCTGTAGTAGGCATTCACCGTCTGCGGCGTCATGCCCCACTCGAGCCGGTCGATGGGCTTGCCCAGCTTGTCGAGGTTGCGGCGGACCTCGAAGCCGGTGGCGCGCTTCACGTTGCCCACCAGGTCATCCTTGCTGACGGAGAGCGCGGAGTAGTCCCGCCACTTCTCCGGGTAGCCGATCTTCACGTTGAACCTGGTCAGCTTGGCCTTGGCCTGGGTCTTCGTGTCCGGGCTCATCCACTCGAGCTGCTCGATTCCCTGCTCGAAGGCGACCCGCAGGTTCTTCACCAGCTCCTGCATGCGGGCCTTGCTCGCGGGGGTGAAGTGGCGCTCCACGTAGAGCTTGCCGAGCACCTCGCCCAGCGCGCCGTCCACCGTCTCCACGCCGCGCTTCCAGCGGGGGCGGTTCTCCTGGAGGCCCTGGAGCGTCTTGCCGCGGAAGACGAACTCGGCCTGCTCGAACTGGGAGCTGAGCAGGGGCGCCATGTCATCGAGCAGCTTGAAGGTGAGGTACTGCTTGAGCGTGGGCAGCGGCGTCTGGGCGAGCACCGCGGCCATGGCCTGGAAGTAGTCCGGCTGGCGGATGATGACACCCGGCGTCTTCACCGCTCCCAGGGCCTCGAGATAGCGCGACCAGGAGAAGCCAGGGGTGAGCTGCTCCAGCTCGGCCACGCTCTTGAGGTTGTAGGTGGCCTCGCGATCACGGTTGCGCACGCGATCCCAGTGCTTCTCCGCGAGCGACGTCTCGAGCGCCAGGATGGCCTTGGCCGCGCCGGCCGGATCCTTCTCCCCCGCCAGACCCAGGAGCGTCTCGATGTACGTGAGGTACGCGGCGCGCGTCTCGGCGAAGCGCGGCTCCTGCTTGAAGTAGTAGTCGCGATCCGGCAGGCCCAGGCCACTCTGGTTGGCATAGGTGATGTAGCGCGTGGTCTGCTTCGCGTCCTGGCCCACGAACACGGAGATCGGCGTCTGCACGCCCATGTGCGCGAAGGCGGCGAACAGCTCGGCCAGCCCCTGCTTGTCCTGGAGCGCGGCGATGCGCTCGAGGTCCCCGCGCACCGGCTGGATGCCGAGCGCCTCGATGCGATCGGTGTCCATGAAGCTCTGGTACAGGTCACCGACCTTCTGCGGATCCGTCCCGGGCTTCTTGCCCTGGGCGGCGGCGGCCTCCTCGATGATGACGCGCAGGGCGGCCTCGCTCTTGTCGCGCAGCTCGATGAAAGAGCCGTAGCGGGCCTTGTCGGCGGGCATTACCGCCGTCTTCAGCCACGTGCCGTTGACGTAGCGGAAGAAGTCATCCTGCGGACGAACACTGGAGTCGAAGTTCTTGGTGTCGACGCCGAGGGCCTGGGGCTTGGAGGCCTGGACGGCCGCTTCCGGCTGGGTGTTGCGCGAGGTGGCCGTGCATCCCAGGAGGAGGCAGGCCCCGAGCGTGGGAGCCCAGGAAAGGCGGAGGGGCTTCTTGCTGTTCATGCGTTCTCGCTGTGCTGTGTCGGGTGAGACGAAGGCAGGTAACCCCGGGAGCGGCTGGGAATTCCCATGGCTGCCCGGTTGCCCCCCTTCGGGTGCGCATGCTGCCCGAGCCGCGCGTGAGGCGTCCACCCGCCCCTGGTGCAACGCTTTCGACACAGGGCGTCGTGACGAGAACGAGCCGCGACAGCGCACACGATCCGTGCGAAGAGCGGTCGACAGGGAGGGTGTGACGCAATGCGCTTCGATCGACTGCTGTCCAGCGAGGCTCCGCCCGCGACGTTGCTCATCCGGGTGATGGTGGGGGCTGTCTTCCTGTCCGAAGGCATCCAGAAGTTCCTCTACCCGGGGGAATTGGGAGTGGGCCGTTTCACGAAGATCGGCCTGCCGGCGCCCGAGGTGCTGGCGCCCTTCGTCGGGGTGGTGGAGATCATCGGGGGCACGCTGCTGCTGCTCGGCTTGTTGACGCGGCTGGCGGCGGTGCCGCTGATCATCGACATGCTGGTGGCCATCGCCAGCACGAAGGTGCCCATCCTGCTGAGCCGCGGCTTCTGGAGCATGGCGCACGAGTCCAGGACGGACTTCTCCATGCTGCTCGGCTCCATCTTCCTGCTGCTCGTCGGAGCGGGGCCGTGGTCGGTGGACGCGCGGCTGTCGGCGGAAGCGGAGCGGCGCAAGTGAGCGAGCCGGGGGCGCTGCGGGAGCTGGCGCTGCTCTTCCTGCGGCTGGGGACGACGGCCTTCGGCGGCCCGGCGGCGCATATCGCGCTGATGGAGGACGAGGTCGTCCGGCGCCGGAAGTGGCTCACGCGCGAGGAGTTCCTGGATCTGCTCGGAGCCGCCAACCTCATTCCCGGGCCGAACTCGACCGAGCTGGCCATCCACATCGGGCACCGGCGGGCGGGCTGGAGCGGGTTGGTGGTGGCGGGGACGTGCTTCATCCTGCCGGCGTTCCTCATCGTGTTGGCCATCGGCTGGGTGTACACGCGCTACGGACAGCTCCCACGGGTGGGGCATGTGCTGTATGGCGTGAAGCCCGTCATCATCGCCGTGGTGCTGCAGGCCATCTGGGGACTGACGCGCGGGGCGGCGAAGACGAGGCTGCTGGCGGCGGTGGGCGTGGCCTGCGTGGCGCTGGCCTTCCTGGGAGTGAACGAGCTGCTCCTGTTGCTGCTCGCTGGCGGACTGGTGACGCTGTGGCGGTGGGTGGCCCGGCGGGGCGAGGGCGGAGGCACGGCGCCCCCGGCGGTGAAGGCGCTCCTCCCGGGCCTGCCATTGGGCGGAGTGGTGGCGGCGACAGCGGCTCCGGGCTTCAGCCTCGGTGGCCTCTTCCTCTTCTTCCTGAAGGTGGGCTCCATCCTCTACGGCAGCGGCTACGTGCTGCTGGCCTTCCTGCGCGCGGATCTGGTGGAGCGCTGGGGCTGGCTCACCGAGGCGCAATTGCTGGATGCGGTGGCGGTGGGACAGGTGACACCGGGGCCCGTCTTCACCACGGCGACCTTCATCGGCTACGTGTTGGGAGGGGCCTCGGGCGCGGTGGTGGCCACGGTGGGCATCTTCCTGCCCGCGTTCTTCTTCGTCGCGGTGAGCGGGCCGCTGGTGCCCCGCATGCGCCGCTCGTGGGTGGCGGGCGCCTTCCTCGATGGCGTCAACGTGGCCTCCCTGGCGCTGATGGCCACCGTCACCTGGCAGCTCGGGCGCGCGGCCCTGGTGGACGTGTGGACGGTGGGCCTCGCGCTCGTCAGTGCCTTGCTGCTCATCCGCTACCGCGTCAACTCCGCGTGGCTCGTACTGGGTGGCGCGCTGGTGGGGCTGCTGGTGGGCTTTTAGGACCGCCCTGCTCGCCTCGGCTTGAAGGGCTGGTGCGCATGGCTCCGAGGACGAGCTCCCGGAAGAAGCGCGCGCCCTCATCGGCATGGGTGCGCTCGTGCCAGAGCAGGTGCATCTGGAAAGGCGGTGGGGCCACGGGCAGCTCGACAATCCGCAGGGGCAGGTGTTGGGCGAGCGCCTCCGCCACGAGGCGCGGCAGGCCCGCGATCAGGTCGGTGGTCGCGGCGGCCATCGCCGCGGCGGCGAAGCCAGGCACGATCAGCGAGACGGATCGCCGCAGGCCGTGCCGCTGGAAGAACCCCTCGATGAAGCGGTGCCCCAACCCTGGCCCTTCGATGGAGAGCCAGATGTCCACGTGCCCGAGCTCATTGAAGGACTGCTTCGACAGCCGCTTGCCCACCTTGGGGTGATCCCGGCGGACCACCATCACCGCTTCGTCTCGATACAGCTCCACCGCGTGCAGTCCCGGCCCGGCGGCCTCGAGCGGAGCAATGACCGCGTCCACCTGTCCGCTGGCGAGCCCGTCCGTGGCCTCGAGCTGGTCGATGCTGACGATTCGCAGCGTCGCGCGAGGCATCCGCGCCGAGAAGGCGGCGGCGATCCGGGGGACCCTCGCGATCTGGTCATTGTCCGAGCACGCCAGCGTGAACATCCGGTCCGTCTGGGCGGGCACGAAGGGGGCGGCGGATCCTTCCAGAGCCCCCTGCAATTCCCCGAGCGCGGCGCGAAGGCGCGGAGCCAGCTCGATGGCCTTGCGTGTGGGCACCAGGCCGCGCCCATGGCGGACCAGCAGGGGATCTCCCAGCAACCCGCGCAGCCGTCCGAGCGCATTGCTCACAGCCGAGGACGTCACGTGCAGCGACGCCGCGGCCTTCGCCACGCTCTTCTCCTCGAGCACCGTGTGCAGCACGAGGAGCAGGTTCAGGTCGAGAGAGGATAGGTTCATGCGGGTGTACGATATGATCACGAATCATCACTGCAAGTGAATCGGGCCTCCGGCATATGAAGCACTGAGCGGAGGCCAAGAGACATGCGCAAAGTGCTGATCGTGGGGGGAGGCATCGCGGGACCCGTCCTGGGAATGTGGCTCAAACGGCTGGGGATGGAGGTCTCCATCGCCGAGGCCCGTCCGACGGCCGCGGCGGGAGAAGGCGCCTTCCTGGGCGTTGCCCCGAACGGGATGAATGCCCTGGAGCCACTGGGAGTGGCCGGCGCCGTGGCCGCGGCGGGGACGCCGTGTGAAGCGTTCCAGTTCATCAACCGGAAGGGGGATTCCCTCGGAGTCATCGATCGCAGCGGGGACGCGAGCGCGTTCGGCAGACCCCTGACGATGATCCGGCGTGGGCAGTTGAACGCGATCCTCGCGGAGGAGGCCGTTCGGCAGGGCGTGGAGATCCGGTGGGGCCAGCGGCTCGTGGCGGTGGACGAGTCCCACCCGAGCCACGTCATTGCCCGCTTCGAGGATGGCTCCGAGTCATCGGCGGACATCCTCATCGGCTGCGATGGACTGCGCTCCCGGGTGCGCTCACTGCTCCTCCCGGACGCCCCGGCCCCGAGCTTCACGGGGCTTCTTGATTACGGAGGCTTCGCCCAGGGCGTCCAGGTGCCCGTGCCGCCGGGCATCAACCTCATGCTCTTCGGGCGACGGGCATTCTTCGGCGCCTTCGTCACGCCGTCGGGGGAGATCTGGTGGTTCCACAACGGTGCACCCGGGAGCTCGGACCTGGAGACAATCCGAAAGAGTCCAGATCCCACCCGGGAGCGCGAGCGGCTCCTGGAGCTGCATCGGGAGGATCCGCCGTGGGTCGGCGACGTGATTCGTGCCACGCCGCGGCTTCTGGGACCCTGGCCCATCTACGATCTGCACGCGATGCCACGGTGGCACTCGGGCCGGGTCTGCCTGCTGGGAGATGCCGCGCATGCGATGTCCCCGAGTGCGGGACAGGGCGCGGCCCTCGCCATGGAGGATGCGCTGGTGCTGGCCCAATGCCTGCGAGACATCGACGCTCCGGCCAAGGCCTTCGCCGCCTTCGAGAAGGCCCGTCGTCCCCGGGTGGATGCCATCTTCCGCGCCGCGCGCCGGAATGGAAGCGGCAAGGCCGTGAATAGCGCGCTCTCGGAGTGGTTCCGGGATCGGATGCTGCCCTTCTTCCTGCGGCTCGGTGCCTCCGGCCAGTCGAAGATGTACTCGTACCGCCTGGAGTGGGACCAATCACGAGCGTGAACAGTCATGCTCCATGAAAAGCCGGGTTGCTTGACCGGGGAGAGAGGGGTTGTTTCACTCCTCGAGCCATGGAAGCGAAAAAGGTTCGTCTGACCAAGGAGAAGGAGACGTACCTTGCTACGCTGTACGGCAAGGCCCTGGACGCCGCGGTCGAACATCCCATCCTCGGCGACCGGTTCGCCGCGGACGCCGTCGCCCGAATCGACTACGACTTCAAGGAGTTGAAGCTGCCGAAAGGGGGCGAGATCTCGCTACCGATACGGGCCCGGCATTTCGACCAGTGGACGCGAGCGTTCCTCGCCGCCAACCCCGAGTCGACGGTCCTGCACCTCGGCTGCGGGCTCGATACCCGCGTGTATCGAATCAACCCGGGGCCGAAGGTCCGCTGGTTCGACGTCGACTTTCCCGATGTCATCGCCCTGCGCGAGCAGCTCTACCCGGAGCGTAACGGCTATCGCCGGATTGGCTCTTCGGTGACCGAACTCTCCTGGCTCGACACCATCCCAGGAGACACGCCGGTGTTCGTCATCGCCGAGGGCCTGATGATGTACCTGCACGAGAAGGACGGGACGGCGCTGTTCCGGAGGATCACCGAGCAGTTCCCGCGCGGGCAGATCGCCTTCGACGGCTACAACGGGGCGATGGTGCGCATGACTTCCCGCCTCGCGACAGTGCGTGGCGCGAAAGTCGAGCTCGTCTGGGGAGTCAACGATCCGCATGACCTCGAGAAGCAGGTCCCGAAGCTCCACCTCGTCGAGGACATCCCGTTCCTGACCATGCCGGACCTGGTCAGCCGGCTGACCAGGAACTGGTTCTCCAGGACGATGGCCGGGGCCCTGGGCCGGCTACCGTTCTATCGGAACCTGGTCCGGCACCTGCGCTACGAGTTCTAAGCCAGGAGGAGGAAGTCCTGTCAGGGGGAGAGGTTCCGGCCGCGATGGGGAGCAACTGGTCCGACTGTTGGACCAGTTGGAACGCCGCGCGACCGGAAGGCGCCCCGCGCTTTCATGCAAGAACACCCCTGAAAGAACCTACTTCCGCTGGCTTAGGATGTGAGTGATGCCCGGTCAGACGTCTTCACTGCGACTGCCATCCTTCCTGCACGGCACCTTCCGCTCGGTCCAGCAGAAGACAAGGAGGGAGGGGCTACGGTGCAGCGAGCAGCACCGCAAGGACGGCACGTTCCCGGAGCCACAACACCTGTTGGAGGTTCCCCCGGGTGAGGTGGTGCTTGCGCACGAGGTGGTGGATATCCAGCGCGAGCGCCCGGCCTGGCGGCTGTACATGGTGTCGAATCTCATGGGCCATTTGTCCGAAACCTCGTCGGGTGAAGGACTGAATCCATTTCCCATGAGGAATGATTACGAAACACACGTCCGCGAGACGGCCTGGGGCTCGCTGTTCTTCGCGACGACCTACCTGCACCCGATGAGCGCGGAGCGGATGGCGCAGCGCCTACAGGCGGTGTTGCGCTTCTGGGAGCCGCTCCAGGGCGCGCGCTATCTCTTCAAGAAACTGGGGGCGACTCATACCCTGGAAGAACTGATGGCGGCTGCCTGCGGCTGGGCTCTGGACGCATGGAGCCCCGAGAAAGAAGCATCGGTGCAAGTGCGCCTGGAGAAAGCAGCGGAGCGCATGGCGCGGGCAAGCCGGGACGACTGCATCGAGGCCATTCTCAGACAGATGTCCCGAGCGATTTCCTCCGAGCGTGACCTGAAGCACCGGCAGGTGTTGGCCGACCCCACCTTTCAGCGCGAAGGCCTCGCCACACTCGACCCGGTCTCTTTCGAGAGGGTGTCCGGTGCATGTACGGCGGAGTTGCTCGCGCTGTTGTTCGACTGGGACGACAAGATGGGGGTGCATCAGGCATTCACGTTCAGTCGATGGCCTCAACCAGGATGTCCGCGGCACGATTGATGGACTGCTCGCTCCACCGCGAGTCCGCGGAACACAATCCCGACGTGGTGCACCAGAAGACGTGACTCCCACCATCCCATGCGACCGCCCGTGCCCTCAGCGGCGCGGATGGCCTCAGCCGTTCGCCGCCGTGGCACTCGCGCCGAAGCCCCGCGCCACGCGATTCCTGTCCTCCTGGTAGCGCCGCAGCAGCCACTGGCCCGCGGGCCTCGCCACCACCGACGCTCGCAGCTCGGCGATCGCCTTCGGCACCTCCTCCGCCGGCCGCACCGCGTACGGCGAGCCCTCGGCCGCCACCAGCGGGCTGAAGAGCGACGCCGCGGTGATGTCCGCGATCGACAGTGACTCGCCCACCAGGTAGCGCGACGGGTCTCCCTGGGTCTCACGCTCCAGCCTGTCCAGCCCCTCCAGCAGCTTCACCCGCGACTCCTCCACCTTATCAGGCGTCAGCGCGTACTGGCGCCGGATGGCCGTCTTGATGACGGGCAACAGCACCGTGCCCACCAGCCGCAGCGGCAACGGGAACGCGCCGAACATCAGCGGCTTGATATCCGCTCCACTGGCGAAGAGCGTCGCGTACACCCAGCGGCGCACGTGCTTGCCTGCCATCTCGTCGAAGTACGTCTCCAGCTCGAGCACCCGCTCGCGCTCGGGCCCCCCGGCCGGAATCAGCGCCGGCGCCGACGCGTGGGCCCGCTCCAGGTGCAGAGCGATGTCCGTGGAGTCCGTCACCACCGCCCCCCTGTCCACCAGCACGGGAACCGTGCCCCGGCCCCCCTTCGTCAGACGCTTCGTCACGAAGCGATGCGGGCCGGGAATCAGGTTCTCGATGACGTAGGGAATCCCCTTCGCGTCGAGGTTCCAACGGGTCTTCTCGCAGTAGTGCGAGATGGGGAACTGGTACAGCGTGATCTCGGGTCGGGCCATGGACGGGGAGCATGCCGCCTCCAGGGCCCGCGGGTACAGCGGGGCTTGCGCGAAGATGCCCCCCGCGGAGGAGAATGCCCCCCCATGAGAATCCGCGCCTGCCTCGCCCTCGTCGTCCTCGCCACCGCCTGCGGCCGGGAGCCGCCTACCCAGGAGGAGATCGACGACGCGAAGACGCGGGTGGACCTCGCCATCCACGCGGCCAACCAGGCCCGCCTCGCGCTCGAGTTGCTCGGACTCCTCCCCGTCTACACCTGCGGCGAGCCGCGGCGCACCTTCGTGGGCCAGGCCGCCGATGGCATCCACGCCAAGGTGTCCTGTGTCACCGCCTCCGCCGAGGCCCGGGACGAGTCCACGGACGCGGTGGTGCTCTCCTTCGCGGAGGGCGGCTGCTCGGTGAACGGACACACCGTGTCGGGACAGAGCGCCTTCGTCTACCACGGTGGCGAGGACCGGATGGACCTCACCGCCGACCTCAACGGGCTGACGGTGGACGGCAAGGTGCTCCAGGCCACGGTGGGCTACGGCACCTGCGGCGACGAGACGCGCTTCTGGACCACGGCCGCGGGCGCGCTGCCGGGCCGGCCCGGCAACACCTACCGTGTGGACGGGCGGTTGGGCGTGCGCGAGGGCGCCCCCCTCTTCGGGGGCACCACGCTCGTGTTCGACGGGCCGGGCGAGGTCTCCGGGCCCTTGGGCAGGGACCGCGTCACCTTCACCGCCCTGGAGTACGAGGTGGGCGAGTTCCTGCCCAAGAAGGGCCAGGCCCTCATCGAGACGGCCCGGGGACACCGGGTACAGGTGGACTTCAGCGAGGTGCTGTGGCGGGTGGGCAAGGTGGAGGTGGAGATCGACGACAAGGCGCCGGTGACGGTCCCCATCGTCCGCTGAGCCGCGCCCGAGGTAGACTGGGCGGCATGACCGCCCCCGATTCCCGCCCCGCCCCTGGCCTGCTCGCCCGCGCCCTCAAGAAGGTCGGGCAGCTCACCAGCCCGGAAACCCGCTCGGGCAAGGTCTTCACCAAGGCCGAGCGGGGTCTCACCCAGGTGGCCGCCCGCCTCGCCGAGAGCCCCACCTTCCTGCGCGTCAGCGGCGGGCTCATGCGCCGCGGCTTCACCCTGCAGATCCACCGCACTTCACTCATGGAGAAGACGCTGCATTCGCTGCGTGTGCCCACCTCCTCCGAGGTGGACTCCCTGCGGGATCAACTGCGCCGCATGGGGGACCAGGTCGAGGCCCTCGGCTCGCAGCTCGAGCACGTCGTGGAGCTGCTGGAGCGTCAGGAGCAGCCTCCAGCCGCCAGTGCCCCTACCAGCACCGTCTCCCCCACCCTCACCCCTCCGCCCGAGCCCGAGCTCGTTCCCCGCCGCCGCCGGTCCGGCTCGGCCCGGTAGGTTCCCCGCCATGCTCGCCGGCATTCCTCCCCCTGGAGCCCTCCCGTGAATCGGCCCGCCCAAGCCTTCCAGCGGATCCGCTCGTTCGTCTCGTCGCAGGTGGACGTCTCGCGCTCGCTCGCGCAGGCCCTGCAGGACCGCTCCATCAATCCGTACCCCTACCTCAAGCCCATCTTCGAGAAGGCCGCCGGGGTCCGTGAGCCGCCCATCAGCCCCACGCCGCACTCGGTGGTGTACACGCGCGGCAGCATGCGCCTGTTGCGCTACGCCTCGCCCCGGCGCCGCTACCGCACGCCCATCCTCTTCGTCTACTCGCTCATCAACCGCTGGTACATCCTCGACTTCCTGCCCGGCCGCAGCCTCATCGAGTACCTCACCCGCCAGGGCTACGACGTCTACGCCATCGACTGGGGTATCGCCGGCCAGGAGGAGCAGCACCTCACCTGGAGCGAGCTGCTCGGCGGCCACATCCGCACCGCCGTGCGCTGGACACAGCGCGTGAGTGGCAGCGACGACGTGACGCTCTACGGCTACTGCATGGGCGGCACCATGGCGCTCGCCTATACCGCGCTCCACCCCGAGGGCGTGCGCAACCTGGTGGTGCAAGCCACCCCGGTGGACTTCAGCAAGGGCGGTGTCTACTCGCTGTGGACGCAGCCACAGCACTTCGACGTGGACTCACTGGTGGACGCCTACGGCAACGTGCCCACCTACGTGCTGGAGAGCGGCTTCTTCATGGCCGGCCCCGTCCAGCGCATCACCAAGTGGCTCGACCTGTGCCGGCAGATCGACGACCCGGCCTTCGTCACCACCTTCCTCGCGCTGGAGCGCTGGGGCTCGGATGCCGTGCCCTTTCCGGGCGAGGTGTACCGGCAATACATGCGCGACTGCTACCAGCAGAACCTCTTCTGCCAGAACCGCATGGAGGTGGGCGGCGAGCGGGTGGACCTGAGCCGCATCCGCTGCCCCGTGCTCAACATCATCGCGGAGCAGGACAACATCGCCCCGCCGGCCATGAGCGAGCCGCTGCCAGGCCTGCTGGGCACGAAGGACTGCGAGACGATGCACTTCCCGGTGGGCCACATCGGCCTGTCGGCCTCCAGCAAGTCGCCGGTGAAGGTGTGGCCGCGCATCGACGGCTGGATGAGTCAGCGCTCGCGGCCCATGGAGGGAGGGGAATGAACGAAGCACAGGTGCGAGAGGTCCAGGTGCGGTCGCGAGAGGGCGCGGTGCGGCTGCGCGACGGGCGCAGGCTGGCCTACGTCGAGTCCGGGAGCATGGAGGGCATGCCGGTCATCTTCATGCACGGCAATCCGGGCTCGCGCTACATGCGGCACCCGGATGACGAGCTCACCGCCAGCCTGGGCATCCGGCTCATCACCCCGGACCGTCCGGGCTACGGGCACTCGGACTTCAAGAAGGGCCGCACGCTGCTGGACATGCCGGCGGACATCGAGCAACTGGCCAACGAGCTGGGGCTGGGCCGCTTCGCGGTGATGGGCGTGTCCGCGGGAGGCCCCTACGTGGCGGCCTGCGCGTACCGCCTGGGCGAGCGGCTGTCGGGCGCGGCCATCATCTCCGGCTCGGCCCCCTTCAACCGCAGCGACGCCATGGCGGGCGTCAACCGGGACTACCGCGCGGCCTACAGCATGGCCATGTGGCCGGGCTGGCTGCTGGAGCCGGTGATGCGCCTGCATGACCGGAGCGTCCGCCGCAGGCCCGACTCCGCCCTGGTCGCGCTGATGAAGGAGTGCTCGGCGGATGACCGGGCCGTGCTGTCGGACCCCGCCATCTCCAAACAGGTGAAGGGCTTCCGCTTCGAGGCCTCGCGCCAGGGCGTGCAGGGGATGATTCAAGAGGCCCGGCTGCTCACCTCGCCGTGGGGCTTCCCGCTGGAGGACATCCGCATCCCGGTGCACCTCTGGTACTGGGAGGGAGACTCCATCGTGCCGCTGCAGATGGGGCGCTACCTGCACGCGCGCATCCCCCACACCGTGCCCCACTTCCTGCCAGGCGGAGGACACTTCTCCCTCTACTCGAACTGGAAGGACATCCTCACCACACTCCGCTAGCGTCCCGGGCGTGAGCGACGACACTTCCCTGCCCGCGTTCCGCACCGTGCCGCGCACGGGCGTCATCTACGTCACCACCGAGGCCACGCGCCGCGGCTACCGCGCTGGAGACCCCGATTGGTGCAACCTCGGCCAGGGCCAGCCCGAGACGGGTGAGCTGCCCGGCGCCCCGCCGCGCATCGGCAGCGTCACCGTGGACGTGAACGACCTGGAGTACGCCCCCGTGGCCGGCCTCTGGGAAGTGCGCGAGGCCATCGCCTCCCTCTACAACCGGCTCTACCGGCGCGGCATGCCTGGCCAGTACTCCGCCGAGAACGTCTCGCTCTCCGGCGGTGGCCGGGCCGCCCTCACCCGCGCGGCGGCCAGCCTCGGCACCGTCAACCTCGGCCACTTCCTCCCGGACTACACCGCCTACGAGGAGCTGCTGGACGTCTTCAAGGCCTTCACCTCCATCCCCATCCTCCTCGAGGGCGAGCGCGGCTACGCCTTCACCCACGAGGATCTGCGCCGGGAAATCCAGGGCCGTGGCCTCTCCGCCCTGCTCTTCTCCAACCCCTGCAACCCCACCGGCAAGCTGGTGCAGGGCGAGGAGCTGGCGCGCTGGGTGGGCGTCGCCCGGGAGCTGGAGTGCACGCTGCTCATCGACGAGTTCTACTCTCACTACCTCTGGACGGGCCGCCCCGGACAGTTGCCCCTGGAGAGCGCCGCCCGCTACGTGGAGGACGTCAACAAGGACCCCGTCGTCCTCTTCGACGGCTTCACCAAGAACTGGCGCTACCCGGGCTGGCGCATGACGTGGACCCTGGGTCCGCGCCAGGTCATCGACGCGGTGTCCAGCGCGGGCAGCTTCCTCGACGGCGGTGGCAGCCGGCCCCTCCAGCGCGCCGCCATTCCCCTGCTGGACGAGCAGGTGGTGGTGAAGGAGACGCTCGCCATCCACCAGCACTTCCGCGAGAAGCGGGACCGCTTCCACTCGCGCCTGGAGCGGCTGGGCATCCGTACGGACCGCCCGCCGGATGGCACCTTCTACGTCTGGGGCAACGTGGCCGGACTGCCCGCGCCTCTCAATGACGGCATGGGCTTCTTCCGCGCCGCGTTGGACGAGAAGATCATCACCGTGCCCGGGGAATTCTTCGACGTGAACCCCGGCAAGCGGCGCGCCCGCCCCTCGCGCTTCCGCAGCTACGTGCGCCTGTCCTTCGGCCCCTCCATGGAGGTGCTGGACAAGGCCCTGAGCCGCCTGGAAGCCCTGGTCCTCCGCCACACCGGCGGCTGATTCCCTGGGAACGCGGCCCGGCTCCCGGCGCCGCGCTCACAAATCCCTCTCCGGATACTCCATACGAAATGGGTGGCCTGAAGTGCACACACCGAGCACCGGCCTCCCATCAATCCCATATCCGGAGCATCCGTAATGAGCATGATGAGGTGGAACGAGGATGAGGCTCGCCGACTGATCCTCGGGCAGATGGTGTCGCTGATCGATGGAATGAGGACGCAGGCCATCCGCTCCAGCACGGGCAAGTTCCGCAAGCGCGAGCCCATCTCCGTCTTCCGGCCGCAGACCCTCCAGGAACTGATGGCCCAGGTGGAAGTGGAGCTGGAGAAGCTCGTCGCCGACCACGGCCAGCTCCGCGACTTCGCCGAGTCCATGCGCGTCCTGCTCCGGCGGATGCCCGACGCCAGCCTCCTGGAGATGTACGACGCGGTGATGGACGCCTCGGAGCAGTGGCTGGGCGATGTAGCGGTCGAGGACGCCGATGGGTTGCGCACCGACGCGCGGCACCCCACCCAGCTCGAGGAAGTCTCCCTCCTCATCGACGACCTGCGCCGCGAGCGCCGCAAGCCCACCCGCCGCGAGAAGCTGGCCATCCACATGGCCCACGAGGCGCTCGCCAACGGGGCCCGCCTGCAGTTGCCCTACAAGCCCCTGCCCCTCCCCGGCTTCGGCGACACGCAGACGTACATGTCCGTCACCGACCCGGGCGAGGGCCACCTCGCCGGCACCACCACCCGCGAGGACTGGATGCGCGGCGTGCTCGTCCACGTGGAGCACCTGGAGCGCGGTCACCAGGGCCGCGAGTCCGTGGAGTCCTACCGCATCCCCCGCATCCTCAACGTGGCCAAGGTGCGGCTGCACGTGGCCGGCCGCGCGCCGGTGACCAGCTTCATCGGCCGGCCCATGTTCGACAGCGGCAAGTTCCACCTGGACCTATGGAAGACCGTGCAGACCATGTCCGGCACCTGCACCGCCATGTTCCAGATGGGCGTGGCCGAGTGCAAGGTCGCCATGGATCGCATGACGGCCTCGCAGATCATCGAGTTCATGCGCTGCCTGCGCAGCAACATCCTGCGTGACTCGCGCACCCAGCTCCTGTCCGCCGCCTTCAACCTCAACACGCCCCTGGTGGATGACCGCGATGGCCGCTCGCGCGTCGTGGTGGACCGCAAGGAGATCGGCCTGCTGGGCATCGAGCTCGTCAAGGAGGGCGGCTTCGACAAGGTCACCTGGGACGGCGCCGCGGACACCTACCCCAGCCTCCCGGTGATGGAGCAGCTCACCCACGCCGAGGCGCTCGAGCTCGTCCACCGCGCCCACGAACGCGGGCTGCGCACCTACTTCTCCGCGGGCTTCCGCTTCCCCCACATCCCCCTGGCCGTCTACACCGGCGTGGACGGCGTGGGCATCGGCGGCGCTCAAATCCTGCGGTACATGGACTCGCAGACGGGCTTCCACGGCCCCTTCCAGCCGGAGAACATCTCGCGCATCCTCGCCATCCGCGACGAGGCCGCGCGCAGCCCCCTGGGACGCGCCGCCTCCCTCCTGGCCCGGCTCGACTGGCTGCACTCCCAGCGCCGCCTCGATGACCGCCAGGAAGAGCTCCGCGCGGAGCTCTACGAGGCCCTCTCCCGCCAGCAAGTGGATTCGGTCCTCCAGGGCCTCGAGTCCCAGCCCCAGACCGCCATCGGCTGAGCGGCACCTACTCCTCCCCTGAAGACCCGAGGCGCCCGCTGCTGGAGCGCTCGCTGAGCGGGCGGGCAAGCTCCGGGAGTCCTTCCGGGCCAAGAACTCCCGCACGGCCCGTCACATCGAAATCCCTTTTTCTCTATCCCCGCAGCAGGAGGCGGAACCTCAATGACCGGGACGCCCTCACGTTGCCTCCTGAGCAGTGCACGGCGTCCTGTCGTCAGGAGCAACCACGATGTTGCACGGTGAAACCCAGATTCGCGGCCACAACCCTCCCGAGTCGCAATTCCACGACCGCGGCCGCTTCGGCCGGCTCTTTCCGGGGCTGCCGGTCTTCGCACCCGACACCGCGAAGGTCCGCGAGGCGCTCTTCGAACTGGGCAAGATCGGGGGGCTGATGGACGCCCAGGATCCCCCGCCCGGCCAGCCCCCTGGCCCCAATGCCAGCAACATCGACAACGAGACCATCCCCGCGGGCTTCACGTTCTTCGGGCAGTTCGTCGATCACGATCTGACGTTCGATCCGACCTCCATCCTGGAGCGGCAGAACGATCCGGAGGCCATCGAGAACTTCCGCACGCCGGCGTTCGAGTTGGACAACGTGTACGGCTCCGGACCCCGGATCTCGCGCCACCTCTATGACAGCAGGGATCCAGCCAAGTTCCTCATCGAGAAGCTCGGCGGTCCGGACTCCAACGACGACATGCCGCGCAACAGCCAGAACACCGCGCTCATCGGGGATCCACGCAACGACGAGAACACCATCGTCTCGCAGTTCCACCTGGCCATGCTCAAGTTCCACAACGCCGTGGTGGATCACCTGCGCAAGAAGAACCCCAACGACCCGCAGGTCTTCGACAAGGCCCAGCGGATGGTGCGCTGGCACTACCAGTGGATCATCCTCCATGACTTCCTCCCGAGGACCGTCGGGCTGGAGGTGTTGAAGGATGTGCTGGACGACCGCCCACGGGAGCGCATCTTCCGGTGGAGGCACGAGCCCTATATCCCGGTGGAGTTCTCGGTCGCCGCCTACCGCTTCGGGCACAGCCAGGTGCGCCCCGGCTACGGACTCAACGCCGGCTTCGGCGCGGGCATCTTCAACGACACCCTGGACCCGAATGCGGCGGACCCGGCCGATCTGCGCGGGGGCAAGCGCGCCACCCGGCGGTTCGTGGAGTGGGCGCGGTTCTTCGAGGGACTGGCGGGCTCGAGTGGAATCACCCCCGTGCCCAGCAAGCGCATCGACCCGCGCCTGTCGACCCCGCTCTTCAAGCTGCTCATCGGGGCGCCAGGCCAGGTGGGTGGAGACGGCGTGGGCTCCATCACCAATCCCCAGTCGCTCGCGCAGCGCAACCTGCTGCGGAGCCTGGCCCTCCGGCTCCCCTCGGGCCAGGCCATGGCGAGGCGCCTGGGCATCAGGCCCCTGAAGCTCGATGAGCTGAAGAGTCTCGGTGTCGGGTTCGAGACCTCCAGCCCGCCCTGGTACTACATCCTCCGGGAAGCGCAGCTGGAGAAGGACAACGAGGGTAGGCGGCTCGGGCCGGTGGGCGCGCGCATCGTGGCCGAGGTCTTCGTCGGCGTGCTCCGGGGTGACCGGTTCTCGTTCCTCAACGCCAACCCGTGCTGGAAGCCGGAGCTCGCCAACTCCGAGGGCAAGTTCCTCATGGCGGACCTGTTGAAGTTCGCGGGCGTGCCGTTGGTGCCTCCGCCGGCGCCTGCTCCGGCCCCGACGCCGTAACACCCTGAACGGGGGCCCTCATTCAGGTGAGGGCCCCCTCTTTTTCTTCAGCATCCACCCGGAGCGGAACGGACCATGAACGCACGCGAGCCAGGCCATTCCTCGTCGAGGACGTCGAAGACGGTGGAGTTGCTGTGCATCGGGCTGTCCTACCGGACGGCGCCGCTGACGGTCCGCGAGCGGCTGGCGATGCCCGGGGAGCAGCAGGTGGAGCTGCTGAGGCGGCTCGGTCAGGTCCCGGCCGAGGCCCTGCTCATCTCCACCTGCAACCGGGTGGAGCTGTACCTGGCCTCGCCGGACATGGCCCGGGCCCGCCAGCGGGCACGGGAGGAGCTCGGCGGAATGGGAGGCCCGGAGGTGCTCGGGCTGCTCTACGAGCACCGGGGCGAGGCCGCGCTCACGCACCTCTTCCGGGTGGCCTCCAGCCTGGACTCCATGGTGCTGGGCGAGGCGCAGGTGCTGGGCCAGGTGAAGGACGCCCTGGAGCACAGCCAGGCCGCGGGCACGGTGCACGGCGAGCTGTCGCGCATGTTCGCGGCGGCCTTCCGGTGCGCCAAGCGGGTGCGCACGGAGACGGCCATCGGCATGGCGGCCACGTCCATGGCCAGCGCGGCCGCGGCGCTCGCCAGCAAGGCCTGGGATGGGCTCGGGGAGCGGACGGTGCTGGTGGTGGGCGCGGGCGAGATGTCGGCGCTGGCCGCGCGGCACCTCCGGCGGGCGGGAGTGGGCCGCCTGGTGGTGGTCAACCGCACGCTCGCGCGCGCCGAGTCCCTGGCCGCCGAGGTGGGTGGTACCGCGCGTCCCCTCGAGGAGCTGTTCACGCTGCTCGCCTCCGCGGACGTGGTGGTGAGCGGTACGTCCTCACCGGTGCCGCTCTTCACCCGGGAGAACGTGGCGCCAGCGCTCGAGGGGCGTCAGCGGCCCCTCGTCATGGTGGACCTGGCCGTGCCGCGCGACATCGCGCCCGAGGTGGGCTCGATGAAGCGGGTGCGGGTGCTGGACGTGGACGACATCCAGCGCTTCGTCCTGGAGAACGCGGCGGCCCGGGCCGAGGAGGCGCGGAAGGCGGAGGCGCTGGTCTCCGAGGAAGTGGCCCGCTTCATGCGCGAGCGGGCCGTGCGCGACGGCGTGCCCGTCCTCTCCCGGCTGCGCCAGCACGCCGACACCATCGCCCGCGCCGAGGCGGAACGGACCCTGTCGTCGCTCGGCGATTCGCTCTCCGAGAAGCAACGCAAGAGCGTCGAGGCCATGGCTCGGGCCATCATCAACAAGCTGTTGCACGAGCCCACGGCGCGCCTGCGGGCGGTAGGCACCGCGCAGGAAGATGTGCTGCTGGCCCGTGTCACCGCGGAGCTGTTCGGCCTGCACGGCTGATCCCGCCGCTGTCCAATCCCTCTCACTTGCCAAAGTCCAACGCGTACTCACGAGAAACCCGGGAGAGCTTGCGCTCCAGGCGCTCGATGCGGCGGCGCAGTGCGTCGGAGCTCTCGGCGGGCGCCGCGAGCCGCGCATGGTGCAGGGCGCGCGGAAGATCCTTGAGGCCGTGCTCGTACAGCTTGGCCAGCGAGAGGTGCAGCGGCGCCACCTGGTCCGCCCGCGCCGACGCGAGCGCCCGCTGAAGGTTCGCCACCGCCGTCCGGTCATCCCCCACCCGGCGCGACAGGCGGGAAGCCATCGCGAGCGCCTCGGCGCCCACCGCGCCCGTGTCTCCCGCCGCGGCGGCCCGGGCGAAGGCGTGGGCCCGCTCGTAGTCCCGCGCCCGGAGCGCCACGCCCGCGAAGCCCAGCAGATCCCTCGGGTCCTCGCCCTCGGCGCCACTCGCCCGGAAGCGCCGCCCCAGCACGCCCAGCAGCGCCGCCAGCAGCAACAGGTCGTTCGCGTTGTGCTCCAGCACCGGCGTCAGCGCCGAGCCATCCGCCCCGCGCAGGAAGCGGAAGTAGAGGTCCGGAATCAGCGCCCCGTCCACGTCCCCCACGCGGTGGTAGTCGAGCACCTGCTCCTCCAGGTGCACCAGCCGCGTCCCGGAGCCCCGGTACTTGAAGACGCGGCGCGCGCAGTGCAGCAGGTCCAGGTGCGGCAGCTCCGCGGGCGGCTTCACGCGGTTGAGCACGAAGCGCGTGCGCAGCAGCGGCCAGTCGAAGCTCTTGCCGTTGAACGTCACCAGGCAGGAGGACTCGGCCATGCGCTCGGCGAGGGCCCGCAGCATCGGCGTTTCCTCGCCCAGCCGATTCAGGAAGAGCTGATGCACCCGGAGCGAGCGGCCCTCGAACCACGCCAGGCCCACCAGGAAGGGCACGGTGCCCGTTCCTCCCGCGAGCCCTGTCGTCTCCGTGTCCAGGAAGAGCATCCGCTGGAAGTCCACGCCCGCCAGCCCCGGCTGCAACGCGAGGCTCGCCACCAGCGGTGACTCCACGTCCAGGGCCTCCGCGAGCGGAGCGCTGCCGTGGTGGTGCTCCGGTGGGAGCAGCCGCTCGGAGACGTGGATGACGCCGTGCGGAGTCGTCCGAAGCTCGACGGGCAGAGGACCCGGACGCGGTGCCTCCGTGGGACCCCGGCGAGCCACCGCCGCGCCCTGTCGCTCGGACCAGTCTCCGAGCATCCGCTTCAGGGCCACCACGCGAGGGTCCGGCTCCTTCCGGGGCTCCACCGGGGCGGGCGTCTCCACGGGCGCGGGAGGCACCTCCACCGGGGGAGAAGCAGCGGCCTCGGCCGCCGGGGCTTCCGGGGCGGGAGTCGGCTTCGCCCCCGGCTTCCCGCCAGGACCGATACCGCCAAGCCGGGCCAGCTTGCGTTTCAAGTCCACGGCGCACCTCGCCTACTGCAGGGCCACGACGCCAAGGGCCGAGAGGATTTCCAGACCGAGCCGCTTGCGCGGGTGGGCATCCACCGGCGCGCTCCCGGGCATGGCGCCCGCGGCCGGACCGATGCACGCGGGGCACCCGTCCTCGCAGCCACATGACTCGAGCAGCCGCCGGGCGCGCCGCAGCAGCTCGTCGCGCTGGTCGAACAGGCGCGCGGCCAGCCCCACCCCGCCGGGGATGTTGTCGTAGAGGAAGATGGTCGGGTCGAAACCCACGCCTCCGTCCTTGCGCGGCGGCCCGTCCGCGTCGTCCTTGCTCCCGAGCGTCTTGCCCAGGTCCCTCGGGTCGATCATCAACCCCACGCACGCCACCGTCCGCAGCGCGCTGGCGATGCCCCGGAGCGCGTCGATGACGGCGGGCCTCGGCGCGCCCAGCGAGCGCACCACGGTCTCCGGCACGGTGAGCCAGAGGGACGTGGTGTGCATCTGCATCTCGGGCAGGTTCACGTCGCCGTAACCCACGTTCTCGTGCGTGTGGTACTTGATCTTCTTGTACCCCACCACCTTCTCGATGACGCTCACCTCGCCCATGCCCGCCTGGAGCGTGGGGCCCATCGCCGCGCCCTGGTCCTCCTGGATGACGTTGACGCGCACGTACGTCATCGCGTCCGTGAAGTAGTCCGGCGCCACCTTGCGCACGTAGGCCTTGTGGTTCTCGTAGTCGAAGCGCTCCACCTGGTACTGCTCGGCCTCGTGCTGGTAGATGGCCTGCTCGTGCAGCATCGTGTGCGCCGAGCGGAAGTCCATCTCCGCCAGCGTCCGATCCGTGCCCAGCTCGATGATGACCACGTTGTCCCAGCCCACGCTGCGCAGCGACACGTGGTTGGCCGGGTACGCATCCGCGGACCAGTGGAACATCCGCTTGCCCTCGGCGCCCGGCGTGGGGTGCACCACCTCGTGCTGCGCGAGGTACCCCAGCGCGTCCGCCGTGGACTCGGCCGGCACGTCCCCGAAGGTGTCTCCCTCCTCGAAGGGCAGCTCGAAGGCGGCGCACTTGAGGTGCTGGACGAGGATCTCCACGTTGTCCGGATCGATGCGCGCGTGCTCCACCGGAGCGCCCGTGAGCGAGCGTGGGTCCCCCGCGAGGTACTGGTCCAGCGGCGCGCTGGAGGTGACGAGGAGCGCGAGGCTGCCCGCGCCCCGGCGTCCCGCCCGGCCGAAGCGCTGCATCAGCGCCGCCACCGAGCCCGGGTAGCCCGCGCACACCACCGCGTCCAGTGAGCCGATGTCGATGCCCAGCTCCAGCGCGTTGGTGGCCACCACGCAGCGCACCTCACCAGCGCGCATGGCGGCCTCGGTGGCCCGGCGCGTCCCCGGCAGATAGCCGCCCCGGTAGCCCTGGATGAGGTTCGGGTCCATCTTGTCCGCGATGAACTGGTCGCGGAGGTACTTGAGCATCACCTCGATGTTGTTGCGCGACTGGCCGAAGAGCAGCGTGGACACCTCGGCGCGCACCAGGTCCGACACCAGCCTCACCGCGCTCTTGAGGTAGCTGGCGCGGATGCCGAGCTCCGCGTTCACCACGGGCGGGTTGTAGACCATGACCCGGCGCTCACCGGCGGGCGCGCCACTCTCGGAGACGAGCGCTACCTCACGGCCCAGCATCCGCTCGGCGTGGGCCTTCGGGTTGCCGATGGTGGCCGAGGCCAGGACGAACACCGGCGACGAGCCGTGGAAGGCCGCCACGCGCTGCAGCCGGCGCAGCACGTTGGCCAGGTGCGAGCCGAAGACGCCCCGGTACGTGTGCAGCTCGTCGATGACGACGTAGCGCAGGTTGGAGAAGAGCCGCGCCCAGTTGGCGTGGTGCGGGAGGATGCCGGTGTGCAGCATGTCCGGGTTGGTGAGCACCACGCCGCTGCGCTCACGGGCCGCGCGCCGCGCATCCCCCGGGGTGTCCCCGTCGAAGGTGATGGCGCCGTGCTCCAGTCCCGCCTCGCGCATGAACACGCGCAGCGACTCCTCCTGATCCCGGGAGAGCGCCTTGGTGGGAAAGAGGTAGAGGGCGCGCGCGCCCGGCTCCCGCGCGAAGCGGTCCAGCAGCGGCAGGTTGTAGCAGAGGCTCTTGCCCGAGGCCGTGGGCGTGGCGATCACCAGGCTGCGCCCGGAGCGCGCGAGCTGGTAGGCCTCGGCCTGGTGGGAGAAGAGCTGCTCGATGCCGCGACGCAGGAGGGCCTCGCGCACCTGGGGAGCCACCTCGGCGGGAATGGGCGCGTAGGAGCCCAGGCGGGCCGGCGTCACCTCGTCGAGGACGAAGCCAGGCGAGAGCTGTCTGTCGTCGCGCCAGCCTTGGAGCACGGCGTCCAGACCGCGGGGACCCGTCCAGGGCTTGCGCCGGGAGCCGGTGAAAGCGCCTTCATCCTTCTCTCGCTTCATGGGGCCGGGCACTGTACAGACGTGCACCCGGCGAGGCAACGCACGAGCGCATTCCTCCCCGGAGAGCGTCCCGGCGAGCGTCGTGACATGGACCCGTGGGCGGTTTCTCCGCGTTGCGGCACCTGGGAGCACACCGCACGTTGTGCGCAGATGAACGCCCCCTTCCGCCACCGGACCGAGGCCGGGGAGACGCTGGCCCGGTTGCTCATGCACCTCGCCGGACGCGAGGACGTCATCGTGCTCGCGTTACCCCATGGGGGCGTCCCCGTGGCCCTCGAGGTCGCCCGCGTGCTCGGGGCACCGTTGGATGTGACGCTCGTCCAGCCCGTGAGTCATGTGATGGGACCTCCCCGGCGAGAGGTGACACTCGGGTGGCTCGGGTATCCCGCGGCCTCGCAGCTCCATGACGCCACGATCAACGCGTTGAATCTGTCCGACGAGGAACTGGAGCAGGCCATCTCCCGCGCCCGGCGGCAACTGCGTCAGCGAGTGCGCGCCCTGCGGCCGGGTGCGCCCGTGGCCTCGCTCGAGGGAAGGACCGTGGTCGTCGTGGATGACGGCTCGGCCGCCGGAGTGGTCCTGCGTCGAGCCGCGGGGTTGCTGCGCAGGGCCGGAGCTCGCGCCCTCGTGGCCGCCGTTCCCGTGGCCTCCGAGGAGGCGCTGCGCATGCTGGACGGTGAGTTCGAGGAGCTCGTCTGCTGCCACGGGCCCGAGCCCTTCGTCTCCGTAGCGAGCGGGTATGAGCGCTACCCCGACGTCACGGACGCGGAGGTGCGTGCGTTGTTGGCACGGGCCCGGAGCTACGGGGGCAACCTGGGACGCTCGATACCCTCACCCTAGCCCTCTCCCGGAGGGCGAGGGGACATTCCACGGGCTCGACCTGGGATTCTCAGGCCCGCCCTCCTCCGGAGCCCACCGGCTTGTCCAGCTCCAACGCGCGCCACATGTACCAGCTCGCCACCGAGCGCCACGGACGCCACCGCTCTCCGTAGGCCAGCAGGTCCTTCGGGCGCGGCATTTCGTCGAGGCCATACGTGCGCATGAAGCCCTTGCGGACGCCGTAGTCGTCCACCGGAAGAACGTCCGGCCGGCCCAGCCGGAACATGAGCAGCATCTCCACCGTCCACTGCCCGATTCCGCGCACCTTCGTGAGGTGCTCCACCAGCTCGGCATCGCTCATGCGCTTCGCCCGGGCCAGCGTGGGGACTTCACCCTCCGAGGCCTTCGCCGCCAGGTCGCGGAGTGCCGCCGTCTTGGCTCCGGACAGCCCCGCCTCGCGCAGGCCCTCCACGGGATGCGCGAGCACCGCTTCTGGCGTGAAGCGCCGTCCCTTGCCCACGCGCTCGCAGACGCGCCCGAAGATGGTGGCCGCCGCCTTCCCCGTGAGCTGCTGGTAGACGATGGACTCCGCCAGCGCCAGGAAGGGACTCTGGATCGAATTCACCTTCATGCTGAAGGGTCCCACCTGCTTCATCAGCGCACCAAGCGTCGGATCCGCCTTCACCAGCATCTTGCGCGCCGCGGGCGTGAAGCCCTCGGGCAGGAGACTGTCGGCGGATGGAAGGGCGTCAGTGGTGGGAACGGCACGAGCGGTCGCGGCGGGCATGGACCCATCGTGCCACCCACGAGCGCTCCGTGCAGCATCCGGCTCAGCGGATCTTCTTCGACGGCAGCGGCTTCACGGCCGGGCCGTTGAGCACCTCGCCCGTCGGGCTGTAGCGAGCCCCATGGCAGGGGCAGTCCCAGGAGCGCTCGCCCTTGTTCCAGTGCACGTGACACCCCATGTGCGTGCACACCGGGCTCACCGCGTGCACCGCCCCACTCTCCTCGCGGAACACCGCCACCTTCTTCCCGTCCACCTCCATGATGCGGCCTTCCCCAGGCGGCACCTCGGACAGGTCGTGCGCTTCCGGCTTCGCCATCCGGTCCGCCACGAAGCGGAAGGCCACCTCCGCGTTCTCCTGGATGAAGTCCTTCGCCCCCGCCTTCGGCTTCACTCGCGTGGCGTCATACAGCGCCGAGTACGGGTTCTGCCTCCCCATGATGAGGTCCGTCAGAATCATCCCCGACAGCGTCCCGAAAGTCATGCCCGTGCCCGAGAAGCCCGTGGCCACCCACACATGCCGCGAGTTGCTGTTGCGCCCGATGTACGCCAACCCATCCGCCGGCTCGATGACCTGGCCCGACCAACGGTATTCCAACCGTGTCACCGGGAAGCGCCGCCGCGTGTAGTCCTCCAACGCCTCGTAGTGGCGGTCCGTGTCCTCTTCCGTGCCCACCTTGTGGTCCTCGCCCCCGACGATGACGTAGTCCACGCCCTCCACCCGATGCGTGCGGATGTAGTGGTACGGATTCTGGCTGTCGAAATAGAGCCCGGCCTCCAGTGGTCCCTCGAGCCGCCCCGCCACCGAGTACGTCCGGTACGGGTACAGCTTCGTGTGCAGGAAGACGCGGTTGAGCGGTGTCGTCGTCGCCTCCACCACGTCCCGGCAGGTGATGACGCCTCGCGGGGTGTGCACCCGGCACGGCACCCCCTCGTACAGCTCCGTCACCTGCGTCTCCTCGAAGACGTAACTGCCTTCCCCCTGAATCCCCTCGGCGAGCGCCAGCAGGTACTCGCGCGGGTGGAACTGCGCCTGATCCTCCACGCGCAGCGCCAGCTTCACCGGGTACGGCAACGGCACCTCCTCCGTCAGCGCGCACATCAACCCCGCCTGCCGCGCCGCGACCGCCTCGCGCTCCAGCTCGCGCGCTTCCCGCTCCGTCTCCGCGTAGCGGTACCCGGGCAGCCGCTGGAAGCCACAGGAGATCCGCAGCCGCTCCACCAGCTCGGCGATCTGCTCGATGGCCGCGCGCGTGGAGCCGGCCGCCATCCGCGCGCCCTTCTCCCCGAAGTCCGAGGCCAGCGTGGTGTAGGGCGTGTCCAGCAACTCGGTGAGGTGCGCCGTCGTCTGCCCCGTCTGTCCCGTCAGCAGCCGGTGCATCTCCAGGAGCGCCACCTTCTTGCCCTCCTGCTTGAGCAGGTACGCCGTGGTGAGACCGGCGATGCCTCCGCCAATCACCACCACGTCCACCTCGAGGTCCCCCCGCAGCGACGGGTAGCGCCGCGCCGGGGCCGACACCGTCCACAACGACTTGTGCGTGCGCTCTTCCACCATGTCCCTAGGCTAGGAACGAGCCCGGGGGCCGGTAGGGCGAGCAGCCGGGCGCCCCCGCCTGCCTGCCTGTCCTCCACTGAAGCCTCGGGATGTGCAAGAACCAACACCCGGGTCGTGGCGGTGTTGGCCATCGGGGGCAGCGGACTCACACCTGTGGGGATCCTCTGCTCTACTGGGTAGTAACATCTTCGACCCGTATCACGAGGACACCGGAGCGCCGCCTCTTGCCATCTACCGCCGCCCTGCCGTCGCCGTCCGTGCCCGGCCCCGAGGCGCGACTCGCCTTCGCCGAGCTGCTGCTCGGATGCGAGGATGCCAGGATCTGCGCCGAGGCCGCGGTCGCGTGGCTCGTCCACCACGCGCAGGTGAGCCAGGTGCTGTGCCTCGCACCCGACGAGTCGGACTCGCACTGTCTGGTACCCATCGCCTGGAACGGCCTGCCCACGCCCGAGGGCTTCACGCTCGCCCTGCATGACGCGAAGCACCCGCTGGTGGAAGCGCTCCAGTGGAGCGAGCCCCGCTGGTTCCATCCCGGCCAGCTGCCGCCGGAGCTGCCGCTGTCGAGCCAGGGCCTCTTCACCCTGTCGCTCGGCCGGGCCATCGCGGGCACACCCGCCCCCGGACTGATGCTGATCGCCGCTCCCGAGCCGGTGCTCTCCCCCGACGCGCCGTGGCTCGTCGGCCACCTGGGCGTCCACCTCACCCGCCTCTACAAGGGCCGCCAGCTCGCGCGGCTCGAGGAGGCTTCCACCGAGCTGGCCGCCCGGGTGAACGCCGCCACCGAGGAGCTGGCCACGCAGAACGAGCTGCTGCGCCGCCAGGCCATCCAGCTCGAGCAGGCGAGTGCCGCCAAGTCGCAGTTCCTCGCCAACATGTCCCATGAGCTGCGCACGCCGCTCAACGCCATCCTCGGCTACACCAACATGCTGCTCCAGGGCGTCAACGGCGAACTCGCCACGCCCCAGCGCCGCAGCCTCACCCGCATCGACTCCAACGGCCGCCACCTGCTGGAGATCATCAACGAGATCCTCGACATCACCCGCATCGAGGCCGGCCGGATGCCGCTGCACCTGTCCGAGTTCCGCCTGCCCGAGCTCATCCAGGAGGTCATGGCCGAGTTGGATCCGATCATCGCGCGCTCCAAGCTGGCGGTGAGCGCGGCGTTGGATCCCAACCTGCCCCCGGTGTACAGCGATCGTCAGAAGGTGAAGCAGATCGTCGTCAACCTCCTGTCCAACGCCCTGAAGTTCACCCACGAGGGCTCGGTCAAGGTGCTGGCCTCGTACGAGGTGGCCACCGCCACGCTGCACATCTCCGTGGAGGACACGGGCATCGGGATCGATCCCATCCACCAGGAGAAGATCTGGGAGGACTTCCAGCAGGTGGACAGTTCGCCCACGCGGGCCTATGGCGGAACGGGCCTGGGGCTCTCCATCTGCCGGCGGTTGGCGGCCATGCTCGACGGGCGCATCTCGCTCAAGAGCGCCGTGGCGCAGGGCTCGACGTTCACGCTGTACCTTCCCCGACGAACGAGGCGGACATGAACAGCCCAGCTCTCAACGACACCGCGCCCCTCGTCCTGATCGTCGATGACTACCAGGATGCCCGCGAGATGTACGCGGAGTACCTCGAGTACTCCGGCTACCGCGTGGCCGAGGCGCGCAACGGGCTGGAGGCCGTGGAGAAGGCCTTCGCGTTGCACCCGGACGTCATCCTCATGGACCTGTCCCTGCCGGTGCTGGATGGCTGGGAGGCCACGCGCCGTCTCAAGAGTGATGCCCGCACGCGCGCCATCCCCGTGGTGGCCCTCACCGGCCACGCCCTGGACGGGCACTCGCGCGAGGCCCATGACGCCGGCTGCGATGCCTACGTCACCAAGCCGTGCCTGCCGGACGCGCTGGTGCGCGAGGTGCAGCGCGTGCTGGCCTCCGTGGCCGCCGCGTAGCCGCTCGCGCCCACCCGGCCGTTGGGCGGCAACCCCGGCATCGAGAAGTCGCTGAACACCCTGTACCAGCAGGAGCCCGGCATGAGCGCCAAGGCCGGAATGGACCCGCGGCTCATGGAGTACGTGGGCCGCGCCATGGCCGCGCTGAAGAAGCCCGAGTAGTCAGTGCCCCGCGGCCACCTTCTCCGCTTCCAGGACGATGGAGTCCGCCCAGGGGGGCAGCTTCGCCCAGCCGGCGGTGTACTCGGTGCGTGCGTGGAATCCACCGCCCGCGCCGCGTCCCACGGTGAGCTGGCCGATGCGCTGCGCTCCCCGCTGGTACTCCACGCGGAAGGCCTCCCGGGGCTCACCTCCGGGAGGCACCTCTCCCCGTCCGAGGAAGTCCGCCTGCGCCGGCGCGAGCAGCCACACGCGCTCGTGCCACTTGCGGGCCGTCTCATCCGGAGTGTCCGGCGCATCCCGGGGCAGGAGCTCCGCCGGCCGCCGCTCCCGCGCACGGACGAGGAAGGTGCGTGAGGTGCTCCCCACGGTGACGGTGAGGGTGTCGTAGTCGCTGGCGCCAAAGGCGTGCAGCGTCCGGTCCACCAGCCGGTGGGCGGCGTTCTCCAGGTCGGGCAGCAACGAGGGCGAGAGGAGGAAGACGTGCCCGTCCGTCTCGCGCCGCAGGTACGGGCTGCCCCAGCCAATCGCCGGGGCGGCCAGGGTGAAGGCGTGCTCCCCACTGGCCAGCTTCACCACCAGCTTCCGGGGGCTGTCCTTCAACCCCACCTCGGCCAGCTTCTCCGCTTCCAGTACGCCCAGGCTCCGCGTGGCCCGTAACGGCGCGAAGCGGGTGAAGAGTTGCTCCGCCGTCTCGTTGGCGCGCAGCTCCCGCTTCGCCCCCAGCCGCAGCCACAGCGCGCCGTCTCCCGGGCCTTCGCGGAACAACTCCACCTGGACGGACGCGTCCTCGTAACGCACGCGCTCCAGCGCCCGCTCCGGCGCGTCCAGCACCACCACCTCACCGGGAGCGCCCACCGGCTCGCGCTGCCAGACGAAGAAGGCCGCGGCCAGTCCCGCCGCCGCCAGCACCCCCTGGAGCACCACGCCCCGCGCCCTCATCGCGCGCCCCTCCGTCTCCGGCGCCGCGTCACGAGGAAGCCCGCCCCCAGCACCAGCGCAGGCGCCACGAAGACGGCCGAATAGAACCACACGACGTCCTGCTGCCGCGTGTGCTGCAGGGGCACGTCCTCCTCGTTGGACAGCACGCCCGCCAGCTCCTCCTCGCCGAGCAGCCAGAGCACCGTGTCCATCAGCAGGTAGGGGTTGCCGTAGGAGCGGGGGCCCGAATCGGTCATCACGTCCGAGTCCCCCATGACCACCACGCGCGCGGGCGAGGCACCCGAAACACCGGCCTTCTGTACCGCCACCACCAGGGGCCAGGAGCCTCGTGACTCTCCCTCGTCCGGGGCGAAGTCATGGTTGGTGTCCTGGAACGTCTCGGCGGGAGCGCGCACCGAGACATCGTGCGTCACCCCCTTGGGCAGGGGCGGCACCGGCTCCAGCGCCGCCGCGCCGGCGAAGACGATGGCCGCGTCGCTGCCCAACGAGGCCAGGGTCCCGACGGACGCGTGCGAGGAGAAGCTCGCCGTCACCAGGTTGCCCCGATCGCTCCGCTGGTGGCTCATGCGCAGGTAACGCAGCTCGTTGGCGAGCGGTACGCGCAGCAGCTTCAACCCCAGCGGCTCCAGCAGCGGCTCGAGGCCAGGACCGTCCGGCTCCAGCGCGAGCCACAGCCTGCCGCCGCGCTCCACGTACCGGCGCAGCGTGGCGAGCGCCTCCGGGGAGAAGTCCCGCTCGGGCCCCACCACCGCCACCACCGCCGCGTCGCGAGGCACCTCCTTCCCCAGCCCCTCGGCCATGCCCAGCGTGCGCACCTCCACGTTCAGCACGCGCAGCCACTCCTCGAGCTGCGACAGGCCGGGCCGCGCCTTCTCCAGCGCCGTGGCCGGCTGCGGTTGCAGGCCCCGCTCGCCCTGCCCCGCCGTGAGGTACAGCACCCGCCGGGGACGCGACACCACACGCAACCGCCGGTATACATCCTCGTCCAGGCGCTGCAGTTGCACGCGGGCGCGATCCAGTTCCAGCGGCACCTTCAGCCGCTCGTGACGAGCGCCCCGGCTGAACACCACCGTGCCGTTCTCCCCCACGCCCAGCTCCTTCGCCCGGGCCCGCGCCACCGCCAGGTCCAGCACCTCCACCTCGAGGTACCCGGACTCCCGCGCCAGCTCCCGGAAGTACTGCTCCAGGGCCTGCCGCACATCGTTGGCCGGTGGGAAGAAGAGCGTCACGCGCACCGGCTCGGGAATCTGGCGCGTCAGCAGGCGCGTGGCGGCGCCCGGCCGGGCCGTGCGGAAGTACGCCAGGTCCCACGAGACGTCCGCTCGCGTGGCCACATAGGTCGCCGAGAAGGCGAAGACGAGCGCGAAGGCCAGCCCCAGCCCCGAGTAGAGCGCGGCACGCACCCGCCCCAGTTGCGGCACCGGCGCCCGCGCCATGGACGCCGCCGCCAGCTCCACCAACACGAGCGGCAACAGCGTGGTGGTCAGCAGCGCGGGGAAGAGCGCACCCAATACCACCGCCACGGAGCCCCGCTCGCCCGGCCGGAGGAAGTAGAGCGCCAGGCCGAGCCCGCCCAGCAGGAAGAGGCCGAGCAGCCAGCGCTCCAGCACCCGCCACTCGACCGAGGCCCTCGCCGCCCTCACTCCACGCCACGCCACCGCGAGCCCCGCCAGCGTGAGTCCCAGCCCGCTCAGCACGAGCCGCTGCGTCCCCGCGCCCATCACGCGCTCGCCGAGGAACACGGCCAGCAGACCCAGGCCGTACAGCACGGACACCCAGGGGTTGGGCCGGAGCGTCATCGCCACCTCCGCGCCTCGAGGACGCGCGTGGCGGCGAAGAGGGCCACGTAGGTGACGGACAGGTAGTAGACGATGTCGCGCACGTGCACCACGCCCGCCTGGAAGGGCTGGAAGTGCTGGTTCCACAGCGCCAGCGCGCTGAAGACGTCCGAGAGCGGCTGCTCGGTGATGCGCGCAAGCAACCAGCACGTCAGCAGCGCCACCAGCATGCACCCGGAGAGCACGGCGGCCAGCACCTGGTTGCGCGCCAGCGCCGAGCCGAACGTGCCGATGGCCAGGGACGCACTGCCCAGCAGCAGCAGCCCCAGGTAGCCAGCGGCGATGTGCCCAAGGGACAGCTTGCCGTGCACCATCACCAGCAGCGGCATGAACACCGTGGCCAGCGTCATCAGCGCCAGGAAGGCCAGCGCCGAGAGGAACTTGCCCAGGACGATCTCGTGGTCCTTCACCGGCGAGGAGTACAGCAGCAACAACGTCCCCGCCTGCCGCTCCTCGGCCAGCAGCCGCATGGAGATGAAGACCGAGGCCACCATCGTGGTCCCGCTGGAGAACTGGAAGAAGAGCGAGAGCACCTCCGAGGAGCGCTTGCTCACCCCGCCCAGCGCGAAGGCGTTGAAGAGCAGGCCATCCACCGCCAGCACCATGGCGATGATGATGTAGCCCTGGAAGGTGCGCAGCCAGGCCGCGAGCTCCCGGCGAGCGATGAGCATCGTCCGCATCATGGTGCCGCCTCGTCTCCGCCCCGGGTGAGCCGCAGGAAGAGCGACTCGAGCTTCTCCGTCCCCCGGTCCAGCCGGAGCAACTCCAGGCCCGCGCCCACCACCGCCCGCGCCACGCCCGGCCGCAGGTCCGCCGGAGCCTCCACCCGGAGCGTCACCACGCCCTCCGCCTCGCCCATCACGTGCACCGGACCCACCCCCGCGAGCGCCGCCAGCACCCGCTCCCGCTCGCCCCGCACCTCCACCTCGATGAAACCTCCGCTGCCCAGCCGCTGGCCCAACTCCGCCTCGGTGCCCTGGGCCACGAGCTCCCCGTCCTTGATGACCAGGAGCCGATCACACGTCTGGCTGATCTCCGGCAGCAGGTGGCTGGAGACGAGCACCGTGTGCTCCGCCCCGCGCAGCCCCTGGATGAGCGTGCGCATCTCCACCATCTGCCGGGGATCCAACCCACTGCCCGGCTCGTCGAGCAGGAGCAGCGCCGGCCGGTGGACGAGCGCCTGCGCCACCCCCACGCGCTGCCGGTAGCCATGGCTCAGCGAGGAGATGGGCGCGTCATCCACGTCGCGCAGGCCCGTCTTCTCCTCGGCCTCGGTGACCCGGGCGGACACCTCGCGCGAGGGCACGCCGCGCAACCGCGCCACGAAGGCGAGGAACTCCCCCACCCCCATCTCGTCGTAGAGCGGAGGCGTATCCGGGAGGAAGCCGATGCGCTGGCGCACCTCGTGCGGGTGGCTCACCACGTCATGGCCATCGACGACGGCCCGCCCCGAGGTGGGCAGCAGCACGCACCCCAGAATCTTCAAGGTGGTCGTCTTCCCGGCGCCATTGAGGCCCAGGAAGCCGATGACCTCACCCCGTTGGATTTCGAAGGAGAGGCCGCGGATGGCCGCGTGGCCGCCGTAGTACCGGGTCAGCCCCTCGACGTGGATCATCGAGCCGTTCTCCGTCAACCGTGGCGGAAGCGCGGCCCCTCGCGCGTCTTGCCGAGCGTGAAGCGCAGGGCCTGCTCCAGCGTGGGGTGGAGGAAGGTGAAGCCCTGGCGCTCGGCCACCTCCGGGCGGACGTGGGAGCTGAGCAGGAGCGTCTCCTCGCCCATCTCCCCGAAGGCGGCCCGCACCGCGGCGGCGGGCAACGGCATCACCGCCGGCCGGGAGAGCACGTGGCCCAGGGTCCGGGCGAAGTCCTCCTGGCGCACGGCCTGGGGCGCCACCGCGTTGACGGGCCCGCGCAGGCCCGGAGTGAACAGGGCGAAATGGAGGAGGCCCAGCACGTCCTCCAGCGACACCCAGCTCATCCACTGTCGCCCATCGCCGATGCGGCCGCCGGCTCCGGCCTGGAAGGCGGGCAGCATCTTCGCCAGCGCGCCTCCCCCGGAGCCCAACACCACGCCCAGACGCAGGTGCACCACGCGGATGCCGGCCTGCTGCGCCGGAGCGGTGGCCGCCTCCCACTCGCGCGTCACCTCCGCGAGGAAACCCTCTCCGGGCGGGCTGGACTCGGTGAGCACCTCGTCGCCCCGGTGGCCGTAGAAGCCCATGGCCGACACGCTCACCAGCACCTTCGGCGGACGCGCCAGCCGCGCGAGCGACTCGCACAGCACCCGGGTGCCCTCCACGCGGCTGCGGCGGATGAGCTCCTTGCGCTCCTCCGTCCAGCGGCCCTCGGCGATGGGCGCTCCGGCCAGGTGCACCACCGCGTCCACGCCCTCCAGCGCCACCATGTCCATCTCGCCCTTGCCTGGCGCCCAGGCGATATCCCCGGCCTCGGGCCGGCCCCGCACCAGCCGCCGCACCCGGTGGCCTCCCGTCGTGAGGAAGGGCACCAGCGCGCTGCCCACCAGTCCCGACGCGCCACTCACCGCCACCGTCAGCGGCGGCTGTCCGGCGAAGGCCGCATGGCGCCGCAGGTCCTCCCGCGTCACCGCGTGGCGGTAGGCGAATATCCGCTCCAGCCGCTGCCGCGCGTAGCCCCCGCCCACCACCCGCCCGAGCGCCCCCACCGGCAGCGCGTACTCCACCTCGTCCTCCAGCACGCCACCGCCCGCGGGCTCATCCCACATGCGGTGGGTGTGCACCCACTTCGCGAAGGGCCCCGACACCTGCTCGTCCTGGAAGAGCGAGCCGGGGATGTAGCGGGTGTGTCTCGCCACCCAGGGCAGGGCCACCGGCCCCATCTTCATGCGCAGCACCACCCGGGTGCCCTCGCGAATGCCGTCTCCCTGACGCTCCACCACCTCGACCGGCTCCCAGGGGGGCGTCAGGCGCTGGAATGCCCCCTCGCGGGCATGCCAGGCGAACACCTCACCGGCGCCGACCGGCATCTGACTGCGCGCCTCGAACACCTGTGACTTGCCCATGGTCCCCTCCGGGAGCCAGATTGCGCCCGACAGGCATGCTTACCTCGGACCTCCTCACTCGGGCAGTGGAAACCCTCCGGCGCGGCGGCGTCATCGCCCTGCCCACGGAGACAGTCTACGGATTGGCGGCCAATTGCGAGGACGAGCTGGCCGTGCGCCGCGTCTTCGCCATCAAGGGGCGGCCCGCCACCCACCCCCTCATCGTCCATGTGGCCCGGGCCTCGGAGCTGCCCTCCTGGGCCCGCCACGTCCCCGAGGAGGCCTGGAGGCTCGCGGAGGCCTTCTGGCCGGGGCCGCTGACGCTGGTGCTGCCGCGCACGGCACGCGCCACGGACGCGGTGACGGGAGGGCAGGACACGGTGGCCCTGCGCGTGCCCAACCACCCCGTGGCCCTGGCGGTGCTGGACGCCCTGGGCGGAGGGGTGGCCGCGCCGAGCGCCAACCGTTTCGGCCGGGTGAGCCCCACCACGGCGGAGCACGTGCGGGCGGACCTGGGGGACGAGGTGGACCTCATCCTCGACGGAGGCCCGTGCACGGTGGGGGTGGAGTCCACCATCATCGATTTGAGCGGCAAGGAGCCGGCGGTGCTGCGCCCTGGAGGCCTGGCGGTGGAGGAGCTCGAGCGCGTCCTGGGGCGCAAGGTGCCGGTGAGGACCTCGGCCACGGTGCGCGTGTCGGGGAGCCTCGCCTCGCACTACGCGCCCCGGGCGGGGGTGGTGCTCTCCGAGCCCGCGGAGGTGATGTCCCGGGTGACGTCGCTGCGTGCCCGGGGACACAACGTGGGCGTGCTGGGGCCTCCGGGCCTCACGCTGCCACCGGGGGTGCCCCGCTACGACGTACCGGAGGACCCGGCCGGAGCGGCGCGCGCCCTCTATACGCGGCTGCGCGAGGCGGACGAGCAGGGCCATGACGTCCTGGTGGCGTGCCTCCCGCGCGCCGAGGGCCTGGGCATCGCCGTGAGGGACCGCCTGTCCCGCGCCGCCGCCCCCCGGCCCGCCGGGGGCTGATGGACGCTGGAGAGGGCAAACCGGCTCAGGTTTCCGGGCGTCCGGACACGACGGGTTCGAGCAAGCCTCTCGTGCGCAGCACGTCCTGGACACTCCTGGCCAGGGAGAGGTGCTCGGGATTCGACGCAGTGAGGCGCTCGGGTGTGAGCAGGAGGAGGGCGCCCTTGTCCTCCACCGGTTGCACCTGCACCGGCTCCGGCAAGGATGGCACCTCCCCCCGGCTGCGAGACAAGTACGTCACCCATCCTACGAAATCACCAGCCCGCCTCGTCTCGGACATGGCACCGCGCAGTTCATGCGAGGTGACGACACTCCAGTCCGGCTCCCAAGCCAGCACCATGGCATGCATCACATCCCTGAGCACGGACGTCGTGAGCACGCGCTCCTCTTCCGCTCCGGCGGAAGGCAGATAGAGAAGACATACATTGCTGTAGAATTCCGAGCAGGAGCCGCACGTCAACAGGAGGGAACCACCGCGCCCCTCTTCCTTGTTGCCCGTCCAAGCGGAAAAGCTGAACCCATCCGGTCCGTTCTGATACGCCTTCCTGCCGAAAAAGCGCATGAAGGTCCCGAAGGTCGGCTCGAACTGAAGTTGCAGGGCTTTCTTGAGAGAGTCCGCCTGCTCGAACCAATGCGCATAGATGGGGTCACACCGAGAAAGAAGGCCAAAGAACTTTTCCGCACGTCGGGCACACGCCTCCGCAGACTCCTTGCGGCACGCCCAATAGGCACCAGCCTGATACGTCTCCTTCATTCCGAATGACCTCACGACTGTTCTCGAGATCCGCTGTTGAGCTTGTGTGACGAGTCTCTTCGCGAGTTTCGCTTCGCTCAGGACGAGGGATTTCCGGACACCACGGGATTGAGCAGCCCCCGGGCGAGCAGTGCATCTTGGGCACGGCGGCCCAAGGTGAGGTGCTCCGGATCAGATGCGGTCAAGCGCTTGGGGGAGAGAAGCAAGAGAGTGCCCTGGTCCTCCACGGCTTCGGTACGCACTGGAGCTGGTAAAGCCGGAATCTCTCCGCGCGAGCGGGAGAAGTACGTCATCCAGCCCAGGAACGTGCCGACATCCCCTTCTTCGGACAAGCTGTCGCGGAAGTTGTCAGAGGTCACGACGCCCCAGTCCGGCTCCCAGGCCAACACCATGGCCCGCATGACTCCGGTCAGCACGGGCACGGTGAGCACACGCTCAGTGCCTGGCGCCTCGAGAGGGAGTTGGAGAAAACAGCTGTTGGGGGCACCCAGCGCATCGGAACCACAGATGACCCGGACCATACCGCCCCGCTCATTCTCCGCATGTCCCGTCCATGCGCCGAAGATGAACCCGACCTTTCCAAGCCTGTTGCTCCTCTTCTTGAAGAGGCCGGCGAAGGTGTCAGCGGTGGGCTCGAACTGGAGCTGCAATGCCCTCTTGAGCGAGTCCGCCTGCTCGAACCAACGGCTATAATCGGAGTCGCACTGGGAAAGGAGGTGGAAGAAGGTCTCCGCGCGACGAGCGCACGCGTCCGCGCTCTCCACGCGGCAACCCCAATAAACAGCGGCGTAATAGGTTTCCCTCACCTGCATCATCCTCCAGAGGGTTACGGCGGTGTGTAGAGCACTTGAATCCCCTTGATGCCCGCATTCCTGAACAATTTCTTGAGGATATCCACCATCCGAGGCTCCGCCACGTGCCAACGGATGGGGATGCCGTTGGCGACCCGGCGCTGCCGCTCTGCCTGCCTGACGAGACGCTTGGCCCCCTGGAAATACTTCTTGGGTTCGAGGTTCGCGTCGAAGTGCTTGTCATAGCCCAGGCCCTTGGTCTCCTGCAGCAGGCGCTGCTCCAGGTCGAAGCCATCGAAGTCGGCCTTCTCGCCATTGCGCCACACGCGGTACACCCAGCCCGCTGGAGCCTTCGTCACCTTGTGCTGGAAGGCGCGCGAGCGCGGCGACATCCGCTCGTTCTTGGGCACCCACTGCCCTGGCCCGCCGACAGGTGGCACCCAGCCGCCACCTGGGCCCGAGCCCACCTTGGCCAGGTGCAGGCCCCAGGCAACGCTCAGCCCCTGGCCCGTCACCGTCACGGCCCGCCCTGGCACCGCCACCAGCCGCAGCACCAGCTCGCCTCGCTTCGTCAACGTCAGCAGGGGCACCGACAGCCGGCCGAGTTTCTCTCCCCATCCCACCGCCTTCACCGCCCCCGCCCCCGAGGTCCCCACCGTCAGCAGCACGTTGGCCAGCAACCGTGACCCCTCACGCACCTGCTCACCCCGAGGCTTCTGGCGGAAGGACTCCCAGTACTCGGGCGCGTTCTGGAAGAGCACGCGCACCGCTCCCGGCAGCCGCGTCAGGCCCTCCAGGCTCTCGCCCGGGTGGAAGACAAGCCGGCTCACGCCCTCGAGCGTGTCCCCCAGCGCCAGCCCCGCTCCCTCCAGCGCCGGCCCCACCACGCCGTCGTCGGGCACATACGGGCCCAGCGGCTTCGCGCCCCGAGGCACCTCCAGCCCCGTGTCCACCGGCCACAGTTGCCCATCCTCCACAGCGTAGAAGGGGCCCACCTCGTAAAGGCCCGCTCGTAGCACGCCGTCTGGCGCCAGCCGCACCTCGCCGGCCCGCTGCACCGCTTCTCCCGTCACCGCCCGCACCAGGTAGCCGTCCGGCCTCACCACCCTCAACCGGTGGAAGCGGTCCATGCGCGCGTGCAACTCCTCCCGCGTCACCGGCCCCTCGCCCGTGGCCACCTCCAGCAGCAGGTGCGCGGCCATGCGCTGCCGGGGAAACGCCCCCAGCCCCGCCTCCGCCTCCAGCAGGTGCGCCAACAGTTGCACCGCCTGATGGGGCGACAGGGTGCTCCCGTCTTCCGGCAGCACACCGGGGGACACGCCCACCTGCACCAGCAGGCCCTGGAAATGGTCCACGCTGAAGGGCACCGGCCAGGGTCGCCCCTCCCCCACCCCATCCCTCCAGCCCACCTGGCCCCCGCCCTCGTCCTCCAGCGGCTCGTCCTCTTCTCGCACCGAGCGACGCCTCCGCGAGCCGGACTCGTCCCCGGGTGCATCCACGATCAGAACCGGGGCATCAGCCCCCTCCTCGACGTCGTCCTCCGGATCGTCGTCTTCATCTGGCGTGAGGGCGTCCCAGGTTGGTACGGCCGTCCGGCCGGAGTCGTCCACGGGCCCGGGCGGGCGCGTCTGGGAGGAGAAGGCTGGTGCCAGGTGGCGGGAATGACTGCTGGCGAGCAATCCGGCCATGGGCGCGCCCCTGGCGCACCCGCCCAGCACCAGCAAGGCCAGCGTCAGCACCACGCGGCTGGAGCGCATCCCTCCGCCGTCAGGGGGAGAGCAGGATGAATTCAGGTGCATGAAAGACCTCCCAGAAAGGAACGCCTCCCAGCTGTACGCGCCCAGACTGATCTTCGCGGCGGAACCCCTGTCCGCGACAAACAGCGAGCGAGTGGCGGCGCATCCGTAGCCCCGGTGCGGTGAAACGAGTCCGTGAGCGTGGGCTGGTAGACGTCTACCAGTCAACCACCCCCAGCGGCACCCACGAGTGCTTGAGAAGGGGCATCCCCAGAAACCCACGAGGCCGATGCCCGGAACAGAATCCCCACCTGCTCCACGGGCCCACGAAGCCACGCGGCCCGCCGCACGCACGCGCCGGGTGTTCCTGGCCGCCGGTGCGGTGCTCGTCAGCCAAAGCCTCCCCTCCCCCGAAGCAGACGGGCTCCACGGCCACCAAGGTGGGCGCGGCCGTGCTCGGCTGCGCCCTGGCCAGCGGGTGTCCCAGCCCCGCCACCACGGCCTACGTGCTGCCCCCGTCACCGCTACCGCCGCCCGCCGAGTGCCCCCCCGGTGCTCAGCAGAGCATGAAGGAACCAGGCCTGCTCTACCGCGGCTCCGAGGGGGTGGTGCACATTCAAGGTGCCGACAGGTTCATCCCCGTGCGGCCGGGCCCGGTGACGTGGCGGCTGACGTATGCCGACTATTGGGGGGAGAGAAAGCACAACTCGTGGTGGAGGCGGAGGCCACGGAGCAGCAGTCGCAGGGCACCTTCCTCCTGAAGCTGGGCGAGGCGGGCGGAGCGCGCCCCCTCACCGTGCGCGGCGTGACCTTCCCCTGAAGACGTCGCAGGGAGGTCCGAAGCGGACCCTCCGTGGCTCACACCTTCATGCGCGAGCCCGGTGCGGGCGCCTCCCCGCGCAACAAGGCCTGGAGCCGCCGCACGCGCTGCTCGGCCCCGTGTGCTCCGCGCGCCGCCAGGTTCAGCCGGTACGGCTCCAGCTCCTCCGCGCGCCACCGTTCACGCCGCCGCAACTCCTCCACCAACACCGCCTCCCCCTCGAAGCGCTCGCGCAGGGGCGCCGCGCGTGCCTTCGCGAACGCCCCGAAGAAGGCCAGCGGGCGCATCAGCAACACCTTGTAGGCCCACTCGAACCACTGCTGCGCCTCCGGCGGAGACGAGCGATCCCGGCTGGCCGCGTCCACCCGAGACAGCACGGCCTGCTTCACCTCCTCGTCGAGCCTGTCCAGCAGGGCCTCGACATCCACCCAGGGCACCTGCTCGTCCGGCCCCACTCGCAGCGGCTCGCGCAACACCACCGTCAGCCACAGCCACTCCTCGCCGTGCAGCACCTCGGGCGTCCGGCCGTCGAGAATGGACAGGAGCAGCGACGTCTCGTACTTCTCCATCAGCTCCATGAGCTCCGGGTCGGCATCCGCCACCGCCCGCAAGGCAGCCATCTGCGCCTCGGAAGGCTCCAGGGCCTGCCGCAGGACCCCCGGGCTCATCCAGGGCCCCGTCTGCCCGCCGGGCCGCACCCCATGGGCACGGGCCACGGCGTCGTTCAGGCGCGCGCGGCGCTCCGCCCACTCGGAGACCTGGGCCATCATCAACCACGCCATCGTGTGGTGCCGCCCGTACGTATACGGCGGGTGACGAGGAACCCCCTGCATCTCCAACACCGTCATGGCCAGCGCGCGCCGCTCCTCCAGCGTCCGCCCTGGCGCCATCAGCGCCCGGCGGAACCCCTGATCGAAGCGCTCCACGCGCTCGGGCCCGAGCAGCTCCGGAGCACAGCGGGCGAACAGCAGTTCCCTGCGCTCCTCCATGTCCTCCACCTCCTCCGACACCCGGTGGATGTGCCGCTCGACGACCGGGACGAACTCGTCCCAGGACCAGCGCAGGAACGCCAGCGGCCCGCCCAACTGGAACATCTCCCGCAGCAGCACCATCCCCTCGGACATCCGCTCCAGGCGATCGGGGGAACACAGCACGTCCTCGGCCAGCACGGCGGCCTCGGCGGAGACCTCATCCACTCCGGTGGGCCGCCCCCGGCGCGGGGGTGCAGGGGGGAGCATCGCCTCGGCGCGCCGGAAGTCCCCCAGACAGCACCGCTTGAACTTCCGTCCACTGCCGCAAGAGCATGGCTCGTTTCGAGAGGGCATGACCTGGGAAGTAGCATGCCGGACTCGCGAAGTAACCCCTACCGGCCCTACTTCTCCCACCGCCTCCCGCGGACGGGCAGGCGGGGCTCCCGGCTGCTCGCCCCCTCTTCCCTCACCCCTCGCTTCAACCGTCCGCCGCACTGCCGTACACTCCCGGACACGGAGAAGTAGTCCCCGCTTCCATGACCAGGAGTCCTTTCTTGAACCGGCGCACCCTCGGCCTGCTCGCCGCCCTCTGCCTGACCTCCGCCTGCAAGGAGGATCCCGTCGGCGCGATGACCCCCATCCCCCGTCCGGCGGACATGCCCGCCACCCCGGAGAAGACAGCCGAAGCGCCGAAGCCCGTCGCCGCCGAGCCGCCGCCCGACCCGTCCAAGGTGACGCTGCGCTGGAAGCTCGACGCGCCCACGGCCTTCCGCCTCACCACCACCTCGTCCTCCGCCGCCCCGGCCCCTGAGCCCAAGAGCAAGAAGGGCAAGAAGGGCAAGGAGTCCCAGCCCGAGGCGGGCCCGAGCGGCGAGACGGACGCCATCTTCGTCCTGCAGAAGACCGAGTCGGGTGACTACGCCTTCCGCATCGTCCCGCAGAAAGCGGGCGGCGAGGCGGACCAGGGCACCATGAGCGAGCGCGGCTTCGTGATGGACGGACTGGCCGGGCCGCTGCGCAACGTGGCGGTGCTGGTGCTGGAGCTGCCGAGGGAGCCCGTGGGCCCGGAGACCACCTGGGCGCTGGGGACGGACCTGGTGGACATGGGCTCCGTGCAGGGCTTCGTGGAGAAGAAGGCCGAGCGGCGCAACCAGGTGAAGCTCACCGCGCTCACCCCGGGCGAGAACGGGGAGCAGGTGGCGACGCTCGAGTACGACCTGTCCGAGCGCCTCGCCGGGGAGATGCGTGCCACCCGGGCCCAGATCCGGGCGGTGATGAAGACCGCGAGCTCGAAACCCCAGCACGCGCCCCACGAGGGGCACGAGGACGGGGATGAGGAGGAGTCCTCCCAGGGCGAGCCGTCCGTCGTCGCCGAGATGCGGGTGAAGGGCCGGGGCGAGTTCCTCGTGAAGGCGGGCCGCTGGCGCTCCTGGGAGGCCACGCTCACCACGCGCACCGAGGGCACCTCCCTGCCCGGCACGTCCAATGGCGAGCGCACGCTGCGCCTCACCCCACTCGACCCGGTGCCTCCCGAGCTGCTGCAGCCGCAGGCGAAGAAGTAGCCGCCGCCTCCGACTCGCGCACCAGCCGCACCACGGTGTCCACCCAGGCGGGGTGCGAATTGAGCGAGGGGACGAGCTTCAAGTCCTCTCCCCCGCTCGCGAGGAACTGCTCGCGCCCGCGGATGGCCACCTCTTCCACCGTCTCCAGGCAGTCGGCGACGAAGGCCGGGCACATCACCGCCAGGCGCTTCACCCCGCGCGCGGCCAGCTCCGGCAGCACCACGTCCGTGTACGGCTTCACCCATGGCGTGCGCCCCAGGCGGGACTGGAAGGACACGCTCCAGCCCTCGGGCTCCAACCCCAACCGGCTGGCCAGCCCCCGCGCCGTGGCGAAACACTGGGCCCGGTAGCAGTGGCGGTTGGCGTCGGTGAGCACGTCACAGCACCCCTGTGAGGCCAGGCAGTGCTTCCCCGTGGGGTCGCTCTTGCGGATGTGGCGCTCGGGCACGCCGTGGAAGCTGAAGAGGACGTGATCCGCCCCCATCCCGGAGATGACGGGACGCGCCACCTCGGTGAAGGCGTCCAGGAAGGCCGGGTGCGAGTGGAAGGCCGGCACCGCCCGCACGTTGGGCACGTCCCAGGGCTCGGACAGCACCTCGTAGGTGCGCGCCAGGGAGGAGCCCGAGGAGGACGGGGCCTCCTGCGGATAGAGGGGCAGCACGGTGAAGTCCGTGACGCCCCTGGCCCGCAGCCGCGCCACCGCGTCCGGCAGGGACGGGTTGCCGTAGCGCATGGCGAGCTCCACCTCGTACTCGCCGGAGAACCGCTGCGCCACCGCCGCCGTCAGGGCCTTGGAGTGCACCATCAGCGGCGAGCCCTGCTCCGTCCAGACGGTGCGGTAGGCGTGCGCGCTCCTGGGTGAGCGGAACGGGAGGATGATGAAGTTGAGCAGGAACCAGCGCCCCACGGGATGGATGTCCACCACGCGCGGATCACTGAGGAACTCGCGCAGGTAGCGGCGGACGGGGCCGGTTTCGGGGGCATCCGGAGTGCCCAGATTGACGAGGAGGAGTCCCTTGCGTGCCATGACTGGTCAGTGCAGGGAATGGGGCTGTGTGAGGGCGAACTCGCCTATCCGTGCCTCGAACTGGCGGCCGTCCGGGCGCTCCATCGTATAGGCGCCCCGCATGGAGCCGAACGGCGTGCGGAGCTGGGCCCAGCTCGTGTACTCGAAGCGCTCGCCGGGGGCGAGGCGTGGCTGCTTGCCGACGACGCCGTCTCCCCTCACCTCCTCCACCTTCCCCGTGGCATCGGTGATGATCCAATGGCGGCTGCGCAGCTGGGCGGGCTCGCCGCCCGTGTTGACGATCTCCACCGTGTACATGAAGGCGTACTGGTGGGACTCGGGGGTGCTGCGCTCCGGCCAGAACGTGGGCTTCACGGTGACGCGGATGCCTTCGGTAGTGACGGAGGACATGCCCCCACAATTGGCCGCCTCGCCGCCCGGACGCAAGCCAAACAAACCGGCCAATCAGGCGCTCAGGGCTTCGCCCCTTCCCGGTCCCGCTCGGGCTGAGTCACGTCGGTGGGCACTCCGGGCTCCTCGGCGGCCTTGGGCCAGATGAGCGAGGCGATGATGGAGGCCAGCAGCACCCCGCCGATGACGCCCAGCGACACGCCGATGGAGACGTGGATGTCGAAGAAGGTGATGAGCATCTTCGTGCCCACGAAGCCGAGGATGACGGCCAGGCCCATCTTCAGCAGGTGGAACTTGTCCATGAGGCTCGACACCACGAAGAAGAGCGAGCGCAGGCCGAGGATGGCGCACACGTTGGACGTGTAGACGATGAAGGCGTCCTGGCTGATGCCGAGCACGGCGGGGATGGAGTCCAGGGCGAAGAGCAGGTCCGTGGCCTCCACCACCAACAGCACCAGGAAGAGCGGCGTCACCTTGCGCCGGCCGTCCTCCACCGTGAAGAAGTGGCTGCCCTCGCCCTGGCGGGCCACCGGGAGCATGCGCCGGGCCACCCGGACGATGAACGTCTGCTCGGGGTCGGCGGCGTCATCGTCCTTGGCGAGGGCCATCTTCACCGCGGTGAAGACGAGGAAGGCACCGAAGATGTAGAGCAGCCAGTGGAAGCGCTGCACGAGCGCGGTGCCGGTGACGATGAGCACCGCGCGCATGACGAAGGCGCCGACGATGCCCCAGAAGAGCACCCGGTGCTGCACCTCCGGCGCGACCCGGAAGTAGGCGAACACCATCAGGAAGACGAAGAGGTTGTCGACGGAGAGCGAGTACTCGACGACGTAGGCCGTCACCCACTGCAGGGCCTGCTCGCGGTTCCAGTAGCCGAAGTAGAACAGGCCGCCGCAGAAGAGCAGGCTGATGGTGATCCACACGCCCGTCCAGGCACCGGCCTCCTTGGGCGACACCGCATGCTCCTTGCGGTGGAAGACCCCCAGATCGAGCGCCAGCATGGCGACGACGAAGAGGTTGAAGCCCAACCAGAGCGCGCTTTGAGTGTTCACGGCCCCCCCTATAGCGGGCGGGGGGGGCCGCCGTCGACTCCCTTGATACTCCTAGGGTTCTACTCCCGCCGGAGCGCCTCGTCCGTGGCCGGGCGGCGCAGCACCACCAGGGCCCGTCCCGCCACCATCACCGAGCCTCCCGCGGGGGTATGGGTGTGCAGCGTCACGCGGGACTCGCCGGTGTCCACCACCTCCTCCCAGTCCGCGCCCCACTCGATGGCCGGGAGCTGGAAGGTGATGGGCTCGTGGTGCGCGTTCATCAGGACCAGGAGTGTGTCCCCGACGATGCGGTTGCCCTCGTCGTCCGGGGTGACGATGGCGTCACCGCCGAGCAGGAAGGACACGGAGCGCACATAGGGCTTCTCCCAGTCCTCCTTCTTCATCTCCTGGCCGTCCGGGCGGAACCAGGCCAGGTCCTTGAGCTCGCTGTCCCACAGGCGCGAGCCGCGGAAGAACTTGCGCTTGGTGAGCACGGGCTGCTCGCGGCGCAGGCGGCTGAGCTGGACGGTGAAGTCGAGCAGCTTGCGCTGGGACTCGTTGAGGTTCCAGTCCACCCAGGACAGCGCGTTGTCCTGGCAGTAGGCGTTGTTGTTGCCCTTCTGGGTGCGGCCCATCTCGTCGCCGGCCAGGAGCATGGGCACGCCCTGGGACAGGAAGAGCGTGGCCAGGAAGTTGCGCTTCTGCTGCTCGCGCAGGGCGTTGATTTCAGGGTCCTTCGTCTCGCCCTCCACGCCGCAGTTCCACGAGTGGTTGTCGTTGGCCCCGTCCCGGTTCTCCTCGAGGTTGGCCTCGTTGTGCTTCTGGCTGTAGGTGACGAGGTCGTGCAGGGTGAAGCCGTCGTGGGCGGTGATGAAGTTGACGCTCGCGGTGGGCTTGCGGCCGCCCAGGGCGTACAGGTCCGACGAGCCGGTGAGCCGGTAGCCGATCTCCGCGGCCTGCCGGTCATCGCCCTTCCAGTAGCGGCGGATGGTGTCGCGGTACTTGCCGTTCCACTCGCTCCAGAGGACGGGGAAGTTGCCCACCTGGTAGCCGAAGTCGCCCACGTCCCAGGGCTCGGCGATGAGCTTCACCCGGCTGAGGACGGGGTCCTGGTGCACCATCTGGAAGAAGGCGGCGCGGGTGTCGTAGCCGTGCCGGTCCCGGCCCAGGGTGGTGGCCAGGTCGAAGCGGAACCCGTCCACGTGCATCACCTCCACCCAGTAGCGCAAGGAGTCCATGACGAGCTTGAGCGCGTAGGGGTGGGTGGCGTTCCACGAGTTCCCCGTGCCGGTGAAGTCCTGGTAGTAGCGCGGCTCCTTCTCCAGCAGCCGGTAATAGGCGGTGTTGTCCAGGCCCTTGAAGGACAGGGTGGGCCCGAGGTGGTTGCCCTCGCAGGTGTGGTTGTAGACGACGTCGAGGATGACCTCGATGCCGGCGCGGTGGAGCGCCTTCACCATGGACTTGAACTCGGCGACCTGGCCGCCGCGCGAGCCGGAGGAGCTGAAGCGCGCGTCCGGGGAGAAGTAGCCCAGGGAGCTGTAGCCCCAGTAGTTGGTGAAGCCCTTGTCGACGAGGAAGGGCTCGTCCACGTGGGTGTGGATGGGGAGCAGCTCCAGCGCGGTGACACCCAGCTTGCGCAGGTGCTCGATGAGCGCGGGGTGGCCCAGGGCCGCGTAGGTGCCGCGCTGGTGCTCGGGGATGTCGGGGTGGAGCATCGTGAGGCCCTTCACGTGGGCCTCGTAGAGGAGCGTGCGGTGCAGGGGCACGGCGGGAGCGCTGTCCCCCTCCCAGTCGAAGCCGTCGGTGAGCACCACGCCCTTGGGGACACCGGCGGCGCTGTCGCGGATGTCGAAGGCGAGGTCCTGCTCGTCGTCGCCGGGCTCGTAGGCGTAGACGGGGGCGGAGAAGTCCACCTGCCCATGCAGGGCGCGCGCGTACGGGTCCACCAGCAGCTTGTGCGGGTTGAAGCGCATGCCGCGCCGGGGCTCGTAGGCCCCGTGGGCGCGCAAGCCGTAGAGGGTGCCCGTCTGCAACCCCGGGATGAAGCCGTGCCACACGTGCTGGGTCTGCTCGGGCAGCACGTAGCGGCGCAGCTCGCGCGCGGGGTTGTCCGGCTCGAAGAGACACACCTCGATCTTCCGCGCATGCTCGCTGAAGACGGCGAAGTTGACTCCGTTACCAAGGTACGTGGCGCCCAGGGGGTACGGCTTGCCTGGTAGCACCTCCGCCCGTTTCATCCATCGCTCCTCTCCAGCAGCACCAGCGGGAAGCCCGCCAGTAGCGGCGCGAGGGGCAGCACCGCGCCACCCTCCCGTCGCCCCGGCCGCACTTCCCGGCCGGTGAAAACGTCCCGGAACGTCATGCTCGCATAGGACTCGGGCAGATCCAGGGACGTTTCTTCATAGGACCCCGCGAGGCCCCCGGGAGACTCCAGGGCGGAGAGGGTGTAGCGCGGTGCGGCGCAGATGACGACGGACTGCTCGTGCTCGCGGGCGAAGGCCACGGCCGCGTCGGCGCGGGGGCCCACCAGGTGCAGCGCCCGGTACCCACCCCGGCAGAAGAGGGCCCTCTGGCGCTGACGCAGGCGCAGGCCCTCGGCCAGGGCGAAGAGCTTGATGCGGCCATCGTCCATGTCCGCCATCAGCCGGGAGCACAGGGCGCTCCGGTCCTCCCGGGCCTCCTCGTCCAGCGCCTCCAACAGCCGGGTCCGGACGCCGTAGTCCACCGGCCGGCGGTTGTCGGGATCCACCAGGGACAGATCCCACAGCTCGCAGCCCTGGTAGGTGTCCACCACCCCGGGCGAGCCCAGCTTCAGCAGCAACTGCCCGAGCGCGTTGTGCTGGCCGGCCCGCTCGATGCGGCGCTTGAAGGCCTGGAGCTCCTCGAGGAAGGCGCGGCTCTTCCCCTCGTCGAGGCAGGCCTCCACGAACTTCGACATGCCCTCTTCGTAGGTGGGGTCCGGATTGGTCCACGAGGTGCGGACCTTGGCCTCCTTGATGGCCTTGAGCATGTAGTCGCGGATGCGGCCGCGGAACTCGGCGAGGCCCTCGGCGGAGAGGGAGGGCCCCATGGGCCAGGCGCCCACCACCGTCTGGTAGAAGAGGTACTCGTCGTTGAGCGAGGGCGCGGGGCCCTCGGGCCGCTCCAGGCGGTGGGTGCGCGTGAGCTGGGACCAGCGCTCCACCCGTTGGCGCCACTCGCCGGGCAGCTCGGTGAGGACGTTGATGCGCGCGCGCACGTCCTCGCTGCGCTTGGTGTCGTGCGTGCTGGTGGTGAGCATGCTCGCCGGCCAGTGCACGGCGCGCTCCTGGTTGCGCGCGTGGAAGATGTCCGCCGAGGTGCCGAAGTTCTCCGGCTCCCCACCCACCTCGTTGAGCGAGTCGAGCCGGTGGTAGACGTAGAAGACGGTGTCCTCCAGTCCCTTGGCCATCACCGGGCCCGTCACCTGCTGCACCTTCATGGTGAAGGCGAGCATCTCCGCCCGCTCATGGGGCCCCAGGTGCTCCGGGTAGCGCCGCAGCAACACGTCCCCGAGGAAGTCGAAGATGGAGGCGTTGAGGGTGGCGTTGCGCGCCTTGGCATGACGCAGCGTGTCCCGGATGTAGCGCACGTCGCGCTCGTCCAGCTCCGGCCGCCAGTCATCCACGTAGGTGCGGTACACGGGGAAGAGCGCGATGAACTCCGACAGCGCCCGCCGCAGGCTGTTGAGCGTGAAGTCCCGCGAGCGCCGGTTCATCTCCGAGATGCGGTTGAGCCGGTGCGCGAGCATGTTCAGCTCGCTCGACATGAAGTCGCGCAGGATGAGGCGCTTCTTCTCGTAGACCAGCTCCTCGAAGTGGGGCGCCTCGCCGATGAAGCGGTGGTAGGCCTCCGTCAGCGGCCCCTCGGAGTCCGGGTGCACGAAGACGCCGCTCACCGCGTTGGCGAAGCGGTAGCCCGTGGTGCCATGCACCGCCCAGGACTCGGGGATGCGCTCGCGGCCTCCTTGAATCTTCTCCACCACCACGTAGAGCGCCCTGCGCAGCGGCGAGTCCACGTAGGCCCCCGCCTCCGCCTGCCAGCGCTCGCGCAGCCGCCGCTCCACCTCCGGCCAGAGCTCCGCCCGCTCCGCGTACTCGGCGTCGAACAGGGCCCGCGCCCGCTCCACGAAGAACTGCTCCTGCAGGTTGAGGAAGTAGGCCGTCGGATCGTAGAGCCCATCCGGATGGTCGATGCGCAGCCCGGTGATGCAGCCCTGGCGCAACCAATCGAAGATGCGCTGGTGGGCCTCGGTGAAGACGTCCGGATCCTCCACCCGGATGGCCGCCAGCCCGTTGATGTCGAAGAACCGGCGGTAGTTGATCTCCTCCCCCGCCACGCGCCAGTGGGCCAGCCGGTAGCTGCAGCCCGCCAGCAGCTCGTCCAGCGCATCGAAGGAGCGCGGCTCTCCCGGAGTGCCATTGAAGGACTTCACGTTGGCCTCGATGTGGGCGGCCACCTCGGGGCAGGACCCGGCGAGCGCCGCCAGCCGGCGCTTGATGACCTCCTTCTCCCGGTTGCGCTCGACGACGAGAGGGCGCTCGGTCTCCGTGCGCTGAGGCAGGTGGCTGATGGCGGTGAGGATGGACTGCAGCTCGATGAGGTGCCCGTGCTCGGCCCCCAGCCGGGACTCCAGCGCCTCCAGGTTGCGCCCCAGCACCCGCCCATACTGTCGGGGAGCCAACGGCAGCAACCGGTCGTAGTAGTGGATGAAGAAGGCGCCGTCGCGGTAGCCCAGCTCGAGCTCCCCGCGCTCGAGCACCACGCCGTACTGGTCTCCCAACACGGGCAGGAGGACCTTGCCCTCCAGCTCGTCCTTCACCGGGCCCCAGTCGATGTCGAAGAAGCGCGCGTACACGGACGCCGGGCCGTTCTCCAGCACGTCGAACCAGAGCGGGTTGAACGTCTCGATGCCCATGTGGTTGGGCACCACGTCCAGCACCTGGCCCATGCGGTGCTCGCGCACGCTGGAGCAGAAGGCCGCGTGCTCCTCGGGCGAGCCCACCTCCGGGTTGAGCTGTTTGTGGTCCACGCAGTCATAGCCGTGGGTGCTGCCCGGGCTCGCCTCGAGGTAGGGCGAGCAATACACGTCCGTCACTCCCAGCCGGGCCAGGTAGGGGACCGCCTCGCGGGCCGCGCTGAAGGGGAAGCCCTTGTGCAACTGGAACCGGTAGGTGGACAGCGGCGTGGCACGCGCCAGCAGCTCCTCGCGCACGCGCCCGTACAGCTTCCCGGCCAGCGCCTCGCCCCCCACCTGCCCCGCGTCTCCACCCGACACAGCCGAACCTTCGAGTCGCATATGGCCCAGTCGTAGGCGCGACGGGCCCATCTGACCACCACCCAGATGCCCTTCCGCACGCTATCCAACGCTCTCCGGGCGCCTGCTCCCTCGGAGGTTGTGCTTCTGAAAGTGAAGAGGGCCCGCCACTCGAGTGGCGAGCCCTCCGGGGACGGCGGCGGCCGTCGAGGCGGATCAGGTGAGGTTCTTGTTCACCAGCGCCGTCATCTCGAACATGGTGACGGACTTCTTGCCACCGAAGATGGGCTTGAGCTTGTCGTCGGCGTTGATCTGCCGCTTGTTCTTCGCGTCCTGGAGGTTGTTCTTCTTGATGTAGTCCCAGATCTTGCTGACCACCTGGGTGCGGGGAATGGGCTTGCTGCCGACGATCTCCGCGAGGGCGGCGGACGGCGTCATCTCCTTCATGAACGCCGCGTTGGGCTTACGGGCCCCGGCGGCCTTCTTGGCGGCGGGAGCCTTCTTCGCGGCAGGAGCCTTCTTCGCGGCGGTGGTCTTCTTGGCGGCCATTTCGTTCGGATCTCCTCCCCCTGTTCGAGTGTCCGGGGGCGTTGCACGGCTGGTTCACACCCTGAGCCGTCGGGCGCGTCGTAACACGCCCGAGGCCGAAAATCAGCCCTCCGCTGCATTTTTCCCTCTGAGGGCCCATGGGAAAATAGTGTTTCTCCCTCGGAAGGGAAGAGTGTTTTCTCGGGGAAGGCACACCATGTTGAACACACTCGTCACTGGCGCGAATGGTTTCCTGGGCTCCTCGTTGGTGCGAGCGCTGCTCGAGCGGGGACATGTAGCAACATGTCTCGTGCGTCCCGGAAGTGACGTCTCGGGTCTGATCGGGTTGGGCTACGAGAGGCTGGACGGAGACGTGACGGACGCCTCCAGCCTCGCCCGGGCGGTGAAGGGCCGGGACGTGGTCTTCCACCTGGCGGGCATCCGCCGGGCCGCCACGCGGGAGGACTTCATGCGCGTCAACGCCGAGGGGACGCGCAACGTCTGCGAGGCCCTGGTGGCCACCGGGGCCCGGCCCCGGCTGGTGCTGGTCAGCTCGCTGGGCGCCTCGGGGCCCTCGACGCCGCGAAGGCCCAGAATCGAAGAGGATCCGCTTCAACCCGCCGAGTGGTACGGCGAGAGCAAGGCCGAGTCCGAGCGCATCGCCTGGTCGTACGCGGACCGGCTGCCGGTGACGGTGCTGCGCCCGCCCCGCATCGTGGGGCCGGGGGACCATGAGAACCTCGCCCTCTTCAAGCTGGTGGCGCGGGGACTGAGCCTGCGACTGGGCGGGGGCCCCCGGCCGCTGACGCTGGTGGACGTGCGGGACGTGGCGGACCTGCTGCTGCTGCTGGCCGAGCGGGACGAGGCCCTCGGGGAAGCCTTCTTCATAGGTCACCCCCAGCCCCTCACCCTGGAAGAATTGCAGGGGCTGGTGGCCGAGGCGCTGGGCGTCCAACCGCGAACACTTCGCGTCTCCCCGGCCGTGCTGACGGCGCTGGCCACGGTGGCGGACGGGGTATCGCGGGTGACGGGCCGCCGCCTGCCCCTCAACCGGAAGTTCGCGCGGCAACTGCTCGTCCCCGCCTGGACGTGTTCGAGCGCCAAGGCCGAGCGGCTGCTGGGCTTCCGTGCCACGCGGGACGTGGCCGACTCCCTCCGCCGCAGCGCGCATTGGTACAAGGAGCACGGCTGGCTGTGAGGTGACACGCGCGAGTGGCTTGACCGGGCACGGGGGCTCCGGTCTGCTCGCGCCGTGCACACCCCTCCCCCTTCAGACCCGGCGCAGGAGGAACGCCCTCCGCGGCTGCTGCTGGTGACGGCTCATCCGGACGACGAGACGCTCTTCGGCGGCGCCGTGTACAAGCTCTCCCGCTCGCTCGGAGCGCAGGTGGACCTGGTGGTGTTCACGCGCGGCGAGGGCGGCTACCGGACCTCCACGCTGGCCGAGCCCCTGTATGGCTTGAAGCTCACGGACCCGGCCGTCGCGCGCGTCCACCTGCCCCGCATCCGCGAGCAGGAGCTCCGTGCCGCGGCCCGCATCCTCGGGCTGCGCGAGTGCGTCTTCCTGGATCAGCCGGACCCTGGCTACACGCTGGCCGCGGACGCGCCCGTGGGCGAGGGCTGGGACACGGACCACATCCGCCGCCAGCTGCGCGAGCGGTTCGTCCAGGGCCGCTACGACTTCGCCTTCGTGATGCTGCCCCTGCCCCACACGCATGCCCACCACCGCGACGCGGCGCTGCTCGCGCTGGAGGTGGTGGCCGGATTGGCGCCACACGAGCGGCCACTGGTGCTCGGCGCCACCGGGCACACGCGCGACCGCGAGGTGGCCGAGCAGAACCGCCAGGGCTTCCCCATCCCGGAGGCCGAGGGCTTCGCGTACACCGGCGTGCCGGGCCACCCGCTCGCGGACGTGCGCCCGGGTGTGGTGTTCGAGTTCGATCGCACGCGCAGGTTCGGCTTCCGCGACCGGCTCGACTACAACATCGTGGTGGACTGGGCCATCGCCGAGCACAAGACGCAGGGCATCATGCAGCTGCGCCAGGGGGCCATCGAGCTGGAGCGCTACTGGTACCTCGCGCTCAACGCGGAGGTGGGAGTCGCCCGGGCCCGCGCCCTCTTCGAGCGGCTGGAGCAGGTGCCGCTCGGCTGAAGCACCGGCTCCGTGCCGTCCAGGCCGCCGGGGGGTCGGGAGCGCCCGCTAGAGTCGGAGTCCTCTCTCGGAGGCACTGATGACCCCGATGCGGCCACGTCCCTGGTGGGCGGTCCTTCTGCTCGCCCTGCCCCTGCTGTCCACCGGCTGCGCGTCCTGGACGCCATCACCTGGCCGGGGGACGAACCTGCGTTACTCACCTCGCGAGGTGGAGATCCCCTCCCTGACGTACCGCCGCCAAGGCGCCCGTGAAGCGGTGACAGCCGTGGAGTCCTCTCGGCAGGGCGCCCTGTCGGCCCACCTGGCGTTCGTCCGGGCCTTGGGCGACGTGACCACGTCCACCCGCCGCATCTCCAGTGGGCTTTCCAGACTCGAGGCCAGCAAGCGGGGCATCGCTGGCCGTTACCCTGATTTGTTCGTTCCCTTCGTGGCATATGGCGCCCACCAACTGCGATGGATGGACGCCGAGCTCGCCGCCGCCACCCGGCTGTCCACCCTGGCCTCGGAGATGGAGGACCCGGACATGCAACTGGCCCTCTTGCGCCTCGGCGGCCCCCGGCTCCAGTCCACCATGATGGGCGCCATGCTGCTCGCGGTCTGGCTCGACTTCCTCACCCTCGCCGACGTGGTGCTCGCGCAGCACCCGTCCTACAACGTGGAGCATCTGTTCGTTCAGATGGAGCGCTCGCGCACGATGCTCGGCCCCGCCATGACGGCCCTCGCCTCCGGGGAGCCAGGACAGGCCGAGGCCGCGACAGCCGACCTTCCCGCGCTCATCGGCCACCTCACCGGCGAGTTCGCCGCGACCCGTGAGCGCGTGCTCGAGTCGGAGAAAAACCTCCAGAAGATAGTGCTGGTGAAGGATCTTCTCGAATCGGTGGCCATGGTCTCGGCACTGAAGATGGCCCTGCCCCGGATGTTGGGACCCACCCCTTCCGCCACGCTGGGCGTGGGGCTCATGATGGGCTCCAACGGCGTGATGATGGGCACGCGGATGGTCGTCTCGGCCGAGTGGGTGGAGATGATGCGCCAGCTGGTGCGGGCGGGCGTCATCTCGCTGCCCGCCGTCAGCGCCGCGGTGCGGATTCACGCCGGCCAGGTGATGATGGCCGAGGCGTACGGCGACCTGCCCAGGGGTGTGCGCGAGGCGCTGGGCGATGGGCCCGAGGTACGAGGCATGCGGGTGACGGACAGAGCGGGAGCCGGCATGGCCGAGCCCCCGGAGCACCACGTCATGCCGCAAGAGTTCCGCGAGTGGTTCGAGAAACGCGGGTTCACCGACGAGATGAGCATCGACCACTTCTGCGTCAGGATGGAACAGGCAAACCACCAGGCGATCCACGGTGGTGGCGACTGGCGCCTGGGTCGAAATTGGGCGGGCGAATGGAATCGGCTGGTCATGAGCGAGTTGCGCGACGCCGAGATGGCCGCTGGCCGGATGTTGACGCGGAACGAAGTCCTGAACATCGTCGCGGAACTCATGACGGACTACGGCATTCCGATGAACTTCATACGCAGGAGAGGGCGATGAGCGACGGACATGCCTGGCAGGGCCAGTGGAAGGTCCGGCTGTACGAACGGGTCCGTGAGCGCGGTTTCGCTTCGCTCACTGCCTTCGCCGAGGCTCGCCCCGCCGTCCCGCTACACCTGCTGGCCGAGGAGCTTGGCAAGGATGACATCGTCGGGGTGCAGGTGTTGAGCGGATTGCTCGCCGAGGCGGAGCGAAGCCATCAGGTCACACGCTTCGAACGCGATGTGCTCGTGCGGCAGTTGTCCCAGAGTCTCCCCGAGGGTTGGCCGGCCGCGTTGGACGACGCCAATCGTTTCAAGGTCGCCAAGGCACTGGCCCGCTGGATTGGCTACACTCCAGAAGCCCATCAGGATCGCGCCAGACAGGTCATGGCTGCGCTCCTCGCCTCGCCGCCGCCACCCGGCTGGCGCCCGCTCGGCCCCGACGATGAGTTGCTCCGCACCCTCCTCCCAGACGAAGAAGTCTGAACTCCACCCGCAGAAGAAGGCGATGAGCGACGAACGTACCTGGCAGGGTAACTGGATGGCCCGGCTGTATGAGCGGGTCCGCGAGCGAGGTTTCGACTCGCTCACTGCCTTCGCCGAGGCTCGCCCCTCCGTCTCATTGCATGCGCTCGCCGACGAGCTGGGTGAGGACGACGTCGCCGGGGTACAGGTGTTGCGCGGGCTGCTGACCGAAGCGGAACGGCGCAAGCAGGTCACACGTTTCGTGCGCGATGTTCTCGTGCGCCTCGTGTCTCAACATCTCCCTGATGGTTGGCCCGCCGTGCTGGACGACTCCTCCCGCTTCACGGTTGCCCAGGTGCTCGCCATGTGGACCAGCTTCACCCCGGAAACTCACAAGGGGCGTGTCAGTCAGGCCAGGGCAGCGCTCCGCGCCTCACCGCCGCCACCCGGCTGGCGCCCGCTCGGCCCCGATGACGAGTTCCTCCGGACGCTCCTGCCCGAAGAGGAAGTCTGAACCTCCATCGCGGACCCCTCCTGGCGGGCTGCTGATGGGTCGGATGCCTCCCCCCTCACTCGTAGTCGACTACGAGTGAAACAATATCAATCCTACATATTAGACATGCTTCACTCGTAGTCGACTACGAGCAACCCACGCACCCAGGCCTCGAGCACGGGATCTCCTCCGCGCGAGCACCTGTCCTGATGTGGGCGCCATGGGCGCTCGGGGCCCTTCCGCGAGCATGGGCTCCAGTTCACCCACACGCGCCTGCTCGCCCTTCGTCCGCACGCGCGGGCGCTCCGTGGGCTCATGCCTCTCAGAAGCCCGCATGTCACGCGGGTTGCGCACCCGCACCGCATAGCGGCCTTCGCACCAGCCCCTCGCTCCTTCCAGCGAATTCCGAGCGTTATCGCGCGGTTGACACACGCCGGACTCCGATGTCAGGAAGCCCGCCTTGCCCATGCCCGCGAAAGCCGCCTTCTACGATGTCGACGGGACGCTGATTAAGACCAACGTCGTCCACGTCTACGCCTACTACGCCATGAACCGGGGCTCCCTCCTGGGCATCGCTGGGAGGACCCTGGCCACCGCCGCCAGCGTGCCCCTCTTCGCGGCCATGGATGCGTTGGACCGGAAGACGTTCAACGAGTTCTTCTACCGCTACTACGCCGGCCTGTCCGAGGACCGCCTCATCTCCGTGGCCGAGGACATGTTCGAGGACGTCCTCAAGCCGGCCATCTACGAGCAGACGCGCGACCTCATCGACCAGGCGCGCCGCGTCGGCTGCCGCATCGTGCTCGTCACCGGAGCGCTGGACTTCAGCATGCGCCCGCTGGCCCGCTACCTCGGCGCCGACGACATGATCGCCAACAAGATGCAGTTCGTGGGCGGCAAGGCCACCGGCAAGGTCATTCCTCCCATCATCGAGGGAGCGAACAAGGCCAACGCCATCCGCTCCTACTGTGTCCGGGAGGGCCTGGCGCTGGACCAGTGCCACGGCTACTCCGACAGTGCTTCCGACTACGCCATGCTGTCCGTGGTGGGCCGCCCCACGGCCGTCAATCCGGACATGCGGCTGCGTTCCATCGCCCGGGCCTACAACTGGCCCATCCTCGACCTCAAGTAACGAAAGTCCGTCACGACATGCGCCCGCTCAAGACGCTCCAGAAGCTCTACGACGAGGAAAGCCAGGTGGTCATCACCGAGAAGGGCAGCCCCCCGCGGGCGCTCTTCTACGGGGAGAACTTCCTCCTCGAGGACCTGCCCGTGGGCACCCGGGTCATCTTCCCCCGGCCGCCCCTGGCTGGCGTGCCCAACGTGAAGGCCGCCATCCGCTGGGCCATCAACCACCCCGAGGGCATGGAGCCGCTGCACGCCCTGCTCCGCCCGGGGATGAAGCTCACCTGCGTCATCGACGACATCTCCGTGCCGCTGCCTCCCATGGCGACGCCGGACGTGCGCCAGTCCATCCTCGAGGTGGTGCTGGAGCTGTGCGCCGACTCGGGCGTGGATGACGTGCACCTCATCATCGCCAACGCCCTGCACCGCCGCATGACCGAGGGCGAGATGCGGCGCATGGTGGGACAGAAGATCCACGACGCCTTCTACCCGGACCGCTACTACAACCATGACGCCGAGGACCCCGACGGCATCGTGGAGCTGGAGCGCACGCCGTGCGGCTCGCACGTGGTGGCCGTCAACCGGCGCGTGGCCGAGAGCGATCTCATCGTCTACGTGAACGTGAACTTCGTGCCCATGAACGGCGGGCACAAGTCCATGGGCACCGGCGTGGCCAACTACGCCAGCCTCCGGGCGCACCACAACCCGAAGACGATCCGCGAGTCCAAGAGCTACATGGAGCCGGGGCACAGCGAGCTGTACCGGCGCAACGAGCGCATCGGCCGGGCCATCGACAAGCACCTCAAGGTGTTCCACATCGAGACGTCGCTGAACAACCGCATGTTCGGCCCCGGCGTGGACTTCCTCCACAAGAAGGAGGAGGACTACACCGAGGGAGACCGGCTGAAGTTCCAGGCCATGCGGTACGCGCTCTCCAAGCTGCCGCGGGCGGCGGCGCGCACGGTGCTCAACTCCATCCCCGCGCCCTATGACGTGACGGGCGTGTTCGCCGGAGCCACCGAGCCCACCCACGCCAAGACGCTGGAGAAGAGCTGGCAGCAGTACGTGGTGCCGGTGCAGGGGCAGAGCGACATCGTCATCTTCCCCATCCCGTTCATCTCGCCCTACAGCGTCAACTCCATCCTCAACCCGCTGCTGGTGCAGGTGATGGGGCTGGGCTACTTCTTCAACCTCAACCGCGGTGTGCCGCTGGTGAAGAAGGGCGGCGTCATCATCCTCACCCACCCGGCCTTCGACGAGTTCGATCCCGTCCAGCACCCCAGCTACATCGAGTTCTTCAACCGCGTGCTGCCCGAGACACGGGATGCCGTGCAGATCGAGCAGAAGTACGAGCGCGAGTTCGCGGAGAACCCCAGCTACGTGCACCTGTACCGCAAGGGCAACGCCTACCACGGCGTGCACCCGCTCTACATGTGGTACTGGGGCGAGAACGGCCGCCAGCACGCGGGCAAGGTCATCGTCGCGGGCGGGGAGAACAACCACGTCCCGGCGCTGCTCGGCTGGGACCGCACCGACACCCTCACCGAGGCCATCGAAGAGGCGCGCGGCTTCATGGGCCGCTCGGCCAGCATCAGCCTGCTGCGCATCGCTCCCACCGTCATGGTCGACGTGAAGTAACCCCCTGGGCTCCCCACGATGAGTGTCTCCGAGCTGAACGTCACCGAGGTCTTCACCGGCAAGCGCCTGCTGTTCGCGGGCTCCACCGGCTTCGTGGGCAAGGTCACCCTGTCCATGCTCCTGTCGCGCTACGGCGAGACGCTGGACAAGCTCTATGTGCTGGTGCGCAAGGGCAGTGCCCCGTCCGCCGAGCGGCGCTTCTACGACAAGGTGGCCACCAGCGAGCCCTTCCAGCCGCTGCGCGACACCTATGGCGAAGAGGGCGCGATCGAGTTCATCCGCCGCAAGGTGGAGGTGCTCGATGGCGACATCACGGACCCGCTCATGGGCCTCACCCCGGAGCAGGCGGAGGCGCTCACCGGCAAGGTGCACGCCATCGTCAACTGCGCGGGCCTGGTGTCCTTCAACCCGTCGCTGGAAGTGGGCCTCAACGTCAACACCCACGGCGTGAAGTACACCGTGGAGCTGGCGCTCAAGTGGAGCGTGCCCCTCATCCACATGTCCACGGCCTTCGTGGCGGGCAACCGCAGCGGCCTCGTCTTCGAGGACGAGGAGGTGGTGGGCTACTTCCCGCGCCGCGAGGACATGGACGGGCGCGACTTCAGCCTGGAGCAGGAGCTGGCGGACGCGGAGAAGATCGTCGCCCGGCTGCGCGAGCAGGCGGATGACAAGGCGCTGGCGTCCATCTTCCGCAAGAAGGCGTTGGACCGGCTGGAGCAGGAGGGCCGCGACGCCACGGACGAGAAGACGCTGCGGCTGGCCATGGGCCGCGAGCGCAAGCTGTGGCTCACCGGCGAGCTGGTGCGCGCCGGCATGGAGCGCGCGCAGCACTGGGGCTGGCCCAACACGTACACGTACACCAAGAGCCTGGGCGAGCAGGTGATGGCGAGCACGCCGGGCCTGCGCTACGCCATCGTCCGGCCCTCCATCGTCGAGTCCGCCCAGCACTTCCCCTTCCCTGGATGGAACGAGGGCTTCACCACCTCGGCGCCGCTGGCCTTCGCCGGCATCAAGGGCCACCGCAACATCCCCGCCGGGGACAAGGCCATCCTGGACATCATCCCGGTGGACCACGTGGCCGGCGCCACCATCGGCATCACCGCCCACTGCATGCAGGTGGAGGAGCGGCGCGTCTACAACCTGGCCTCGGGTGACATCAACCCGTTCTACGCCAGCCGCTCCATCGAGCTGGTGGGCCTGTACCGCCGCCGCTACTACCGCAACCGCGACACGGGCAACTCGTTGATGAACGAGGTGCGCTCGCGCATCGAGCCCGTGCCGGTGAGCCGCGCGGTGTTCGAGAACCTCAGCGCCCCCATGTTCGTCAAGGGCGCGCGCTTCCTGCGGCAGGTCATCGACGAGGTGAAGCCGGGCTGGGGCGCGCCCCGCGTGCAGGCCGCGCTGGAGAAGGCCAAGGAGACGCTGGACGAGGTGGAGAACCAGGCCCTGAGCCTGGCGGGCCTCATCGAGCTCTTCCTCCCCTTCCTCTACGACAACCGCTACGTCTTCCGCTGCGACAACACCCGCTCGGTGTACGCGCGCATGGCCCACCATGACCGGGTCCGCATCCCGTGGGCTCCGGAGGCCATCGACTGGCGCGTCTACTTCCTCGACACCCACCTGCCCGGCCTGGAAAAGTGGGTGTTCCCCGGCCTCGAGGAGGAGACGAAGAAGCGCACCGTCATCCCCGCCAGCCGCGACCTGCTGGAGATGCTCGAGGCCAGCGTCAACGCCTGGCGCCACCGGGTGGCCTTCCGCTACGCGGTGGACGAGAAGGAGGAGCGCCTCACCTACGGCGAGGTGAACCGCTACGCCAACCGCGTGGGCAGCTTCCTGCTGAAGGAAGGCGTCAAGCGCGGCGATCGGGTGATGCTGCTGGGCGAGAACCGGCCCGAGTGGCCCGTCTCCTACTTCGGGATTCTCCGCGCGGGCGGCGCCGCCGTCCCCGTGGATCCGAGCCTCACCGAGACGGAGATCGTCAACATCGCCCGCCGCGCCGAGGCGAAGGTGCTGCTGCTCACCGAGGAGACGGCGAAGGACCTCCCGGGCCTGGAGGCGGCGCTCACCGGCGCGGGCCTGTCCACGCGCGTGGCCAGCATGGCCGAGGCGATGAGTGGAGACCCCGCGTACCCGGACAACATCGGGCCGGTGCGCCGCACGGCCGCCGCGGACGACGTGGCCAGCCTCATCTTCACCTCGGGCACCACGGGCACTCCCAAGGGCGTGATGCTCACCCACCGCAACTTCGCCTCCCTCATCGCGAAGCTGGCGGGCGCCTTCAACGTGGGCGTGGGGGACTCCGTCCTCTCCGTGCTCCCGCTACACCACACCTTCGAGTTCTCCGCCGGCTTCCTCACGCCCTTCTCGCGTGGCACCGAGATTACGTACATCGACGAGCTCACCTCGGACCGGCTGGGCGAGGTGTTCGAGTCGGGCCGCGTGACGGCGATGATCGGCGTGCCCGCGCTCTGGCAATTGCTGCACCGCAAGGTGACGCAGGAGATGGCCAGCCGTCCGCCCATGGTGGAGCAGGCCATCAAGACGCTCATGTCCGCGCATGGCGAGCTGCGCAACCGCAGCAGCCTCAACGTGGGCAAGCTGCTCTTCTGGCCGGTGCACCGCAAGTTCGGCGGGAAGATCAAGTTCCTGGTGTCCGGCGGCTCGGCGCTGCCGGATGACGTGCACAAGGCCTTCCACCAGCTCGGCTTCAACATCATCGAGGGCTACGGCCTCACCGAGGCCTCCCCGGTGCTCACGGTGTCCGAGACGAACGTCAACAAGCGCATGCCGGGCACGGTGGGCAAGGCGCTGCCGGGCGTCGAGCTGAAGATTCTCGAGCCGGACAACGAGGGCATCGGCGAGGTGCTCGCCCGCGGCCCCAACGTCATGGCCGGCTACTTCGGCGACAAGGAGTCCACCGACGCCGTCCTCAAGGAGGGCTGGCTGTACACGGGAGACCTGGGCCGTCTGGACGCCGAGGGCCGCCTGTACCTGGTGGGCCGCAAGAAGGACGTCATCATCGACGCCAACGGGAAGAACGTGTACCCGGACGAGCTCGAGGAGGTCTACGGCCCCCACTCGCACATCAAGGAGCTGTCCATCGTCGGCCTGCCGGACGAGGCCGGCGGGGAGAAGGTGGCCTGCCTGTGCGTGCCGGACTACAAGGAGCGGCCGCGCGAGGAGGTGCGCCGCGAGCTGGAGGAGCACTTCCGCAAGACGGGCCAGGAGATGCCCTTCTACCGCCGCGTGAAGGTGCTGCGCTTCTGGGATGGCGAGCTGCCGCGCACCTCGTCGCGCAAGGTGAAGCGCAAGGTGGTGGTGGAGGAGCTCAAGCGCCTGGAGAAGCTGGCCTCCTCGGGCGAGAAGGCCCGCGAGAAGGTGCAGAGCACCGGTGGCGTCGCCGACTGGCTCTACCCGCTCATCGCCGAGGTGGTGAACAAGCCCCTCGCCGACATCCGCCCCGAGTCGCGCCTGTCCGTGGACCTGGGCCTGGACTCGCTGATGCTCACCGAGCTGTCCGTGGCCCTGGAGCAGGCCGGCGTCCCGCTGCCCGCGGTGAATGATCTGACGCACGTGCAGACGGTGGATGACCTGCGCAAGCTGGTGGTGGCCAGCGGCCGCCGCCCCGCCGTGGAGACGCGCGCCAAGGACATCTCCCGAGAGACAGAGAAGGCCGAGGAGGTGGAGATTCCCGTGCCCGAGCCCATCGTCACGGTGGGCCGGCAGCTGGTGCGGCTGGGCCAGCAGGCCATCTTCGGCGGCCTCTTCGACGTGAAGGTGACGGGCAAGCCCTTCATCCCGATGAACCGCAACTTCCTCGTCATCGCCAACCACACGAGCCACCTGGACATGGGCCTCGTGAAGGTGGTGCTCGGCGACCAGGGACAGCGGCTCACCACGCTCGCGGCCCGGGACTACTTCTTCGATACGCCGCTCAAGCGCGCGTACTTCGAGAACTTCACGGACCTCATCCCCATGGACCGGCACGGCTCGCTGCGCGAGTCGCTGCGGCTGGCCGGCAGTGCGCTCCGCCAGGGCTTCAACCTGCTCATCTTCCCCGAGGGCACGCGCTCGGTGACGGGCGAGCTGCTCGAGTTCAAGCCCACCCTGGGCTACCTGGCGCTCACCTACGGGGTGGACGTGCTGCCCATCTACCTGAAGGGCGCCTTCGAGGCGCTGCCCAAGGGCCGCATGCTGCCCAAGTCCCGCGAGCTGGAGGCCCACATCGGCCCCGCGCTCACGTACGAGATGCTGCGCGCCAAGACACAGGGCATGGCGCGCTCGGAGAGCTACCGCTACGCCACCCGGCTGGCGGAGGACTCCATCCAGGCGCTGGCCGCCGGCCGCGCGCTGAGCTTCGATGAATCGGCGACGGTCGAGGATCAGCGCCGCGCGCTGTCCTCGGGAGGGAGTGAGTCGTGAAGCTGCTCGTCACCGGAGGCACCGGTTTCCTGGGCGCGCACCTGGTGCCGCGGTTGGTCGCCGCGGGCCATGAGGTGCGCATCATCGGCCGCTCCAAGCCGGCGGGCCCGGGCTTCGACAAGGCGGAGTACGTCCCAGGAGACCTGAAGAACCGCGAGGCGGTGCGGCGCGCGCTCGAGGGCGTGCAGGCCGTCTACCACCTGGCGGGGCTCGTTTCGTTCCAGGACAAGGACTCGCGGCGGATGTACGAGCTGCACGTGGACGCCACGCGCGAGTTGCTGCGCGACGTGCGCGAGGCCGGCGTCCAGCGCGTCATCCTCGCCTCCACCTCGGGCACCATCGCCGTGTCCAAGGAGGAGCGGGTCGGCACGGAGGACGACGGCTACCCCATCGAGGTGGTGGGACGCTGGCCGTACTACCTGTCGAAGATCTACGAGGAGAAGCTCGCGCTGGAGTACTGCCGCCAGCACGCCATTCCCCTGGTGGTGCTCAACCCGAGCCTGCTGATGGGCCCCGGGGATGACCGGCTGTCGTCCACATGGACGGTGATGAAGTTCCTGCAGGGCGAGATTCCGGCCATGCCTGGCGGGGGCATGTCCTTCGTGGACGTGCGCGACGCGGCCGAGGCCTTCGCGAACGCGCTGACGCGGGGTGAGGTGTACGGGCGCCACCTGATGGGCGTGAATATGTCCATGCCGGACTTCTTCGAGCGCCTGGAGCGCCTGTCGGGGGTGACGGCGCCCCGGCTGCGGCTGCCCGCGAAGGTGAACGTGCTCGGGGCCAGGGTGCTGGAGCGGGTGGCGAAGTGGCGTGGGATGAAGCCCACGTTGGATCCGCAGGAAGTGGATATCGGCGAGCACTGGTTCTGGCTGGATGCCTCGAAGGCCGAGCGCGAGCTGGGCTTCAAGGCCCGGGACGTCCACGAGGCGCTGCACGACACGGTGCAGTACCTGTACACGCGGATGGCGCCGGGGCACCTGCCCGGCAGCAAGGGCCGGCTCGAGGAGCTGCGCGAGGGGACCTGAGCGGGACTCCCAAGCGAATCAAATCGCGCCCCTCTACCCCCCAATATCCCCTCTCCCGCCGGGAGAGGGACGGGGTGAGGGTATCGGGTGGACTTGGGTTGGAACCCGTGCCCCCAGTCCGGTTCACGGGTTGAAGAACAGGGACAGGCACNCNC
>NZ_JPMI01000079.1 GCF_000733295.1 Archangium violaceum Cb vi76 | reverse complement strand
GGNGGTATCGGGTGGACTTGGGTTGGAACCCGTGCCCCCAGTCCGGTTCACGGGTTGAAGAACAGGGACAGGCACCCTCACCCCGACCCTCTCCCGAGGGGAGAGGGGATGTTGGGCAAGGAGTGCTGACGGCGGCCTTCTGCTGACGACGGCCTTCTGCTGACGGCGGCCTTCCGCTGACGGAGGCTTTCCGCTGTTACCAGACCACCCGGTTCCGGCCCGTCTTCTTCGCCTTGTACAGGTTGGCGTCCGCCACCTTGATGAACTGCAGCGGCTCCACCATGTCCGGCGTCATGTCCGCCACCCCCAGCGACAGGGTGACCGGAATCTCCTGGTTCTCGAAGACGAACTGCTTCTTCTCGATCGTCTGACGGATCTTCTCCGCGAAGATGCGCGCCTTCTCCAGCCCGTCCTCGGGCACCACCAGCGCGAACTCCTCGCCGCCGTAGCGCGCGAAGCACTGCTCCTTGCGCACCATCCGCTTGATGGTCTGCGACAGCTCGCGCAGCACGTAGTCACCCGCCAGGTGCCCGTGCACGTCGTTGATCTTCTTGAAGAAGTCGATGTCGAACATCATCAGCGTCAGGGGGCGCCCGTACCGGTGGCACCTCCCCATCTCCCTCTCCAGGTACTCGAGGAAGTAACGCTTGTTGTTCACCCCGGTGAGCCCATCCACGATCGTCAGCGTGTAGATGGTCTCGTGGTACTGCAACTCCACGTTGTCACCGGTGAGGAACTTGAAGATGGAGCCTCCCACCTTGATGAGATCGCCGCTGCGCAGCACCGTCTCCTGCGTCACCTCTTGATCGTTCAGGTAGGTGCCGTTGGTGGAGCCCAGGTCCTTCACGAGCATCCGCCCCTGCTTGCGGATGATCATGGCGTGCCTGCGCGACACGTTGTCGAGGTCCACCACGATGTGGTTGCCCTCTTCCCGCCCGATGGTGAACTCGGTTTCCTGGAGCGCGTACTTCTTGCCGAGCTCCGGCCCGTGGATCTGAACGATGCAGCATTCAGCCTCGACGGGGGTCGCCAGTTCCTTGATCGAGGAGATCTTGGTTACTCGGGTTTCGTCGCCAGCCATCGATTAGAAGACATAGCACGGCTGGGCGGGTGGAAGCCACGAGGGCCATGCCTGCCCCCCGGTTTGGATACTCAACGGTGCCCCTCCGGCGGCCTTGAAGGGCCCCAAACCCCGGGTAACGTGCCCGGTCATATGGCCAAACTGCTGGCAATGATCCTCGCAGGGGGCGCCGGAACCCGGCTGGAACCCCTCACTCGTGAACGCGCCAAGCCCGCGGTGCCCTTCGGCGGGCGCTACCGCATCATCGACTTCGTGCTGTCCAACTTCGCCAACTCCGGCATCTACCGGATGAAGGTGCTCACCCAGTACAAGAGCGACTCGCTCAACAAGCACCTGTCCCGGGCCTGGAGGATGTCGGCCTTCCTCGGACACTACGTGGAAACCGTACCGGCCCAGATGCGGACCGGCATGGACTGGTACAAGGGCAGCGTCGACGCCATCTACCAGAACCTCAACATCATCACCGACGAGGAGCCGGACTACATCTTCGTCTTCGGCGCCGACCACGTCTACCGGATGGATTGCCAGCAGATGCTGGACTTCCACACCTCCCGGAAGGCCGCCTGCACGGTGGCCGCCATCCCCGTCCCCATCGAGGAGGGCAAGGAGTTCGGCATCATCGACGTGGACGCGGACGGGAGGATGAAGGACTTCGTGGAGAAGCCCAAGAACCCCCCACCCATGCCCGGCAACCCCAAGTACTGCCTGGCCTCCATGGGCAACTACCTCTTCTCCACCGAGCAGCTGGTGAAGGAGGTGGTGCGCGACGCCGCCGACGAGGGCAGCGCCCATGACTTCGGCAAGTCCATCATCAGCGAGCTGTACAAGCGCGAGCCGGTCTACGTGTACGACTTCGCCCAGAACGTCATCGCCGGCCAGGAGGAGAAGGAGCGCGGCTACTGGCGGGATGTGGGGAACATCGACACCTACTACCAGTCCAACATGGACCTGGTGGAGGTGAACCCCGTCTTCAACCTCTACAACGACCGCTGGCCCATCTACACCCAGCCCAACAACTTCCCCCCGGCCAAGTTCGTCTTCGCCGACCGGGAGAACCACCGCGTGGGTCACTCCACCGACTCGCTCGTGAGCGAGGGGTGCATCATCTCCGGCGGCCACGTGAACCGCTCGGTGCTCTCGCCCAAGGTGCGCGTCAACTCGTTCTCCGAGGTCCAGGACTCCATCCTCTTCGAGAACGTCACCATCGGCCGGCGCTGCCGCATCCGCCGCGCCATCATCGACAAGAACGTGGAAATCCCCCCGGGGATGACCATCGGCTACGACCTGGACGAGGACCGTCGCCGCTTCCACGTCACCTCCGGCGGCGTGGTGGTCATCCCCAAGGGCATGAAGGTGGCCTGAGCCTCCGCCCGGCCCCCTCTGGAAGGCCGCCTCAGCGGAAGGCGGCCTTCACCTCCTGCCGGGTCAGCACCACCAGGGACCAGATGCCCACCGGCAGGCCGATGACGCAGCAGCAGCAGGAGAAGCACGGCACCATCGCGATGATGGAGGCGGCGATCGCCACGCCGTACATCCTGAACTTCGTCATCTGCAGGCCGCCAAAGGCGATGAGCGCCCCCAGCCCCACCCCCACCAGGCTGTAGAGGATGCCGATGACGCTCGGGCCCTCGGACTGGAGGGACAGCACCTGCTCGGCGAGTTCCCGGTACTGCTGCAGGTTCGGGTCGTTGTAGAACTCAGGCGGCAGCCCCTCCTGGCCCGCCCCGGCTCCGACGACCGACGACAGCAGGTTGAACACCCAGAAGAGGACGGTCAGGGCCCCCGTCCCCATCAACAGGTAGGCCGGAAGGGTCACGGCGTCCCGCAGCGCCTTGTCGGGCCCAGGCCCCGGCATTCCCGCCGGGTTGTCCGGAAAGTGGTCCATGTGTGTGTTTCCCCTCCCCCTCTCGGGGGTCATGTTTCCGTGGGCCGGGCGGCCCACACGCCCGCCGATTCCACCCGGTGGCGGGGGGGGAGCGCCAGGGAATTGACGCTCCCCCTGCGAGAAGCCCAGGGAATTCTCAGGCCTTGAAAGTCATCAGCGGAGCCATCCGCGCCACCTCCCGGACGAGGCCCGCCTCCACCTGCGAGGCCACCACCGGGCCAATGGGCTTGTAGGCCGCCGGCGCCTCCTCGATGCGGCGCTCGGCCCGGAGGGTGATGCAGTCCACCCCCGTGAGGCCCAGCGCCTCCTCCCGCCGGTCCGCCCCGCCCCGTGCCATGGAGAAGCGCGAGCGCGCCCGCCCCGCTCCATGCGACGCCGACGCCAGCGCCTCCGCGTTGCCCTGCCCCACCATCAGGTAGGACGCCGCCCCCATGGAGCCGGGGATGATGACCGGCTGCTCCGCCTCCGCCGGGCACGCCCCCTTGCGCGCCAGCCACCCGCCCTCCCACGGCAGGGTGATGTTGTGCGGCACGTCGTAGACGAGCGGCGCCTCCACGTCCCCGAACAGCTCCCGCAGCGTCTGCCTCAGCAGCTCCGCCAGCAGCAGCCGGTTGAGGAAGGCGTAGTTGGCCGCCGTGGCCTCGGCCCGCAGGTACTCGCGCACCTGCGCCGGCTCCACCAGCGGCAGAATCCCGCTCTCCGGCAGGGGGGCCCCCACCGGCCACGCCGCCCGCGTCCGCTCCCGCCACGTGTTCCCCACGTGCCTGCCCATGTCCCGCGAGCCCGAGTGGATCATGAACGCGAGCTGTCCCTCGCGCACGCCCCACTCCCACGCCCGCGCCCGGTCCATCACCGCCTCCACCCGCTGCACCTCCACGAAGTGGTTGCCCCCACCAATGGTGGCCAGGCCCGGGTCGCGCACCACACCCTCCCGGCGCAGCCCCGTGGGCGCCCACGCCGGGTCTCCCTCCAGCGCCCCGCCCAGGTACACCCGCGCCGACTCCCGGTCGAGCTGCCCCAGGTCCGCCCGGGCCACCACGCCCAGCGGCGCCTCCATCGTCTCCAGCAGCCAGCCCGGCAGGCCATCGCGCAGCAGCGCCTCCACCGCGCGCGAGCCCAGCGCCACGTCCCGCGTGCCGAAGAAGTAGTGGCCCTTCATCCGCTCGACGAAGGTGTCCCGGCGGGCGAGGAAGGTCTCCACGGGCAGGTCCGCGACATGCAGGCGCATGCCGCAGTTGATGTCGGTGCCCACCGCGCCGGGCACCACCAGGCCCTCCGTGTGCACCACCGAGCCGATGGCCACGCCGGAGTCACCCGGGTGGAAGTCCGGCGTGGCGCGCACGCGCTTCACCCGGCCACCGCCCGGGTGCTTCAACGCCGCGAGCGCGGCCAGTTGCTGGAAGGCCTTGCCCTCCACGGGCAGTTCGGGTGGGAGGAGCACCTCGGCGGGCGGCGCGTGGGAATCGCCCTGGAGGCGCACGGAGTAGACACGACCGTCGTACGTCACATCGAGCCCCTCACGGGCGAGTGCCCGCAGGAGCCGGTTCAATTTCGGCTGCATGACCTTCTCGGAATCTGGCCCGCGCCCGGAAGGGCACGGGGGACCTGTGCGAATGGATTCGAGACCTCGGGTCAGCAGCCGCGGTCGTGCACGCCGGAGCGTCCACCGTCCCCAGCGACGCCACGGTCCGCGCACGCCTGACACGAGCCGTGGCCGCCGGGCCGGACAGGCAGGGGAGGAGCCGACTTTGTAAAGTACTCAGGGTGTTGCAGATTTGATGCGAGCGGAGGAGCCCATGGCGACGGTCGACGGGCATGGATGCGACGCGAGGCTGGAGGCATCCGTGCGCTCCTTCCCCGAGTTGCTCCTCCAGGTAGGCGAGAGCCTCCATGCCACGTTGGTGGTCGATGCCCAGGGCCAGATTGGCCGCATCGACAGCAGGCTGGCCGTTGCCGCCGGGTGGGGAGATGGCGTGCCACCCGAGGGACGGCCCCTGGAAGAGGTACTCCAGCTCTTCCCGTGGCTCGTGGACGCCCTGCATAAGGCCCTCTCCGGCACGGAGGCGGTCAGCGAGGGCGGCGAGCGGGAGCGGTGGATGCGCGCCCTGGTGCTCCCCGTCTTCGGAAACGAGGGCCAGTGCCTGGGAGCATGCGCCCGCCTGAGCGAACGAGCACCCATGAAGCCCGGGCCAGCGCACCAGGCGCTCCTGGAGCAGGAGCTCACCCGGACCCAGCGGCAGTACGAGGATCTGATCAACACCATCGACGGCATCGTCTGGGAAGCGGATGTGAACTTCCGCTTCACCTTCGTCAACAAGCAATCGGAACGGCTGCTCGGCCATCCCCCCCGCCAATGGATCCAGGACCCGGACTTCTGGAAGAAGCACGTCCATCCCGAGGACCGCGAGTGGGCCCAGGCCTACTGCATGAAGGCGAGCCGGGAGCACAGGCCCTACGAGTTCGAGTACCGCATGCTGGCCGCGGATGGACGTGTCGTGTGGCTGCGGTCCATCGTCACCGTGCTCTCCGAGGAAGAGCGGCCCCTGAAGCTGCGCGGCATCATGGTGGATGTCACCGAGCAGCGCCTGGCCCGGGAGAAGCTGGAGCAGACGGCCTCGGTGCTGCGCGCCACGTTCGATTCCATCGCCGATGGCGTCGTCGTGGTGGACAGGAACATGCGCATCACCGCCTTCAACAAGCGCTTCCAGCAGCTCTGGCAGCTCCCCGATGAGGTTCTGGAGGCTGGAACGAATACCGAAAAACCCCTCGCGGCCGCGCTCCACCTGGTCAAGGACCCGGAGCGCTTCGCCGCGCGGATCCGCGAGGTGTACGCGATCCCCGACCTGGAGGACGCCGACACCGTCGAGCTCGCCAACGGGAGAACCCTCGAGCGCACCACACGGCCCCAATGGATGGGCAACACCATCATCGGCCGCGTCTGGAGCTACCGCGACGTGACGGAGGAGCGCCGGGCCCAGGAGAAGCTGGAGCAGACGGTGTCGCTGCTGCGCGCCACGTTCGACTCCATCGCCGATGGCGTCATCGTGGTGGGCAGCGACCGGAGGATCACCACCTTCAACCAGCGCTTCCAACGGCTCTGGCGGTTCTCCGATACCGTGCGGCTGGAGAACCTGGATGCCCTGGAAGCGGTCACCGCCGCGGCCCCCCTGGTCCAGGAGCCGGAGCGGTTCATCTCGCAGCTCCGGGAGGAGTTCGTGCTCTCCGACAGGGAGTCCGTGGACACCGTCGAGCTCCGCGACGGGCGCATCCTCGAGCGCACCACGATGCCCCAACGGATGGGCGGCACCATCATCGGCCGCATCTGGAGCTACCGGGACGTCACGGAGGAGCGCCTCGCCAAAGCGGAGCAGGAGCGGCTGTTCGTGGCCGAGAGACGCGTACGCGCGCAGCTGGAGGAGTCACTCGCCGTGCTCGACACCTTCCTGAACAACGCGCCCATCGGACTGGCCTTCCTCGACCGGAACCTGCGCTTCATCCAGCTCAACGACGCCCTGGCCACGCTCCACGGCAACACCCGGGAGCAGGATCTGGGCCAGGCGCTGCGCGACCTCGCGCCCCATATCGCGGCCCATGTCGATCCCCTCATGCGCCAGGTCCTGGCCACCGGCAAGCCCCTCATCGGGCTCGGCATGACACTCGAGGTCCCGGCCACCCCGGGCCAGTTGCGTCACTGGCGCGTCAGCTACTACCCCGTCCGCACGACGAGCGGGAGGCTCGTGGGCGTGGGTGCCGTGGTCGTCGAGGTCACGGCGGAGCACCGCGCCCAGTTGGAGCGGGAGCGGCTGCTCCACGAGGCCCAGGAGGCCATTCGGACCCGGGATGACTTCCTCTGCGTCGCCTCGCACGAGCTGAAGACGCCCCTCACCCCCCTCCGGCTCCACCTGCAACGTCTCCAGAAGAAGCGCGCCTCCGGACAACCCCTCCCGCCCGACTTCGCGGACAAGGCGCTCGTCCAGGTGGAGCGGCTCTCCGGGTTGATCTCCGACATGCTGGACGCCTCGCAACTCGAGGCGGGGAGGCTGGAGCTGGAGCGCGAGCCCCTGCCGCTCCAGGAGGTCATCCACGAAGCCCTGGAGGCCTTCCGCCCCGCCAGTCTCCAGCACCCGCTGGAGTACGAGGAGCAGTGCACGGAGGCGCTCGTCATCCAGGGGGACCGGGAGCGGCTGGTGCAGGTGCTGAGCCACCTGCTGGAGAACGCGCGCAAGTACAGCCCCCTGAAGGGACCGATTCGCGTCACGCTCACCCGGAACGGAGCGGAGGCCGTCGTCTCCGTCTCGGACCACGGAATCGGCATCCCGGCGGACCAGCAGGCGCACCTCTTCGAGCGTTTCTTCCGGGCCCGCAACGCCCCCATCTCGGGCTTTGGCGGGTTGGGACTCGGGCTCTACATCTGCCGGCACCTCGTCGAGCGCCACGGCGGCCGCATCTGGGCCGAGAGCCAGAACGGCCTGGGCACCACCTTCCGCTTCACCCTGCCCGTGGAGCCAGCCCCGCCCCTCCGCGGCCACGCCTGACAGGGCGCTCAGCGAGGAAGCCCCAGGTGATTGGGGCTCCACCGGTGTTGAATGCCATGTCCAGCCGCCTCCCGCGCTACGCTTACGAAGAAGAAAAAGGAGAGCCATGGCCCCCCCCCAGAGCAGTGAGGAGCATCCGGAGCCGGCCCCTGTGGCGGATCCCTCCCCGCTGATCTGGCTGGGGGGAGGCCTCCCACCGCGATTCCGCTGGGTGAGTCCCTCCCTCGTCCAGGCCCTCGGTCACCCCCTGGAGGCGTGGAAGTCGCGGGGCTTCGTCTCCCAGCTCGTGCACCCGGAGGAGCTCGACGGACTGCTGGAGGCCTGGGGAGCGGTGGCCAGGACGGGAGAGCCCCGGACCCTCGAGCTCCGGGCACGCTCGGCCGAGGGAAGGCCCGTCCGCCTGGCCGTGGAGCTAAGCGCCGTCGAGCCCTCACCGGATGGGACCGGAGAGCTCATCGGCACCGTCCGGGTCCTCACTCCCCCGCCCCCGCCCGAGGGGGTGAAGCACACCGCCCCGAGCATCGACGAGATGCTCCAGGAGATCACCCGCACCCAGCGCATGCACGAGGAGCTCATCGACGCCATCGACGGCATCGTCTGGGAGACGGACGCGAACTTCCGCTTCACCTTCGTCAGCAAGCAGGCCGAGCGCATCCTGGGTTACCCCATCCACCAATGGCTGGAGGAGCCGGGCTTCTGGCTGAAGCACCTCCACCCCGACGACAGGGACTGGGCCTCCGCCTATTGCATGAAGTCCGCCAAGGAGTGCAGGGCCCACGAGTTCGAGTACCGGATGGTGGCGGCCAACGGCACCAGCGTGTGGCTGAGGGACATCGTCACCGTCGTCTCCGAGAACGGCGTCCCCCGCCAGCTCCGGGGCATCATGGTGGACGTCACCGCGCAGCGCCGGGCCCGGGAGGACCTGGAGCAGACCGTCTCGCTGCTGCGCGCCACCCTGGACTCGACGGCGGATGGCATCATCGTCCTCACCCAGGACTGGCGCGTCACCGCCGTCAACGGGAGGTTCCAGAAGCTGTGGAACATCCCCGACGCCATGCTGGAAGGCCGCGATGGCCAGGTGCTGAGCGAGCACATGCGCGCCCAGCTGGAGAACGCGGAGCAGGTCCACTCGCGCACCCAGCAACTGCTGGCGAGTCCCGATCAAGAGGGGGTCGACGTCCTGGTGCTCCGGGACGGACGTGTCATCGAGCGCTACTCACGCCCCCAGCGGTTGGGAGACACCGTCGTCGGCCGCGTCTGGACGTACCGGGACGTGACGGTGGAGCGCCGCGCCCAGGCGGAGAGCGAGCGGTTGCTGCGCGAGGCCCGCGAGGCCATCCGCGTGAGGGATGACTTCCTGTCCATCGCCTCCCACGAGCTGAAGACGCCACTCACCCCCCTCAAGCTGCACCTGCAGGTGCTGAAACACCGGATGGCCTCCGGACAGCCCGTCCCGGCCCAGCACGTGGACAAGGCGCTCACCCAGGTGGCGCGGCTCTCCGGACTCATCAACGATCTGCTGGACACCTCGCGCATCCAGGCCGGACGGCTGGAGCTGCGGCACGAGCCCGTGTCCCTCCGGGAGCTCACCCACGAGGTGCTGGCGGACCTGCGCGCGGTCAGCCCCCACCGCTCGCTGGAGTACGAGGAGCCCGCCGAGCCGCTCCTCATCCAGGGCGATCGCGGCCGGCTCGCGCAGGTGCTGGTGAACCTGCTGGAGAACGCCCTCAAGTACAGCCCCACGGGCGGCACCATCCGCGTGCGCGTGGAGCGGAACGGGGCCCAGGCCCTCGTCTCGGTGTCGGACTCGGGCATCGGCATCCCCCCGGATCAGAAGGATCACCTCTTCGAGCGCTTCTTCCGGGCGCGCAACGCCCCCATCTCGGGCTTCGGAGGACTGGGGCTCGGCCTCTACATCTGCCGCGACATCGTCGAGCGCCACGGCGGCCGCATCTGGGTGGAGAGCGAGGTGGGCCACGGCTCCACGTTCCACTTCACCCTCCCGGTGCTGGAGGACGAGGCGTCCGCTACACCGCCGGAGACAGCCCTCCATCCACGTTGAGGGCCGTGCCCGTCACGTACCCGGCCCTCGGCAGCCGCCCGTCACCAGCACCACCTTCCCACCGAGCTCCAGGTCCATGGCGTCCTTCCCGGCTCAGGCCGGCTGCTTCACCACCTGGGGCCGCTTCTCGAAGGCCGCCAGCGTCCGGGCGATCTCCTCGTTCACCAGGCGCAGCAGATCCTGCTTCTCGCGGAACGGCAGGAAGGCGCTCTTGAAACCGGACACGAGGATGGTGGTCAGGTCCTCCAGCGACAGCCCCAGCTCCTTGTGCGCCACCCACAGCTCCTTCGTCACCGTGGTGTCGGTGATGAGGCGGTTGTCGGTGTTGATCGTCACGCGCAGGCCGTAGTCGAAGTAGAACTTGAGCGGGTGCGCATCCAGGCTCGGCACCGCCCCCGTCTGCACGTTGGAGGTGGGGCACACCTCCAGGGGGATGCGGTGATCGTTCACGTAGTTGAGCAGATCCCCATCCTCGCGCAGCCGCGTGCCGTGGCCGATGCGGTGCGCGCCCAGGTAGTGGATGGCCTGGGAGATGGACTCGGGCCCGAAGGCCTCGCCCGCGTGCGCCGTGCAGTTGACGTTGTTCTTGAGGATGAGCTGGAAGGCGTCCTTGTGGTCCTTGGCCGGGAAGTTCGCCTCGGCGCCCGCCAGGTCGAAGCCGATGACCCCCCGGTTCTTGTAGGCCACCGACAGCTCCGCCAGCCGCATGGACGTCTGCGGGTTGATGTGGCGGATGCCGCAGATGATGACGCCGTATTTGATGCCCGTCTCGCGCTTGGCCACCCGCAGGCCCTCGAGCACCGAGTCGATGACCGTGGTCATCTTCAGGCCCTTCTGCAGGTGCAGGGCGGGCGAGTAGCGCACCTCGAGGTAGCGCACGTTCTCGGCCGCCGCGTCCACCGCCAGCTCATAGGCCGAGCGGTAGAGGGCCTCGGCCGTCTGCAGCACCGAGAGCGTCACGTCGAAGGCCACCAGGTAGTCCTCGAGGTTCTTGCACACCTCGCCCATGTGGATGGCCCTGGCCAGGCCGTCCTCGGTGTCCGCGGGCAGCTTCACCTTCTGCTGGTCGGCCAGCTCGAGGATCGTCTTGAGCCGCATGGAGCCATCGAGGTGGCAGTGCAGGTCCGTCTTGGGGAGCGCCTGGAGCAGCTCCAGGGTGACGGGAATGGCCGGGGGCGGGGCCCAGTCGGCCCGGCGGGCGGATGAGGGGATACCAGTCGAGCTGGGGAGCTCGTCGTCGCGAATCGAAGCCATGTCGGGTTCCTTCCTTGCCAACCATCCTAGGGTCCTGAAGATCCTCCCTCAACCATGCCGCCACTCCGACCTCAGCGCCTCGTCTTACTGCTCGCCATGGCGGCGCTGATGGCCGCCTGCCGGAAACCCACCGACCCGCTCTTCACCTTCTCCTCTGACGCGCCGTCCCGTGCGGGGCTGGTGGCCCTGGAGGACGGCGTCCTGGTGGGCAACGAGGCCGGACGGTTCCTGAGGCTGGACCGCCAAGGAGTGGCCCTCTGGCGCGTGGAGCTGGGCCGGGAGGTCGCCGCGCGCCCGGCGGTCTCGGGGGAGACTGTCATCGTGGGAACGGTTGGCGGGACTCTCGTCAGCCTCGCGCTCTCCGATGGCTCGGAGCGCTGGCGCCTCACCGGGCAGCCACCCGTGCTCACCCCGCTCGTCTCGGAGGCGGGCTCCGTCTACGTCGTGGCCCCGGATGGGGCGGTGAGAGCGCTCGCCGTGGGCTCGGGCGAGGTGCGCTGGCGCCGGCCCCTCCCGTCGGGTGTCCCCCGTCCGGATGGCACCCGGCCCCAGCCCGCGCCGGTGCTCGCCGGGGGGCTGCTGGTGGTGGCGCTCGGGGACGCGGGGCTGTTCGCGCTGTCGCCCCAGGACGGCACCGTGCGCTGGCGGCAGCCGCTGGCGCGGGTGCTCGGGATGGAGGCACAAGGGGAGGTGCTGTACGTCTCCACCCAGAAGGGCGAGGTGCTCGCGCTCGGGCTGGCCAACGGGCAGGTGCGCTGGCGGCGGACGCCCGCCTCCGCGCTCTCGAGCCCCCCGGCATGGGCCCAGGGAATGGTCTGGGTGGGCACGGAGGACAAGTTGCTGCTGGCCCTGTCGCCCCAGGACGGGAGGGAAGCCATCCGGTTGGCCCTGCCCGCGCCGCTCGTGACGCAGATCGTCGAGTTCCGCGAGTGGGTGCTGGTGCCCACCCGTGACAGCCAGGGCTGGTTGCTCGCGCTCAAGCCACGCGAAGGGCCTCCCGTGTTCACCCTGCGGTTGGATACGCCGCTGCTCACCCGGCCCGTGGTGCTCGGGGATCAGCTTTTCGTGCTGGGACAGGATGGACGGGTGCTCTCGTGGCGGCTCCAGCCGCCGAAGTCGTGAGCCCGGGTGCCCTGGAGCGGTTTTCTTCACGTCGGCCCGAGGTGGACCTCAGGTGTAGATATCTACACTTGAGGTGTTACTTTTACCTACACCAAGTGTAGATATCTACACCTGGGCCACGATAGAGCCCGGGTTTTGAACTGCGAGGTCCTGCGTGCACACCCGTGCTGTTGGCCTGAACGTATTGGCGCTAGCCGTGCTCATGACGCAATGCGCGTGCGTCACTCCCGCGTCCCGCGTCACACCGGGCTCCTACGGCTACAGCAACGCGCCCGTGGGCATCGACTCCCCTTCGGCCACCTGTCGCAACAGCCTCTCCGCCTGCATCGCGCTTTACGGCAAGGAGATGGCGTCCACCACGGCTGTGCTGAAGGTGGTGTTCGACAAGGCAGCAAAGCAATCCATCGAGGAGGAACTCGAGAAATGCGCTGACCTGGCTCGCACCGAAGTCCTCCTGAGGTATCCGAAGCAATTCAAAGGCCCTGTTCCTGACGCTGAGGAGTGCAAGCAGGAAACGAAGTCCCAGGGCAGGCGAGTCACCTGGGCCATGCGCCTCGGTATCGAGATGCATGAGGCCGCCCGGAAATGCGCCGAGGAGGGGTTGGGCAAGGTGCATCCAGGCGGGTTCAGCTTGGAACAGCGCTACCGCATCATCGACCTGGAGACGGGAGAGAAAGAGTTGGTCAACGCTGAAGAGGAGCGGGCACTCGAGGAGTCCGGAAATGGCGGAGAGTTGAAGGGGACCCTGAAGCCTGACGTCGTCATTCATGAGGGAGATCCGCTCGACGCGCGGGCCGCTTACGACTTCAAATTCCCCTGCGGGGAGAACGGCAATCCGCCGGACTGGGGGCGGTATCCCAAGGGGCATCCACTTGCGAAGTACACCCAGAAGACCGCTTACGAACGGTACATAGCGCCATGGGTTGCGCGCATCATTCCCTGGATCGGAGTGCTCGAATGAGTACGCACTACCCGAGAATCCGCATCCATTCCAAGAGTGGACACCTCCTGGTCAGAGAGGGGCTGAACCTGACCTTCTATATCCGCCGCTCCCACAAAGACATTTCACGAGAGATTACCTGCGCACTCGAGACCTGGCTGCGTGCGGTTGGTCCAGACGCACCAGGGCTGTACGCCGACGAAGAAGGTCACTGGCAAGTGCTCGACGAGGCCGGTTGGGCGGTCATCCGCCAGGAGTTGAACGACCCCCAGTCCGCCTATGTTGCCCTGACCAATGCAGCGAGCAACGAGCAACGCTATCGGTTCTTTTATCAGGGCAGGGAATTGGACAGACCTTTCCTCAAGAGGGAGCCGGGCGCGGTCTCCGCGCTCTCCTTCTGGCTACCTACCGAGTACCTCGAGGAACATGGCCCGGAACGGGTACGCGCTCTCGCCGTGGAGCTGGCCTCGCCTCTGCCCTTCTGCACCGGCAATGCCGGTCTTTCCTTCAACTACGACTCAAACCCGGCACATATGTCGGGCGACACGCCCAAGCTCCGCTTCCGCTACCCGGGCATGGATGTTCCCGACACGAGTTGGGTCTCGTTACACATCGGCACTCAGGTACGAGGCCCTTCATGGCTGACCTTCCTCGGGCAGCCCGTGCTGGGAGAGTTGGGCGGCGCGTCCGGGCTGCGCGCCCGGTTGCGACATCCGGAAACCACCGTCCAGGAGATGGAAGGAGAGAGGGCCGTTGTCTCCCTGGGTCCCTGGCCCGAGGCGGGCGACACCGAGCAGGGAAATGTCCTGCCCGCCTACCGCGAACTGGCGCACGTGCTGGAACCCTGGCTCTACCATGAGCCGAAGATCCACACCGTGCAGAGTATGGAAGACACGCGCCGCTGGGAGCGACGGTTCCTTGATTGAAGTGGACTTTGCAATCTCCAATGAATGAACACTTCCCGAGGATACGCATCCATGCCAGGGATGGACATTTGTTGATCAGGGATGGACTGACGCTGACATTCTTCATGCGCCATTCCCATGCGGCCATCTCGCAAGCCGTCCATCAATCGTTGGAGACATACCTGCGCGCGATTGGTCCAGATGCACTCAGCGTGCAGGCGGATGACGAGGGCCTCTGGCAGCCCCTCGATGCCGCGGGATGGGACGTCATCCATCGCACCATGCAAAGCCCGCAGATGGCCATGATCGAGCTGTCGGGTGCGTCGAACGATCAGCAGAGCTACCGCTTCAGCTACCAGGGCAGGATTCTGGAAGGAGCTCTTCTCAAGAGACATCCAGGTGCCGTCTCGGCGGTCTCCTTCTGGCTCCCCACCGAATACTTCGAGGAACATGGCCCGGGGCGGGTACACGAGCTCGCCATGGAACTGGCCACGCCCCTGCCCTTCTGCACTGGCAATGCCGGTCTCTCCTTCAACTGCGATACCAGCCTCGCGGGAGCGCGGAGTGAAATCCACAAGCTGCGCTTCCGCTACCCAGGCATGGATGTTCCCAACATCGATTGGGACACGTTTCACATCGGAACCCAGGTGCGGGGCCCCTCCTGGCTGACCTTCCTCGGACAGCCCGTGCTCGGAGAGTTGGGTGGCGTGTCCGGGCTGCGCGCTCTATTGAGACATCCAGAAACCACCGTCCAGGAGATGGCAGGAGAAAGGGCCGTTGTTTCCCTGGGCCCCTGGCCCGAAGCGGGCGACACCGAACAGGGCAACATCCTGCCCGCCTACCGGGAACTGGCGCACGTGCTGGAACCCTGGCTCTACCATGAGCCGAAGATCCACACCGTGCAGAGCATGGAGGACACGCGCCGCTGGGAGCGGCGGTTCCTCGACTAGGGAGGCTGACGCGGCAGCCGCACCGTGAAGGTGGTGCCCTCGGCCGCGCTGGACCGCACGTCGATGGTGCCGCCGTGGGCCCGGACGATGCTGTCCACGATGTAGAGACCCAGGCCGATGCTGCGGCCCGCCCGGTCCACGTCGGCGCCTCCCCGCTGCATGGGCTCGAAGAGACGCTGGCGCAGCTCCGGCGGGATGGGCGTCCCCTCGTTGTGGACTTCCAGCGTGACCCATTCGCCCTCGCCTCGCGTCACCACCGAAACCTGGGTCCCCGCGGGGCTGTACTTCGCCGCGTTGGACGTCAGGTTGGTGAGCACCTGGGCCAGGCGATCCGGGTCCCAGTCGCCTCGCGCATCCCCTTCCTGGCGCACCTGGAAGTCCCGCTCGGGATGGCTCATCCGTACCTCGTCCATCACCTGGAGCGTGAGGGCATGCAGGTCGAACGTGGAGGGCACGATGCGGATACCGCCCCCGAGCCGTGCCTGGGTGAAGTCCAGCAGATCCCTCACCATGCGGACGCCACGCTCGGCCGAGCCCTGGATGCGGGAGACCGCGACCCTCAGGCGATCCCCCAGCTCCTCCTGCCGCAGGATGAGTTGCGCGCCAAGGAGGATGGCGGAGATGGGGTTGCGCAAGTCATGGGAGACAATTCCGATGAGCTGCTGCTCGAACTCCGTCCGCCGCCGAAGCTCGGCCTCGTCGCGCTTGCGCTGCGTCACGTCCAGGAAGATGCCGACCGCCGCCACCCGCCGCCCCCGCTCATCGTTCACCGGGCTGGAGGAGACGCTGAGCGTGATGCGGCTGCCGTCCCCGCGCACGACCTCCGCCTCCTCGCCCACCACCACCTCGCCCGAGCGGAGGCTTCGGGCCAGGGGTTGCTCGTCCGGACCAGAGGGACTGCCGTCCAGATGGAAGACCTGGTAGGCCGCGCTGGCCTCGCTCATGTTTCGCGCGCTCCGGAAGGGGAAGCGCAGGATCTCCTCCACCCGCGCGTTGGCCAGCACCAGCTTCCCGGAGGGCTCCACCACGATGACGCCCGAGGGCATCTGCTGGAGCACGGCATCGAAGAGGGCCCGCTGGGCCTGGACCTCGTGCGTCAGCCGCGCGCGCTCCGCTTCGGCCATCTTCTGCTCGGTGATGTCGGTGTTGATGGCGACGGCCGCCACCACCTCGCCATCGACGCGCACGGGGGCGCACGAGGAGCGGACGATCCGGTCCTGTCCCGTGAGCAGGTGGCGCACCACCACCTCCTGCACGTCCGCCCTGCCCTGGAGGGCGTGGGTGAAGGCCTGGTCCTCGGCCGGAATGATCTCTCCGGTGTCGGCGCGCCGGGTGCGGATCTCACTCGCCAGCGTGGCGATGTTCCGGTTGAGCTCCTCCAGGCGGGAGTAACCCAACTGGGAGAGCGCCGGCTGATTGGCGCGCGTGATGCCGCCGGCGTAACCCACGTACAGGGCTTCCGCCATGCTCTGGAAGATGGCCTCCAGCTCGGCGGTGTGCCGGTTCGCCAGGTCCAACAGCCGCTCACGCTCCCGCATGAGGCCCTCGACCTCGGCCCGCGCCTGCCGCTCGCGCGCCAGAAGGGCGTCCCGCGCCCGCTCCGCTTCACGGCGGCCACGCTCGAGCGAGGCCCTCTCCATGGCGTTTTGCGCCGCCCGGTAGAGGCTCGCCGGGGTGATGTCCGACTTGACCAGGTAGTCCGCGGCGCCCGCCTTCATCGCCGCCACCGCCACCTGCTCGCTGCCGCGCCCCGTCACCATCACCACCGGAGGAGCCTCCTCACCGAGCTCCACCCGCAGCCGCCGCAACAGGCTCACGCCATCCATCTGCGGCAGCTCGTAGTCCAGCACGAGGCAGTCCACGCGGTGTGAATGACAGAGCGCCAGCCCCTCCTCCGCGTCCTCCGCCTCGAGGAAGATGTAGGTGCAGTCCTTGTCCTCGCAGAGGAACGCCGCCCAGGTACTCCTGTCCTCGGGGCTGTCGTCCACCAACAGGAGCGTACGGGTGGGCGCCGTCATCGCGGTCCGTTACCCCGGCAGCAGGAAACGGGCGATGACCCGCTTGAGGCCCACCGTCCCACCGAAGTCCACCGTCACCTTCGCGTTGGGCCCATTGCCGTCCGCCGAGATGATCTTCCCCATGCCGAACTGCTCGTGGCGCACCCGCATCCCTCGCACGTCCCCGCCCACGCCGTCCATGTCCGACGCCTGGGAATAGGTGCGGTCGATGCGCGGACCGTCGTCCTCGTCCGCCCAGTTCCGCCTGCGCGTCATCATCGGCGAGGACTTCGGCGCGGGCGTCTCCAACTCCTGCTCCGCGAAGCCGAAGAGCGACTGCGGCACCTCCCGCAGGAAGCGCGAGGGCGGGTTGTAGCGCAGCTCGCCGAACAGCGACCGGCACTGCGCCAGGCTCACGAACAGCCGCTTCCGCGCGCGCGTGAAGCCCACGTAGCAGAGCCGCCGCTCCTCGGCCATCTCCTCCCCGTCCGGGTCATCCGCCACCAGCGCTCGCGAGTGCGGAAAGACTCCGTCCTCCATCCCCGTGATGAACACCGCGTCGAACTCGAGCCCCTTCGCCGCGTGCAGCGTCATCAGCGCCACCCGGCCCTCGCCCACGTCCGCGTCCGCCTCGCCCACCAGGCTGATCTGCTCCAGGAACGCGTTCAGCGCCGGCACGTCCGCCGTCAGCGGCGAGGAGTCCAATCCCTCCTCCTCCGGTTCCGCTGGCTCCGCGTCCTCGGCCTCCACCGCCGTGGCCGCCGCCACCGCCGCCGCCGCACGGTTCAGGTCGAACTCCTGCGCCGCGCCCAGGAACTCGCGCAGGTTCTCCGCACGCGTCAGCGACTCGTCACTGCCCTCCGTGACGAGCGACTCCACCAGCCGCGTCTCCTTCAACATCTCGTCCACCGCGCTCGCCGCGTCCTTCGCCTCCTGCGCGCACGCATGCAGCGAGGACACCACCGCGTGGAACCCCGTCAGCCTCCGCACCGCCGCCGAGTTGAGCCCCGGAATCCGCTCGGGGGCCGCCGTGGCCTCGTACAGGCTCACCCCCGCCTGGTTCGCCCAGTCCACCAGCCGCTCCACCGTCGTGTCGCCAATGCCTCGCGCCGGCGTGTTGATGATGCGCAGCAGGTCCGCGTCCGAGCGCGGATTCACCATCAGCCTCAAGTAGGCCGCCGCGTCCCGCACCTCGGCCCGGTCGTAGAAGCTCCGCCCGCTCACCAGGGTGTACGGCACCCGTGCCAGCCGCAGCGCCTCCTCCACCACGCGGCTCTGCGCGTTGGTGCGGTAGAACACCGCCATCCCCGAGTACTTGATGAACCCCTCGCGCTGCAGCTCGTGGATGCGGCGCGCCACGTCCTGGGCCTCGGCGCGCTCGTCCCGGTTCATCATCAGCACCAGGTTCTCGCCCTTGGGCCGATCGCTCCACAGCTTCTTCGGCATGCGCCGCGTGTTGCGCGCGATGACCGCGTGCGCCGCGTCCAGGATGTTCTGGTCCGAGCGGTAGTTCTGCTCCAGCTTCACCACCCGCGCCCCCGCGTACGCCTCCGGGAAGCCGATGATGTTGTCCACGCTCGCCCCGCGCCAGCGGTAGATGGACTGGTCGTCATCGCCCACCACCACCAGGTTCGGACGCCGCTCCGGGGGCGCCAGCAGCCGCAGCAGCTCGGCCTGCACCGGGTTGGTGTCCTGGAACTCGTCCACCAGGATGTGCTGGAAACGCCGCCGGTACTGATCCGCCACGTCCGGGCGCTTGCGGAAGAGCGCCACCAGCAGCAGCAGCAGATCTCCGAAGTCCACCGCGTTCGCCGCGCGCAGCAGCCGCTGGTAGACGGGGTAGGTGTTCTTCACCACCCGCCCACGCAGATCCTCCATCTCCACCTCTCCCATGTCCTCCGGGAGGCGGCCCGCGTTCTTCTCCTGATCGATGCGGCTGAGGATCTCCCGCGGCTGCATGATGGGGTCCACGCGGGCCTCGCGAATGGCGCGCTTGACGAGCTGGAGCTGGTCACCGTCGTCGTAGATGACGAACGAGGGCGTGAGGCCCCCCACCACCGACTCCAGCGACTTGTCCGCCGCCACCAGGGGATCCCTCAGGACCCGGCGGAGGATCATGGACGCCGAGGAGTGGAAGGTGCTCACCACCAGGTCGTTCGCCCTGCCCCCGAGCAGGTGGACGAGCCGCTCCCGCATCTCGCGGGCGGCCTTGTTGGTGAAGGTGACGGCCAGGATGCGCCAGGGGTAGACGTCGCGCACCTCGACCAGGTGGGCCACCCGGCGGGTGATGACGCGCGTCTTGCCGCTGCCCGCGCCCGACAGGACGAGGAGCGGGCCCTCCCCATGCAGGACGGCTTCCTTCTGGGGATCGTTCAGGTCTTTGAGGAGTTCGTCGGCGTTCAAGGCAAGGTGCTTTTCTAGAGGCAAACCTTGCTTCTAACGAGTTTCCGTCCGTCTGGAAGGACGTTCCACGCAGGGGCTCGCCCGCCTGTCCTCCGAGGGAGTCTTCCGGAGGGGCCTCAGCACCCGCAGTCGCAGTTCTCCACCACGGCGCCGGACAGCTCGGAGCCGTCCTCGTGGAGCAGCCGGACCGCCCGCCTGGGCCAGGACTCCTGAACCAGCAGCTCCACCTCCCCGTCGCCCTCCAGGTCCAGCACCCCCACCACGTCCTCCCCCACCAGCGCCTTCGCCGTCAGCGTCCGCTCCGCACCGCCCGGCCCCAGCACCACCGCCCGCGTCACCTGCTGGTTGTAGTCGCCGCCGCACATCGAGTTGCCCTCCCCCGTGCGGAAGCGCGCCACCGTGAAGACGGCGTGCGTGGCCCCGGAGGCGTAGCGGAAGGCTCTCACCTCCTCGCTCAGCCGCTCCTGCACCTGCTCCGCCTGGATGGAGCCCTCGGAGCGCAGCGTGGCGAAGCGCTCGGAGCGCCGGAGCGCCCGCACCTCGGCCGCCAGCACCTCCTCGGGGGGCCCCTCACCGGAGGCGAAGAACACCGGCGCCTTCGTGCCCGCGGGCAGGGCGAACGCCACCGCGTCCGGCGCCACCGCGCAGTCCAGCTCGGCGAAGGCCCAGGGCCGTCCACAGCCCGGTGCCTCGGGAGGCGGCTCCTGCTGGAAATAGCCGAAGTGCGGCACGCCCCGGTTGATCCACGCGAAGCCCTTCACCGCGCACCCCGCCTGGAGCAGCCCGGCCACGCCGTAGAGGTCCACCGTCTCCCCCTTCACGAAGAGGCCCATGGGGTCCGCGTCGATCGGCGCCATCCACACGCTCCGGCGCACGTCCACCGGCTCGAGCGCGACGCTCGTCCTCGCCTCGCCCAGCAACATGAAGGTGCGCCCGAGGTGGGACTCCACGAAGCGAGGCACCGTCCGCCGGTTCAGCGCCTCGGCCCGGGCGGCGTGGGCCTCGGCATCGGCCCGGCAGGTGGCGTCCTTGCGCTCCCGCTCGGGCTCCAGCGGCCCGGCGTTCTTCACGTAGGCCTCCACTCCCGCCCGGGAGAGTTGCTCGCGGAAGCCCTCCGCTTCCGCCCGGGTCTCGAACACCTTCGCCACCACCACCTCCAGGCACGGGCGCAGGTCCTTGAAGGCATTGGTGGACAGCCGCACGGGCTCCACGGGCAGCCCCGTCGCCTTCAGCGCCCCCAGCACCCCACTCCCCTCCCCGGGCGTGGACGAGGAGTGCACGATGACCAGCCACTCCTTCGCGTAGCGTGCTTCCAGCGGCGGAGGAGCCACACCCGGAGTGGAGGCCTCCGGCACCCCGGCGTCCGGAGCCGCCAGGGCCTGGAGGGACTCGGGCTCGGACGTCGCACAGCCCCGCAGCTCCGTGCATCCCGAGACGGCCAGCAGGACAAGGGCGAACAGACGCGGCAGGCGAGGCATGGACGACGTTCTACCAGTAGAGTCGCGCTCATGTCCGACGCCGATGCCCGTCCAACGCAGGAGCAGCTTGAGCGCTACGCCGAACAGTTCAATCAGAGTCAGACCCTGCGCCTGCTCGGTCTGCGGCTGAGCTTTCCCCCGGGTGGGGAAAAGGTCGTCATCACCCTCCCCGAGGTCCGTGCCGAGCACCGCGGCGGCCTGGGCACGCATGCCATCAACGGCGGCATCATCTCCGCCATGTTCGACTACGCCATCGGCTGCACCCCCGCCCTGGTGGACCCCACCCGCCGCTGCGCCACCATGCAGCTCTCCGTCAGCTTCGAGCGGCCCGTCCGGGGCACCACCGTGCGCGCCGAGGCCACCATCGACAGCGCGGGGACCTCCACCCTCTTCGCCTCCGCCCGGATGTACGACGACAAGGGGCAGGTGTGTGCCCGCTGTCAGGGCGTGGTCAAGATGTCCCAGATGAAGTGGGCCTCCGGAGAGAGCCCGGCCGTCAACTGACGCCCACCCGGGCGCCCCCTCCACCCCCCTCCGATATGTCCACCGGCACCGGACGTTTCCCAGGCACCGGGCAGCAGCGAGACCCCGGCGGGCGCGTGGAAGCCCGGGAAGACGCGATGGGTGTGGCCTTGGTGCAACCAGTTCGGAGCGTGGTGCGACAGCCGGAAGAGGGCGCGCGGCCGGGGGGCAACGCGCCGGAGGACGAGGCTGGCCTCGCACGGCGCGCCCTGGGGGGGGATCGTGCCGCCTGGAACACCCTCATCTCCCGCTACCAGCACCGCGTGGTGGTCTCGCTGCTCGCCCGGGGGGTCCGGGTGGACCGGGCCCATGAGCTCGCCCAGGAGACGTGGGCGCGCCTCATCCAGCAGCAGCAGAAGGGGCAGCTCACCGAGCTGCGCCTGCCCAACCTCGCCCTCACCCAGGCGGCCTTCCTCGCCGCCGACGAGGCGCGCCGGGCCCGCCGCGAGTCCCTGGCCGGTCCCGTGGAGGAGCTGCCCGAGGCCCACCAACCGGTGGACCCGTCCGTCTCGGCCGAGCGGCGCCTGCTGTCCGAGGAACAACTGGCCCGGGCCCAGGTGGCCCTGCGCGAGTGCTCGTCGAGCGCTCAGCGCGTCTTTCAACTGGCGTGCGACGGCCAGGAGCTGCCGCACGCCGAGGTGGCCGCGCGCGCCGGTTTGTCCGTGCAGCGCGTCCGTCAAATCCTGTGCGAGGTCCGCAAGAAGCTGCGGGGCGCCCTCGAGGAGGAAGCACCATGAACCAGCCGCACATCCAACCGGCCGACGCCGAGCAGTACGTGCTGGGCGCGTTGGAGCCGGACGCCGCGGCGGCCCTCGAGGCCCACACCCTGGCGTGCCCGCCCTGCGCCCTCGTGCTGCAACGCGAGGCCCTGCTGGAGGAGCAGCTGCGCGAGGTGGCCCAGGCGTCGGTCGAGGAAGCCCGGCTCGAGGCCCGGGTCATCCGCCCGGCCCGCTGGAACCGGCCCCGGGTGGCCGCCGCCGTGGGGGTGGTGATGGCGGCCGCGGCGGCGGTGACGCTCCTCGTCCTCCGCCCCGAGCAGACCGCGCGGCCGGGCACCCAGGACGAGGATTTCCCCATGATGGCGCTGCCGCTGGAGCTGCCGGAGGTGCCCGAGCGGCTGGTCGCCTGCCCGGACCTGACGAGCCAGGAGACGTGCGCCTCGGAGGCGCTGGCGCGCGGGCTGTTGGTGCAGTACCCCCAGGGTGTGGGAGAGGTGCCCCGCTACGAGGGCCACTCGGGAATTCCAACGGACGCGCTGAGCGCCACCGGGCCCTATCCGCTGTGAAAGGCACCGCCATGATCGACCGGATGAAGCAACTCCTGACGCTCCTGTGCGTAGCGGTGCTGGCCCTCGCGGGGCCCGCCTCGGCCGCCGACGACGGCAAGAAGGCCCTGCCCCCGGGGTGGTTCGTCACCGAGAGCACACCCAGGCTCTATGAAGCGGGCCTGGACACGGAGGGCCCGTGCGAGGGCAACCGCAGCGCGTACCTGCGCTCGCTCCAGGCGGTGCCCTCGGGCTACGGCACCTTCATGCAGGCCTTCGGGGCGCAGACCTTCCGCGGCAAGCGGCTGCGTTTCTCCGCGGTGATGCGCACCGAGGACGTGCGGGGCTGGTCCGGCCTGTGGATGCGGGTGGAGGGGGACAATCCGAAGGAGCCGCTCGCCTTCGACAACATGCAGTCGCGCGCGCTGGTGGGCACCACGCCGTGCAAGCGCTACGAGGTGGTGCTGGACGTGCCCCAGGAGGCCAAGGCCATCATGGCCGGGCTGATGCTCAGTGGCACGGGCAAGGCGTGGATGGGCGCCGTGCGCTTCGAGCCGGTGGACACCTCGGTGCCGGTCACCAACCTGATCGCCGAGAGGCCCCGCCGTCTGCCCTCCGGGCGCATCGGCGACATCCTGTTCGACGCGGAGAAGGTGGACTCCGCCGTGTACCGCGCCCTGCCGCAGCCGGATGGAACCTGGAAGGACAATCAGTCCAACGTGCTCTCCCTGGTGGAGGGCAACCGGGTGAAGGGAAACCTGAGCAACCTGGCGCTGAACGTCACCCTCAAGACGGGCGGCTCCTCCACCGTCATCCAGGGCCAGTGGGGTACCGAGCAGGTGTTCATCGAGCTGGGCGCGGAGAAGCTCGTCATGAAGAAGGGCCTCCACTCGCGCGAGCTGGTGCGTGAGGACGAGCGCCGGGATGACGGGCGCTGCATCCGCTACCGGGATGCCGGAGGCCTCTACGTGGCCGACTACCTCGACGTGTGCGGACTGGCGCTCAGCAAGAATCCGCCGCCGCTGCCCCTCGTGGTCGCCTTCCTCACGAATGACTTCCGCTCGGTCTCCGCCCAGCGGGGCGCCGTCACGCCTCCGCAGCCGCCCGTGGATCGGATCTCCCAGCCACCGCGCGCCATCCAGCAATAAACCCGCGTGCCCCTGGCGCCCACGCGCGGGTTGTGCTGAGCATCGCGCGCATGGAAACGCAAACACGCACCGCGCTCGTGACCGGCGCGAGCGGGCTCGTCGGAGGCTTCCTGCTCGACGCGCTGCTCGAGGACCCGCGGTACCGGGAAGTTCACTCCCTGGGCCGCCGCCCGCTGCCCAAACAGCACCCGAAGCTCGTCCAGCACACCGTGGACTTCGCCCGGCTCGGGAGTGAGACCCTGCCTCCCGCCCAGGACGCCTTCTGCTGCCTGGGCACCACCATCAAGAAGGCCGGCAGCCAGGAGTCCTTCCGCGCCGTGGATCATGACGCCGTGCTGGCCTTCGCGAGCGCCGCGAAGAAGGCGGGCGTTCAGCGATTCCTCGTGGTGACGGCGCTCGGCGCGGATGCGCGCTCGCGCGTCTTCTACAACCGCGTGAAGGGCGAGACGGAGGAGGCCCTCAAGGGCATGGACTTCGAGTCGCTCGTCATCCTCCAGCCGTCGCTGCTGCTCGGAGAGCGCGCCGAGAGCCGTCCGGGTGAGCACGTGGCCATCGTCGCCTCGCGGGTGCTCGCGCCCCTGCTGCGCCCGCTGGCGAGCCGCCCCATCGAGGCCCGCACGGTGGCACGGGCCATGGTCGCCCTTGCGCACTCGGCGCCCCAGGGTGTGAAGGTGGCTCCGTCGGGAGAGCTGCAGCAGCTCGGCCGGTAGGCGTGGCTGGTACGATCTTCATCCGTCGCGAAGCCCCTCCAGGAACGCTTGGAAGCTGTTCGCGACGGAGAGGATGGATAGCTCGCTGGTCACGAGGACGACCCTAGGCGTGTCAGGAGTACTCCTGAAATCGAAGCACAGGTATTCGCCGCCGGGGGTTCTCCCAAAGGGGAAGATTCCTGGCGGGAGCTGGGGCGCGAGCACTTCATAGACTCGCATGACCGAATACGACTCCCGCCCTTCGATGGGAGTGATGGTCAGGAGGTCGTTGAAGACATCCTCGGCTCCACCGACGTCGAAGACACAAGGCTCGGGAGCCATTCCCTGGTAGCGGCAGACGAGCTGCTTGTAAGCCTCAGGGAGCCTGACTCCCCAGGCCTGCTCGACAGGCTGGAGCCTGTCGACATCAATGGAATGAGACTCGTCTCGGAGATAGGGCTTCCAGCGAATCGTCATCGTCACGGCCAAAGGACCCTTCCTCAGCCAATTCACCGCACAGCCGGCCGGGCAACGACTTGCGCAATGCCGTCCAAAGGCTTGGACGAAGAGCGCCGACCCTCAGCGGCGTTGTAGCCGGCCTGCCTCGTAAGGAGCACATCTTTCCAATGGTTCTCGCGCGCGATGACCTCGTTGGAATCGGTATCAATGTCGGCGGTCTCAAGGATGGAGAAACAGAAGTGTTCCGCACGCTCGATGCCCTCGGCCCCAACGAGGTCTTTGAGAAGCTTGTTGTGCCCATGTCCGTCGGTGTACTGGCTCCACCTGCCCCAGATGCCGTCGACACCGTACGCGCTTCCAACGTAGAGCTTGTTAGCGCCACGGTCGGTAATGACGTACACCCCAGCCACACTGGAGAGCGCGCCGCGCCATGAAGGCTCCTGCTCCTTGACGATGACCTCAAGATGCTTGAAGGGCAGCCGGACGTACTTGAAGCCCTTGAATTCCGAGACAGACATCCTCTGCGCCAACACTTCGGATACCTCAACCTCACTCGCGATCGTTTCGCCGTTCGGGTAGGAATTCCGAAATGGCTTCTCCCAGTACACGACCAGACGTCCTGCAAGTTCCCTGTAGTCCTCCAGGAACTCCAGGTCGTACAGGAGGCCACCGTTCTCAGCCTTCGGCTGGCCCAGTCTCTTGTAGCAGCCCACGAAGAGCCATCTCCCGTTGCCGGGCAAGCGAACAAAGGAGATGACGTGCTCGCGCTCGAAGTTCCGTTGGCTCTGCTCTGCCTGCCACCTGTCGAAGTTGCCCTCCAAGTATTCGTCCAAAGGATCTTCGATCTTGTTATGGACTGCCCAGTGCACCTTGGAGGTCTTCGGCGTGACCGGCCCGCCGACCGCAGCTAGCAGCTGAAATAGTTTCACGTTCTCCTCATCTCCCTCGGCCGGTAGGACTCACTCGTTGACGTCAACGAGTGAGCGGGCACTACCCCCGCCTGGAACGCCAATCAGAACGAAAAGTCGCGCTCGAAGATCTCGCTGTTGCCCACCCGCACCATGAGGTGGGCGGTGCGACCGCCCCCGGTGCCGAGATCGAATTGGAGACCTTCGGGGCCTTGTTGCGGCTTGAGCGAGGGCTTGCCGGGAGCCAGGAACACGGCCGCCGTCACGGCACGCCCCGCGAGGGGTTGAACCAGGAGCCGGGCCCGCTGACGCTCCCTCACGAGCACCACGCGGAACTCCCGCCGCTCCTCCAGCACTTCACGCTGCTCGGGATGGCGCGCCGCTCCAGGCCTGCGCGCGGGATTCTCCATGCTCCGCGAGCCGCGGGCCGCGGGGGCCGCCTGCTCGTCCTGCGCCTGCTCGATGGCCTCGTCCCCCTCCTCCAACGCCCAGATGGCCTGTGCACACTCGATACATTTCTCCGTGTGCCCATCCACCCACTTCAACTCCACCGCCGACATCATCCCCATGTCGAAGCGCCACAGGTCATCCGCGCTCAGGTGCCTCTTGGGGGGAACTTCGACCGCCTCGGTATTCGACAGGTCCGCGCGGCAATCGCCACAGCTCTGCAGATGGGGACTCGGTCGCTCGGGGCGGGCACTCAGCGCGGCCAGGAAGTCGTCACACTCGGCGCGCTCCGTGAACCACCAGGCCCGGGTCCGCTCGGCCGTATCCAATATGTCCCGCTCGGCCCGGCGTTGTGGGTTGAGTGGGATGAACCAGCGGGCCTTGGGACGCAGCACCGTATCCAGACGTCCCAGACCATCGCGAAATGCCTTCCACCGTGCCGCCGCCTCGCCATCCAGCGTCCCATGAATGGATTCCCACTCGCCGATGGCCCGTGCGGCGGACTCGGCCCGGTCGCGCGCGGAAAGTCCGTCCATCGAGGAGGTGCGCCACACCTCGGCTTCTTCCCCCTCCTCTCCCAGCGCGGCCTCGGCGGCTTCCTCCGCGGCCCGCAGCAGCGCGGGCTGAAGTGCCTCGGGCTTCTGCGACCGGAGCCAGCCGTCGATGTCCGCCCGGGTCAACCCCCGCAGGGCCTGCTCGACGCCCTCTCTGCCCAACCGCTCGGCGCGCCGGAGAACGTCTCCAATCGCCTCGAGCGAACCACCGTTGGACATGCCACCCCGGACGAGCTGCTCACGCCGGGCCTGATACCGAGAGAGTGCGTCAACGACCATGTGAGTACCCTCCTCCGGGTACGTGGGGGCTCACTCGTGCCCGCCCTCCTGCTGGAGGTCGAGCAGATAGAGCCGTAGGTAGGCCTGTGCGCGGCTCACGCGCTTGTACGAGTTGACCACGCTGATGTTCAGGCGCCGGGCACATTCCTCGTGATCCTCGACGTCCTGGTGGTGGTACAGCTCCCATGCACCCGCTTCCTTGGGGTGCTCCTGCTGCAAACGCTCGAAGGCACGCCAGTAGAGCTCCTGGGCCTCGGTGCGCTCCTCGCGCCGCCGGGACAGGTCCACCGCGCGAGCCACCTCGGAGGCAGGCTCCTCCATGGCCTCATCGGGATCCGACACCCCGGGCGCGAGGTCCTCGCGCTGGCGCCGGTAGAAGTCGATGGCCACGTGCTTGACGATGCGCAGGAAGAACGTCTTGGGAGACGCGCTGCGCCCGGGCATCTGCTCGGAGACGCCCCGGAACTGGTCCAGTCCCCGGTCGAGGAACTTGCCGACCGCGTCCTGATAGAGCTCGTCCGCGTCCGCCGGAGAGCCACGGCCATAGCTGGCCTGAATCTTGGAGATGACATAGCGGGCCGGACGGGCCCAGCGCTCACACAGCGCGCCAAGCGGGGCTCCCACGGCCGCGCCTCCGGCGCGGCGCTGGAGCACCTCTGCGAACAGTTCGTCATCCGTGAGATCGTCGAACACCAGAAGGTCCTCGGAACGCCGCCGGGAGGCACGAGCTCCCCGCCTGGGCAGGGTGGGGTTCGCTGAAACGGCGGGTCAAGGTAGCACGACGGCATCCGAAGGAAGTCTCCCGATGACACGACCCTCGGATGTCCGACAGAGGGCACACGAGGGGTACTGGGGGACAGCGACGGAACCGGCGCCGGGAACCTGACGGCGGGGATTTTCCGCCCATTTTCCGGCGGATTTTCCGGGTTCCGGACTCCAGCCTGGCGGGCTTCGCCCCGGGTGCCCGGTGGCCCGGAACGAGCCGGGAAGCCCGAGGGGTTGCCCAAGTGTCACCCCCTGAATACCCGGCAGGGGGCAGGAGGACAGGCATGTGGGGACCCCAGCCGGAAGCCGGACCTCCACCCGCTCCAGCGCCGGCCCGCGAGAGCGACAGCGAGCGCATGCTGCGCACCCTGCTGGGAAACCTCCGGGGCATGGCCTACCGGTGCCCCGATGAGCCCCACTCCCCCCCGATGTACGTCAGCCCGGGTGTCCTCGAGCTCACCGGGTATGCCCCCGAGGGCTTCATCGGAGGCCACGTCTTCTGGCGGGAGCTGATCCACCCGGAGGACCTCCAGCGGGTCCTGGAGACGATCCACGCGGCGCTCGCCTCGCGGACGGCCTTCACCCTCGCCTATCGGATCCACACCCGGACGGGAGAGGAGCGCTGGGTGTGGGAGCGCGGGATGGGCATCGGCGAGAGCCCGGACGGGGCGGCGCTCCTGGAGGGCTTCATCACCGACATCACCCCCTTCAAGCGGGCGGAGCACCGCCAGGCCTTCCTGTCCTCGGTGAGCGAGACCCTGGCCAGCTCGCTCGACTACGAGGACACGCTGGCGCACGTGGTGCAGCGGGCGGTGCCGATGCTCGGGGAGGGGTGCCTGCTGGACATGCTCGAGCCGGACGGCAGCCTGCGCCGGCTGGCGGTGGCCCACGTGGATCCAACCCGGGCGGAGCTGGCGTGGGAGCTGTCCCGGCACTACCCCCAATGGCGCGAGGATCCGGGCGGGGCCGGGGCCGTCATCCGCACGGGGAGGACCGAGCTGTTGGAGAACGTCTCGGACGAATCGTTCATCCAGTACGCGAAGGACGCCCGGCACCTGGAGCTGCTGCGCGAGACCGGTGTCACCTCCGTGCTGACGGTGCCCCTGCACGCCCGGGGCCGCACCCTCGGAGCGCTCACCTTCTTCCACTGCCGCGCCGGCCGCGGCTACGACCGGGAGGAGCGGTTGCTGGCCGAGGACCTGGCGCGCCGGGCCGCGCTCGCGGTGGACAACGCCCGCCTGTACCGCGAGGCCCAGCTCGCGGTGCAACTGCGCGACGAGTTCCTCTCGGTGGCCTCGCACGAGCTGAAGACACCGCTGACCCCCCTGCACCTCAAGCTCTCCGCCCTGTCCCGGGAGCTGCCGCGGTGCTGTGCCGGGGATACCCGCTCCGAGTCGCTCCAGCGCCATGTGACGGTGGCCCAACGGCAGGTGCACAAGATGTCCACGCTCATCAACTCGCTGCTCGACATCAGCCGCCTCTCCCGGGGGAAGCTGAAGCTGGAGCCGGAGAACACGGACCTGGGCGAGGTGCTGGGCGAGGTGTCGGCCTGGTTCGCGCCCGAGGCGGTCCGGGTGGGCTCGGAGCTGAGGGTGGAGGGAGAGGCGCATGTGTCCGGCTGGTGGGACCGGCTGCGGCTGGAGCAGGTCGTCACCAACCTGCTCTCCAACGCCATCCGCTACGGCGCCGGCCGGCCCATCCACGCCCGCGTGGCGGTGGTGGGAGCGCGCGCACGCCTGGTGGTGCGCGACGAGGGCATTGGCATTCCGCCGGAGGCCCAGGAGCGCATCTTCGGCAAGTTCGAGCGAGCCGTCTCGGAGCGCCACTCGGGGGGCCTGGGCCTGGGGCTCTACATCACCCGCAGCATCGTGGAGACCATGGGCGGCACCATCCGCGTGGACAGCCGCCCCGGCCACGGCTCCACCTTCACCGTCGAGCTGCCGCGCTTCCCCATCCCCGAGACACGGCGCTAGCGGTACGGAGGACGGAGCCTCCCGTCAGCCAGCGGACTCACCCGGAGCGCCTGCTCCCCGGGCTGGGCTCGCACCAGACCGGGGAGGGTGCGGATGGCCCAAAGGGTGCGCAAGGTTGACCCGATAGGGCTTCTGGCGTTGGACCTGGGGATATCAAGGAGGACAGGGGGATGTGGGGAACGCAGCCAGGGTCACAACCCCCACCCGGGCTCGCGCTCGAGCCGGGAGGAACCGGAGAAGTCCCGGAGGAGACGGCCAGCGCGCTCCTGCTCGTGGGCGAGCTGATGGAGGACCTGACGGGCCTGGAGGAGTTCCTGGCGCCCCTGGAGTCTCCCCGGCACAAGGCGGTCCCCTGGAGCGAGGACCTGGGGGCGCTGCTCGACGAGTCACTCGCCTGCATCATCGTCGACGCCCGGCGGAGCTGGACCGTGGGCATCGAGACGGCCCGCCGCCTGCTCGCGCATCCGCGCGCCCGCTACATCCCCGTGCTCTTCCTCGGAACGAGCTCCTGTGGCGAGGCGGATCTGCTGCGCGGCTACGCCCTGGGGACGGTGGACTGCATCCTGGAGCCCCTCTCGCCGGACATCTTCCGCCTCAAGGTGGAGATCTACCTCGAGCAGCACCGGCGGCAGACCCTGATGCGGAGGGCGCTGGAGCGGGCCGAGCAGGCCGAAGCGGCCGCACGAGAGAGCGAGCGCATGCTGAGAACGCTGCTGGAAAACGTGCCGGGGATGGTCTACCGCGGCCTGCCCGAGGAGCCCTGGACCCGGACCTATGCCAGTCAGGCCGCCCGGTCCCTCAGCGGCTACACCCCCGAGGACTTCATGGAGCGGCGCGTGACCTGGGGGGAGCTGCTCCACCCCGAGGACGCTCCTCGCATCCAGAAGGAGATGACGGAGGCGCTCGCCACCCACTCGCCCTTCACGCTGACCTATCGCATCCACACGCGCACGGGAGAGGAGCGTTGGGTCTGGGAGCGGGGAGCGGCCATCCTCGGGCCGGACGAGGAGGTGCGGGCACTGGAGGGCTTCATCTTCGACATCACCCCCTTCCGCCGGGCGCAGCGGGAACGGGAGCGGCTCCACGAGCAGTTGGAGTTCCAGCACCAACGCCTGCAGGCCATCCTCCAGCAGCTCCCCGTCGCGGTGCACCTCGTCGAGGCCCCCTCCGGGCGGACCTTGAACTTCAACGCCCAGGCCGAGTTGCTCATGGGCCACCCCATGCTCCCATGCACGTGCGCGAGGGAATATGCCCAGTACCACGCCATCCACCCGGATGGGCGGCGCTACACGGCGGAGGAGTATCCCCTGGCACGGGTGCTGGCCACCGGCGAGCCCACACCCCAGGAGGAGCTGCTCTACGACCGGCCCGATGGCTCCGTGCGGGTCTTCCTCATCAACGCCGGGCCCATCTGGGATGCGCGGGGGGAGCTGCACGCGGCGGTGGCCAGCTTCATGGACATCACCGCGCTCAAGCGCGCCGAGACCCACCAGACCTTCCTCGCCTCGGTGAGCGAGACGCTGGCCGGCTCGCTGGACTACGAGGCCACGCTGTCCCACGTGGTCCAGCGGGCCGTGCCCGCCCTCGGAGATGGTTGCGCGCTGGACATGGTCGAGCCGGAGGGCGGCCTGCGCCGGCTGGCGGTGGCCCATGTGGATCCGATCCGCAGGGAGCTCGCCCAGGAGCTGGCCCGCCACCGTCCCCCGCGGCTCGAGGATGTCTCCGGGCCCGGGGCCGTCATCCGCACGGGCCGCACGGAGCTGCGGGCCGAGGTGACCGATGAGCAGCTCACGCGCCACGCGAGCGACGCCCGGCACCTGGAGCTGCTGCGTGGCACGGGCGTCACCTCCTCGCTGATCGTCCCCCTGCACGCCCGCGACCGCACCTTCGGGGCCCTGGCCTTCTTCTACTGCCGGGGGGGCCTGCCCCGCGCGAGCCGCTCCTACGGCCCGGAGGAGCAACGGCTGGCCGAGGACCTGGCGCGCCGGGCCGCGCTCGCGGTGGACAACGCCCGCCTGTACCGCGAGGCCCAGCTCGCGGTGCAACTGCGCGACGAGTTCCTCTCGGTGGCCTCCCATGAGCTGAAGACGCCGCTCACGCCCCTGAACCTCAAGCTCACCGCCCTGTCCCGTGAGATTCCCCGGTGCTGCGCGGGAGAGAGCCACCCCGAGTCGCTCCAACGGCACGTGGCCATGGCCAGACGCCAGTTGTGGAAGCTCTCCACGTTGCTCAACGCCCTGTTCGACGTCAGCCGCATCGCCCAGGGGAAACTGGCGCTGGAGCCGGAGAACACGGACCTGGGCGAGGTGCTGGGCGAGGTGGCGGCCTGGTTCGCGCCCGAGGCGGCCCGGGTGGGCTCGAAGCTGAGGGTGGAGGGAGAGGCGCACGTGCCCGGCCGGTGGGACCGGCTGCGGCTGGAGCAGATCGTCACCAACCTGCTCTCCAACGCCATCCGCTACGGCGCCGGCCGCCCCATCCACGTCCGCGCGGAGAGCGAGGGCCACCTGGCCCGGCTGGTGGTGCGCGACGAGGGCATTGGCATCTCACCGGAAGCCCAGGAGCGCATCTTCGGCAAGTTCGAGCGGGCCGTCTCGGACCGCCACTATGGAGGCCTGGGGCTGGGGCTCTACATCACCCGCAGCATCGTGGAGGCCATGGGCGGCACCATCCGCGTGGACAGCCGCCCCGGCCAGGGCTCCACCTTCACCGTCGAGCTGCCGTGCCGTCAGGAATGACGCGGGCATTCCGTCCCTGGAGGCGAAACGACATTTCGGGCATCCGGCCGAAGAGGCCCTACAAGCCTGGTGGTTCGACTCCACCCACCTCCGCTCTCCATGGGGGTGACGCCGGCGGTCGGCACTGAATCTGGGATTCAGACAAAACGGCTTCTCCACTCGGGTGCCCACCCTTTCGAAGGAAGCAGCATCATGTCCCGCACCATCGTCATCGGAGACCTCCACGGGTGCTACGACGAGGCCCTGGAGTTGCTCGACAAGGTGGGGGCCACCTCGAGCGATCGGATCATCTTCACGGGTGACCTGGTCGACCGCGGCCCCAAGCGACGCGAGTGCGTCGAGCTGGCCATGCGGCACGAGTCCATCCTCGGCAACCACGAGGAGAAACACCTGCAGCAGCGCCGCCGCGAGGACGCCGACCTCCTCCCGGATCATCTGGAGACCCGGCAGGCCCTCGGCCCCGAGCACCTCGACTACTTCGCCACCCTGCCCCACTCCATCCTCCTGCCCGAGCACAACGCCGCCGTGGTCCACGCGGGGGTGCTGCCCGGCAAGCCCATCGCGCAGCAGGACCCCTACCACCTGTTGCACGCCCAGTGCGTGCGGCCCCCGGAGCGCAAGAGCTACTGGCCCTCGAAGGCGCCGGCGGACTACCGCTTCTGGACGCACCACTGGGAGGGCCCCGAGCGCGTCATCTTCGGACACACCGTGTTCGACCGGCCGCTCGTCACGGAGTACGCGGTGGGCATCGACACCGGGTGTGTCTACGGCCGTTCACTCACCGCGGTGGTGCTCCCCACGTGGGAGCTCGTCTCGGTGCCCGCGCGGCAGACGTACCGGGGCGGCAAGGACGTGGCCCTGCTTCCCGTCCACGGCGACGTGAACGTGTTCTCGTGAGCCACGGCGGACCGCATGCGAGGCGGGCACATCTCCCCGCCCGCATGCGAAGCTGCCGCCCCGATGACACGTCTCCTCTCCCTCCTGCTGCTGCTCGGCCAGCTCCCGGCGCTCGCCGCGGAGTCACCGGCCCCCGCCGCTCCCGTCTTCGACGAACAGGGCCGCACCCTGGGCGCGCCCCTCTCCGAGCGCGTCACCGATTACGAGATCGACGCCCGGTTGGATCCATCCACCCATGCGCTCACCGGCCAGGAGACGATCACCTGGCGCAACCGGAGCAACGAGCCGCAGTCCACGCTGTGGTTCCATCTGTATTGGAACGCCTTCAAGAACGACCGCTCCACGTTCTACCGGGAGGCCCGGGAGATGGGCGGCTTCCGGGGCGCGAGCGCGAGCTCGCCCTCGTTCCCCGACAACAAGCCGGACGAGTGGGGCTACTCGAACGTGAAGGCGCTCCGGGTGAAGGACGGCGCGGATCTGCTGCCCACGCTGCGCTTCGAGCACCCGGACGATGACAACACGGAGGACCAGACGGTCTTCACCGTGACGCTGCCCGAGCCGGTGCCGCCCGGTGGCCGCGTGACGCTGGAGCTCCAATGGGAAGCGCGCGTGCCCAAGGTGATCGCCCGCGCCGGCCGCACGGACAGCGGCTTCTACCTGGTGGGCCAGTGGTTCCCGAAGCTGGGCGTGCTGGAGGTGCCCCCCGATGGCGGCACCACGAGCCCCCGCTGGAACTGCCACCAGTACCACGCCACCTCCGAGTTCTACGCCGACTTCGGCACCTACGACGTGCGCTTGACGGTGCCGCGGGCGATGAAGGTAGGCGCCACGGGCGTGCTGATGGAGCGCCGCGAGAATCCGGACGGCACGCAGACCCTGCGCTACCACCAGGACGACGTCCACGACTTCGCCTGGACCGCCTTCGAGCGCTTCGAGGTGTTCGAGGACGTATTCCGCGCCCCCGGCCTGCCCGAGGTGGGGCTCACCGTGCTGGTGGATCAAAAGCACCACCGCTCGGGGCCGCAGATCATCGAGGCCGCCAAGGCGTCGCTGGAGCATTTCGGACGGTGGTGGACGCCGTGGCCGTATCCGCACCTCACGCTGGTGGCACCGCCCACGGATGGCATGGAGGCTGGCGGCATGGAGTACCCCACCTTCATCACCGTGGTGGGCCGCGCCGAGCCGGGCGAGCCCAGGGACTTCCTCATCTGGGAGACGACAGTGCACGAGTTCGGCCACAACTACTGGCAGGGCATGCTGGCCTCGAACGAGTTCGAGGAGCCGTGGCTCGACGAGGGCATCAACAGCTATGGGACCTCCAAGCTGAGCTTCACCGAGAACGTGAGGGCCAACCCGGCCGACTTCCTCCCCAGCCCGCTGCGGGGATGGTTGGGCCCCCTGTTCACCACGGACTGGGACGAGCATGACCGGATGCGCGGCATGAGCGGCCTGCGTGAGAACTCGCCCATCCTCCAGGCCTCGTGGAAGTACCGGACCACGGGTGACTACTTCCGCAACAGCTACGGCCGCCCCCAGGTGACGCTCCACGCACTGGAGCAACTGGTGGGCGAGGAGACCATGGCGCGCATCATGCGCACCTACGTGGAGCGCTGGAAGTTCCGCCACCCGCGCAGCGAGGATTTCTTCGCCGTGGTCAACGAGGTGTCCGGGCAGGACCTGGGCTGGTTCTTCGATACGTTCTTCCGGGGTACGGGTACGTTGGACTACGCGGTGGGCTCGATGTCGTGCGAGGAGCGCGCCGGGAAGAAGGGCTTCTTCGACGACGGCAAGGGCGGCGTCCAAATGGTGGAGCGCGAGCCCCGGGGCGCGGCGAAGGACGACACGGTGAACCGCTGCGAGGTGCAGGTGAACCGGCTCGGGGACGTCCGCATCCCCGTGGACGTGAAGGTGACGTTCGCGGATGGCTCGTCCCAGGTGGAGCACTGGGACGGACAGGCGCGCTGGAAGCACCTGCTCCTCGAGCGCACCGGCAAGGACGTCGACATCCAGCAGGTGGAGCTCCAGGCCGTCAACGCCCTGGACATCCACCCGGCCAACAACTCCCGGACGAAGCAGATGTCCGGCCAGGTGGCCATGTCGCTGTTCGGCTGGGCCACCTACGTGGGCCAGATGCTCTCCACCGTCGCGTCCCTCCTCTTCTGAGCCAGAGCCATGAATTCCCTTCGTTCGATTCTCACGGCGCCGCTCCGGGCCTTCTCCGAGCTGAAGCTGCTCGGCGTGCTGCTGGCGGCCAACCTGTGCATCGCCCTCATCCAGTCCATGCCCGTCCTCCTCCCCGCCATCGGCCGGTTCGGGCACTCGCTCGCCGGCCGGGGCCGGCCCTTCCCCTCGCCCGAGGCGGTGCTCGACTTCAGCAAGCTGCTCGCGCAGGGCGGAGGCCCGTTCCTCGCGGGCCCGGTCATCCTGGGCATCGTCCTGTCCTTCGGGCTCCAGCTCGTGCTCGCGGGCGGTATCGTCTCGCGGCTGTGCTCGCCCGGGCGCTTCTCGCTGGCCGACTTCGCTCGCGACTGCGCCGCCCAGCTCGGCCGCAACCTGCGCCTGCTCGGATGGGCCCTGCTGGGACTGCTGCCCGTGGTGGGGCTGGTGGTGCTCGCCACCGTGCTCTTCTCCCGCGCCGGGAAGCCCACGCTGTTCACCCTCCCTGGCGAGCACTGGGCACTCGAGAACCCCTTCACCTTCTGGAGCCTGACGCACCTGGCCCTGGTGGTGGTGCTGTTCGCCCTCTGGCGATCGAGCTTCGATCTGGCACGCGTCCAGCTCTACGCGGATGACCAGCGCAAGACGCGGCTCGCGGCCTGGCGCGCGCTGAAGCGGATGGTGCGCTCGCCGGGAGCGCTGCTCGGCTACATCGCGGTGGGTCTGCTGGGCCTGGCGATGGTGATTGTGTTCGCGAGGCTGCACGCGGCGGTGCAGGTGACCAGCACGGGGACGGCCTGGCTGGCGCTGCTGGTGGCGCAACTGGTGGTCCTCGCGCGGCTGGGCTTCTCGCTGGCCACCACGGCCTTCACCGTGGACGTCTACCGCGCCATGGTTCCGTTGCCCGTCCAGAACCTGGACCCCGAGGCAAACGCGGCCGAGCCAACACCCGCCCCCGTCGGCACGCAGATGGTACGGGCGGAGGAGCCCACCATCCGGGATGATGCGGGAAGTTCCTGAACCCCTGGGAGGACTTCATGCATCGCAGCCGGCTCGCCGCATTCGTCATTGACTGCAAGAGCGAGGACATCGAATCGGCCACGGCCTTCTGGAGCAAGGCGCTCGGAAGGCCCGTCGTGCCGCATACACCGGAGGACCCCAAATACCGCGAGCTCACGGCGGCCACCGAGGAGCCGATGATCCTCGTGCAGAAGGTGGATCATCCGGGCCGCATCCACCTGGACATCGAGACCGATGACATCGAGGCCGAGGTGAAGCGGCTGGAGGCGCTCGGCGCGAAGCGGGTGGAGTTCATCACGCGTTGGTGGGTGATGGAGGCGCCGACGGGCCAGCGCTTCTGTGTCGTCCGCCCCCAGCGCGGTCCCCTGGAGTCGCGCGGCAACGAGTGGAAGAGCGAGGGCTGAGGCACTCTCTTCTAAAGGCCAGCATCCACCCGCATGCCTGCGTCCGCCGACATGCCCTGGTCCACGGGAGGCAGAGGCGGACTCTCGGCACGAACATGCACACGTGCAACCGGCGCTCCACCAAGTGCATGGAAGACCATATCGACTTCAATGCAATTTGGACCCCGCTGCCTGTCGGGAGTCTCGGCGAACAAGGGAATACGCACGTCCTTTCCGTACCAATAGCCCGACTCGAGCAGCAACACATCCTCTTCTTGGGGACCGGTTGCGCGAACATCGATCACCATGAACTCAACAGGGTGACGCGTGACGCAGTCCGTGACCGATTTCGTGCTTAACGACGCACTCGTGATGAGCCGCTTATCCAATCGGAGTCGTCCCTCGTCAGGACTGACCAGGAGACGCCCGAAAAGCGACCATCCATCGTAGCGGAGGTCTTGCAGCTCCAATCTGACTCTTGGGGGTTCCTTGATTCCACCATCGTTGCTCTCAACACTACTGGAATTCGCTGGGACCGTCTTGAACCACCACGGAAAAGGAAAACCCTTACAAGCTGTCACGCCCAGGAGCAAGGCAGCTGCCAGAACAGGCCACGTCAGTCGCATTGGATGAGTCCATCGTCAGAAGGAACGCCAAACCCGTCGTAATGAGCCCACCCACAGGAATGCGCCAACTCATGAACCATCGCCTTTGCGCGACACTCACGGTCCTCCTCGGCCAACTCACACCAATTGACCTCACCCACAGGCTTTTCGCAGGACGTATCGGATAACCTGTAAACGTAGCCAAAGGGAGGAAGAGTTCCGTCTTCGCTATTCTTCTCGCATTCCTTTTGGATGTACTCGCTACATTTGACCTTGATTCCAGCGCACTGCGCCAGAACGCAGCCGCGCAGGCACTCATTTGTAATCTGCATCGCCGCAGCCTGGCATTCTTCGACTGTGGGAGCATGACGACACGTCGTACTCATCGGTGTAGACGAGCTATTTGCATGCTGTGGCGAAGCACAAGCCGCGACGAAAACTCCCACGCACAGCGCGACGCCCCACAATGAACCGCTACTGCATTGGGGACCGCCCCAACTGACTTTCATCCGAGGGGGCTGTTGCAACCTACGGGCCAACAAACACGAGTAGCCTGAAACAGCTACTTGGCACGTAGGTCGAGACTACCTGTGGAGGTTCGACACTCCACGAATCGGTGTTCCATGTGAAGGACTCTGACATCGCTCGAAAAACCCCTACAAATATCATGCACTTACGACGGCTCAACATCTCGAGCCCCACCTGTCCGATTCCAGGACACAGGTGTCCGTTTTGCGATCAGGACCGAGGCCATCGCCGAACTCCAGCAAGCGGGGATGATTCCAGCAGGGTGGCCTGCTCCGGCTTCTTCGTCGACGTCGTGCTCACCCTCCACCTTTAAGCAGAACTCGCCTCCCCGCTGAAGGACCACCTGAGACGTCACCCCGCTGGCCCACCCTCCAAGGTGGGATGGTCCGATTTGGGATTCTCCGATTTGACACAGCAGGACCTGAGAGAAGCTCATGGCTATTCGAAGCACTCCAACAGCCCCAGCTTCCGCATGACCATGCCCGTCATCTCCCTCGATCTGCAAATCAGGCTTCCTCCTGGCCATCTCTCGGGCGAACTCGTACGAGAGTTCCTCGACCTCGTCTTTCGCAGATACCGATGGTTCGAGCCAAAGCGATACAGCTCCGCCTCGCCGGACCGTGAGATGGATCCGATGCCCACGGAATTCACGCCACTCATTGCCTATTACGAGGAGCGCAACCACCTGATGGTTGCCGCCAGAACGGAGAGGAGGAACTCACCGTACGCGACTACAGCGAGGGCCTCCCGGGACTCGTCTGGCGCAACTTCTACGACCCTCCCTTCCTCCGCATGTTCGGCGAGCGCCTCGACACCCTCCCCGCCGGGAGCCGCCAGTCACTCGGTGAAGACATCGTCCTCGTCCAGCCCTACGAGCTGCCCACCGAAGCTGGCACCGAGGCCGGTATGGCCCGCGAGCGCGAGCTCATCTCCCTGCTCGGCCCCGAGTGTTTCTACGACCACGAGCGCCGAACCCTCCCCACCCGCCGCCCCGTCCTCGACGCCTTCGGCCAGCCACTCCACTGAGTCGACATCCCTCGACGCCAGGGCCTTCCGCGGGCAAGCTGCCCCTCCGCCCGAACACCAGGAGAGAAGCTCATGGCCATCGATGACGTGCAGGGCCCCTCCGCGCGGGAGTTGCTGTCCCTCCCCCGCCTCGCTCCCCTCGTCCCCATGCTCTACGTGGCCTGGACCGACGGTGAGTTGACCCCCGAGGAGATTCGCGCCCTGGGTGCCGCGGCCCGCTCGCAGCACTGGTTGGACTTGCGCTCCACCGCCGTGCTGGCGAACTGGTTGGACCCCCTCAACCCGCCCAGCCCCAGCGCCCTCGCCCAGGTGGGCGAGCACATCCGCCGTACCGCCGAACGTCTCTCCCGGAGTGATCAGAAGAGCCTCGTGGAGCTCGGGGCGCAGCTCGCCGAGGCCGTGGGTGGCAAGGACGCCCTGCCCGCTCCCATGCCCGAGCTGGCCCGAAGCCTCGCCCCCGTGGAGTCGGCGATCGGCGTGTCCGGCGCCGAGGCCGTGCGCACGCTCGTCTCCGCCCCCCGGCTCCACGCCGTCAAGCCGCCCGAGCCCCACTCCTTCAGTGTGGACGCGCTGCGCGCCGTGCTGGATCGCACCTACTCCGCCGAGCGCGCCGCCGTCCGCGAATGGCTGGCCGATCCGGGCTTCCGCTACGTCGACGAGCGCGACACCGCCGCCTACCGCGCCCAGGTGCTCTCCTGGTTGAAGCAACTGGCCGCACGCGGACTGGGCCAGCTCGCGTACCCGGAGGATCTCACGAAGGTGGACCTGGGCCGCTTCATCGCCGCCTTCGAGACGCTGTCCTTCTTCGACCTGAGCCTCGTGGTGAAGGCGGGCGTGCACTTCGGGCTCTTCGGCGGCAGCATCTACTTCCTCGGCACCGAGCATCACCACCGCCAATACCTGCCGCACGTGGCCTCGGTGGAGCTGCCCGGCTGCTTCGCCATGAGCGAGCTGGGCCACGGCTCCAACGTCCGCGACGTGGAGACGCTGGCCCGCTACGACGCCGAGCGCGGCGAGTTCGTGGTGCACACGCCCTCGGAATCGGCACGCAAGGAGTGGATCGGCAACGCGGCGCAGCACGCGCGCCTGGCCACGGTGTTCGCCCAGCTCGAGGTGAAGGGCGAGCGCCACGGCGTCCACGCGCTGCTCGTTCCCCTCCGGGACGAGGAGGGCCGGCTGCTGCCCGGGGTGCGCGTGGAGGACTGCGGCCTGAAGATGGGGCTGAACGGCGTGGACAACGGGCGGCTGTGGTTCGACGGCGTGCGCGTGCCGCGCGAGAACCTGCTGGACCGCTTCTCGCGGGTGAGCCCCGAGGGCGAGTACACCAGCGCCATCCCCGGCGTCTCCAAGCGCTTCTTCACCATGCTGGGCACGCTGGTGGCGGGCCGGGTGAGCGTGGCGTGCGCGGCCTCGAGCGCGGCCAAGAGCGGGCTGGCCATCGCCATCTCCTACGGTGACGAGCGCCGGCAGTTCGGCCCGGCCGGTGAGCAGGAGGTGCGGCTGCTGGACTACCAGGCCCACCAGCTCCGGCTGCTGCGCCCACTGGCCACCACGTACGCCCTGGACTTCGCGCTCAAGTACCTGGTGAAACGCTACGTGGAACGCACCGAGGAGGACGCGTTGGAGGTGGAGGCGCTCGCGGCGGGCCTCAAGGCCTATGCCTCGCGGCACACCACGCGCACGCTCCAGGTGGCGCGCGAGTCGTGCGGAGGCCAGGGCTACCTCGTGGCCAACCGGCTGCCCTCGCTCAAGGCGGACACGGACGTCTTCTCCACCTTCGAGGGCGACAACACGGTGCTGCTGCAACTGGTGGCCAAGAGCCTGCTCACCGGCTACCGGCAGCAGTTCGAGGACGATCGCGTCTTCACGGTGATGCGGCTCATCGTGGACCGGGCGGCGGGGGCGCTCGGGGACCGCAACCCCTTCTCGGTGCGGCGCACGGGCAGCGAGCACCTGCGCGACGGCGACTTCCAGCTGCGCGCGCTGCGCTTCCGGGAGTCGGATCTGCTGGCCTCGGCGGCGCGGCGGCTGCGCGAGCGGCTCAGCGCGGGAGTGGACTCGTTCGAGGCCTTCAACCAGTGCCAGGACCACCTGCTGGCGCTCGCCAACGCGCACGTGGAGCGCGTGGTGTTGGAGCAGTTCCTCCTGGGGGTCGCCGAGGTGAAGGACCCGGCGCTCAAGACGGTGCTCGGCCGGCTGTGTGACGTGTATGGCCTGGGCTGCCTGCAGGACGCGAGCGGCTGGTTCCTGGAGAACGACCACATCGAGGGCGCCAAGGCCAAGGCCATCCGCAAGGAGGTGACACGCCTGTGCGCCGAGCTCCGCCCCGACGCGGTGGCGCTCACGAAGGCCTTCGGCATCCCCGACTCGTGTCTGGCGGCCCCCATCGCGTTGGGCAGGCCGTCGCCCTGAGTCAGGGAGCGCGGGCCACCGCCACTCCAGGCCTCACGGGCCCAGGGCGGCGGGTGGCTTGCGCGGCAGGCGCACGCCAAAGAGCGTGCCCTCGGCGTCCGTGGAGCGCACGTGGATGCTGCCCCCGTGCGCCCGGACGATGTGGTCCACGATGAAGAGGCCGAGACCGATGCTGCGGGCCGACCGGTCGGCCCGGGTCTGGGCCTCACCGCGCCGCATGGGCTCGAAGAGGTGGGCGAGCACCGCGGGGGGAATGGGCGGCCCCTGGTTGTGGACCTCCAACTGAACACTCGCCGGTCCGCCGAACGTCCGTATCAGGACGGGCGTCTCCGCGGGGCTGTACTTCAAGGCGTTGGTGATGAGGTTGGTGAGCACCTGCGCCATCCTGTCCCCATCCCACTCGCCCTCGCCGTTTCCGTCCGAGACGACCCGCACCTCGCGATCCGGGAAGGACATCTGGACCTCGTCCACGACGAGCCGGGTGAGGTGGTGCAGGTCCATGGGCATCCGTAGCAAGTCGATTCCTCCACCCAGGCGGGCCTTCGTGAAGTCGAGCAGGTCGCGGATCATCCGCGTCACCCGCTCGGCCGAGGACTGTATGCGCACCAGTGTCTTGAGGGCACGCTCATCCAGATCCTCGCGGCGCAACAGGCTCGCCGCCCCCAGGGAGATGGCGGTGATGGGGTTGCGGAGATCGTGGCTGACGATGCCGATGAGCTGCTGCTCGAACTCGGCGCGCCGCCGCTCCTCGGCCCGGACCTGCTCCTCGGCCCGCTTCTTCCCGGAAATGTCCCGGTAGAGGATGGCGATGCCCCCATCCTGCGTGGGGTAGACGCCCACGTCCGTCCACCGGTTCATGGGTGGGTAGTACTCCTCGAATTGCACCGGCACCCGCTCGCGCATGGCCCGGTGGTACTCGAGCCAATACTTGCGGCTCGGGTCCGCGGCCTCGGGCCAGAGCTCCCAGAAGTGACGGTCCAGGGTCTCCCGGATCGGCTTGCCCGCGAGGCGCTCCTGACTCTTGTTGGCGAAGACGACGCGGAAGTCCCTGTCGAGCACGAGCAGCGCGTCACCGTGCTCCAGCACCTCCAGGGCGAGCCGGAGCCGATCCTCCGCGAGCCCCGCCCGGGTGCGCTGCTCGTTGAAGCGCCGGCGGATGTCTTCCTTCTCCACCGCGTTGCGCACGGCGCGGTACAGGTTGCCGGGCGTCACCTCCGACTTCACCAGGTAGTCGGACGCTCCGCTCTTGAGGGCCTGGACGGCGATGCGCTCGTTCCCCCGGCCGGTCACCATGACAACGGGAGGCCTGAGGTACCCCTCCTCGTCCTCCAGCCTGCGGAGGAACTGCAGGCCGTTCATGCCGGGAAGGTCATAGTCCAGCAGGACACAGTCCACGTGCTCGCTCACGCAGAGCTGGAGTGCCTTCTCCGCGTCGTCCTCCTCCAGGAAGCGGAAGTCGTACTCCCCCGTCTCGTTCAGGTACGTCTGGAAGACATCCCGGTCCTCCGGACTGTCCTCGACGAAGAGCACCGTCAGGGCTCGGCGGCTCATCTCCGGGCACCCTCGCGGGCCTCCCCCTCGGGGAGCACGATGTGGTCCAACCAGAAATCCTTGAAGAGCTGAATCATTCTCTCGAACCTGGGCAGATCCACGGGCTTGAGGAGATAGCCACTCGCTCCATGCGCGTAGGCACTCTGCACGTCCTTCGGGTTGTCAGAGGTAGAGAACACGAGGACGGGGATGCTCTTGAGGTGGGAATCATTCTTCAGGTGCTCGAGCACCTGCCTGCCATCCAGGCCGGCGAGGTTCAAATCCAGGAGGATGAGGCCCGGACGAGGGGCCTGGTCCGGATCCGCGTAGCGGCCGGTCTGGTGGAGGAACTCCAGGGCTTCTTCCCCCTCGGTGCAGCGATGCAGGGGATTGGAAATGGACACGCTCTGGAAGGTCATCTGGAGCATGTCGAAGTCCTCGTCATTGTCCTCCACGACGAGGATGGGCAGGCCTCGGTTCACTTCGCCCCCGTCCCGGTCACGGGCTCCGGCTTCTCGCTGCCCAGGGTGAAGAAGAAGGTGGTGCCAGCGCCCGGCTGGGACTCCAGCCACAGGCGTCCGTTGTGCCGCTCGATGAGCCGCTTCACGATGGTCAGGCCCGTGCCGGTGCCACCACCGTACTTGTCGCGTCCATGCAGGCGCTTGAAGATACGGAAGATGGTGTCGTGGTACTCGGGCTTGATGCCAATCCCGTTGTCTCGCACGTAGTACGTGGTGCCGCCGTCAGGCGTGTCCATGGCGCCAATCTCCACCCACTTCTTCTCCTTGTCGTTGTACTTGATGGCGTTGGTGAGGAGGTTGGTGAAGACCTCGGCCATCCGCACCCGGTCACACCGCGCGGGAGGAAGGGGCCGGGGGACGCGGACCTCCACCTGGGCCTCGTCGATGCGCGGCTTGAGCACCTCCAACACCGACGAGAGCACGTCGTTGAGGTCCGTCTCCCGCACGGACAGCTCGGTGCGGCCCACCTGCGCGTAATGCAGCAGCGAGTTGATGAGGCTCTCCATGCGCTGGGTGAGCCGGACCACCGTGTCCATGCGCTTGTGGTTGGTGGGCGAGAGGCTATCGGCCTGCTCACGCAGCACCAGGCTGGTGTAGTTGTGGATGCCGCGCAGCGGCTCCTTGAGGTCATGGCTGGCCGCGTAGGCGAAGGAGTCCAGCTCCACGTTGCTGCGCTCCAGCTCCATGTTGAGCTTGAGCAGCTCCTCGCTGCGTTGCAGGACGATGTCGATGACGTTCCTGCGCAGCTCCCTCGCCGCCTCCACCTCGTAGTCCTTCCAGGGCAGGGACTTGCCGCGCACCGTCTCCTTCCAGAGCGCGAAGGACTTGCGCGGGTGCAGCCGCGGCTGGTCGCCGTCCATGTCCACCGGCTTGTTCGGATTGCCGCCCCAAGCCACCGTCTGCACCACCTCGGGACGGAACCACAGCACGTAGTTGTGGCGGCCACGCGACATGGAGGCCGCGATGAGGCCCGCCGCGACGTCCTTGAACGCCGCCGCCTCGGGGTAGTGATGGGACAGGCTCACGGTGCAGAACAGCTCCTGCGGATCCGCCTTCGCGGCGAGCCATTCGATGAGCCCCTGGAGCTGCTCGTCATCGGGGGCCTGGCCGATGATGGTGGTCCTGCCGTTGAAGTAGACGGCCGCGCCCGTGGCCCCGGTGAGCTCGAGCAACTCCGGCGGAGGTTGGGTGAGCCCCACGGCGACGTCGGGGTGGCGCGTCATCCGCTCCAGCAGCCGCACCTGGATGGACTGGGCCCGGATGCGCTGGTCGTAGTGCTCGTGGCCCTCCTTGGTGACGAGGAGCGAGGACATGAACTCGCCGACGAATTCGCACGCCTTGCGCACCTCGTAGGGCACGTACCGTGGGCCCGACACGTGGGTGCAGGAGATGAGGCCCCAGAGACGGCCCTCCTTGAGGAGCGAGATGCTCATGGACGCGGGAGCGCCCATGTTGCGCAGGTACTCCAGGTGGATGGGCGAGACGCTGCGCAGCACGCAGAAGGACATGTCGAGCGGGCCCTGCTCCGCGTCCTCCGGCAACGAGAGGATGCGCGCGGGCACGTAGTCGGTGGTCGGGATGATGCGCAACCAGTTGAGCGTGTAGAGCTCGCGCGCCTGACGGGGGATGTCCGAGGCGGGGAACCACAGGCCCAGATACGAGTCGGCCGTCTCCAGCCGATCCTCGGCGAGCACCGCGCCGTTCCACTCCTCGTCGAAGCGGTAGGCGATGACGCGGTCGAAGCCGGTGAGCCGCCGCACCTCGCGCACGGCCTCCACGCACAGGGCGCTCAGGTCCTTCGCGTCCCGCAGGCGGGACATGGAGCTGCGCGCCTGGTGATAGAAGCCGAAGAAGGGCAGCGCCTCCTTCTCGGACGTGGGCTCCAGCTCGAGGATGAGCCGCCCCTGGTGCCGGTGCGCGATGCCGTCGAAGAAGTGCTCCCGGCCCCCCCCACGCGTGATGAGCTTGAGGGGGTTGTTGTCCTCGAGCCGCTCCGCGAGGAGGCACTCGCGGATGCTCGCGGCCTGGGACTCCGTCAGGAGATTCTCGAGCGCCATTCCCAGCAGGGAGCGGGCGGGCACCCCCAGCAGGGCCTCGGCGTTCTCACTGACCTGGCGAATCGTGAGGGCCGGTTCCTGGAGCACCAGCAGCACGCCATGCGGCTGGATGCCCCCGGGGATGTGGATGGGCTCCTTGTCACAATTGGTCAGGTCCACCACCTGGCCGACCCGGGCCCCATCGGTCTGCATCTCGCCTCCTCCACCACGGCCCACGGGCCGCAATCCCCTTGCCTTCCCGACGGGCCAGGGCGGCGCACCGTATAGACACGCGGCCCAACCTGCCCACCCGCCTTTCGCTCCGGCACCCGCTCGCCCCTGGAGTGTTCAGCTCCTGTCACCTTCACCCGGAGGCCCGGCCGAAACAGGCATGCCTCGCGCCTGAAATCCCCCCGTCAGGAACCCCGGAACGCGTCGTCCTTCGGGGCAGAACGAGAACATCGCGCCCGGCCGACCCGGCCCTACACGCCCCATTGACCTCACACGTCAATATTGACCGCCAAGTCAAAACAATGGCCGGGTCACTCGGGCGCGACCTTTCCTGGAGGGGCAGCACATGACGACGCACAACCAGACCACCCCCACGCTCCCCGAGGCCCAGCGCGGCCCGGCGGAGAAGCTCCTGGACCTGGTCCTCGGGGGCTCCGCCCACCTGTGGCACAACCGCCCGGGTCTGGACGTGAACGGCGTCTGGCATGCGGCCCAGGGCGCCAGCGAGGCGCTCGCGCGCCGCGCCACCCCGGTGAAGCCCGGCCTCTTCGTGCCCGCCGCGGTGAAGCTCTACCGCCAGCTGCTGGACATCTACCGGCTCAACACGGACCTCATGGCGCACTTCGCGTCCTACGCGCTCACGCAGACGGACTGGCGTGACCTGAAGGTGGCCACGTGCGCGCTGATGCTCGTGCAGAGCCACTCCGGTCAGCCCGTGCGCGAGGACGACGGCTCCATCGCGTTCCTCGACGACGACTTCCGCACCATCGGCGAGGCGATGATCCTCCACTACGAGCGCAAGTCCACGCGCATGCTCACGCCCAAGGCGGTGCTGCGGGTGGCCGAGCTGCTCGAGACGCCGGAGATCGCCCGTCTCAACCGCGAGGCGGGTTTCGGAGATCCCGCGTCCCGCAAGGCGCCGATGGGCCGGTGGAAGAGCGTGGCGACGAAGTGGCTGCGGCTGCGTGAGCAGAACCTGCCCATGCTCCAGGGCCTGGTGAAGGCCGGCTACAAGGAGACGCTGAAGAAGCTCGCCCGCAAGGCCGGTTACAAGCCGGTGACGCAGGCCTTCTTCGAGGTGCTCGGCTGGAAGCAGAAGCAGGCGGCCGCGGGCCACCGCTCGGTGGGCCTGGAGGGTCTCCACCTCGTGAAGCGGGAGCGCTTCGATGGGCTCTCGGAGGCGGAGATCTGCGAGTGGATCGAGCTGGAGCGCCTCTCCTACAAGGAGGTGGTGGGCCGGCTGCCCAAGGATCTGGGCCTGACGCCGGCCATCATGGCGGCGCTGCTGCCCTCGCTGTCCGACCGGGACTTGCGCATCCTGACGCCCACGCTCGAGGAGTTGGGGTTGATGTCGGACCCGGGCATCCGCGCGCGGTGGGACAAGGCGGTGCGGACGGCGACGGACCAGCGGGCGCTCCACATCGTGAAGAACGTGCGCAGCCAGGAGCTGAAGGCGAAGCTGGAGGAGGCGAGCGACAACGCGGCGAAGGCGGCGGTGGCGGAGGCGACGGCGGAGACGGACGTGAGGGTGATGTTCCTCATCGACAAGTCCGGCTCCATGGAAGGGGCCATCGAGCAGTCCAAGGAGGCGCTGTCGCGCATCCTCGCGGGCTTCCCGGTGGAGAAGCTGCACATCGCGACGTTCGACACGATGGGGACGGTGCTCAAGCCCAAGGCGGCGAGCCGTGCGGCGGTGCAGCACATGCTGCAGGGCATCAAGGCGTCGGGCGGCACGACGCACGCGGCCGGTGTGCACGCGCTGCACCGGGCGGGGATGCGGGTGCCGGAGGAGGCGAAGCTCATCTGCATCGTCGTGGGTGACGAGGCGGGTGAGGCGGGTGACCAGTTCGCCCGGGCCTTCCGCGAGTGCGGCTACACCGTGGCCGCCATGGCGATGCTGGTGAGTGTGGCCAGCGCCGCCAACCGGGGCAACACCGTGCGCACGTGCGCCGGGCAGATGAAGGTGCCGTTCAGTGAGGTGTCGGTGGACCAGTTCGAGGACCCGTACCAGGTCCCCCGCGTGCTGAAGGCGCTGATGGACGCGCCGACGGCGGCCGGGGCCAGCCAGTCCGGCTGGGTCGAGCGGGTGATGCGCACGCCGCTGCTGAAGGTGGCGTGAGAAAGGAGTGGGTGTCGTGGACTACCGGAAGTTCCTCGGGAAGGTGGAGTCGGCGGTGTTGCCCTACTTCGGTGGGGCGTCCGTCGACGCGCCCTCGCGGCGCCTCCGCGTGTCCACGCCGCCCGCTCCGGGCTGGTGGCGCTTCGAGGTGCAGGGGCGCACCGCCACCGCGCGGGAGCCGGCCGGGCCGGAAGGGCTCGACGGGCTCCCGCTCGTTCGTGGACATCTGTGGGGCACGCGTCTGGTGCGCGAGGGCGCGGTGGCCGAGCCGGTGAATCTCCTCCCCGAGGAGGAGCCTCCGCGCTTCTCGCCCGTGCGCGCCCGGCGCTGGCATGACGGCTCGCTCGTCTTCGAGGAGGTCGAGTTCGAGGGCGAGGCCGAGGGCACGGCGCGGCTCATGCTGGAAGAGGGCCGGACGCTCGCGGAGGTGAAGGCCGTGCCCGCGTCACTGCGGGCGGCCTTTGGCTACGCGGTGCTGGAGGGAGCCTCGCGCGCGCTCGGCATCCGATTCTCTCCGGTCGAGGTCCGTGGGCAGGTGCTGTCCGTGTCCGAGGGAGGCCGTCCCGAGGCCGAGACGCGGCTGCGGGCGCTGGCGTCCGAGCGTGAGGCGCATGTACGGGCGGTGGAGGCACGGCTGCGGGCCCGTCCACGACACCTGGAGCGTCAGTCCCACGGGGCGACGCGGGTGGAGCGGGTGCTGGAATCGGCGGGAGCGCGGCTGCTCGACACGCGGCGGATGGGGAGCGAGCGACTCGAGGTGACGTTCGGCTTCATGGGCGAGCGCTTCATCAGCATCGTGGAGGCGGACACCTTGCAGGTGGTGGACGCGGGCATCTGCCTGGCGGGAGCGGACCGGAACGTGAACCTGGAGAGCCTGCCATCGGTCATCCGTGAGGCCATCGAGCACGACGTGCTGGTCATCACGCGGCACGCTTGAGACGAGACTCCCCTCTCCCTCTGGGAGAGGGGTGGGGGTGAGGGTCTTCCCATGAAGCCGCGTGAGGTCTGCCTGCTCATTGGCCGGGACGGAACGGTGCTGTGGAGCGATGCCTCGGAGAGCCCGGTGTGGCTGCCGGACTCGCGAGCGCGCTGGGAGGCCATCTGGCGGCTGCGCGGGGAGCTGGAGGAAATCGCCCACAGCCACCCGGTGGGGCCGCTGGGCTTCAGCGCCGAGGACGAGACGACGATGGCCGCGCTCGCCGAGGCGCTCGGGAGGCCGGTGCGCTTCTCGGTGGTGGCACCGGACGGCATGGTGGTGCGCGAGGACGGCCGGGACGTGCGCGTGACGCAGGAGCCCTCGTGGGCCGGGGGCCTCCGCGTGGATTCCGGAATGTGCATCCAGGACACAACCTCCCCTCTCCCCTCGGGAGAGGGACGGGGTGAGGGTATCGGGTGAACCCGGGTTGAACCCGCTGTCCACACTGAGGACCACAGGTTGGAGAACGGGCCCGGATACCCTCACCCTGACCCTCTCCCGAGGGGAGAGGGAATAACTTCCACTCGCCGCCACCCGGCATCCACGGTGAGATCGAGCACTCCGTTCCGCATGCGGTGCTCCCGCGCGCCCACCACTTCACGCGGCGCTGACAGCCCATGGAGACGCAGCGTCTCGGTGTCACGCGCCAGCGGCAGCGCCCCCTCCGCGCTCCGCTCGAGCACGAAGCGGTCCCCGGCCAGCCCTCCCACCAACCGCGTCAGACGCGATTCGCCGTAACCCTCACCCGCGTCCTCGTACAGCCGCGCCTCCACCCGCTCCGCCACGTGCACGTGCCACGTCAGCTGGGACCAGTTGGCCGAGGTGGTGTGCAACGCGGGCTCGGTGAGGGCCAGTGCGCCTCCCGCCCGCAGCCACAGCGGCACCGTGCCCAGCGGTGCCTCGGCGATGACGTGCTGCCCGCCCTCGATCGACTCCTCCGAGGCACCCAGGTTGAAGATCGGAACCCACCGGCCCTCCGGCAGGTACACGAGCCGCCGTCTCTGGCCCTGGCGCACCACCGGCGCCACGAGCAGGTCCCTCCCGAAGAGGAACGAGTCATCCGTGCGCAGCGCCTCCTCGTCTCCCGGCGCGTACATGACGAGCGGGCGCATCACCGGCAACCCTTCCACGGAGGCTTCATGGGACAACGTGTAGAGCGTGGGCAGCAACCGGTAGCGCCGCTCCAGGCACTCGCGCGCGAGCGAGAGGTACGGCTCGCCGAAGCGCCACGGCTCCTGCGGGGGTGTCCCCTTTCCGGAGTGGTTGCGCATCAACGGATAGAACGTCCCCACCTGCATCCAGCGCACGAGCAACTCCCCGTTCGCGCGGCCGAGGAAGCCAGGCACATCCACTCCCGCGAAGGACACACCCGACAACCCCAGCCCCAGCAACATGGTGAGCGACAGCTCCAGGTGCGCCCAGTAGCTGGAGTTGTCCCCCGTCCACATGGCCGCGTAGCGCTGGATCCCCGCCGAGCCCGCGCGCGTCAGGATGAAGGGCCTCCGCTCGGGAGCCAGCTCGCGCATGCCCTCGTACGCCGCCCGCGCCATGCCGAGCGCGTACACGTTGTGCACCTCCAGGTGGCGCCTGTGGCCGTGCCGCGCGTCGTGCGGCAGCGTGGGTCCCTCCACCTTCCCCAGGTGCGCCGCGGGTGCCGTCTTGATGTCGAAGGTCTCCCGGCCATTCAGCAGCGAGAAACAGGCCGGCTCGTTCATGTCGTTCCAGACGCCAGCGATGCCCGCCTCCAGGAAGCCCTGGTGCCACCGGCCCCACCACCCGCGCACCTCCTCGCGGGTGAAGTCCGGAAAGGCCGCGGGCCTGGGCCACACCTCGCCGAGCAGCACGCTGCCCCGGTCGTTGCGCACCAGGAAGTCCCCCGCGAGCGCCTCGTCATAGACGCGATAGCCCGGCTCGGCCTTCACCGCCGGATCGATGATCGTGACCAGCTTCACGCCCTGCGCGGCCGCCTCGCGCGCCAGGCCCGCGGGGTCCGGGTAGCGGGTCCGGTCCCACGTCCAGACCTTGTAGCCCTCCATGTAGTCGATATCGAGGTACACGCAGTCCAGCGGCAGGCCATGGGCCCGATAGCCGTGGATGACGGAGCGGACGTCCCCGGCGTTCTCGTAACCCCAGCGGGACTGCTGCGCGCCCAGACTCCACAACGGCGGCAGCGGAGGACGCCCGGTGAGCGCGGTATAGCGGCGCACCACGTCCCCGGGCATCGGCCCCGCGAAGAGGTAGGTGTCCAGCTCGGGCCCGGAGGACTCCCACTGCACGAGCGAGGCATCCTCGGCGCCCACGTCCACCTCCATGCGCCACGACTCGTCGAGGAAGAAGCCCCAGGCGAGCCCCTCGCGCAGGCCGAGGCAGAAGGGAATGGACTGGTAGAGCGGATCCGTGTCCGGGTGGTGCGGCATCACGTCCGTATTCCAGAAGACGAAGTGCATGCCGCGCTTGTCGAGCGCTCCCACCTTCTCGCCGAATCCCAGCCATGCCTCGTCCGGCGTCGTGTGCAGGGCGAGCCGCGAGCGGAAGCGGTCCACCGGGTAGTCCGGCATGACCTCGCCGGAGACGTCCTCGCACCGGGCGAGCTCCCGGCCGGCGGCGTCGAGCAGGCGCCAGGTCCCCCGCGCCAGCGACACTTCCAGCGAGAGCGCCTCCGTCACCACCACGGCCACCCCACCCCGCTCCTCGCGGCGGACCGAGAGCGGCAGTTCCCGGTGCTCCACCACGGCCCAGGACTGTTTGGCCGGCAGCTCGCGAGGCCCGGGCGCGGTGTGCTTGAAGGCCGGGAGGTGTCGGAGCCGCAACACTCCGGGCAGGGGACTCCTCACCTGCAGTGCGGCACGCGGACCCCAGAAGGTGACACGGGTGGGCTCAACGGACAGGTCTTCGAGGCGCATGGTCTAAGATGGGTTCCGTGAGCACGGACAACCCTGAAGACGGCGGACGAACGGATCGCTGGCAGAGCATGGTGATGGGCGCCTTCCACCTCGACGAGACCCTGGGGTCCAAGGAGGTCCCCGTGGATGGCTCGGGAACGGCCGCTCACGCCCAGCACTATCTGGAGACCCTGCTCGAGGTCTTCCCCTCGAGCGTGGATCCCCTGGAGGACTTCGAGGGCTACGCCGTGCGGCGCATGCTCCTGTCCCTGCGGCGCGCCCTGGAGCACCAGGGCGGCCACTGAGCCCCTCCACAGCGGCGCTACACCGGGCGGAGCTCCGGACGGGACTCCCCGGACCCGGCCGTGGGCTGCTGCTCCAGCTTCTGTTCGACGGCCTTCACGCCGAACGCGCTGGGGTCGAGCTGCTCGCGGCCGGAGAAGACCTGACGGGCCCGGCCCAGCAGCCACCCGAGGCCCTTCACCGCATCCCGCAGCAACCGGACGGGCGCCTGCCGCGAAGCCAGCGAGGGGCTGAGCTGATCCAACTCCTCGCCCTTCATGGTCAGCTCCTTCACGCCCACGCCGTGCGTGTACACCATCTCGCCGCCCAACCAGCCGGTGTAGGCCGCCATGGCGAACGCGCCCAGCCCCACGAGGCCAGAGAGCAGCGAGGAGCGGTGCCCGGTGCGCCACACGGCCACGCCGAAGGCCCCCACCACGAGGCCCACGTTGCCCAGGCCGTGCAGGAACATCATGTCGCGCGAGTGCCGGTCCGCCTTCACCTCCTGCGAGGCGGCCATCCCCGCGAACCCGGCCAGCAGCCCGCTCGCCGCCGTGGTCCACCACAGCGTCCGCGCCGCGTCGTCCAGCTTCTTGTTCCCGGTAAGCGCCGCCGTCAGGTCCACCACCACCGTGGACGGCAGCAACGCCAACGGCGCGTGAATCAACGTCGGGTGCAGCTCGTGTACGCGCATGTCCATGACATTCCTCCTCGTCCCGGAAAGCTTGGGGCGCACCGCCCGGCGGACAACCCGCCCCACCGGACTCCAGGAGGCTCGGCCCCGCGCCCTGCGCACCCTCCGGGGAGGGACGGACGAGGTGGCGAGCCGCTTGCCAATCCGTCCAGGCGTGGGCAGACCACCGCTCATGAGAGGACGGCGCCTCGGGAGGACCCGGTGAAGTCCGTGGGGCTGATGCTGGTGGCGGCGGGGGTGTTGCTCGCCGTCATCGGCCTGCTGATGTACTCGGGCGCGCTGTCCTGGTTCGGCCGCCTGCCGGGCGACCTGCGCTGGGAGGGCGAGCACACCCGCGTCTACTTCCCGCTGGTCTCGATGCTGTTGCTCTCGGCGCTGCTCAGTCTGCTCGCCTTCGTCGTGCGCCGGTTCCTCTAGCCCGGCCCTCATCGCTTCACCCCATCGAGCTCCACCACGGGCTCCCCCCCACCACCTCGGCGCGGTGGAGCACCGGAAGACCGTGGCCAGGCGCACCGCCGCTAATCCCAGGGCTCTCCGCGCGCCTCCCCCCGCCTCACGGGTGGTGGACGGGCTCCACGGGTCTTGTCATGGTCGGGCCATGCGCATTGCACGTCTGCTCACCTTGTCGGCGCTGGCGTTCGCGACTCCCTCGGTCGCCGCGCCCCCGTCCAGACCCGCCATGAAGAAGCCCGCCCAGAAGCAACCCGCCGAAGAGAAGCCCACCGCGGAGAAGCCGTTCGACCTCGAGGCCGAGACGCGCGCCTGGCACCAGAAGCGCATCGCCAACCTCACGTCCGAGGACGGCTGGCTCAGCCTCGTGGGCCTGCACTGGCTGAAGGAGGGAGACAACCGCGTGGGCTCCGCCGAGCACAACGAGGTCGTCTTCCCCTCCGGGGCTCCGGCGCACCTGGGCACGCTCACGAGGAAGGGTGGCACGGTGACCCTGGCCGTCCAGCCCGGTATCTCCCTCACCCGCGCGGGCCAGCCCTTCACGGGTGGGGAGCTGGGCGCCAGCGAAGGCGAGCAGGACGTGCTCGCGCTGGGCTCTCTGCGCTTCTACGTCATCCGCCGGGGAGACAAGCTGGGCATCCGGGTGAAGGACGCGGAGGCCCCCGCTCGCAAGCAGTTCCACGGCATCCCCACCTGGCCGGTGAGCGCCGCCTGGCGGGTGGAGGGCCGCTTCGAGCCCGCGGCCAACCCGCGCAAGGTGCCGGTCCCCAACGTGCTCGGCACGGTGGATGAGATGACCTCGCCCGGCACCATCTTCTTCAAGGTGAATGGCGAGGAGTACAGGTTGGATCCGGTCCAGGAGGGCCCCACGGAGCCGCTCTTCATCATCTTCGGGGACCTGACCAACCGCACGGACTCCTACGGCGCGGGGCGCTTCCTGTACGCGGACCCGCCGAAGGACGGGAAGGTGGTGCTGGATTTCAACCGGGCCTACAACCCCCCGTGCGCCTTCTCGCCCTACGCGACGTGCCCGCTGCCGCCGCCGCAGAACCGGCTGAAGCTGCGCGTGGAGGCCGGCGAGAAGCGCTACGGCGACCACTGAGCGTCAGGAAGACCCGCCCCCCCACGTCCCCAGGGCCATGAGAGCCCGGTCCGAGCGCCTCCCCACGAGGCCCGGGCCGGGCCCCCCATGGAGGCGTGACATGGCGACGCTGAACATCACCTACAACGGCCTGTCCTCGGACCTGCCCCTGGAGCTGGACGGCCACGTGTCGGACGTGGACGTGCGGCGCATCGCCCTGGAGGTGGTGCGCTCGGGCGGGGCGCCGGGGCTGCACATCGCGAACCTGCGCGAGGACGCCTTCGTCCACTACGTGGTGGACCGGTTCCGCGGCCCCCGGGGCGAGGACCGCATCTACCTGCGTCCCAAGGTGCCCTTCGGGGCCTGAGGAGGGCCGGCCATGCGCATCCTCTTCTGTGGCGTGGGGGCCATCGGCTCCACGGCGGCGGTGCTGTGCCGCAACCTGGAGGCCACGCTCGTCTTCATCGACTTCGACCGGGTGGAGTCCAAGAACCTGCTCGCGCAGGCCTTCGTGAAGCCCTCGGTGGGGAAGAACAAGGCCGAGGCGCTGAAGCTCCAGCTGCTCAACCTGCACGGGGTGAAGGCCGAGTCCTTCGGCGTGCGGGTGACGCGCGACAACGTGGCGGCGCTGTGTGGAAACGCGGACCTGCTCGTCGACTGCTTCGACAACCAGGCGAGCCGGTTGCTGCTGAGCGACTTCGCGCGCACGGCGGGCAAGCCGCTGGTGCACGGGGCGCTGGCGGCGGATGGCACCTTCGGGCTGGTGCGCTGGGACGAGCGTTTCGTCCCGGACGCCGAGGACACCGCGGGCCAGGCCACGTGCGAGGGAGGGGCCCACCTGCCCCTCATCGGTCAGCTCGGTGCCACGCTCGCGCGGGTGGTGCAGGACTTCGTGAAGCACGGTACCCGCCGCGACGCGATGGTGAGCCTCGTCGCGGTGACGCCGACGGCCTGAGTCACTCCCGGGCGGCTTCCTTCGAGCCCACCACCGTCATGTTCATGCCGATCTGCACCGACACCGGCTTGCCATCGACGGTGATGGTCATCTTGCCATTGATGTTCCAGCCGAAGGAGCCCGTCGAGAATGCCTTCACCTCGGCGAGCATCTCCTGGCCGTTGATGACCACCTTCAACGGCTCGGCCTTCTCCTGGAACTGCTTCAGCGTCACGGGGCACGGGGACTTTGCCATGGGGCGGGCACCGTACCACCGGGGCCTCGGGCCGGACCACTGGATCCTCGGACAGGGCCCGGGGTGTGCCCTCACGCCGGCGGCAAGGGTCTGGGACCGGACCGGCGGACCGCGCGTCCGGAGAGCACGTCCGCCAGGGCCTCGTCGATGGGCAGCCCCGGGTTGCGCATCAACCACATGAACTCGCCCGCCGGATTCACCTCGAGGAAGACGTGCCGGCCCTCGGGCGTGACGATGAAGTCGAACGCGCCGTAGTTGAGGCCCAGCGCATCCATCAGGCGGACGATTTGCGCCCGCAACCGCTCGGGCAACGTGTAGGGCTTCCACGCGTCGATGAGCGCCGCCCCCTCGCGCCGCCAGTCCTCCCGGGCGTTCGGCAGCGCCTGCGAGTCGATGGCCGCCGCCATCACCCGCTCCCCCACCACCGTCACCCGCAGCTCCACCTGCTTCGTCAGCCGCTCCTGGAAGGTCATCGGGCAGAGGTCCAGGCCCTCCAGGTCCTCCAGCTCGCGCGACTCCAGTGGCGTGGTGAAGACCACCTGCTCCCGGCCCTGCTCGTCGTAGACGGCGAAGGACGACATCATCTTCGTCACCACCCCACCGGGGCAGCTCGCGGCGAAGGCGCGCACCGCCTCCGGGTCGTTGGTCATCAGCGTGCGCGGCACCTCCATGCCCAGCGCCCGCGCCAGCTTGAGCTGCAGCGGCTTGTGCTCCGCGCGCCGGACCACGTCGAGCGCATCCAGCTGGAAGACCCCGAGCGCCGTCATCATCCCGAACACCAGGCGCCGGCTCTCCTCCACCGAGGGTCTGCGCAGCTGCTCGTCCAGGTCCTTGGGAATGCCCGCCCCGGTGGCGTTGCGGCGGTACCAGATGGAGGAGATCTCCGACAGCGCCATCTCCCCATCGGGCCCCGACAGCCGGCCCTCCCCCGCCTCGTCGAGCGAGAGCTGGAGCCGGGTGGGGAACAAATCCGAGTCGAAGCGGTAGACGCGCTCGCCGCGCGCCTCGAGGGCACGCCGCACGGAGCGAGGCGCGTCGTTGTCCTTGGAATGGGTGACGATGAGGATGGCCATGACGCTCCCGCGTGTGCCGTCAGGGGGAACGGCCCGCGGACGCGAGCGCGTCGGCCAGGGCCGCGGCGATGGGGAGGCCGAGCTCCTTCTCGAGCATGCCCCACTCGCCCCCGGGGTTGACCTCCAGGAAGACGTGACGTCCGTCGGGTGTGACGATGAGATCCGCGGCGCCGTACACCAGCCCCAGCTCCGCGACCAGGCGAGCCAGGCGCTCCGCTACCTCGGATGGCAGCTCGCCCTTCTGCCAGCGGACCTCGTCCGGCCGCGAGCGCCGCCAGTCCACCTGCCCCTCCACCGAGCGCGACGCGTCGATGGCTCCCACGAAGCAGCGCCCACCCACCACGGCCACCCGGAGCTCGTTCGCCTTGTCGATGCGCTCCTGGAACATCATGGGACTGTGGCGCAGCCCCTCCAGCTTCTCGAGGTCCTCGGGGCCAATCGCACTCGTGTAGACGAAGGGCTGCCCGCCCGCCATGGACTGCGTCAGGGGCGTCTGCATCTTGGCCACCAGGTGGCCCCCCGCCCGCGCGAAGAAGGCTCGGACGCGCTCGGCGTCATTGGTGACCAGCGTGGGGGGGACCTCCAGCCCCACGGCCATGGCCAGCCGCAGCTGGCGCAGCTTGTTGCCCGCCTGCTCCCCGCCGAGCGGGTTGATGAAGGCACAGCCCGCGGCCCACAGCCCGTCGAGGAAGCCCTCGAGCGCCGCCCGCGACTCGCGCACGCAGCTCTCACGCCAGCCGGGCTCCAGTGACGCATCGGGCCGGGGGGACATCAGCCGGCGCAGCCACACCGACCGTACGTCCTCGCCGCGCAGCTCGCCCGCCGCTGTCCGCAGGAGCACCTCGCCCCCTCCGGGCCCGAGACTCGACGTCAGCTCCAGCTCCGCCGGAAAGCCGTCGGTGTCCACCCGGACGGGACGAAGGCCCCGCCGCGACAGCTCCTCCGCCACCCGGTCGACTGTGTAGAAGTCGGCACTGTGGGTGAGAAGCAGGACGATGTCGCGAGCGGGGGACATGCCAGGGACTTCCTACAGGTCACGCTCGTCCGTGTCCGAGGGGTACTTCAAGGTCCCCTCGCTGTTGGACTCCTGGAGGGTGGCGGCGGAGTCATGCCCATCCGAGGGGTACTTCATGGTGTTGTTCGCACCACCAGACACCAGCTCCAGCTCCTGCTCCTCGAGCAGACGCGCGAAGAATGGCTTCCGGGTCATGTCTTTCTTCATTTGTCGCCTCCGTGTGTGCGGGGGGGAGAGCTCCGGCCTTGACGACGAGGGAGGGACCCGAGCGGTCAGGCGCACGACACGACCCTGGGTTACCACGTTCGAGACTACCTGGCGAATTTCATTCCGTTGGCGCCGGAGCGGGAGCCCGGCCGTACTTGCGCAGCGCCTGGACGAGCCTGTCGTGAGGGAGGGAGTAGAGGCGGATGCCATCGGCGCCCGTCATGGTGTGGGCGGCGAGCATGGCGTTGAGGATGGCTTCCTGGGTGGCCTGCACCGTGGCCTCGAAGAGCGGGTTGAGGTGCCCGTTGTCCAGGGAGGAGACCTGGGCCACCTGGCTGCCGTCCGGTGGCTTCGTCGATTGGGTGGAGAAGGCCAGGAAGATGTCCCCCGAGGAGTCCTCGCCCAGCCCGCCCATCTTGCCGATGGCGAGCGGGACGCGCCGGGAGATGCGCCCCAACTGGTGCGGCAGCAGCGGCGCGTCGGTGGCCACCAGCACGATGATGGAGCCCATGCCCTCGGGGAGGGGGGGCGTGTCGAGGCTGGCGCTCTGGGCGCACGGGCGCATGTTGCCGATGAGCGGTGACGAGGGGGCCTCTCGGCCCGTGTAACAGGCCTGGAGGTCGCGGATCTCCTCGCCCACCGGAACGCCCTCCACCGAGAAGAGGCGCCGGCTGCCGTAGTTGCACTGCACCAGTACACCCAGCGTGTAGCCGCCCTGGGAATCGGGCAGCTTGCGCGAGGCCGTGCCGATGCCGCCCTTGAAACCGTGGCACATCATCCCCGTCCCGCCTCCCACGTTCCCCTCGGCCACCGGGCCGCCGCGCGCACCGTCGATGGTCTTCAGGGCGTGCTCCGGCTTGACGTGAAAGCCATAGATGTCGTTGAGGAAGCCGTCCCAGGTCTCCGCCACCACCGGCAGGCCGAGCTCCCACCCGAGGCCGCGCCGGGCCCCCCAGTCCACCACCGCGTCACGCACCACGCCCACGCTGGAGGTGTTGGTCAGCATGACGGGACCATTGAGCAGGCCCGACTCACCCACCCAGAGGGTGCCAGTCACCTCGCCATTGCCATTGAGCGCGTAGGAGGCGGCGAAGACGGGCTCGGCCATGCGCTCGCGTCCGCGAGGCAGCACCGCGGTGACGCCCGTGCGCACCGGCCCCTTGCCCACCGCGAGCTTGCCCTCTCCGGAGATGAGCGTCGTGTGGCCCACCTCCACCCCGGGCACGTCGGTGATGGCATTGGCGGGACCGGCCTTCCCTCCAAAGGTGATGCCCAGGCCGCGCGCGGCGGGGCTTCGCCAGGTCGGGCGTCACCGGAGCGGACGCCGCGGGGGTGGGCTTCGCGGGAGCGGAGGCGAGGGAGGGAGCAGCCTGGGACGACGCGGCGCAGCCCACCCCGGGGAGACAGAGGAGGAGCGCGGAGAGGAAGCGGGCAGGAAGGAAGGGTCTCATAGCGGGCGGAGGTACTCGGGTCCGGCGGGGAAGGAAAATCCCCCGGAAAATACCCCGTCAGGAATCCCGGGGCGTGGCGTCTCTTCACCATGAAAGGAGCGGTGACGATGCGGACGACGACGATGAAGCCGGGAATGATGAATCCGAAGCAGCCCAACAGCCATACCGGTTTCCACGACGTGCGCGTCAGTGCCTTGCCGGTCCCCTCCTCGCAGTCGCGGTATCGCCAGTACGGCGTGCCATACCCGAGCCTCTTTTGATGCTCCGCCTCCAGACGTGAGGCGGCGCGACGGAGGCCGGGCTCCCGAAAGGGTTCCCGGCCTCTCGCATTTCCAGCCTCACACCTCTGGGGACGTAGAGCGTTACGGAGACGCGCCGGCCTGTAGAGCCGGAGCCCTTGGCCCGCTGGGTTCGACTCCCAGCGTCCCCACTCGCAGTTCGCAGCTCTCTGACAACTGAATCGCAGTGGTGAAGCGCCGTCTGCCCTCACGAGAGGCGGCACACGCCTCCGTAGCTCATCGGTAGAGCACCCGCCTCTTAAGCGGGTGGCGAGGGTTCGAATCCCTCCGGAGGTACTCACGCGGGTGTCGTCCAGTGGCAGGACGCCGGTCTCCCATACCGGAAACACGGGTTCGAATCCCGTCACCCGCTCCACTTCATTCCGGGATGGTCCAATTGGCAGGGCAGCGGGCTCTGACCCCGCAGACGCAGGTTCGAACCCTGCTCCCGGATCTCTTCAATGCAACACTTCATGCAACACATTCCACAGTAGCTCAAGGGAAGAGCGGGCGCCTGTTAAGCGTCAGGTTGGGGGTTCGAATCCCTCCTGTGGAGCTTCCTCGGGATGTAGCTCAGCCTGGACGAGAGCGCGTGCTTGGGGTGCACGAGGCCGTCGGTTCGAATCCGGCCATCCCGACTCAGTCTGTCGCAGTGGTGATTGTCTTTCCTGGGTGTGGCTCAACTTGGTAGAGCGCGCGGTTCGGGTCCGCGAGGTTGCAGGTTCAAATCCTGTCACCCAGATGTGTCATGTTGGCTGAAGGCAAAGGGTGAGCCACCGGTCTGTGAATCCGGTTCCAGAGGGTTCGAGTCCCTCCAGCCGACCTTGAATGAATTGTCTGGCTCCGTAGCTCAGTTGGATGCAGAGCGCCCGGCTACGAACCGGGAGGCCGCAGGTTCGAGTCCTGCCGGAGCCGCTACTTCTTTCCGCCCCCGTAGCTCAGTTGGAGCAGAGCGCTCGGTTCCGAACCGAGAGGCCGCAGGTTCGAGTCCTGCCGGGGGCAACCGTTTCGATGCGGAGTGGGACCGGACGTCCCACCGGGCCTCATAAGCCTGGGCCGCAGGGTTCGACTCCCTGCTCCGCAACTGTCTCAAGCCGTCCTGGCGTAGGTGGTCCGCGCGCCCGTCTGAAGAGCGGGAGGACCAGGTTCGATTCCTGGGGCCGGCACTCGCAGCACCCGTTTTGCCCCTGTAGCTCAGCTGGCAGCAGCACCGGTTTCGTAAACCGGGGGTCGTCGGTTCGATCCCGACCGGGGGCACTCCTCACCTTCTTCACCCTTTCTCTTGCACGCCGAGCCAGCTGGAGACGGCACTGGTCCCACACACCAGGTCTGCTGGGTTCGATCCCCAGGGCGTGTACTGCAACAGGCTCCCCAACACGTCCGCGTGGCCCAATCGGGAGAGGCGGCTGGCTCAAACCCAGCTCACGTGCGAGTTCGACTCTCGCCGCGGACATACCCCCAAGAAGGACAACCGAGTCATGGAGACGCTGGTCCTCAACCAGTCGTATGAGCCCGTGGCACGGATCTCCTGGCAGCGCGCGATGATGCTGCTGTGGCAGGGGAAGGTCGAGGTGGTCGAGGAGTACGACGACCGCCTCGTCCGCTCCGTCACCCTGGAGATCCGCATGCCCTCTGTCATCCGCTTCCTGCGCGGCGAGCGGCGCAAGGGGCGCGGCATCAAGTTCAGCCGCGACAACGTGTACATGCGCGATGGCTGCAAGTGCCAGTACTGCGGCCGGAAGGTGTCGCGCCCCGAGGCCACGTATGACCACGTGGTGCCCCGGGCCCAGGGGGGCCGCACGACCTGGGAGAACATCGTGATCGCGTGTGTCCCCTGCAACCAGAAGAAGGGGGGCCGCACGCCGGTGCAGGCGGGGCTCAAGCTGCTCTCCACGCCGGAGAAGCCGCGCAAGCTCCCCGGCTCGGTGCAGCTGACGTTCGCCTACGAGAAGGGCATGCCCATCTCCTGGCGCAAGTTCCTCCGTGACGTCGCGTACTGGCACACGGAGCTCGAGGAGTGAGCGGCGGGTAGACGGGGGCCTCCAGAGGGGGCTCCCGGGCCCCGCTCCGTCACAGGAGCGGGTGCATGAACGGGGAGGCCAGAGGCGTCCCCGGCCCGTACGCCCCGCGCGCCGGCAGGCGGGAGCTGCTGCCGGCACATTTGCCTTCCGTATTCCGTCTCTCCTGGAAGTGTGAACTGGCGATGGCGCCAGGCCCCGTTGCTAGCGGGTGCGGACCGGTCGCCGGTCTGGGGTTCGAGTCCTCCGCCTTCCGTTCTGTAAAGAGCCCGTAAACCGTGAAAAGTTGGGGACCCGTCATTCCACCTCGCCGCTGACGCGCGGCGTAGTGATTCGACAGGGGCAGAAGGCGCATGGATGCGCGTTCACACCATCCCCACAGGGAGGAAGCCCATGGAATGGCTCGAGTTCGATCGTTTGTCTCCGGAGGTGGAGCAGCTCCTGGCGAACCAGGCCGCGCGCCTGAGCGCCACGGTGCCGCACCCCCTCCCGCCGAAGCAGGAAAGCGCCAGTACCCGGGCCCAGCGGCTCGAGGTCCTGCTGCGTCAGTGCCCCGCCTCCAACCCCTGGGGGCACCCGGTCGCGGAGTGCTGAGTCCAGCACGGGCGGCCAGGAACGGAAGGCCGGGGTCCACCACTGCGGTTCAGCACGTTAGAGTGCGGCCGCGCCCCTGAGGCGTTCCCGACCATGGCCACCAGGAAGAGCGAGGACAACGAGAGGCTCATCGACCGGGACCTGACCGCGCTGGCACGGGAGGGGAAGCTCCCGGCCGCGCACGGCGTGGACGGTCCGGTGATGGAGGTGCTGGGCCTCCTGACGCGAGGGGGCAAGCACCCGTTGCTCTCCGGCGATCCGGGCGTGGGCAAGTCCGCCCTGGTGCAGGAGGTGGCGCGGCGCATCATCGAGGGCCGCGTGGACGCGGAGCTCGCCAACGCGCGGATGGTGGAGGTGTCCGTCGCCAACATCCTGGCGCGCAGCACCCAGCGCCAGGCGGCCGAGAGCTTCGAGGAGCTGCTGGCCTGGCTCAGCCGTCACCCCTGCCCCATCGTGTACATCCGGGACCTGCCCGCGGTCATCGGCGGGCCGCTGGCCCCGGTGGCCTTCCGGGCCCTGCGCACGGGGGGCATCCGCTTCATCTTCGAGACCGAGCCCAAGCGCGTGCAGGAGCTGCTGCGCGCGGACGAGGCCTTCTCCGAGCGGCTCCACCTGGTGCCGCTCCAGGAGCCGCCGGCCGAGCGGGCCCGGTGGATACTGGGCCGGGTGGCCGAGGAGCTGGAGCGCGAGCTGCGCCTGCCCATCGATCCAGCGGCATGCGACCTGACGCTGCGGCTGGCCTCCAAGTTCCTGTTGGCCCAGAGGCTGCCGCGCAAGGCGATTGAATTGCTCAAGGAGACGGCCGCCGAGGCCTCCGGAGGAGCCAAGGACCGCGTGGGTCCCGAGGACGTCCTCACCCGCTTCTGCGCCACCACCCGGCTGCCGCGCTTCGTGGTGGACGACGCGATGGCGCTGGACCTGGAGGAGACGGAGCGCTTCTTCGGCGAGCGGCTGCTCGGGCAGACGGACGCGGTGCAGGCGGTGCTGCGCTCGGTGGCATTGCTCAAGGCGGGGTTGAACGATCCGCGCCGGCCGCTGGGCGTGTTCCTCTTCGCCGGACCCACGGGCGTGGGCAAGACGCAGCTCGCCAAGCTGCTGGCCGAGTACCTCTTCGGCTCGCAGGACAGGCTGGTCCGGCTCAACATGGCGGACTTCCCCAACGACGGCGACGAGAGCGTGCCCTTTGGTGCCTCGTGGGCGCCCGCGGTGGAGACGAAGCGCGGCGAGCTGACGGCGCTGCTGGAGGGGAAGGTGTTCACCGTGCTGCTGCTCGACGAGTTCGAGAAGGCCGCGCGGAGTGTGCACGACCGCTTCCTGCAGCTCTTCGACGAGGGCACCTTCGTGAACGGGGCGGGAGAAACCATCTCCTGCAACAACACGGTCATCGTGGCCACGTCGAACGTGGGCGCCGAGGTGTACCGGGAGCCGGCCATCGGCTTCATGGGCTCTCGCCGTCCCGAGGAACTCATCTCCGAGGTGGACCGGCGCATCGCCGAGGCCTTCCGCCCCGAGTTCCTCAACCGGTTCGACGCCATCTGCCACTTCCAGCCACTGACGAAGGTGGAGATCCGGAAGATCGCCCAGCGCGAAGTGGGCCGGGTGCTGGAGCGCGAGGGTATCCGTGCCCGCGGGCTGGACGTGGAGGTGACGCCAGCGGTGGTGGACCTGCTGGTGGACCGGGGCTACTCGCCGCAGTTCGGCGCGCGCTACCTGCAGCGGGAGATCGAGAAGACGCTGACCGCGGCGCTGGCGGTGGAGATCGCCCGCCGGCCGCTGCCGCCGGGAGCACCGGTGCGCGTGGAGACGCGGCCAGGCGGCAAGGTGGTGGCGGTGGCCGAGCTCTCCCCGCGCCCGCGTGAGGAGACGGCCCAGCTCGCACTGCCCACGGAGAAGTCGGTGTCGGCGGTGAAGCGGCGGCTGGACAAGAAGTCGCTGCTCAACGAGATGGACCGGCTGGTGGGACGGGCGCGGGCGCTGTCGGTGTCGGCGGACCGGCCGAGGCTGGAGGAGCGGCGCGCGGAGCTGCTGGCGGCGACGCAGGCGCCCAATTTGTGGGACGACCCGCAGCGCGCGGCGTCGACGCTGAGGGCATTCCGCTCGGTGGAGGCGCAGCTCAACGAGCTGGACCGGATGGAGGAGCGGACCACGTTCGCGCGGCGGCTGGTGCGCGAGGCGAAGGGCGAGGCACAGCTCGCGTCCGCGGCGAAGCAGGTGGAGGAGGTCGCGCGCGAGGTGCAGATGGCCGAGGTGCTCGGCGCCGCGGGGACGACGGACCACGGCGACGAGGCGCTGGTGGACATCTGCGCGAGCGAGACGGGCGAGGGCCAGGACGCATGGGTGCAGGAGCTGGCGACCATGTACCTGGGCTGGGCGGAGCGTCGCGGCTACGAGGCAATGGCGGTGGCGGAGGCGGAGGAGCCCTTCCGCGTGGTGGTGCGGATTGCCGGACCCGGGGCCTACGGCTACCTGGCGGGCGAGGCGGGGCTGCACCGGCGCATCGACGAGGAGAAGCGCCAGCGGGCCTACGTGCGGGTGCACCGGGGCGGACCGGTGGAGGAAGAGGAGAGCCTGGACGTGGAGGGCCGCGAGGTGAGGCGGCACGAGGGCACCTACGTCGCACGGGTGAAGACGGAAGTGACGGTGAAGGACGAGACCACGGGCCGGATGATGACGCTGGCGGGCGCGGGCGAGCTGGGCGAGATGAAGGACATCGCCTCGCGGGTGGTGAAGGGCCAGGGCGGCAGCAACACGGCGGACGAGGCCCGGCGCTACCACCTGGGCCGTGGCGCTCGGGTGGAGGACCCGCGCACGGGCGCTGGTACGCCACGCGTGAAGGACGTGCTGCGCGGCGAGCTGGACGTCTTCATCGCCGCGTGGATCTCCCGTCCGCCCACCTCGGGCCCCACGAGCGCCGTGAGCTGATTCCGAAGCACGAACACGGGAGAGCCTGCCGGACGCGAGCTCGTAAAACTTGTCCAACTGTTGGACAAGTTCGTGAAGAGCGCGACCGGGAGGTCCTCCGGCACCTCGGCCCGAGGCTCACGTAAGCTCGAGCACATGAGCCTTCCTTCCTATTCACTGCCGGGATGCGCTTCCTGGAGTCTGGCGGGCGTGATGGTAGCCCTGGCCCTACTGAGTGGCTGCCGCACCGTTCCCGTCCAGGTGTCTCCCCAGGCCCCCGAGCTGCGCTTCGGTGGCCGCGTGGACCGAGGAGACCCGAGTGGTCCCCGTCTCTCCTGGGGTGGCACGTCCCTGACCGTGCGATTCACCGGCACCTCCCTCGGGCTGCGTCTGCTCGACCTGCCCAAGGTCGAGGAGCTCGCCCCCAACCGCTTCCGCTTCAGCGTGGATGGTGCGCCCTTCCGTGACCTCTACGTCGGTGAGGGCCGCATGCTCTACCGCATCGCCGAGGGGCTCCCCGAGGGCGAGCACGTGCTGCGCCTGGAGAAGGAGACCGAGCCCGCGGTCGGAGAGACCCAGTTCCTCGGGCTCGAGCTCGACCCGGGGGCCCGGCTGCTACCCGCGCCTCCCGCCCCCACGCGCCGCATCGAGTTCGTCGGCGACTCGGGACTCACCGGCTTCGGCGTCGAGGGCAAGAACGAGCAGTGCAGCTTCAACGTGGAGACCCAGCGCAGCTCCCTCACCTGGCCCGCCCTCACCTCGCAAGCCCTCGGCGCCGAGGCCTCCATCGTCGCGTTCTCCGGCAAGGGTGTGGCCATCAACTTCGCCAACGACCCCACCCCCACCCTGCCCCAGCTCTACCTGCGCACCCTTCCCCATCGGGAGGACAGCCGCTGGGACTTCACCTCCTGGATACCCGATGCCGTGGTCATCCAGCTCGGCGCCAATGACTTCTGGAAGGAGCACCCCGGCGAGGAGCGTTTCCGCGATGCCTACCGCGCCCTCGTGGACGGCATCCGCGGCCGCTACCCCAGTGCCCACATCGTCTGCGTCCTGGCCTCCGGCATCACCGACACCCATCCCAAGGACGTCAAGGCGCGCAAGCACGCCCGTACCCTCATCTCCGGCGTGGTGGAGACCCTGCGCCAATCCGGAGACTCCCGCGTGCACTTCGCCGAGGTACCGCCCAACCTCGGCGACGAGGGACTCGGCTGTCTCTGGCATCCCAGCCGGAAGACCCACCAGCGGACCGCCGAGCAGATGACGCCCCTGCTGCGCGACCTGCTCGGCTGGAAGTAGCCCCAGCCCTCACGGAGCCGGCGGCGCGGGCGGCACGGCCGGCGAGGAGCCCGGGGTCATCAACGAGCCGCACATCGAGCCAGCCATCCACTGGCGCTCGCAGGCCTCGCGGATGAGCGGCTCGCGGAACTGCCAGAGCACCACGAAGACGATGAGGAGCCCGATGAGCAGCCACATGCCCGGCGAGCGCGGCTCCTCCTCGTCGTCCTCGCGCGCCGTCGCCAGGACCGACTGCAACACGTCCGTCCGGTCCACCTTCGCGTTCTTCGGCAGCCTCGGCCGGCGGGTGATGATCGCCGCCAGGCTCCGCGTGAGCATCAACCGGTCATTCAGCGCCCAGCCCGAGCCCTCCAGCAGCAGCGCCAGGTTGCGCTTGCGCAGCTTGAGCCACCCCAACAACCCCGAGGGCAGCATCACCGCGGCGGCCAGGATCATCGCCGCCGAGATGACGTCGAACACGGTGAGCGACCTCACCTGCGACACGATGAACGCCAGGGACGAGCCCACCGCCGCGAACGCGATGCCCGTCGCCGCGATGAAGCCACCCGGACCCGCCGCCGGAGCCGCCGCGGGCGCTGCCGGAGCCGGCGCTACCGGCGCCGCCTGCGTCCCCTGCGCGTATCCCTTCTCCAGCGACTCATCGAGCGTCTTCTCTCCGGCCGCCGCCATCCCCTCGATCTTGCTGGAGATGAACTTGCCGATCCGCCCGAAGGGCATCGTCATCGCCTCCCACAGGGACACGGGCTGACGGATGACCTGCGTCACCACGGCGTCGTACTCGCGGCCCTCCACGTCGTAGAAGACGCCGCGCTTGCCCACCGCCAGCCCATCGCTCCGCCCTCGCGTGGCGGGCACCGCCACCTCGTAGCTCGCCTCTCCATCCTTCGCCGCCACCTGCACGTAGAGCGTGCACGTGGTGCCCTGGCTCGTCAGCGCCGCGTGCGCCGCCCGGTTCGTCACCAGCACCGACAGCCTGTACCTCCGCCCCCCGAGGATGAGCGTCCCCTTCTCCATCAGCGCCCGCCGCTTCATCTGGTACAGGTCCGGCATGCTGATGAAGTTGTTGGCGAACGTCAGCAGCCAGCGCTGGTAGAGGATCAACCGCTCCAGCTCGTCCACCGCGTCCAGCTTCTCTTTCAGCGCCAGGTCCGCCCGGCACGCCGCCTCCAGCGCCTCGAGCTCGGACTCGGGGATGCCCGCCAGGCCGTCCACCAGTCCGCGCAACGGGCTCGCCTCCAGCCGCGCCTGCCACGCCAGGATGGCGTCGGCCTTCGTGAGCAGCTCGCGCCACGCCGAGTCCGCCAGCGTCGCCAGGTCCCCCGTGAGCGGCACCGCCACGTCCTTCCGGAACGCCTCGAGCCGCTCGAAGGCCTGGCCCCGGTACAACCGCGACCAACGCAACGCGCCCCCAGGCTCGGGAGGCGCCACCGGCAGCTCCGACACCACCCGCGCCAGCGCCTGCGTGTCCCCGAGCGACTCCTGCACCCGCCCCGGCTCCAGCTTGAGGCTCGAGACGGCCTCCGGCTGCGCCGCCACCAGCCGGCACTGCAGGTAGTACGTGTCCAGCAGCGGCCGGATCTCCTGGATGCGCCGCGCGTGCTCCACGCTCCGCTCGCCCCACACCAGCACGAATCCCTTCTGCGCCAGGTGCGCCAGCAGCGCGCTCCGCTCCTCGCGGAAGTGCTGGAGCATGGGCAGGTCCACCCCCGCCTGCCCCGCTCGATTCTTCACCTCGGGGAAGCAGGCCATGAGCTTCACGGCCAGAGCGCGCGACGGCTCGGGCAGGAAGGCCGGGGCGACAATCCCATCCCCGTTCTGCCCCGCCTCCTGTAGCGCCTTCTCGCTGGTGCGCACCTGCTCCAACGTGATGCGCGTCCGGTCCCCCGCCTTCAGCGTCTCCAGCAGGATGCCCGCCACGTCCCGCGGCTTCGTGCCCGCCTCGGAGAGCGCGTCCAGCGCGAGCACGTCGCTCGCCGTATCCGCTCCCTGGTACGACTTCAGCATCTTCGCCGTGAACTCGACGGCGGCGCGCAGCTCGTGCACCCGGATGCGCTTGTTCCCATCCGTGTCGACGAACGCGAGGAACCTCGGGTCACACTGGAGTCCCTCGAGTGGACAGGCCGTGGCCAGCCACTGGGTCTCCGGAATCTTCACGGCATCCACCAGCACTTCGAAGGAGGGAATGGAGACCTGCAGCGAGCCGCCATACCGGCGATACACGAGGGGGCGCGTCATGACGTCCACCAGAACACAGCTGCCCGCCTGGTGGGGAAGCGGTTTCAACCCGAGCGCGGACTGTTCGCTCTCCTGCTCCCTCGCTCCCCCGCCATGCCTCGACCTCCTTGCATCTCGTCCCCGCACGGGGCATGTCTCAGGGTGTGAGCCAAGAGCACCAGCAGACCGGGCCAGGTGGCGCGAACGCGGCACAGGACGAGGGCATCTTCAGCGCCTATTCGAAGCAGGAGCCTCGGCGCCCCAAGCGCCTGCTGCTGCTATACCCCGCCGCGGCGCTGTTCCTCTTCCTGGCGGGCAAGTGGTTCGTGGCCATGCAACCCGCGGCCACCCCCTACCGCGTGGATACGGCCTGGGGTCTCCGGCAGGTGAACAAGGGCATGTCGCCGCAGGAGGTCTCCGGCCTCCTCGGCCAGCCCACCAGCAAGGAGCGCCGCGGCAACCAGGAGTGCTACCAATACGGGAAGCCCACCATCCAGGAGCCCTCCTTCGTCCTGCACGTCGTCTGCTACGAGGACGGCAAGCTCATCGAGGTGTCCCAGAAGCGCTACAACTCCTGGGTCGTCACGCAGGACATGGCCATCTCCCCCGCCCCGCTCGAGTACGAGCTCCCGGTCGAGGAGGAGAAGCCCGCCACCCCGGCCCCCCCGCACGCCGGCCGTCGCCGACCAGAAGCCGCTGTAACCGCTCGCGCCGCCGGCTCGGCGCTTGTTCCACCCTGCGTCACCCGCCGTGCGATGATGGGAACCCTCCTCCAACCCACCGGAGCAGGGTGACATGCGCTGGCTCCACTCGGTGCTCTTCTGGTCGTTCTTCGTGGCGAGCTCCGCCGTCCTCTTCTGCGTGGCGCTCGTCCTCTTCCTGGTGACGTGGCCCTTCGACCGCGACGGGCGCGTGCTGCACCTGTTCTCCTGCGGCTGGGCGCAGCTCTACTTCTGGGTGAACCCCGGCTGGCGGCTGCGCATCCAGGGCCGTGAGCGCCTGCCCTGGCACGGGCCCGCGGTGCTGGTGTCCAACCACCAGTCCCTGGGCGACATCCTCGTGCTCTTCGGCCTCTACCGGCCCTTCAAGTGGGTCTCCAAGGCCAGCAACTTCAAGCTGCCGTTCCTCGGCTGGAACATGTACCTCAACCGCTACGTGGGGCTGGTGCGCGGGGACAAGGAGAGCATCGCGAGGATGATGGCCGGGTGCGAGCGCTGGTTGGAGCGGGGCATCCCGGTGCTCCTCTTCCCCGAGGGCACGCGCTCGCCGGACAACCAGATGCGGCCCTTCAAGGACGGCGCCTTCCGGCTGGCTCATGCCAAGGGCTGCCCGCTCATCCCCATGGTCCTCACCGGCACGGGTGACACCCTGCCCAAGCACGGGCTGCTCCTCCGCTTCCGGGCGGACTGCGAGGTGAGCGTCCTCGAGCCCGTGGACCCGCGCGCCTTCCCCGACCCGGCCGCGCTGCGCGACCACGTGTACGGCCTCATGCAGCGGGAGAAGGACCGCCTCGAGTCCGGGGCCCCCGCCCCCGGTTAGAGCTCCCTGGGGAGCCGGCGCGCCACCTCGAGCAGCAGGACGCGGTGGCTCTCGTGGTCCACCTCGTAGACCGCGATCGCGTCATCCACCACCACCGAGGGCGCGGAGACCGGGCGCCCGGCCACCCTCACCGTTTCGGAGCGGCCCGGGTGAAGTCCCTTGGCGAGGGCCGTGGCGACTGCATCCAGTTCATCCCGGATGCGCCGGTATGTCTCCAGCGACAGGTGGGCGAGCTGATTCCACGCGGAGGGGCTGATTTCGACGGTGTACACGGTGCGAAGACCTGTGGGTTTATCCTCCCTATATTATTTGAGCACCAACAAGGCCAGTCCACTTCCGGAGAAGTCCAGCGCGGATGAGAGGGGAGTTCAGGGGTGAACGCTCCTGGCTCCAGGCGATGGGCACTGGAAGTTTCCATTCTCCTTGGCGCGCGGGTGGACCCGCACCAGGGGTGGCACCCACCGGGAAGCGTCGTGACACCCACCCCCCCGAAGACGGGGGCGCCTGCCGGATGAAGTACACTTCCCTCATGCATCATCCGGCAGCGGACGTACGGGCAATCCCAGCCACCGTGTCCGACTGAGCCGGGGTGAGGCACCCGCTACAGCTTGGCGCCGCATCTCACGGGAGGCGGCGGTCCTCCCCACCGGACTGGAGCGTGCGCCATGCGTATCGATGCTCTTCGGGCACTGACCTGCCTGCTGCTGCTGTGGGGCTGTACCGAAGTGGGGCACCCCCCCGCGAGCCTCCCCTGGCGACAAGTGGAAGCGGCCGCGGTGCCCGCCCGTTTCACGGACACGCTCGTCACCGATGAGCTCGACGCGGCGACGTCCATGGCCATCGCACCGGATGGGCGCCTCTTCGTCTGCGAGCAGGACGGCCGGCTCCTGCTCATCCAGGACGGGAAGCTGCTGAGCGTGCCCTTCCTCACGGTGGACACGGATGACAACGGCGAGCGGGGCCTGCTCGGCGTGGCGTTCGATCCGGACTTCCCCAGCCAGCCGTACGTGTATGTCTATTACACGGCCACCACGCCCCAGAAGCACAACCGCGTCAGCCGCTTCACCGCCAATGGCAACCAGGCCGTGCCCGGCAGCGAGCGCATCCTGTTCGAGCTCCCGCCCCTGGGAGCCAGCAACCACAACGGGGGCGCCCTCCACTTCGGGCCCGGCGGCAAGCTCTACGTGGCCGTGGGGGACAACACGCGCTCGGAGCTGGCGCCGAGGCTCGACTCGTTGATGGGCAAGGTGCTGCGGCTGGAGAAGGACGGCAGCATCCCCACGGACAACCCCTTCTTCACGCGCACCACGGGCAGCAACCGGGCCATCTGGGCCATCGGCCTGCGCAACCCCTTCAGCCTCGCCGTGCAACCGGGCACCGGCCGCATCTTCATCAACGACGTGGGGGCCGGCGACTGGGAGGAGATCAACGACGGCATCGCCGGCTCCAACTATGGCTGGCCGGACACCGAGGGACCCACCCCGGACCCGCGCTACCGCACCCCGCTGTTCGCCTACCGGCACGGCTCGGGCACCAGCAACGGCTGCGCCATCACCGCGGGCGTCTTCTACAACCCGGCCCAACGCCAGTTCCCCACGGAGTACACGGGACGCTACTTCTTCTCCGACTACTGCAACGGGTGGATCCGCACGTATGACCCCAAGGATGGCGCCGTCGCCGTCTTCGCCACGGGCCTGGATGCGCCCGTGGACCTCGACGTGGGGCCGGACGGCAGCCTCTACTACCTGGACCGCGCGGAGGACGAGGTGCGCCGCATCCGCTACACGGCCACCAACGAGGCGCCCACCCTCACGAGCCAGCCCACGAGCCTGACGCTACAGCCAGGCAAGCCCGCCACCTTCACGGTGGGAGCCTCCGGAACGCCGCCGCTGCGCTACCAGTGGCTGCGCAATGACGCCAATCTCCCGGGAGCCACGGCCGCGAGCCTCGCGCTGCCCGCGGTGGCACTGTCGGACTCGGGGGCCCGCTTCCGGGTGCGGGTAGCCAACGACTTCGGCTCGGTGCTGAGCAACGAGGTCACCCTCACCGTGAGGAGCAACACCACGCCCGTGGCCACCTTCCTCCAGCCCACGGACGGGACGCTCTACAGCGCGGGGAACGTCATCACCTACGAGGGCCGGGGCACCGACGCCGAGGACGGGACGCTGCCGGACAGCGCCTTCACCTGGCAGGTGGACTTCCACCATGACGAGCACATGCACCCCTTCGTGCCGGCCACGCGCGGGGTGAGGAGTGGACGGTTCACCGTGCCGGACCGGGGCGAGACGGCCGCCAACGTGTGGTACCGCATCCACCTGCGGGTGGAGGACTCCGGCGGGGCCGTCCATGAGCTCTTCCGGGACATACGGCCCCGGAAGGTGAAGCTGCGGATGAACACCGAGCCCGCGGGGCTGCGGGTGACGCTCGACGGGCAACCCCAGCCCACGCCGCTGGAGGTGGAGACGGTGGCGGGCGTGGTGCGCGCCCTCGGGGCCGTCTCGCCCCAGGAGAAGGACGGGAAGACGTACGTCTTCGACCGCTGGAGCCACGGAGGGGACGCGAGCCAGGAGGTCCGGCCCACGGTGGACTCGCGGTACACGGCGGTGTTCCGGGAGTCGAGCGCCCCCGCCAACGGCCTGCGGGCGCAGTACTTCGACACGGCCGACTTCAAGGACCTGAAGCTGGAGCGGGTGGACCCCACCGTGGACTTCCGCTGGTACGAGGACTCGCCGGACCCGGCCCTGGACACCGACACCTTCTCGGTGCGCTGGACGGGGAGTGTGCTGCCCCTGTACTCGGAGACCTACACCTTCTACACCCAGTCCAATGACGGGGTCCGGCTCTGGGTGGATGGCAAGCTGCTCATCGACGACTGGACGGTCCACGTCACCACCGAGAACCGGGGCACCGTGACGCTGCAGGCCGGCCGGGCCCATGCGATCCAGCTGGAGTTCTTCGAGCAGATGGGCGTGGCCCTCATGCGGCTGCACTGGGCGAGCCCCAGCCAGGACAAGCAGATCATCCCCCCGGAGCGGCTCCGGCCGGGGGCTCCCTAGCCGGGGAGCGGGCGGACGGGCATCTCTCCCATTGATTCGCGCCCCGGATTGCGGCACCAAGCGCCTTTCTCCTCGCAGCGAGGTACCGCCATTCCCAGCACGCACCTGACCTTCCCGTCCGCCGACGCCCACCGGAGCTGGCTGGAGCACCAGTCCGCCCTGCCGCGCGGCTTCCGCGTCGGTCGCACGCGCCTCGAGTTCATGCCCGCCGAGGTGGCCAGGCCGGCGAAGATGAACCTCACGCTGCTGGTGCTCGACGAGCCGACGCCCTCGTTCGCGGCGGTGTTCACGAAGAACGCCTTCCCGGGAGCGCCGGTGCGCATCGGCCGCGAGCGGCTGGAGGAGCCCACGCTGGGCGCGGTGGTGGTGAACAACAAGGTGAGCAACGTGTGCGCGCCCGGAGGCGTCGAGGCCTCCGAGCGGCTGTGCGCGGCGGTGGCCGGCAAGCTGGGGCTGAGCGCCTCGCAGGTGCTGCCCTGCTCGACGGGCGTCATCGGCTGGCGGCTGCCGGTGGATGCCCTGGTGGACGCGGTGCCCCAGGCCGTCTCGTCGCTCGCGGGCGGCTCTGTGCTGCCCGCCGCCGAGGGCATCATGACGACGGACCTGTACGCCAAGGTCCGCCGGGCCCAGGTGGGCAGCGGGAGCATCGTGGGCATCGCCAAGGGCGCGGGGATGATCGAGCCCAACCTGGCCACCATGCTCGTCTTCCTGATGACGGACGTGGACGTGCCGCGAGACGCCCTGCGCGCGGCGCTGCGCTCGGTGTCCGCCAGGACGTTCGGCTGCATCAGCGTGGACAGCGACACGAGCACCTCGGACACGGTGGCGCTGCTGTCGTCGCGCAAGGTGCCCTGCCCCAGCCTGAAGGAGTTCGAGGCCGCGCTGGAGCAGGTGTGCGCCGACCTGGCCGAGGACATCGTGCGCAACGGCGAGGGCGTGCACCACGTCATGCGCGTGCACGTGCACGGCGCGCCGGGCGAGGACGTGGCCCGGGGCATCGGCAAGTCGGTGGTGAACTCACCGCTGTTCCAGTGCGCGGTGAACGGGAACGACCCGAACGTGGGCCGGCTGGTGGCGGCGATCGGCAAGTACGTGGGCGCGCACCACCCCGAGGTGGACCTGTCGCGCTGCACCCTGCGCATGGGAGGCCGCGTCATCATGGAGCACGGCGCCTTCCGGCTCGACAACGAGACGGAGAAGGCCCTGGTGGCGCACATGAAGGGCGCCGAGCTCTATACGAGCGTGCCGCCCGCGGATGGGCTCACCTTCCGCCCGCCGGTGACGTTCCCTCCGCACGAGCAGTCAGTGGAGATCGACGTGGACCTGGGTGTTGGCACGGCGGCGTGCACGGTGCTCGGCGCGGACCGCAGCCACGAGTACATCAGCGAGAACGCGGACTACCGCAGCTGAGCCGCCCCGCCTACGCGGCCCACCCGACTTCCTTCTCGCTCCAGGCCCACAGCCGCTCCGCGGACTCGCGGTCCTGGGCCTTCTTCGACACGGGCGCGCGCTTCTTCCTGTAGAAGTACTCACCCGAGACGGAAGCCACCTCGTCACTCGCCGCCAGATACACGGATGTCTCGGCGCCCTGCTCCGGCGTCAGGAAGAAGTGCCCGAGGAACGCCATGACGGACCTGCCGAACCCCGTCCGCCGATCCACCCCGAAGTTGGACCCCACCGCTCCCGGGTGCAGGCAGTTGGCGGTGACGGCCGTGCCCCGGAGCCGCTCCGCGAGCGCCTTCGTGAACAGGATGTTGGCGAGCTTGGACTGCGAATAGGCCCTCCACACACCGAAGTTCCGCGTCAGGTGCGGATCCTCCCAGTGGATGGACCCCACCTTGTGCGCGCCCGAGGACACATTGATGATCCGCCCCTGCGGTGCCCGGCGCAGCTGCTCCAGCAACAGGTTCGTCAGCAGGAAGTGGCCGAGGTGATTGACCCCCAGCTGCGACTCGAACCCGTCCCGCGTCGTCTCCCGCTTCACGGTGATGACGCCCGCGTTGTTGACCAACACCTCCACCACGGGGTGCCGGCCCTGGAGCTCGCGAGCGAAATTCCGGATGCTCTCCAACGAGCCCAGGTCGCACAGCATGAGCTCGAGCTTGTCCGAGCCACTGTGCTGCCTGGCCTCCTTCAGCGCCTGCTCGCCGCGCGAGGCACTGCGGCAGGCCATGACGACGGTGGCACCCCTTCGGGCCAGCTCCGTCGCGGTGGCGAGCCCCACGCCCGAATTGGCACCGGTCACGACAACGGTCTTCTCTTTCATCTGGCGGTCCCGCCTCCCTCGCGGCTTCACCGGTGGGCTCCATCCACCGGCGCCGGGGGAGGCGAGTCTTGGAGGGGAAAGGGGGCAGGCGCAAGCCGTGCCGCCCGCCGCCTACTGCATGGAAGGAGCGGACGGTTGCGCCTCGCGCCGCGCGTAGTCAGCCATGCCCTCGAAATCCAACAGCAGGCAGGTCTCGCTCCCCATCACCCACGCATCATGCCCGGGTGGGATGTAGGCCACGTCCCCCGCGGTGAGCAGGGCCCGGGTACCATCATCCATGACGACCTCCATGCTCCCGGAGACGACGTAACAGGAGTGGGCGGACTGGCAGCTCCGCGTCCCCGCGATGGGCTGGACGTCCTTCGACCACTTCCACCCCGGCTCGAACACCCCCATCCCGATGTTGCTGCCACCGAGGTGGAGCAGATCCAGATGCCCGTGCCCGAGGAAGGGCCGCCGTTCATCGGGCTGAGCGAACTTCTTGATGACGAGTGAACTCATGGCGTGTGCCTCCTCGGGAGAAGATGGGGTCGCCTCCTGGCTGCACGCAGGAGCCAGGGAAGCTAGGGTGAGGCCCCATGGACGAGCTCGTCATCACCAACGGCCTCTTCTTCGATGGACATGGCAGTCCGCCCCGCGTGCGGCACCTGGGCATCCGTGACGGACGGGTGACGGCCATCAGCGAGTCTCCCCTGCCCTCGGGGCCGGACACGCGCGTCATCGACGCCACGGGCCGCTGGGTGATGCCCGGCTTCATCGACCTGCACACCCACTACGACGCCGAGGTGGAGCTGGCCCCCTCGCTCTCCGAGTCCGTGCGCCATGGCATCACCTCGGTGATGGTGGGCAGTTGCTCGCTGAGCCTCGCCGTGGGCACGCCCGAGGACCTCGCCGACCAGTTCTGCCGGGTGGAGGCCATCCCCTACGACACGGTGCGCTCACTGCTCGAGCGCAAGAAGGACTGGGAGACGCTCGGCGAGTACTTCACGCACCTGGACCAGCTGCCGCTGGGACCCAACGTGGGCTCCTTCGTGGGCCACTCGGCCATCCGAGCGCACGCCATGGGGCTGGAGCGCAGCCTGGATGACACGGTGAAGCCCTCGTCCGGAGAGCTGGCGCGGATGGAGGCCCTGCTGCGCGAGGGGCTCGACGAGGGCTACGCCGGGCTCTCCATCATGACGCTGCCGTGGGACAAGATTGGCGGCAGCCGGAGCATCCGCAGCCGTCCCCTGCCCTCCACCTTCGCGAGCTGGTCCGAGTACCGCCGCTTCACGCGCATCCTCCGTGAGCGCAACCGCGTCTTCCAGGGCGTGCCCAACATCACCACCAAGGTGAACGTCCTCCTCTTCCTGTGGGAGAGCGTGGGGCTGCTACGCCAGCCGCTGAAGACGACGGTCATCTCCATGATGGACACGCGCGCCACCCGGGGCCTGCACCGGCAGATCGGCCTGCTGTCGCGCTTCTTCAACCGGATTCTCAAGGCGGACTTCCGCTGGCAGGCACTGCCGGAGATCTTCGACCTGTGGTCGGACGGAATCGATCTGGTGGTCTTCGAGGAGTTCGGCGCGGGAGCGGCGGCGCTGCACCTCCAGGACGCGGTGGAGCGCAGGCGGTTGTTGGAGGACGCGAAGTACCGGGAGTGGTTCAAGCGGCAGTGGAAGAGCCGGCTGCTGCCCAAGGTGTTCCACCGGGATTTCAACCAGTCCCGGGTGCTGAAGGCGCCGGACGCGTCGCTGGTGGGCCGCTCGTTCATGGACATCGCCCGGGAGCGGGGACAGGACGTGGTGGACACCTTCCTGGACCTGGTGGCGCGCCACGGCACGGAGCTGCGGTGGTACACGGTGATGGCCAATGACCGGCCGCGCGAGCTGGAGTCCATCGTGAGCCACCCGGACGTGCTCATCGGCTTCTCGGACGCGGGGGCCCACCTGCGCAACATGGCGCACTACAACTTCCCGCTGCGGATGCTGCGGCTGGTGCGCGAGGCGGAACGGCGCGGCGAGCCGGTGATGCCGATGGAGCGCGCGGTGCACCGGCTCACGGGGGAGATCGCCGACTGGCTGGGGTTGGACGCCGGGAGGCTCGCACCGGGCAAGAGGGCCGACGTGGTGGTGGTGGACCCGGAGCGGCTCGGAGAAGGGCTGGACGTCCCCCAGGAGTCCTCGATGGAGGGCTTCGACGGCTTCGTGCGGCTGGTGAACCAGAACGGGGGCGCCGTGGAGACGGTGCTCATCAACGGCCGGCTCGCGGTGGACGGAGGCGCGGCCACGCCCGCGCTGGGCAGGGAGCGGGGCTTCGGGCGCGTGCTGCGCGTTCAGTAGCCGAAGACCTGCTTGTCCTTGCCCCTGGCGAGCAGTGCGTCTTCCTCGCGCTGCTTCTGCTGGACCTGGCCCTGCCCCTTGGCCCACTCCGCGTCGAGCTCGGCGGAGATCTCCGCCCAGTCCGGGGTCTTCTTGGAGTAGGCCTTGATGGTGCGAATCAGCTCTCCGGCATGCTCACGCGCCAGGGGATGGCCGAGCAGCTCGGCACGGCGCATCGCGCGGATGGCGAGGTTCTTGTGGCCACTCCACGCCAGCGAGATGCCCAGGCTGAACCACAGGTGCGGGCTCTTGTCGCCACTGCCGAAGCGGATGATCCCCACGAGCCCTTGCAGGACGTCCTTGGGGAGCTCGGGACGCTCCTTCCGCGGAGCGGTCTTCTTCGGATTCATGACGAAGAGGTAGCGGTCCGGCTCGAGCGGAAGGCCGAGGAATTCCTCCTTCTGGATGAGCTCGGGAGTCGCGGCCAGCCGCTGCAGATACTCGATGGCCTTCACCTGGTATTTCTCGCGGCCGAAGTGGGCGTCCGGGTTGAGGACCAGGGCGCGGCGCAACTCCTCGAGTGCGCGCGGGTAGTCGCCCGCGTGGGCATGAAAGGTCCCGAGGTTGGCCACCGTCGTGTACAGGCCGGGGAAGCGCTTCTCCTTGGCCTCCATGGTCGCGATGGCCTCCTGGGTGCGGCCGAGCTTCTCGTAGGCCACCGCGAGGTCATCGTACCGCTCGGGCTTCACGTCCTCCCGCTCCAGCAGCGGGAGCGTGTAGGCCACCTTGCGCTCATAGAAGGTGGCCGAGTGCTTGAGGATCTTCCCACGCACTACGGCGGCCACCTCATCGAGACCGATGGACTCTTCCTTGAGGGTGTCGCTGTCCCACAGGCACGCGAGGGCCGGCGGCACGAACAACAGGAGGACGGCGGGGACGACAAGGAGCGAACAAGCGAACTTCATGATGAATCCTCCCAGCTGAGCCCTATCCCCTCTCCCCTCGGGAGAGGGTCAGGGTGAGGGTATCTGTCCCCGTTCTTCAACCCGTGGCCCACATTGTGAACAGGGAGTTCAACCCGGGATTCGAGGCACCCTCACCCCGTCCCTCTCCCGGAGGGCGAGGGGAAATGGCCGCGTTGTCCCTGAAGGGGGTTAGATCTTCCGCATCCGGACGCGGCGCACCCGGTGGTCCGGGCCCTTCACGAGGATGAGCCGCGCGCGTGAGCGGGTGGGCGCGATGTTCTGCGCCAGATTGGGACCGTTGATCTCCCCCCACACGGACTCGGCGCGGGCGATGGCCTGCTCCTCGGTGAGCTCGGCGAAACGCCGGAAGAAGGAGCGCTCGTCGCGGAACGCCGTCTGCCTCAGGTTGAGGAACCGGTCCACGTACCAGCGGCGGATGTCCTGCTCGTGCGCGTCCACGTAGATGGAGAAGTCGAAGAAGTCCGACAGGAAGGTGTGCGGCAGCTTCCCGCCCTCCACCGGCCCCGTCTGCAGCACGTTGAGCCCCTCGAGGATGACGATGTCCGGCCGGCGCAGCTTCACCGCCCCGTCGGGGACGATGTCGTAGACGAGGTGCGAGTACACGGGCGCGAACACCTCGCTCCGGCCGGACTTGAGCTCGGCGACGAAGCGCACCAGGGCGCGCCGGTCGTAGCTCTCCGGGAAGCCCTTGCGGTGCATGAGGTTGCGCTCGGTGAGCACGCGGTTGGGGTACAGGAACCCATCCGTGGTGACGAGCTCCACGTGCGGATGGTCCGGCCACCGGGACAGCAGCGCCTGGAGGATGCGCGCCGTGGTGCTCTTGCCCACCGCGACGCTGCCCGCGATGCCGATGATGAAGGGCACCTTCTGGGTGAAGCCGCCGAGGAACGCATGCTGCGCCGCCCAGAGGCTCTGCGTCGCGGCCACGTGCAGGTTGAGCAGCCGGGACAGCGGCAGGTAGACGTCCGCCACCTCCTCGAGGTCCAGGTGCTCCCCGAGCCCGCGCAGGCCCTCGACCTCCTCCGCGCTGAGGGGCAGCGGCGTCGCGGCGCGCAGGGCCCGCCACGCCTCGCGCTCGAAGTCGACGAACATGGACGCGCTCTGGTGCTTGGGTGCGGACATGGGGCCGTCCTCCCTGACGGCATCTCCATCCTAACCAGGCGTCGGGCGCAGGACGGAATCCTCGTGAACTGTCCGCCCCTCTACCTCTGGAACATCCCGGAGTGACTGTTGAGCAACACGGTGGCGAATCGGTCTTACGCGAATTACCCGGATAGCTGCATTTAAGACCAAGGCCGGTTTCCGAAAGCACCCGGCCACCACAGCGGAGGGGACGATGGAAACCACAGTGACCCGGGGGGCATACGCCCTCCGTCGAAGCGCCTCGGTGCTGCTGTTGCTCGCCGCCATGGCCTGCGGCCCGGTGGACGAAGTTCCCGAGCCCCAGGAAGAGCCCGCCCGCCAGCAGTGGGCGCTCGAGACCACCAATGGGGAGACGCTCAACGGACTGGCCTTCAATGGCCTCGCCTTCAACGGACTGGCCTTCAATGGCCTCGCCATCAACGGGCTGAACAGCCCCGAGTTCTCGTCGTGGTTCGACCAGGACGACACGCTGGCCGCGATGGTGATGCACTACGTGGTCGCCTGTGCCATGCACGGAGGCGAGACACGCACGTACACGGACAGCAAGGGGACAACATATGTCTGGGAGGGCTCGCTGGGGCTGACACCGGCCTGGGCCAGCGGACAGCCAGCGACGATGACCGAGCAGCAGCTCATCTCCGCGTGCCTGGCCGCCCACGTCAACAAGTTCGGGCGCAGCGTGACCATCTCCGTGCAGGGCAGGAACGCACTGGGAGAACCCATCGCCACCACGCCGGCGGAGTTGCAGGAGTTCTCGCAGCGGGAGGGCTGCTTCTTCGGCAACCTCTTCACGGACGAGGGCGTCTTCGCTGGCAACGACGACACGCCGCTGGGCAGCAACGAGAGCAGCGTGCGGGCGTGTGCCCTGGGCAAGCCCGGAGACTGCACGCCCATCGTCCAGGCCGGCAGCTGCGCCGCGAGCTGCACGCGCGACCCCACGGACACGTACTACACGCAGTGCACGCGCAACGGCATCACCTACGCCCCCATCACCACCCGCATCCACCCCCAGGACATCTACACGTGCGGTGACCTCGAGTGCCAGTTCACCGAGACCTGTGGCGCCGGCCTCACCACCACGCATTGCGCCCTGGATTGCGGCATCTGTCTGCGCTGAGTCCCGCGCGCCGCCTCGCACCTGTGGCACAGTCGTGCACGTGAACCGCTCGACGCTCCTCCTGTGGCTGCTCCTGTCCTGTGCCGTGGCCTGCTCGCGCAAGACGGAGCTCAATGCGCTCGGACTCCAATACGAGCCCCCCTCGGGCATGGCCCTGCGCGCCGAGGAGCCGGGTCCACCGGCCGTGGCCCGCTTCGAGGCAGGCCTGGAGCTGCGCTCGGTACAGGGCACGCCGCCCAAGGTGGACGCGCCGCCGGAGGAGGTGCTGGGGGCCGCGGGCATTCCCGTGCCGGACAAGCGGCTGAACGCCACGAGCGGCACGCTCCCCGCGGGCCCGGTGGCGCGCTACGAGTTCCAGCAAGGCACGTCGCGGACCCTCGTGTACTTCCTGCCTCTCGAGGGCCGCGCCGTGTTCGTCCTCTACACCGCGCCGGAGCGCGACTACGGGCCCGGTTCGGCCCGGGTGGAGCGCTCGCTCTCCACGCTGAAGCCCACGCGCTGAGTCAGCGGCGAGGGGTGACTACGCGGAGTTCGAGCTCCCGCCCCCCAACTCGGAGCCGCACGGAATCACCGCTGGACCCGATGGCGCGCTGTGGTTCGCACTGGAGCGCGGCAGCATCGGACGCCTCTTCCTGAGGTAGCTACCGGGAGAACTCCTCGCGGCTCGCCGGCTGTACGCCCCCTCTGTCGGCGAGCCGCATCGACTCCTCGTAGAACCGGGAGAACGACCAGCCCGTGGTGAACGTGAAGGGCCGCATGGCGCTCAGCACGTCATACAAGCCGTAGTGCTGCCACTCCCACGTCACCGCCGTCAGCGCCAACATCCGCTTCCCCACCAACTCCCGCATCGCCTGCGTCTCGGCCCGGCTCACCCCGTTGCTCTCCAGAAACCGCAGCGCTCCCTCCTGAAGCTCGGGCGAGAACTCCGTGTCGAGGAACTCCTCCAGGATGAACGACCAGACATCGTTCCTCCGGACGAACGGGATGCCATGCTGGCTCGCGAAGTCCGCCAGCTCCCCCGCCTGCTCCGCCGGAACGAAGAGGTACTCGCCCTCGCGCGTTCGCACCGCCGGTGGAAACCACCCGGCACACACCTCGCTCAGCGCCTCGGCGGGAACGCGCGTGGGCCGCGCTCCCCGTGGAAAGGGATAGCCCTCGAGTACCAGGGCTCCAGGCTCGAAGCGGGCACGCCAGCGTGTCGCGACCATGTGATTCCCCTTCCCGGGCTTCCCTCGCCGTCCTCCCTCCTGGGAGTATGCGCCCGTCATGTCCCTGCCGCGATTCCTCCTGCTGCTGTCCGTCCTCGCCACGCTGCCCGCCCGCGCCGGGGAGGCCGGTGTCACGCTGACCGAGCCTCCCTCCTGGGTGGAGCCCACCCGGGTGGATACCGGGCGGCCGTTGCGCGAGCAGGACGCCGTCTCGGGCCTCCACGTGCTGCTGTCCGAGGAGCAGGTGCGCGTCTCGCCCGAGATGACCGAGCGCTTCGTCCGCCAGGTGCGGCGCGTGGCCAGCAGCCGCGGCGTGGAGACGGGCTCCAAGCTGGAGGTGAAGTTCTCCAACACCCACGACCGTCTGCGCCTGCACGGCGTGTGGCGAACCCGCGACGGCGTGCGCACCCAGTTGCTGCGCGCCGAGGACGTGAAGGTCATCCAGCAGGAAGAGCGGCTGGACATGAACATCTACAGCGACGAGCGCACCGCCCTCGCCTTCCTCCAGGACGTGCGCGCGGGAGACCTCCTCGAGGAGTCCTGGACGGTGGAGGAAGACCCCCTGATCTTCCGGGGCCATTACCTGGACAGCATCTCCCTGGCGGCGCAGGTGCCCGTGGTCCACTACGTCCACCGGCTGCTCGCCCCCGCGGACCTGAAGCTCCACTTCAAGGCCCACGGCACCACGGCGGCGGAGCCCACGGTGCGCGAGGTGGGAGGCCTGCGCGAGTACCGGTGGGAGCGCGAGGACATGCCCACCTTCACCGGGGAGGACGGCGTCCCCGCGGACCTGGCCGTCTGGCCCCACGTCCAGGTGAGCAGCTTCCAGAGCTGGGCAGACGTGGCCTCCTGGGGGCTCGCGCTGCAGGACGGGCTGGAGGGCTCGCCCGAGCTGACGGCACTGGCCGAATCCTGGCGCGCCCTTCCCACCGAGGAGGCGCGCTTCCTCGCCGCGGTGCGCTTCGTCCAGGACGAGGTGCGCTACCTGGGCATCGAGCTCGGCCCCAACACCCACCAGCCGCATGCTCCGGGCCAGGTGCTCGCCCAGCGCTTCGGGGACTGCAAGGACAAGGCCCTGCTGCTGGCCACCCTGCTGCGCCCCCTGGGCATCACCGCCCACATGGCCCTGGTGAACTCCCGCAGCCAGGGCGGCGTCAGCGCCCAACTGCCCTCGCCCTACGCCTTCAACCACGCCATCGTGCGCGCCCAGGTGGCCGGGCGCACCGAGTGGGTGGATGCCACCATGACCCATCAGCGGGGCCGGCTCGGCGCGCGCAGCCCGCTGCCCTATGCCCGGGCGCTCGTGCTCGCGCCCGGCACCACCGCCCTGGAGGCCATTCCCCTCCCGCCGCCCGCGGGGCCGGAGCTGGATGCCCACTCCGTGCTCTCGGTGAAGGACGACGGCACCGGGACGCTCGCCATCACCACCCGCTACACGCGCACGGAGGCGGACGGGGCCCGCTCGTGGCTGGCCAGCATGTCCGCGGAGCAGCTCACCACCCGCACCCTCGACCTGCGCCGCGCCCTCTTCCCCAAGCTCACGGCCGAGGGCACTCCGCGCGTCCAGGACGACACGGACGCCAACACCATCACGCTGGAGGAGCACTACAAGCTCGAGGACGCCTGGGCCAACGGAGGGCTGAGCGTCGCCGCCACGCAGGTGAGCCGGGAGCTGGCCCTCCCCCGCCGCACCGAGGGCCGGGTCCACCCCGTGGAGGTCGACCATCCTGTCCACCTCCGCGTGCGGTGGGAGGTCCACGTGGGCTCCCTGCTGAACGTCGCTCCGTCGGAGAAGACGGTGGAGGGCCCTGCCTCCCGCCTGGAGATGTCCGTGGTCCCCCGGTTCGGCGGCTTCACCTACCAGGTGGAGTACCGGAGTCTGGCGGACCGGGTGGCGCCGGACGCGCTGGCCCGGCACGTCGAGGCGGTGAAGGAGATGGGCTCGCGGCTCGGCATCTCCTTCGCCGCGCCGATGGGGATCGTCTCCGCGTCGTCCTCGCCGAAGGACATGCAGCTCTCGCGCACCACGAGCCTGGCCATCAGCGGCGTGTTCCTGGTGGTGGTGGGTGCCCTGGTGCTGGGCATCCCCCGGCGGTTCCGCCAGTTCCTGCGCGAGCGCAAGGCCCGGCGCGCCTCGCCTCCTCCCCCTCCCGTGCGTCACCTGCGCGAGCGGGAGCAGGGCACGGCCGTGATGATCGTGGAGAGCCTGGACCAGGCCGACCAGCGCATCCGGAGCGAGCGCTGCTCCTGCGGTGGCTCCTTCGAGCGTGTGCCGGACGCCCTGCAGTTGCGGCACACGGGAAGCGACGGCCGGGCCATCACCGTCCTCCGCGTGCGCTGCACGTCCTGCCGCGCGCCCCAGTTCCTCTCCTTCGACGTACGGCCCAACTGAACAGGAGCTCCACCCATGCGAACCCATCGAGCCAGCCGGACCGCCGTGAAGGTGGGCCGCTTCATGGCGGTGCTCGCCCGCCAGCCCCGGCTCGCCCCGCTGTTGCCGAAGGGGGCCGCCGAGGCCATGGAGCGGCTCATGCTGCACACGGGCCTGCTGAAGCCCTGGATGCTCCGGCTCTACGGCGCGCGCTGGTACAGCCGCATGATGACCTCCATCGAGCAGGCGACCACCCCGGGGCAGGTGCTGAGTATCGGGTTGCGCAAGCGCTTCATGGATGACGAGACCCGCGCCGCGCTCGCGGAGGGAAAGCGGCAGGTGCTCGTCGTCGGAGCGGGGCTCGACACGTTGTGCTGGCGGCTGGCCCGCGAGTACCCGGACGTCACGTTCATCGAGCTGGACCATCCCGCCTCCCAGGCGATGAAGCGCGAGGCGCTGGAGGGCATGGGACCGCTGCCGCCGAACCTGCACCTGGTGGGCGTGGACCTGTCCCGCACGCCCCTGGAGGAGGGCCTCTCCCAGACCGGGGTGTGGCGAAAGGACGTCCCGAGCGTCGTCATCGCCGAGGCCGTGCTGATGTACCTGGAGGAGGTCCACGTCTCGGCCTTCCTCGAGGCGCTGCACCGGAGCACCGGACCCGGAAGCCGGCTGCTGTGCACCTGCTTCCGCTGGGAAACGCAGGGGCGGCCCACCATGGGTGCGGGCACGCGACACCTGATCGCGGACTCACTCCGGCTCGCGGGCGAACCGCTCCTGTGGATCGTCCGGGACGAGGAGCTCGGTCCGTTCCTCGCGCGGCACGGCTTCCGGCAGGACGCCTCACCGGAGCGCGTGGAGCTCCATCGCCGCTACCTGGTGCCCGCGGGCCTCCCCGAAGTGCCAGTGTCCTTGTTCGAGTTCCCCGTCGTGGCCGACAGGGAGTGAAGCACTCCGCACGCGCAGCGGTGGCAGGCATGCGCTCATCCCAGGGCACCACTGGACGAATCGCCTCACTCTCCCCACCCTCCCGTACCAACGAAGACATGGGAGGTTGGGGATGCGTGCGTGGCGTAGCGCGGTACTGCTCTGCTCACTGGCGATAGGTTGTGGCGGAGGGCTCCCGGAAGAAGCCATCCAGGAAGACGAGCGGCCGCAAGCCCGCTCACCGGGGGAGGAAGGGGCCGATGCACCGGAGGCCCAGTGGGGCCGGGTGGAGCTGGGGACCGCGAACCTCGTCCGGGACATCTTCCCACCGCCCGGCGACGTGCCGCCCTGGCTCACCCCGAGCCCGTCGAGCCTGGTGGAGTTCCGCGGAAGGCTCTACTTCGCCGCCAACTTCGAGGACGGCCGTGGGGCCTTGTGGAGGAGTGATGGGAGCGGCTCGAGCACCGTGCCGGTGAAGGAGTTCCCCGCGCCGCCGAGTTCCACCTCCCCGGTGCCCGTGTCGGAGCTGACGCGCGTGGACACGCGGCTCTTCTTCGTGGCGGGTGATGCGGCCCACGGCGGAGAGCTGTGGGTCAGCGATGGCTCCACCGGGGGCACGAAGCTCGTGAAGGATCTCACGCCGGGGCCGGGAGACACGCTGCCCTACAACCTCACGGCCCTGGGCAAGACGCTGCTGTTCTTCCGCTTCGTCCCCGGGACGTTGGATGCGCCCGGGCGCACCGAGCTGTGGCGGAGTGATGGCACCGAGGCCGGCACGGTGCGGGTGCGGGACATGGGGCCCGACTCGTCGCTGATCTCCTCGCAGGTGCTCGTGGGGAGCACGCTCTTCTTCGTCTTCTCGGATCCGGTGAACGGCACCGAGCTGTGGAAGACGGATGGCACCGAGGCCGGCACGGCGCTCGTCCGGGACCTGCGGCCGGGAGCCGACAGCTCGAATCCGTTCTACCTGCGCGCCGTGGGCCGGGAGGTCTTCTTCCTCACGCAGACCTCGGATGGGATGAGCGAGCTGTGGAGGACGGATGGCTCGAGCAGTGGCACGGTGCGCGTGGAGGCGTTTCCTCCGGGTCCGGACACGTACAATCCGCGGCTGCTCGGGGTGGTGGGCGGACGCTGCCTGTACCTCACGCTCACCAACCTGTCAGACCATCGGCTGTACCTGTACAGGTTCCGGGTGGACGAGGCGGGCGTGGTGTCCAAGCGGCGCATCGCGGTGCTGCCCAATCCCTTCGCCGGACAGCCCGACGCGGACCCGTACATCACGAGCTTCACCGTCGCGGGCAGCAAGCTCTTCTTCGGAGTCGCCATCTCCACCTCGGGCCCAGCGCCGAGGGACGTGCAGCTCTGGGTGACGGATGGAACGGGCGCCGGAACGAAGCTGCTGCACCGGCCGCTGAGCATGTCCGACGAGTTCGAGACGCAGCTCTACACGCTGGATGACCGCATCCTGTTCAGCGGCATCGGCGAGGGCACGGGGCTGGAGCTCTGGGTGAGTGATGGGACGCAACAGGGAACGCGGATGCTGCAGGACGTCCATGCGGGGCCTGGCTCCTCGTACCCGAGCGGCTTCACCCGCGTGGGCACCTCCGTCTTCTTCGTCGCGGAGGACGCCACGCATGGGAGCGAATTGTGGGTGCTCCCGCCGCGGAGCTCCCTGGCCTCGCAGTAGTCCCGAGCCCCTGATGTGAAGCAGGCCCGGGACCGACTCCGAGGCCCGGGCCTACGCGCGCAGCAGGCTCCGCACGCCGAGCACCGTGTATGCCGCCGACAGTCCCGCCATCACCGACTGGGAGATGACGGCGGCGGGCCGCTCGAGCTTCTCTCCACGCAGCAACGCGGGCAGCAGGCGGAGTCCTCGCGCGGCCCCCAGGAAACCGAGCAGCCCGACGAGCGCCGGGCCGCCCAGCACCCACCGTGGGGAGGACATGCGGCGTGACAGCACGCCCAGCCCGAGCGCCGCCGAGCCGAACCCCGCGGGGATGAGCGCCGTCTTGTGTTGCCTGCCCGTCGCGAGGAATCCCCCCACGCCGAGCGTCGTCAGCAGCGAGCCATACCCCAGTGTCCAGTTCTCCATGCGGCACCTCCTCGATTCCGGATCGCCCCGGCTCGCGGAATGTGCACATGGCCCGGGCCCGATGCCCGGGGGCCTCACCAGGTCATGCTCGCCTTCGCGGCGGGGGCGGCCGGCTCCGCGGCCACGGGCTGCTCCAGATCGCGGAACCCCTCCTTCTTGGCGCGGACGCGGTAGTTGCCCTTGTCCACGTTCTTGAACCGGTAGTTGCCCTGCTCGGTGGTCCGAGTCGACTGCACGACACGGCCCTGCTCGTCCACGAGCTCCATGAGCGTATTCGCCGACTGGCCCTGGCCCGCCTTGAGGGAGAGCTGTCCTTCGATCTCCCCGTAGCGCTGGCGCTGCTTCGTCTCGCTGTCGTGGAAGAAGAGGGCGCTCTCGGTCTGCAGCACCTTGCCCCCCGCGTTCTTGTACGCGAGCCGGGCCTGGTACCGCCCGCGCGGCTTCACCTTGCCGTCATTGCCCTTGCCGTCCCACGCGAGCTCCACCGCCCCCATCTCCCCCTTCTTCGTCAGGGAGAACACCCTGGCCTTCGGCTTCGCCTCGCTGCCCTCTCCCACTTCCCAGACCTCCAGCTCGATGGAGCCACCGGCGGCCGGGTCCGCGATGTTGCGGAACGTGACGAGCGTGCGCTGCGAGGCCTCGTCGAAGTTCGCGCCCACCTGGGTCATGAAGACATTACCCGCGAACACCTCGAAACGCCGGCGGCTCGTCTGCCCCTTCGCGTTGGTCGCCACCACGTCCAGCACGTGCTTGCCATCCTTCAGGCCCGCGGTGCGCCACGCATACGCGAGCTTCCCGCCACACGCCGTGTGCACCGGCAGGTCGTCCACGAGCAGCTCGAGCCGGGCGATTCCACCGGCCTGGTTGTCCGTGGCCTCCACCTGGATGTTCATCGAGTCGGTGACGTGCTGGCCATCCACGAGCCCGTTCACGGCGATGCTCGCGACGTCCACCGTGACGAGCCCGAGCACGGCCCACATGGTCTCCGCCTTCTCCGCGCCGCCCTGGTCGCTCTTGTACGTCGTCCACGCGCCCGTCTTGGCCTGGCGCTGCACCAGGTAGCGCATGGCGCGGGAGATGGGTGCATCCGAGTCCGAGTAGCCCGCGAGCTTGAGGGCATACACCGTCTGGCCCGTGGCGAACGCGTCACTCTTGCCCTTCACCAGCCCCCAGCCACCGTCCTGGTTCTGCCGCTCGAGGAGCATCCGCTGGAGCCGGAGCGAGCCGGGCTCGGCGCGGCCCACGCCCGCGGCATTCAGGCCGAGGAGCGCGAAGTTGATGTCCTGGAGGTAGACGTCGGCGCCCGAGCGCTGCCACTGGGCGGAGGTGGAGGTGAGGAACGACTCGGCCTTGCGCAGCGGCGCGAGCCACTTCGCGTCCGCGGTCCTCGCATGGGCCTGACGCCACGTCTGGGCGGCCTGGAAGGTCGTCTGCATGGTGCCGCCCGTCACCGGCCGGCGGGCGTCGTCATCCGGGATGCCGCCGTTCTTCGCCTGCAGCGAGACGAGCTCCTTGGCGTACAGCAGCAGGTCATCGGTGAACTTCGCGTCCACCCACCGGTCGTAGCGGGCCCAGGCCGAGCCCTCGAAGGCGGCGCCCGTCACCCGGCCGCCCGCCGTGACGCCGAGCTTGAGGGCCTTGACCATCGCGTCGATGTCCTTCGGGGCGACGTCGTACTGGTGGTTCCTGGCGGCCGTGAGGGCCTCGAGGGTGACGGCCTGGACGTGGCAGCCGAAGCACTGGTGCCGCGCCGTCCACTCGGCGCTGGAGCGGGAGAGATAGCCGAGCCCCTTGTGGGCGGCCTCGCGGACCTTCGGGTCCCCCCGGGACGCGGCCGACTGCTGGGGCTGGACCTGGCACTTCACGGGTGGAGCGGTGGGCGTCGGGGCATTGGGCGTCTGAGCGGACGCGGGGATGGACAGCGCCAGGCAAAGCGCGGCCAGGGCCGAGCGGGCCATGGGACCTCCAGGGGAGTGGGAATGGCCTGTGAACGAATGGCGCGGAAAATGGGTCTACATTCCCCGTGGAATCGGCCAGCACCGAGCCCCACCTCGAGACATGGTCCAACAGTCGGACCAGTTGCTCCCCATCGCCGCCGGAGCCTCTCCCCCTGACAGGACTTCCTCCTCCTGGCTTAGTCCCCCACCCGGGTGAGCGTGGCGTTCTGGAAGAAGGAGCCCGGGTACCGCCTTCCCCACGCCGTGGCCGTCGCCGAGCCCGCCATGTCGAACCGGCCACTCCCGCCCGAGAGCGAGAACGTTCCGCGCGTGAGGGTCACCGTGACGCTCAGGCCGTTGTCACCGGGGTACGTGCAGGAGGCGCCCGGCCGGAGGACGGCCCGGTCCCCCTCGATGTCCGCGAGCAGCGAGCACCGTCCCGCCGCATCGGTGAGGAGGAGCTCCGAGGCCGTGCCCTCCGAGACACGGAAGGTGTCCAGGACCTGGGCGGAGGAGTGGCCGATGTCCTGGATGCTGAAGTAGGCGGTGCCCGTCACCGCGTAGACACCATGGAGCCGCTGACCGGAGGAGCCACAGCCCAGAAGGGCGAACAGGAGGAAGGCAATCGCTCGACGCATGCGCCGCGTCTGTGCAGAAGCCCTGCCACTCCTCCGGCGAGGCCTGTTCCGAGCGACACGCACGGCGAGCCGCTCCCTCGTCCGTCCAGGAAGCGGGATGGGCATCGCGCCCACGGGCCGCACACCGTCAGCCCGGTCAGCAGGCCCAGGTGGGCGATGCCCTCGAATCGCGAGAACCGCAACAACAGGAAGCCTCCCGCAACCGCCGCCGAGGTGACGTACATCGTCCGCCCGCACTCGTAGTCGACTACGATCGATGTAGTCGCATGTGCGACTCCACTCGTAGTCGACTACGACTGAACCTCGAGTCCGCCGTCCTCAAGGCTTGCAGACGCAGCACATGGGGCACGTTACCGGCTGACTGGGCGGAAGGGTGCACGCGCCCGTCTCCGAGGTGACGGTGCAGCCCAGACCGGGGACGGTAGCGAGGATACCCGAGCTGTTCCTGCAGAGTCCGTCACAGGAGTTTCTGCAGATTCCAGGTGGACGGATCGGATCGGGTACAGTGCCATCTCCGCAAGCGGAGAACGAATGCACCGAGGGCCCTGGATCCCCCTTGTCGCCCTTGTCCCCCTTGTCGCCCTTGTCCCCCTTCGGTCCCTGCGGCCCGATCGGCGGCACTCCGACCCATTTGCCCTGACCATCGATGACCGGCAGGCCACCGACCGCGTAGCCACCCGGTGAATTGAACACGGCCGGGACCAGGTCTCCCGAGATCACGCCATTCGTGATGGTGGCGCCGTTGTGGAACAGGGCCGTGTCGAAGACGAGAGGAAAAATCGGTGCCGACAGGCCGGTTTCCACGTGGGCGCCGTTCTTGCGGTACCTCACCACGCCGCCCTCGACGGCGACGCGTAGGATGTCTCCGGACGCGTAGCTGCCGATGGGCCGGGTCACTCCACCTTCGATGGCCGAGAGAGTGCCGAAACGGCTGAGATAGAACCCATAGTCGATGTCCGCGAAGGACAGACTGCCATCATCCCGGCTGAGGCCGCCCACACGGTCGGTCGTGGTCTCGGTCACCCTGAACTCCACGAAACCGTCCCCCGAGGCAATGGCCCTGGTCGAGCTGGCTCCCGCGTTCCAGCCCTCCCCGGGAAGGTTCCTGGTCAAACTGTTCCCCGAGACGGAAACACCCGCCGTGTTCGTCCACTGCACGTTCTCGGTCGCGGCCAGGGCCGGCGCGGCCAGACACACCAACCCCAGACCCAGGGCCACCTTCGAAAGAATTCGAATTGTCATTGCACGACTCCTTGAAGACTCATCAATTCTAATTTTGGAATGAATTCACGGCTCCGCCCTGCTCGAACGCCGGTCGAAACCGGATGCTCCTGGCACCGCCGGAGGAGCGCTTCCTGAGGGCGCAGGAGAAGCGATGAGTGGGCTCCGCGCGGATGTGACGGCGGCTCGCGCCAGTTCGTGCTCCGGACGCCCCTGCAACAGGCTGGCTCATCGAGAACTCGCGCGAGCATGACCGTCACTCCGAGAGACTCTCGGTCATGGGGGCCCCAAGGGCTCGCTACACCAGAGCCTGATTACCTCCCGGTCCCTCAACGTGTCGGGCACGTATCCGAGGGAGGCCCCCTTCTCCACGGCCGTGAGACAGAGCTCCCGGTCTCGCAAGGCGAAGGGAACGTATTGCAGGGACCCACCATCGCGCGCCACGGCCAGGCGGCACAGCTCCGCGGCGCTCCTCGGGAACGAAGCACAAGGGCATGCCCCACTCGGTGATGGCCGAGCGGAGTCTCTCGACAGGAAGGGTGCCCACGTCCTGGGCCAGGGGATCAAGGGCGAGAACGAGGCTCTGGAGCCCCGCCGCCTCGAGCCGGAGGAAGAAGGGCGCGAGCACCTCCACTAGAGCCGCAGCACCCACTCCAGGTGCGGCTTGCCCGCCATGCCACCGGCGGCCCAGCTCCGCTCCGGCCCGTGCTCGCGGGCCAGGAACTCCCGGAGCAGCGCCGCCGCATGGACCCCGCGAAGGTGTTCGAGACGCGTCATCCGCCTCAGTCGAGGAAGAAGTCCTGCATCGGCTCGGTGCCGGGCTTCACCAGGTACTTGGAGAAGTCCTTCACGCCCGTCTCTCGGAGCAGGTCCTCGTCGATGAAGAAGTTGCCGGTGCTCGAGCGGCTGTCACGGGTGAGGATGACGTGGGCCGCGTCGGCCATGATCTCCGGAGTACGGCTGGCCTCCATCATGTCCTGGCCGCCGATCATGTTGATGGCCGCGGTGGCGATGACGGTGCGCGGCCAGAGCGCGTTGAAGGCCACGCCCTTGTCCCGGAACTCCTCCGCCATGCCGAGCACGCACATGCTCATGCCGTACTTGGCCATGGTGTAGGCCACGTGGTTCTCGAACCACTTGGGCTTCATGTTGAGCGGCGGCGACAGGGTGAGGACGTGCGGGTTCTTCGCCTTGAGCAGCTCGGGCAGACAGGCCTGGGTGGTGGCGTAGGTGCCACGCACGTTGACGCCGAACATCAGGTCGAACTTCTTCATCGGCGTCTCCAGCGTGCCCGTCAGGCTGATGGCGCTGGCGTTGTTCACGAGGATGTCGATGCCGCCAAAGCGCTCCACCGTCTGCTTCACCGCGGCGTGGAGTTGATCCTCGAAACGGATGTCCACCATCAGGGGCAGTGCCTTGCCACCGGCCTTCTCGATCTCCTCGGCGGCCGAATAGATGGTGCCAGGCAGCTTCGGGTGGGGCTCGGCCGTCTTGGCGGCGATGACGACGTTGGCGCCGTCCTGGGCCGCGCGCTTCGCGATGGCCAGGCCGATACCGCGGCTCGCGCCGGTGATGAACAGGGTCTTCCCCTTCAGCGTGCTCACAGAGGATCCTTTCTCCCGCCCGGAGGAGCGGGACATCCAGCCCCTTGCGTACTTCGTCCCGGCGGAGAGCGCCAGCGGCTCGGACGGTGTGCGACGCGAGGGCGGTTTGACGGAAGCGCCTTCGTGGCTACGTTGAGGTCCGATGTCCAGTCCTCTGCACCACATGGCTCGCTGGCTGAGGCTGGCGCTGGCGTGCCTCGCGCTCGTCGGGGCCAGTGCGTCGGCGCACACGCCCCCGGCCGCCACGGCCGTGGTGGCCGTCCTGCTCGAGCGGAGCGAGTCCGAGAGGCCCCATGTCGTCGCCCGGGCTCCCGTGCATCGTGGGCAGGAGGGCTCGGAGGGTGTGCGGCGCATCTCGCGTCCGCTCTCCATCGGAGGCATCCGCGAGGCCCGTGCGCCAGGGCCACCGCGCCGCCTCTTCCTCACGCATCGCGCGCTCCTCCACTGAGCCGCTCCGGGGTCCCGTTCCTGGAGTGTCTCTTCGATGGAGGAGTCCGTCATGACCTTGCTTCCCAAGGCCGTGCGCACCTTCGTGCGCGCCAGCCTGCGCCTTGCCTTTCGTGTGCTCCGCTTCCTGTTCATCCTGGGCCTGGTGGCCCTGCCCTCGCCCCTGACGGCCTGGATCGTCGTCATCCTGGAGCCCCTGCGCCGCAACCTGCCGGCCGAGGTACTCCGGAAGGAGGAGGAACCCCCGCCCCCCTAGACCCTCACCCCAGCCCTCTCCCAGGGGGAGAGGGAGTGGGCGGGCGATTCCTGAGGCCGCCTGCCCCTTCGTGGCCATATATGTAGACGCATGCTCCACGTGATTCCCCTCGGAGGACTCGGCGAGATTGGCCTCAACGCGATGGTCATCGCCTGCCGTGGGGAGATGCTCCTCATCGACTGCGGGCTGATGTTCCCCCCCATGGGCACCCTGGGCGTGGACATCATCCTCCCGGACTTCACCTACCTCCGGCGGAACGCCTCCCTGCTCAAGGGCATCCTCCTCACCCATGGTCACGAGGACCACGTCGGCGCCCTGCCCTTCCTGCTCAACGAGGTGCCCGTCCCCGTCTACGGCACCCGCTTCACGCTCGGGATGGTGCGCCACCGGCTCCGCGAGCTGGGCGTGGAGGCGGACCTGCGGGAGATAGAGCCCCGCAACCCCTTCCCCGTGGGCGCCCACTTCAAGGTCGAGGCCACCCGCGTCACCCACACCGTGCCCGACGCCGTGGGCTACGTCGTCCACACCCCCGAGGGCCCCCTCATCCACACCGGCGACTTCAAGCTGGACCCGGACCCCATCGACGGCCTGCGCACCGACCTGGAGCGCTGGGGCGAGCTCGGTGACCAGGGCGTGCTCTGCCTCCTGTCCGACTCCACCAACTCCGAGCGCACCCACGAGACGGGCAGCGAGCGCGAGGTGGAGCAGACCTTCGAGCGGCTCTTCCGCGACGTGTCCGGCCGCATCGTGGTGAGCATGTTCGCCTCCAACCTGCACCGCATCCACCACGTGCTGGACCTGGCGCGGACGCTGGAGCGCAAGGTGGTGACGATGGGGCGCAGCATGATGCGCAACATCGAGATGGCCCGGGAGCTCGGCTTCCTCCCCTCCGTCACCGACGGGCTCTTCGTCCCGCTCGAGGACGCGGCCAGACTCCCCCCGGAGCGCCTGTTGGTGCTCGCCACCGGCTCCCAGGCCGAGCCCCGCGCCGGCCTCTCCCAGCTCGCCGCCGGGGACGGCCCCCTTCGCCTGGGCCCGGGGGACCTCGTCGTCCTCAGTGCCCGCGCCATCCCCGGCAACGAGCGCGCCGTGTCCGGCCTCATCGACCAGCTCCTCTGGCGCGGCGCCCGCGTCGTCTACCCGGACCTGGAGCCGGGCATTCACGTGTCCGGCCACGCCAGCCAACCCCAGCAGCGGCGGGTGCTGGACCTGGTGCGCCCCAAGAACTTCGTCCCCATCCACGGCGAGCTGCACCACCTCCACCGACACCTGGCCACCGCCAAGGAATCCGGGCTCTCCCCCGACCAGCTCCTGCTGGCCCACGATGGGGATCTGCTCGTCTTCGAGGAGGGCCGGGGCCGCTTCTCGGGCAGCGTCCAGACCGGCCGCATCTACCAGGACCGGTTCGGCCAGGGTGTGGTGACCCCCGACATCCTCCAGGAGCGCACCCGCATCGCCGAGACGGGCATCATCGTGGCGGCCCTGGTAATCGAACGGGCCAGCCTGTCCGTCCTGGCGGGCCCCCAGCTGTCCGGACAGGGGCTCAACCTGGACGAGCAGGTCCTGCTGCCCCGGGTGGCCGAGGACGCCCGGGCCTTCTTCCTGGAGATGTCCCAGCAACTCCGGGGGGATGACGCCCGGGTGCGGGAGGAGCTGGCCAAGGCGGTGCGCCGGGCCTTCAAGCTGTATACATCCAAGCGGCCCGTCGTGGTGCCGATGGTCATCAAGGTGTGATAAGGGCGCGAACCGACATGCCTTCCTTCGACGTCGTCTCCAAAATCGACATTGCCGAGCTGGACAACGCGGTCAACCAGGCCAAGAAGGAGATCTCCACCCGTTACGACTTCCAAGGCGTCAACGGGGACATCGTGCTCGCGCCGGATAGAACCTCCATCACGGTGAAGGCCAACAGCGAGGACAAGGTCCAGGCCGCCAAGGAAGTCCTGCTCTCCAAGCTGGCCAAGCGCGGCATCTCGCTGCTGGCGCTGGAGTACGAGCCCATCGAGAAGACGGGCCTGTCCAACGTGAAGCAGCTCATCAAGCTGCAGCAGGGCATTCCGGTGGAGAAGTCCAAGGAGCTGGTGAAGCTGCTCAAGGACTCCAAGATGAAGGTGCAGGGCTCCATCCAGGCGGATCAGCTCCGGGTGACGGGCAAGAACAAGGACGACCTGCAGGCCGCCATCGCCCTCTTCCGGAAGGAAGCGGACAAGCTGAAGCTCGACATGCAGTTCACCAACTTCCGGGACTAGCCGTGCGCTCACTCGTCGTTTCCGCCCTCCTCTGGGCGCTCGTGCCAGGGGCCACCTTCGCCCAGGAGAAGGAGCAGGCCCCCGCGAAGCCCCGCACGGTGAAGTCCGTGCCCTCGCTGGCGCGCGCGCCGAAGCTCGACGGCAACCTCAAGGACTTCCCCGCCACGCTCACCGTGAAGCCGCCGGCCTCCGTGGACGCGAGCGCCTCGTTCACCGCTCGCGCCGGGTGGCGCAAGGACACCCTCTTCGTGGGGGTGGAGGCCACGGACGATCAGCTCCAGGCCAAGGATCTGCTCACCCTCACCGTCTTCTTCCCGGACGCCGGCACCACCGCCAGCGGCCACATCTTCCGCTTCGCCTTCGACGGCAAGCGGGCCTCGCCGCCGGAGAGCGGTACCTCCCGGTACGCCCAGGAGCTGGTGGAAGTGGGCGTGAAGCGCAAGGACAACACCCTGGCGCTCGAGGTGGCCATCCCCGCCCGGGCCCTGCCGCGCTTCCCCGCCGAGGGGCCGCTCACCTTCGATCTGTGCCTCACCTACGAGGACGTGGACGCGGAGGGCTCCACCCCCCCGGCCGTCTCCAACTGCAAGGGTGGCGCCATGGAGGGCGAGGCCCTCCGGCTGCCGGACGACTTCCGCAAGGGCCTCAAGCTGAAGCCGCCCCAGGACGTCATCGGGCTCGAGGGCCAGCCGGACGGCTGGCTGGGCTACGGCATCCTCCACTACCCGAACTGGGTGGAGGCGGACGAGCCCCTCACGCCCGAGCTGCTGGAGGTGCTGGTGGCTCCCAAGACGGTGGACGCGGCGTCGGCGGGGGTGAACGTCCCCAAGACGCTCCTGCTGCCGAATGGAAAGACCCTGCTGGTGGTGTTGTCGGGCGAGAGCCCCTACACCGCCAATGGCACGTGTGACGCGGACAAGGAATTGCGCCTGGGCCTCTACATGGTGAAGGGGAAGACGGCGCAACGGGTGCTCGAGTGGCCGGCCGCTACCTGTGCACTGGGACGAGCCACCTCGGTGGTGCTCGATGAAGAGGGCGCGTTGAGCATCCGTTACTCGAACGGCCCGACCATCAACTTTGCTTGGAGTGGCGACCACTTCGAGCGGACCGAACTCGGAAAGCGGTAAGGTACAGCTGTGCAGAATCCCCCAGAGACCAAGAGCCTCTACATGATGACCCTCGGCTGCCCGAAGAACCGGGTGGACTCCGAGGTGATGCTCGGCACCCTCAAGCAGCGGGGTTACTCGCTGGTACAGGACCCCGCCGCGGCCCAGGTCATCGTCGTCAATACCTGTGCCTTCATCGGGCCCGCCAAGCAGGAGTCGGTGGACTCCATCCTGGAGATGGCCGAGTACAAGAAGTCGGGGGAGTGCAGCACCCTCGTCGTCACCGGTTGCCTCTCGCAGCGCTACGGCGCCGAGCTCTCCAAGGAGATGCCCGAGGTGGACCACTTCCTCGGCACGAGCGCCTACGCCCAGATTGGCGATCTGCTCGCCGCCGAGGCCAGCCCGCGCCAGGTGATTCCGGATCCGGACTACATCCACGACGCGCAGACGCCGCGCGAGAACTCGATGCCGTCCTACACGGCATACCTGAAGATCTCCGAGGGCTGCGACAACGCGTGCGCCTTCTGCATCATCCCCACGCTGCGCGGTGGCCAGCGCTCGCGCCCCATCGCGGACGTCGTCGCCGAGGCCCAGCGCCTGTCCGAGCAGGGCGTGCAGGAGCTGAACCTCGTGGCGCAGGATCTGACGGCCTACGGGCATGACCTGCCCGGCAAGCCCAAGCTGCATGACCTGCTGCGCGAGCTGGTGAAGGTGGACGTGAAGTGGATCCGCCTGCACTACGCCTACCCGCGCGTCTTCACCGACGAGCTCATCGAGCTGATGGCGACGGAGAAGAAGATCGCCCGGTACCTGGACATGCCGCTGCAGCACGCGAGCGACAAGCTGCTGCTGTCGATGAAGCGCGGCCGGGACAGCAAGTTCCTCAAGGAGCTGCTGACGAAGCTGCGCGCCCGGGTGCCGGGGCTGGTGATGCGCACCTCGATGATCGTCGGCCTGCCCGGCGAGACCGAGGAGGACTTCGAGCTGCTCAAGGAGTTCGTGAAGGAGCAGCGCTTCGAGCGGCTCGGCGTGTTCCAGTACTCGGACGAGGAAGGCACGGCGGCGTACGAGTACGAGAACAAGGTGCCGAAGCAGACCATCGAGCGCCGGTGGCGCGAGGTGATGGCCATCCAGAAGCGCATCAACCGCGAGCAGAACAAGAAGCTCGTGGGGCAGCGCATCGAGGTCCTGGTGGAGGGCCCGAGCGAGGAGTCCGAGCACCTGCTGGTGGGCCGCCACGAGGGCCAGGCGCCGGAGATCGACGGACTGGTCTACATCAACGACGGTCTGGCCTACCCGGGCGAGTTCGTCACCGTGGAGGTGACGGAGGCGCACGACTACGACCTGATCGCCAAGGTGGTCGAGCGCCCCAACCCGAAGGATCGCGTGCACAAGCCGCGCGAGGCCTTCCCCATGCCCGTGGTGACGTCGCAGCGCTGACGTCCCCCAGGACAGGCTAGACAAGCCCAACGGGCTATCGGCAAGGCGGTCCTCCTCCAGGGGGCCGCCTTTTTTGATGTGTGTGCCAGGGAGAGACAGAACAAGGTATGATGAGGGTCCGCTGGAGGGGGGAAGCTCCGTGCCACACGCAAACATCGAGAACGAGACGCCCTTCGCTTTCGAGCAGGTGTACGTTGCCGACGAGCATGGGCGCCCGCTCCTCACGTTGGTGGTGAAGGCTACCTACGACATTCATGGAGAGGAGTTGCGACTTGCCCCGAAGCAGGTTCCGGTCAACCTGGGTGGTGAGTCCTGGGGCGAGCCGGGCGAGTCCAGCTACAAATATGAGCCGGAGTGCGCCTTCACCAAGCTCACGACGGATGTAGCCCTCATTGGGCATGCGTACCCTCTCCAGAAGAGCGCCACCGAGGTATGGGTGGCCCTACAGGTGGGTCCGCTGAAGAAGATGGTGCGAGTGGTGGGGGAGCGGACCTGGTTCAAGAGCATGGGCAAGGTCTCCATGACGAAGCCGCTGCCCTTCGAGCGAATGCCCCTGACCTGGGAGCGCGCCTTCGGCGGCTGGGACCGGACGGATACACAAAAGCCTGCATTCGAGCCGCGTAACCCCGTGGGCGTGGGTTTCCGGGCCAGCCCTCGCCACTTTGAAGAGGGTTTGAAACTGCCCAATCTTGAGGACCCGGAAGCGCCCCTGCGCGAGTTCGGCCAGCGGGTGACGCCCGTGGGTTTTGGCTTCACCTCCCCGCACTGGCAGCCACGTGCAGCCTACGCGGGCACCTATGACGAAGCCTGGAACAAGACGCGCAAGCCACTGCTGCCCAGGGACTTCGACCAGCGCTTCTTCAACGCCGCGGCACCAGGTCTCATCGCTCCCAGCCATCTCAAGGGCGGTGAACCCGTCATCATCGCGAACGCATCACCCAAGGGCCGCCTCGCCTTTTCTCTCCCGCGCCAGACACCTCCTGCCGTGACAATCCGGATGGGTGGCAGCATCACGCCGCAACTGCACCTCGATACCGTCATCCTCGACACGGATGCCCATCAGGTCCTGCTGCTGTGGCGAGGATTCGTCCTTTTGGACAGGGGTCCGCACGACGTCCGGGGCATCTCCATGCGGCTCGTATAGAATCCATTCAAATACTCGGGGGATCGGCCATGGCGAACACCGTCGGCGTCAACAAGCTCTCCGTCGTGACAAAGGACAGCAACGGCATCACCACGGCCTTCCCGGACGTCTGCAAGACGCCCAGTCCAGGCGGCCCCATCCCCATCCCCTACCCCAACATCGCGAAGTCCTCGGACACCGCGAAAGCCAGCGAGACGGTGACGGTGGAGGGCAAGCCGCTCTGCCTGAAGGACTCCAACTTCAGCACCAGCACCGGAGACGAGGCTGGCACCGCAGGGGGTGGTGTGGCCTCGAGCAAGACCAAGGGCAAGGCCGAGTTCGTCAACTTCTCCTTCGACGTGAAGGTGGAAGGCAAGAACGTCGCCCGTGCCCTCGACTTGATGTTGCACAACGACAAGAACACCCCGCCCTTCCCCTTGATCCAGCCTCCCGTGGTGGGGAGCGGCGAGAAGGAGGAGAAGAACAAGTGCCCCTGCTGTAGGAAACCGCGTTAGCGCCACTGCCTCGGTACTCCGAGATGTATCCACACACCACACCAGATTGGGAACTCTACGAGGCTCACCTCGACGAGGCGGAGTTTCTCGAAATCCAGTGGGAGCGCGCGCTCAGCGCTCCGGACCGGCGCTGGCCCGACGTGGCCTCCCGCGAAGCACGCTTCCTCGCCCACGTGGACGCGCTCGCGCTGGGTGGGAGAGCCGTGGCCCAACGCCTGCTGAGACCTGCCCTGGAGTCGGAAGAAGCGTCACGCGTGACGTCCGCCGCGCTGGCCCTCCTCGTAGACGGTGGCGAGGCCGCTCGTGATGCCGTGCTGAGCGCGTTCCTGGAAGGGTCTCCCGAGCCACGCCCCGCTCTGCGGCGTGCCCTGGAACTGTGCGAGCGTGACGACCTCCTGCCCCGGCTCATGGTGCCTCTGCACTCGACAGGGGCCGAGCCGGACGTCCTGGCTGCGGTGCTCGAAGTGCTCGCCGCCCGGGGACAAGGCCCGGGGGTCCCCCTTGAAGGGTTCCTGTCCCACCCGGAGCCACGAGTCGTGGCAGCCGCCTGCCGTGTCCTACCACACCCGGCGGGTGTCCCGCCCACCCAGCCCGTGCTCCAGCGACTGATGGCGGCCCTGGACTCTCCCGTGCCCGCCGTGCGTGACGCGGCCCTGGTGGCGGGAATGATTCAGGGCCTGCGCGCCGCATGGCTCCGGTGCCGACAGGTGGTGGGCTCACGAGATACGCCAGACCGCCTCCCCTTGATGCTCCTGGCCATGGGAGGAGACGAGAGGGAGCTGGAGCTGCTCTTCAAGCGACTCGAGGAGCCCAGGCTCCGAACGGACGTGGCCTGGGCCCTGGGCCATTCCGGGCGGGTGGCCGCGATCGAGCGCTGCCTGGAACTGCTCGACGATGCGGACGCTGGCGTGGTCCGTCTGGCCACGGAGTCCCTCGCCACCATGACCGGATTCCCCCTGGAAGGGGGCCACGTGGAGCAGGAGGAGACCTCCCACGAGGAGGCGGAGACGCCGGACGCAACCGTGGAGCAGGAGGTGGAGAAGACGCTGCCAAGAGCGACTCCTGCCGCCGCGCGCACGTGGTGGACGAAGGAGCGGGAGCGTTTCGTCTCGGGGACCCGCTACCTGGGCGGAGTGCCTTTCAGCATCAAGGCCCTGGTACGAGCCTTCGGAACAATGCCGGCACGGCGCTGGTCCGCACTGACACTGGAGTTGGCCATCCGTAGCCGAGGCCGAGGCATCGTCACGCCTCGCGCCCTCAGCGCCCAGCGCCAGCAACAGCTCACCCGGCTCACGGGATTCGCGCCACGTGGTGAGCAGACCTTCTCCGCTTTTCTTGACCTGTGAGCGCCCCACCCCGCCCTGATCCCCAAATGACCCGCCCGCCTCCGACCCCAGCCCAGGACACCTCCGCCCCGCCTGTCATCCACCGACAGCTGCGAGCGCTCGTCGAGACGATGGGGATGGGCTCCGCGCTGGGGCCACACATCCAGGCTTGCGCGGCATTCCGGGCGGGCCTGGACCGCATGCGGGGCGCGAGGGACTTCCACTACTTCGCGGGAGAGGAGAACGAGAAGCTCGAGCTGAGAGTGGCCGCGCTGCCAGTGGCCACCTTCGGCTTTTCGGGTGTGGGGCGGCTGGTGGCCATCGCCTGCGAGACGTTCCAGGACTTGCGTGAGCGACTGGCTCCGGCGGCCATCACGCGTGAGACCCCCCTCTTCCTCGCTCTGCCGGACCCGCTGGACCTGGGCATTCCCGTCTCACCCGAGCTGGAGCGGAACGAGGAGCGGCGCCTGGAGTCGCTATGCCGGCGGGTGCTCTCCCTCACCTTCGAGAACCTGGGCTGGACCTGGCCGGGGGGTGCATGGAAAGCCATGCCCGGCGGGCATACGGCATTCGCCAGGGCACTCCAGGCCGCTGGGGCGTACCTGGCCGGCCGGCCCGGGGGCAGTTGCGTGGTGGCGGCAGTGGACAGCCTGTTGGACCCCCAGCTCCTCGAGCCGATGCTGCTGCAGCGGCGCTTGAAGACCGAGGACAACCCCGTGGGAATCATCCCTGGCGAGGCGGGTGTGGCGCTCCTCCTGCGCGCCGCGGATCGTCTACCGGTGGCCGACCTGCGCTCCCGGGCGCTCATCCGGGGCGTGAGCCTGACAGCGCCCCCGGATGAGGAGCTGCCTCCAGACGGCCGTGCCCTGGCCGCCTGCGTGCGCGCACTCCTTCCCGCCCAGGAGCTCGAGACCGAGCCCTTCTGGGTGAGCGATCATACCGGAGAGGAAGAGCGCGCCCTGGAGTGGGGAAACCTCCAGGTGCTGCTCAAGGGGGAACCCCCTCATTGGGGGACATTCGACGCCTGGTTCCCCGTCATGGGTTTTGGCGACACGGGAGCCGTCTCGGGAGGAGTGGGGCTGTGCCTGGCGGCGCGAGCCCTGGAGCGCGGCTACGCACCAGCGCGCTCGATCCTTGTCCTGTCGGCAGCCGAGGACGGCGGGCGCTCCGCCATCCTGTTGACCTCGAGCGTGTGAAGAAAAGGAGCAACGGGCTATGGCCAAGAAGAATGACAAGCTCAAGGACTTCGAGGATCCGCAGAAGCTCCAAGACGGGGAGAGCGAGATCTTCAACCCGGATCTCTCCGCCAAGGCAGGCAACTTCCCCGAGCTGGATGACGCCAACTATCCGCAGAAGCTCATCCAGGAACTCAAGAAGAAGAAGGACGAGAACGACAAGGAGGCGGACAACTGCCCTCCAGAGCGGCCCCCCCAGACGTACCTGCGGGGTTTCCACAAGTACCGCACGGCGGCCTATATCCACGACCAGAAGGGCGGACACAACGGGGATGGCCACTTCAAGAAGTGGCCCGACTACGGCACACAGGTGCTGGAGGACGCCAGTTACGCCGAGATCATCACTCCCGAGCAACTCGCTCTCTTGAAGGAGCAATCCGCGTGGGAGGAGCACGCCGCCTTCCCGATGAATGGCTTACAGGGGAAATACAGCCGGAAGAGTGAGCGCTTCCTGATCACCCACGTCCGTCAGCACAAGTTCAAGAGCGTCGCCGTGGGAAAGAACAACGTTCGTGATCGGATCGTAACGGGCCAACACAAGCCTTATCGCTGGACGGCGCACCATCTCATCCCGCATGAGTTGCTCCAGCTCAAGGCCGGCAAGAAGAAACAGGGGCTCGAAAACGACGAATACGACTTGCTGATCCAGTCCGGCTACGACATCAACAACGGCCATAATGGCATCATCATCCCTGGAACGGACTGGGGTGTGCCCTTCCACTGTATCATCCGGCACTGCGGCAACCATGCGGCATATACCACGTACGCCAAGGAACTCATCACCGACGTCATCTCCGGCCTCCAAGCGCTAGCGGATGAGCCCCCAACGGACCACAAATCAGCACTGGCCAATGTCCTCCAGAAACTAACCGACGCCGAGGATGAACTCTGGCTCCACGTCATCAATCTAGGCAAGCAACACGTCCCATCGGCACTGAAAGGAGAGAAAATCTCCGCTCCCCAGGTGACCCAACGCAAGGGCAAGAAGACATTCTCGAACTTCGCCATCCTCAATTGACACACCGGCCATGACCACTGATTACTGGGTTTTGAAAGGCGACCACTCCAGCGCCGTCATTGACGCACTCCCAGAGGGAGGCCCTCGGCTCTATCTGCTGACCCGAGGAGAGTCCTTGGGGGAGCGCTTCCCAGTCGGAGCCAAGCTGCAGTTCTCCGAAGATTTCGCCCAACTCCGGAAGCTCTACGACTTCGTCACCAACACCCTGCGAACGCTTTTCGTCTCCGAGAAAGTGAAGCAGGTCCTGGAGCATCTGGGCGCAAACAATTGTGAGTTCATTCCTGTCACCATCCTCAACCACAAGGGAAAGGTGGCCAGTTCAAGCCACTACCTGCTCAACATCCTAGGCAGTGAAGATGCCATCGACATGGAGAAGTCTGTTTGTGTCATGGATGCGATGAAACCGGACCAGATATTCGGCATCCGACAACTCGTATTGAAGCGTGAAGGGCTCTCTCCCGAGGCGCTCATCTTCCGAGCAAAGAGCAAGATGAACGAGTACTTTATCAGCCAGAAGCTGCACGAAGCCTTTCAGCGCGAAGGCATCACCGGCTACCGCGTCTTCCCCGCCGATGGCTGGGACGGGGTGAACATCTGAGGGGAACGGGCCGGCCGTCATGGAAATCAACTACCGGGGAATGCGTGAGGACTCCGAGGCGGCGCTCGACCGGCTGCTGCCACGAATCCACCCCCGCGCCCCTCGCGACAACCTCGTCCGGAACGTGGACGAACTGTGCCTGCGCTACCACACGCTCGGAGTAGCCAGCCTGCTGCTGGACGGTCATCCGCGAGACTTCTTCCTGGCGCTGGGGCGCGCAGCGGAGAATTGGCGCCGGTTGCTCGTCCATCTGCGCACGCGCGGCGAGCGGCTTCCCCCAGCGACATCCCACACTCCGCTCCTGGGGGCGGTGGCCGCCAGCCACTGGGAACTCGCCCGTGGCATCGTCATGGCCTCGGCGACCGAGCGCCAGGCGGACATCGACGAGTATGAGGACGACTTCGACTGGGCCCTCCTGCTGCAGCAACTCATTGCTCCCGCCGAGAGAGCCCCCGGCCGGACAGAAGCACTCATCACCCAGCTCGAGCGCTCCGGCGCCGACACCTACGGCGAGCGGCTGGAGGTAGCACGAACGCTGCAAGGCCATGAGGCCCAGGCCTTCTTCGACGCTTTCGAACAGGTGCTACTGGCCCACGAGGAACAGACCGAAGAACTCGCCTCGAAGTCCACCACCCCGTTCGAGCGCTTCGCACCGTACCGGTACCTCTGGCTTGAGGGGCTCGCTCTGCTGCGACTCGGAGAGCGCGCCGGGTTCACAAGGGAGGACCGCATCCGATATTGTCCTCCACTGGCCCGTTTGCGGATGCACGTTCCCATCGACGAGGACTGGCTCATTCCCCTGGCATCTTGAGCGGTATGCCTGCCCCAATCCTCCGACGCGGTAGGATTTACCGATGTGCCAACCCGCCGTAGAAACGTGCTGGAGATGCCGATGAGCACACGCCCAGACACGCTCAAGCCCGAGCCCCACCCGGAATCCGATGCTCCCGAACCCATCTGGGGCAGCGTGGAAGGGTGGATTGCCGGAGTGGACTCAGCGGGGCGTCCGCTCGTGGATTTCGAGGAAAACACCGCGGAGCCCATCCCCGCGCGCTCAGCCGTCGCACTCGACGCCCAGACAGTCCGGGACGCCATCTCCATCCGGCGCAAGGTCGTGCTGACTTTCGAGAGGGGAGACCCGCGCCGGCCCTTCCTCCTCGCCCTCCTCCACGAGCCCAGCCCGACGCCGCTCGTGGACGCGCTACTCGCGGCCATGACCGAGCCGCCCGCGCCACCTGTCGAGGCCCGTACCGACGGCCAGCCATCCACTGTGGAACTCCAGGGGAAGCATGAGGTGTCGCTGGCGTGTGGAGCTGCTCGTGTCACCCTCACACGGGACGAGGTCGTGCTCCAATGCGGAGAGGCCAGTATTGCCCTGCAACGCAACGGCAAGGTCGTCATCCGTGGGGCCACCGTGGAGACACGCGCCCGAGGCACGCACCGCATCAAGGCCGGCTCGGTCGACATCAACTGAGCAAGGCCGAACCCTCCTCAGCGCCGCTCCAGGCGGAGCCACGAGCCCGCGCGCCCGGTCTCCTCGAAGCCCTCGAGGGTTCCGGGCAGCGGCGCATCCCCGTACACCAGCAGGGCGCGGAAGGGCGCCAGCTGCTCCGCGGAGCCCGCGTCCATCCATTGGGGCAGCGACTGGCCCGGACGGAAGCGCACCGGTTGGTGATCCGCATCGGCGAAGAAGTGGTGCCCCACCCCGCCCTGCGTCGCCGTCCACCACTGGCCCAGGTGCTCCAGGTAGACGAGGCGGCTTCCCTGGGCCCGGTTTCCCACGAGAGAGACGTAGCCGTGCACTCCCGGCGGCGGAGGGCTCGCCACCAGTGTCTCGAGTCCCGCCACCTCCAGCTTGAAGCGCCAGTGGTAGCGCGCCGTCTCCGCGAGTGACGCCACCACCACGAGCAGCAACAGGATTCGCAGCCGCCGCTCGATGCGCACCGGGTCCACCAGCACGAGGGCGACGATGCCCGCGAGCACGGGCAGGCGCACGTGGATGAGCCATGCGCCCGAGAGCGCCTTGGGCGTCACCAGGAAGAGGGCCCCCAACGCGAGGAAGAGCACCCAGGGCGCCCGAGGCTCCTCGCGCCGGTGGCGCAGGTACGCCGCCACGAACACCAGCGTCACCAGCACCGGGCCGATGACGGCGAGACGGCCCTCGGGGCGGTAGTTGCGCAGCAGCCAGTTGAAGTGGGAGCCCCAGCCATAGTCCGTGGCCATGTGGTTGCCGGGGGTGACGGCCCTCGATGCGAGCGTCAGCACGCGGGTCGCACAGAGCGCCAGGGGAAGCGCGAGCCCCGCGGCGGCGAGACCTATCGCCCGTCTCCGGTCATCGGAGGTGAGTGCGAGCGCGGCCACGCCGACACCGAGGGCTCCGAAGGCCACGAGGTGAGAGAGCATCGTCGCCGTGGACAGGAGCGCGAGCCCCACCACCGCCCCCACCGTGCGTCCGGAGCCGCGCAGCGCGTGCAGGTAGAGCGCGAGCGACAGCAGGGCCAGCGGCAGGGAGAAGAGGCTCGGCAGGAAGCCGTACCAATAGGAGATGTTGAAGGCGAGCGGGAGCCCGAACACCACCGTCCACGCGGGCCGGTGCAGGACGCGAGTGAACGCCAGGTGGGCCAGGGGAAAGAGCATCAAGGCCGTCCACGCGGCCAGCCGCGCCGCGAAGGCCCCATTCGTCAGCAGCGTCACCGGCAGGAAGAGCCAGATGGGCAGCCCGTAGCCGAGCGGGAAGTGCGCCTCGTAGTAAGTGGATACCTGGGGGTTGCCCCGGAGCAGTTCCGCGAGTGTCTGCATCTGGGCCGCGTGGGCGGGCAGATCCACGGCGGGAGGAATGCCGCTCACGCACCACGCGGCGAAGCTCCCCCAGGCCACCAACAGGAGGACGATCTTCCAGGACTCGCGCGGGGGGGCAGGTGAGGCCTGCGGCTCTCGGGACATTCCGGCCCGCCTTATACCGCTTCCAGAGGGGAACCCGGGGTCCGTGGCACCCTCACCCCGACCCTCTCCCGGAGGGCGAGGGGAAATGGGGGGACAGGGGTTAGCGCGGGTCCTCGGGCTCCTGCTCGCGCTCCTTCTTCGTCGGCGGCTTCGACGTCTTGCTCCGCTGGGGCACCGCCACCGCGTCTCCCAGTGGCGTCGGCTGGCACTCACATACCGTGCGCCGCGTGCTCCCCTGGTGCACGAAGATGCACGCGTTCGGGCACTCCTGGAGCTGCCCTTCCTCGAACAGCGCCAGCGCGTACCCGCGCACCGACTTCAAGGCCTCGGCGCACTCCGGCATCGTCTGCGTCAGCCTCGGCCATGGCACCAGGTGTTGGGTCGTCACACCCCGGCTCGTGGGTGAGAATGAGAACCCCACCTGGCAGTCCAGCGCCAGCGGCTTGCCGTCCTCGCCCAGTGGCTCCACGTGCACCCGCCCGCCCTCGGGCAGGTCGCGGAACACCGCGCTCGTGAGGGCCATCCGGCCGTCCGCCCCCCTCCGCACGTGCAGCCCGAAGCAGGATTCCTCACGCGCCTCCTCCGGATTCTGGGAGCCCGGACGCGCGCAACGCTGGCGGCCCTCGGCGGCCTGCACGCGCGGCTGGCGCAGCACCAGCGTGTCCCCCTGCACATCCACCGTGGCGCGGAAGCGGCCCCAGACGTCCGGCCCCAGCCGGCCCAGCGTGGTCGGGTTCCTCCAACCCACTCCGGCCTCCAGCACCAGGGGCGTCACCCCCACGCCCGACGTCACCTCCACCGCGTCCACCAGGTAGGCCCTCGGCGGCAGGTTGGCGGCCGTCTCCAGCGCCTGGAATCCCCGCGCCTCGGAGGCCCCCATCGCCAGCCGCGAGAAGGGCTCGCGCGAGCCCAGCACGAAGGGCCCCGTGAGGGCCGACTCTCCCTGCGTCACCCGCGCCGCCAGCAGTGGCCAGTCACCCACCGGGTCCCTCGCGAGCTCGAGCCAGTGCACCTCCTCGGCGGGATCCCCACCGTCAGCGGCCGCGTCGGCGAGGTGCTCCGCGCGCGGGCGAGACTTCTCGAAGGTGATCTCCCGGCGCAGCGGGTCCACCGTGAACGCATAGGCGGCGAGCACATCGGCCCCCAGCGTCACCGCGCAGGCCCGCTCATCGGTGAGCCCCATGCCCCGAGGCCCCAGGTTGATGCCGCCCACGCGCAGGCCCGGCAGGCGCACCAGGGGCCAGTCACGCAGGGTCCCGGGCACGCCGTAGACATCCGGCACGCGCGCCGAGCCCATCACGGGCGGAGGCGGTTTCTTCTCATCCCAGCAGGCCGAGGACACCGCCGAGAGCCCCCGGGCCACGTCCAGCACCACCGGCACCGGACGCCCATTCAGCTTCCCCTCCACCACCAGCCGCAGATTCGGCGAGGGCAGCAGCGGCAACGTCTGGCCCACGAGACTGCCCGGGGCCTCGGGCGCGGCGGGGCCCGCCCCCCGGAGACACCCGGCGAGCAACAACAGCAGGGCCCCGAGACGCGCGCTCCGCATCGGCTACTTCCGCGGCTTGGTGAAGTCGTCGATGCGCGTCCCCTCGGGCGGGTTGATCTTGAAGGCATCCGCCCCGACGCCCACGTTCGTCTTCAGGTTGAGGAAGGCGATGGCGTTCTCGCTGCCGTCCGGATCCACCACCGTGCTCTTCAGCACCTGCGCCGTCTTCGGGTCCACCTCCAGGCGCACCTGCTGGAAGCGCGGATCCGGCTTGAGGGGATCCAGCACCAGGAGCGTGCCCTTGCAGTCCTTGCACGCGCCCTTGCTGATGGAGAACTCGTCCGCCAGCTTGCCCTGGCCGAAGAGGAACGTCACCGACGCGGAAAGCTGGCTGGTGTCGATGCGGCCCACGCTCAGCGTCTGCGCCTCGGGGTCGTACGCGTACACCTTCTCGCCGGCCAGCACGAAGGTGCGCGTGGAGGGCTTCAGGTACTCCCAGCGCATCAGGCCCGGCTTCTTGTAGATGACCGTGCCCGTGGAGGACTGCGTGCGCCGCAGGACCTTGTACTTGTAGTCCTGCTTGAACTCGGCCGAGAAGTCCTGCGTCTTCTCGTAGAAGGCCTGCATCCGCTCCACCAGTTCCTTCACCTCGGGAGCGATCTTCTTCTCGGCGGACTTGGGGGCCGCGGCGGCCTTTGGCGCTTCCGCCTTGGGAGCGGCCGGAGCAGGGGCCGGCTGAGCGGGCGCCTGGGCGACCACCTGGTGGGCAACGGTGGTGGGCACCGGAGCAATCACCGGCGCGGCGAGCAGGGTCACGAGCAGCTTCTCGAGGTACATGGCTTGAGCTCTCTCCAGGCGGGCGAGCCGCCCGCGAATCCAACTGTACCTACAGACGGGGCACCCGGCCCGGCATTCAAGGCTTGGAGGGGGGCGCCTTCTTGAAGATGCGCTTCCGCTGTTTCACAGCGAGCATATAGAAGCGGTCACGCAGCACCTGGGCCTCGGCCTCGGTGAGGTCTCCCACACGCCCGAGGTGCTCCTCGCGCCAGGAGATGACCCGGGTGACACAGGCCGACACGGCGGCGGAGATGTTCAGACTCTGGCTGAAGCCGCGCATCGGAATCCAGAAGGTGCCGTCCGAACCGTCCAGCACCTCCTGGCTCACCCCTTCACGCTCGTTGCCGAAGACGAGGGCGATCTTCGAGTCGAAACGCATCGAGTACAGGCTGGTGGCGTCCTCGCGAATGGCCGAGGCGTAGAGGGAGAAGCCCCGCGACTTGAGGTGCTCGCGGCACGAGGCGAAGTCCTTGTAGAGCTTCACGTCGAGCCACTTGTCGCACCCCTGCCCCACCCGCGAGTTGGGCATGAAGGGCGCCGCGGGGTTGACGATGACATGCACCTCCTGGAGGCCATTGGCCTCGCAGGTGCGCAACACCGCGGCGATGTTGAAGCTGTCCTCCAGCCGGTCCAGCACGATGGTGAAGGTGCGCGTGCGCTGTGAGATGACCTTGTCGATCTTCTCCTTGCGCACATCGAGCAACAGGGACTCCGCGTCGATCGGAGCCTTCTCGAGCTTCTCGTAACGGGGGCCGCCACCAGCCATCGTGTCAGGACCTCCGGGCCCGCTTCGGCGCGGCCTTCTTCGCCGCCGCCCTGCGAGCCGGTGCCTTCTTCACCGCGGCCTTCTTCGCCGCCGCCTTCTTGGCCGGGGCCTTCTTCGCCGGGGCCTTCTTCGCGGGCGCCTTCTTCGCCGCCGCTGCCTTCTTGGCCGGGGCCTTCTTCGCCGCCGGAGCCTTCTTCGCCGCCGGAGCCTTCTTCGCGGGCGCCTTCTTCGCCGCCGCGGCCCTCTTCGCGGGCGCCTTCTTCGCGGGCGCCGCCTTCTCCGCCGCCGCGGCCTTCTTCGCGGGGGCCGGAGCGGCCTTCTTCTCCGCCCGGGGCTTGGGCGGCGGCTCCACGTGCAGCTTGTCCGTGCGGCCGGTGAAGAGCACCTCGGCCACCGCGTCCAGCAGCGGCTGCATGCCCAGGCCCGTGGCGCACGAGACGGGGAACACGGCGATGCCGCGCTTGCGCATCTCCTCCGTCACCTTCTCGAGCCGCTCCTGCGCGTGCGGCAGATCCAGCTTGTTGGCGGCCACCACCTGGGGCTTTCGCGACAGCTCCTCGCTGTACTTGCGCAGCTCCTCGTTGAGGACGTCGAAGTCCTTGAGCGGCTCGCGGTCCTCGACCTCGGTGCCCATGTCCAGCAGGTGGATGAGCACCTTGCAGCGCTCCACGTGCCGCAGGAACTGGTGCCCCAGCCCCACGCCCTCGCTGGCGCCCTCGATGATTCCGGGGATGTCCGCCATCACGAAGGACAGGCCGTCCTTGTACTGGACCAGGCCCAGGTTGGGCACCAGCGTGGTGAACGGGTAGTCGGCGATCTTCGGCCGCGCCCGGCTCACGATGGAGATGAGCGTGCTCTTGCCCGCGTTGGGGTAGCCCAGCAGCCCCACGTCCGCCAGCAGCTTCAGCTCCAGCCGCAGGGTGCGCTCCTCGCCCTTGGTGCCGTCCTGGGCGAAGCGCGGCGTCTGCCGCGTGGAGGTGGCGAAGTTCATGTTGCCCAACCCGCCCCGGCCGCCCTTGCACACCACCGTGCGCTCGCCGGCCGTGTTCAGGTCCGCCATCACCTCCTCGGTGTCCACGTCGCGGATGATCGTCCCCACCGGCACCTTGAGGATCAGATCCTCGGACGAGCGGCCATTGCAGTCGCTGCCCATCCCGTTCTCGCCATTCCTGGCCCGGTGGTGCTGCTGGTAGCGGTAGTCCAGCAGCGTGGTGAGCTGCGGATCGGCCTCGAAGATGACCGAGCCACCGTCTCCACCGTCGCCCCCGTTGGGGCCGCCGCGATCGACGTACTTCTCCCGGCGGAAGGCAACGGCCCCGTTGCCCCCGTCTCCGGCCTTCACGAAGATGCGGACTTCATCGACGAATTTCATCCCAGACCCCAGAAATGCGGAACGGGCCGCCTCCATGTCCCACGCCAGGAGGCGTATGGACCGGGAGCGACCCGCTCACGAGGCAAACAGGGAACCGGCCAGGGCCCGTTCCCCTTTCAGACGACGCGCGGACTAGGCGCTCGTCTGCGCCGGGTGCACGGAGACCTTCTTGCGGTCCCGGCCCTGGCGCTCGTACTTCACCACTCCGTCCACCGTGGCGAACAGGGTGTAGTCACGACCGAGCTTCACGTTGGCGCCCGGGTGGATCACCGTGCCGAGCTGCCGCACGAGGATGCTCCCCGCGCTGACAGTCTCGCCGGCGAACACCTTCACGCCGCGGTACTTCGGATTGGAATCGCGACCGTTGCGCGAAGAACCTTGTCCCTTTTTATGAGCCATGACACCGATTCCTGATGAGGCCGGCGCGCCTCACAGCGCTCCGGAAAGTTGTGACCCGGACTAGCCGGAGATGGAGGTCACCTTGACCTCGGTGTAGGGCTGACGGTGGCCACGGCGGCGCGTCCAGCCCTCCTTCTCCTTGCGGAAGTGCAGCACCTTGCGGTGCTTGTCCTGGGCAAGGATCTTGCCCACGACCCTGGCGCCCGACACGGTCGGACGGCCCACCTTGGGGCTGTCCGAACCACCGAGCATCAGGACTTCGTTGAAGGTCACCTCGGCGCCGACGTCTCCCGTGACCTTCTCGATCCGGAGCACGTCGCCCTCGGCCACGCGGTACTGCTTCCCGCCCGTGCGAATGACTGCGTACATCGTTGAACCCCTGAGTTTTGTTCCGGGTTGATTCAACCCGTGAAAGGCCGGCGTGCATTTCGGACGTGAAAAACCGTCCTACGATGCAAAGGTCGCCCGATCTACGGGAGAAGGACAGGGGAGTCAAGGCAGATAGCACGCGGTGGCGCACGGAGTGCACTCCCGGAGCCCCCACCCCTCGCCCTGCCCACCCGTGGACAGGCGGTGCTCCCCAGCCCGCCCGGCCGCCTGCCCCGCCGCTAGGCTGGGCCCTCCCCTTCTACAAGGAGTGCTCCCGATGCGGAAGTCCGGATGGATGCTCGCCCCCCTGGCCGCCGCGGTGCTCCTGGGCGGGTGCCGGAGCACCGCCTGCGAGGATCTGGCGGCGGCCTATGCGGAGGTGGCCCGGAAGTCCCAGGCCTGCGTGGAGCAGGCCCCCCTGCCCGCCTTCGAGGCCGGCCGGTGCGAGCAGAACCTCCAGGAGTGCGACGGGGAAGACCTGGAGCGGCTCCAGGCCCAGGTGGAGTGCTACGAGCGGCTCGGCACCTGCCAGCTCGAGCAACAGGAGCCCTTCTTCCAGGCCCTCACCGCCTGTGACAGCGGCGGCAACGCCCTCAGCAACGCGTGCGAGGCGGCCATCTTCTAGCCCGGTGGCTCCTGGACGAGCCCAGAAGCCAGCCGGACCGCGGACCGCCTAGCAGCCCGGGACGTTCTGGAAGCAGTTCACGAAGTTCGTGCAGGACTGCAGCTCGAGGCAGTCCTTCGTCCCGTTGTCCCAGTCCGCGCGCTCCGAGGAGGTGAGATCGCTCGTGCACTTGGTGTACTGGTCCGTGCACTCATCCGCGCTCAGGCCCGCCGGAAGGAAGTTGCATTCATCCGCGCGCTCGCAGAACCGCTGCTCGGTGGTAGTGCAACCAACGACGAGACTGCCGCAGGCCAGCGCCACGGCCATCTGAATCCGGAACATCCTCATGGGTCTTCCCTCCCTCATCGGAACCCCGCCCCACGGCGACAGGAGGCGGAAATTCACTTGGTGTCCGGGGGCGTGACTGCCGGAGAAAGGTGCGCATGTCAACCAGACGGCCGCCGCGTCGGGGTGGGAGGGCAGTTCACCTGTCCCCTGGAGGGCGGCTAGAGTAGGCCCGCCATGTCTCCTTCCCCCCGCCGCATCCCCCTCGTCAACCTGTCCCACTACCGCTCCGGCAACCCCGAGGAGCGAGCCCGCTTCGTCCGGGTGTTCGGAGAGGCCCTCAAGGAGTTCGGTTTCGTCTCCGTCGAGGGTCACGGCATCGACGACGGGCTCATCCGCCGCACCTACGCGGACGTGGAGTCCTTCTTCCGCCTGCCGGAGCAGGTGAAGCACCGCTACCACGTGGCGGAGTTCGGCGGTCAGCGCGCCTATACCCCCTTCGGCAAGGAGCACGCGAAGAACCGCACCGTGGGCGACCTCAAGGAGTTCTACCACGTGGGCCGTGACCTCCCCGAGGGCCACCCGCGCCGCCCGGACACCGCCGCCTACAACGTCTGGCCGGAAGAGGTGCCGTCCTTCCGCTCCAACACGCTCGCCCTCTTCAACGCGCTGGACGAGGCCGCGGGGCTGATGCTGCAGGCCGTGGCCGAGTACTTCGGCATCGAGCGCAACACCTTCAGCGACATGGCGCAGGACGGCACCTCCGTGCTTCGCGTCATCCACTACCCGCCCCTGAAGGAGAAGTTCATCCCCGGCGCGGTGCGCGCCGCCGAGCACGAGGACATCAACCTGCTCACCCTGCTGTGCGAGGGCACCGCCTCGGGCCTGGAGATCCTCACCCGCGACGGCGAGTGGATTCCCGTGGACACGCTGCGCGGGCAGATCGTCGTGGACTCGGGCGACATGATGAGCCGCATCACCAACGGCGTCATCCCCGCCACCACCCACCGCGTGGTCAACCCGCCCTCGGCCGCCGAGGACAACACGCGCTACTCCATGCCCTTCTTCGTGCACCCCTATCCGGAGTGCGTGCTCGAGCCCCTGCCCGGCACCGTGACGCCGGAGAAGCCGGGCCAGCCCCCCATTACCGCCGACGCCTTCCTCAAGCAGCGCCTGCGGGAGATCGGCCTCATCAAGTAGCCTCGGCGGCGTGGAGACTCCCACGCACGTCGGCTGCTTCAACCTGCTCCTGCTCGGATGGCTGGCGATGGCTCCCGGCGTGGCCGGAGCCGAGGAATTGCCCCGTCCCCTCCTGCGCCCGGGCAACGTCGACCTGCGCGTCGAGGCGGCCGCCTCGCTCCTCCCCCTGTCCCTCGAGGCCGGTGCCACCGTGGAGGCCGGCGTGCTGCCCATCGCCGCCGGTACGCTCTCCCTCGGCGCGGAGCTCGGCGCCAACCTGTGCGCGCTGGCCTGCTGGGTTCCCAACCTCTTCTCCGAGCGCGACACCTCACGCTGGGACCTCTCCGTCGTGGGCCGCCTGGGCTACCACTTCACCGTGACCAACCGGAACTACAGCCGGATGGACCTCTTCGGCGTCCTCCTGGGGGGCGTGCTCGAGCCGCACACCACCGTCACCGCCCCCGGCTACCGCTTCGAGGGCCGCGGCCGGGGCGCCGTCCTCGGGCTCGGCATGGGAGGGAACTATTTCCCCTCCGCCTCTCGTTTCTTCCTGGGCTTCGAGGCCCGGCTCCGCTTCTCCACCGGCACCTATGCGCTCACCCTCACCCGGGGCACCTATGACTTCACCGAGGATGATCGCCGGTGGCTCCAGCTCGGCCTCAGCACCGCCTTCTTCGTGGGAGTACGGCTTTTCTGACCCATCGAGCCCATGAACCATTGATTTCCAGACCTTTGGAGGGCCCTGCGCCCGGGCACGAAACTCCATCCAGGTCATCCCGATAATCTGAGGGCCAGAGGCGTCTTCACTTTCTCGCTGCATCCCGTTCCCCAGGGGGGAGAACACCATGAAAGTCGGACAGAACCGGCCGTCCGTGCCCACGCAGAACACCACCGCCACCGAGAGCAGCAAGGGCACCCCGGCGGCACCGGCGCGGACCACCACGGCCCGGAGCGCGAGCACGTTCCAGACGGGCTTCGACACGGCGGTGAGGATGAACACGTTCTCCGTGGAGGCCGCGGCCACGCCCGTCGTCATGACGCCGCCCCCTCCCCCCGAGAACGCCGCGCCGGGGGTGACGGGCAGCAAGCTCACCGACGATCAGCTGCGCAAGGCGCTGAACGAGGCCCACCAGATGATCTTCGGCCGCGATGTCGACCCGGCCCAGCTCGAGGGCTGGATGAACCGGGCCAAGACGCTGCGTGACCGCCCCGAGGACCCTTCCAAGCCGCTGAGTCTCGACGACATCAAGTACACCCTCTTCAGCGAGCTGCGCACCGGCAAGACCAAGGAGCAGACGAAGACGCTGGACGAGCCCACGCTGAAGAAGCTGGTGAACGATGCCTACCAGCTCTTCGCTGGTCCCGGCACCCAGCCCGACGCCGCCAAGGCGAAGGAGCTGCTCGACCTCGCCACGCAGCTGCGTGACCACCCGGAGGATCCCTCCAGGCCGCTGGATGCCGACGGCATCAAGTACGCCCTCTTCTCCAAGCTGCGTGGCACCTACAACAGCGACCCCAAGGCCAAGATCACCGACGACCAGTTGCGCAAGCTGCTGGACGAGGCCCACACCCTCGTCTTCGGCAACGGCGCCAACGGCCCCAACGTCGAGGCCTGGATGGCGAGGGCCCGGAAGCTGCGCGACGACAAGGACAATCCGCTGGACGCCAACGGCATCAAGTACGCCCTCTTCAGCCAGATGCGCCAGGTGAAGTAGCCGCGCGCACGGCCCGAGCCGCTGGAGACCGGATTCATCTTCAGCGGCTCGCCCCCGCGCCTCAGTGCACGAGTCTTCCGGACGCGGAGGACGTCTCCTCGCCCACCGGAGCACCGCCCGCTTCGAGCAGCTGGAGGAGATCCTTCGTCGTCAGCCGCGCCGCGGCGTCCGTCCCCTCGAGAACACCCGCCACGAGCGCGCGCTTGTCCGCGTGGAGCGAGAGGATCTGCTCCTCGATGGTTCCACGGGTGACGAGCCGGTACACCGTGACGGGCTTCTCCTGGCCGATGCGATGGGCCCGATCCGTGGCCTGATCCTCCACCGCCGGGTTCCACCAGGGATCCAGGTGGATGACGTAGTCGGCCGCGGTCAGGTTGATGCCCGTTCCTCCCGCCTTCAGCGAGATGAGGAACAGGTCGCCCTCGCCGCGCTGGAAGGCCTCCACCCGCTTCGCCCGGGCACCCGCCGGGGTCGAGCCATCCAGGTACTGGTAGCGGAACCCCGCCCGGTCGAGCTCCTCGCACACCAGGGCGAGGTGCGAGGTGAACTGGCTGAACACGAGCGCGCGGTGGCCCGCGTCACGGAGCTCCTCGAGCAACTCGAGCAGGCGGCGCATCTTGGAGGAGCTGACGCTCGATTTCGAGTCGTAGAGCCGCGGATGGGAGGCCAGCAGCCGCAGGCGCGTCAGGGCCGCGAGCACCTGGAATTGCTGCTGCTCGTTGCGCACGCTCCTCCCCTCCTTCGAGACCTCGGCCACGGCGGCCAGGCGCGCGTCCTCGTAGAGGGCCCACTCCTCCTCGGAGAGCGCGACGGGGACCTGGATCTCCGTGCGGGACGGCAGCTCGCGAGCCACCTCGCGCTTCGTGCGACGGAGCAGGAAGGGCTTGATCACCCGGGCGAGCGCCTCTCGGGCCTCGGGGTCCTTGCCGCGCTCGATGGGCGCGGCGAAGCGCTCACGGAACTGCTCCCAGCTCCCGAGCAGGCCGGGGAAGACGATGGAATAGAGGCTCCACAGCTCCCCGAGATGGTTCTCCAGGGGCGTGCCCGACATCGCGAGCCGGAAGCCGGCATTCAGCTTCCGTGCGGCACGGGCCCGGTGCGTGGCCGGATTCTTGAGTGCCTGGGCCTCGTCGATGACGAGGGTGGCGAAGGTGACGGCGCTCAGGCTCGCGATGTCCCGCGTGAGCAGGCCATAGCTGACGATCAGCACGTCCTTCTTCGTGAGCTTCGCGAGACATCCCGCGCGATCCGGCTGCTCGGCGTAGAGGATGGGACGGAGCTCGGGCGCGAACCGGCGGAGCTCCGCCACCCAGTTGAAGCCCACGGACGTGGGGCAAAGGACGAGCGCGGGCCCCAGGCGCGTCCGGTCCACCAGCACCGAGATCGCCTGCACCGTCTTCCCCAGGCCCATGTCGTCCGCGAGGCAGGCACCCGCGCCCCACGCGGCGACCCGGCTGAGCCACGCATGCCCCTCCACCTGATAGTCACGGAGGGTCGCCTTGAGCGCCGCAGGCGGCTTGGGCCGGAGCGACAACGAGGCCGCGAGGCGTTCGGTGAGCAGTTTCCAGGAGGGAGCCGCCTCCACCTCCGCTCCCTCGCCGCCGAGTGCTTCGATCGCGGGGACGGCTCCGGGTGACAGCTCCACCCTTCCGCTTCGAATGAAGGCGTGGTCGGAGACGGCCTGGAGCCGGTGGCGCAACGTGTCGCTGAGCTCGACCCAGCGCCGCTCGTCGACCCGAACGAAACGCTGTTGCCGCCGCGCCGCATCGAGCAACACCGCGAGCTCGAGCCGGCCCACTTCGACCTTCAGCTGGCCGTTGATGCCGAACCAATCCCGCTTCCGCTCGATCTGGACCTTGAGCGCCTCGGGGCCGACCGACGACATGACCCTCGGCTTCTCGTCGAGCCACTCGACGGCAAGTCCACGCGGCGGATTCTGCAGCGCGGCCACGAGCTCCAAGGCGGAGTCGGTGTCCTTCATCCGGAAGCAGTAGGGAGGGCCTTCTTCCGAGTTGGCGAGCGGAAGCGTCGAGAGCATCGCGCGCGCCCGCTCATCCTCGGTGAGCAGGGAGCGCCGCACGTACGCGCGCTCGGCGCCTCGCAGCAGCAGGACGTCCCGGGGACCCACGCCCGGATGGAAGAGTGGTGCACCCGGACCCGGACGCACGAGCAGCTCGAGTTCGAGCGATACGTCCGGCAGGAGCCTCAGCCGGACCACCGTCTCCGTCTCGGAGACGACCTCACGGCCCTTGAGCGACTCCGGGACGACCAGCGGGAGGCGGGCCTCCAGGCGCGAGAGCCTTTCGAGCAACGGCTGCTGCGCCTCGGGGGGGAACCGCGCGCCGTGCTTCTGGAGCAGCTCGAACAGCTGGCGGGCCTCGTCGCTCACGTCGATGAGCAGGCACCGGCTCCTCCGCTCCTCGGCGGTGAAGAGCGGCTCGCCCGGCACGAAGGACTTCATCAACGCGGTGAGCAGACGTGCATCGAAGACCTCTCCGTCGACGGAGGGCTCGAGCCGGATGTGATCGCCAGACGGCACCGCGATGAATCCCAGCCGGACCCGCTTCAGCTCGAGCGGCTCATCGGGCGAGACGTCGAGCGCCACGCGCGGATGTCCCACGAGCGCGAGAAAGGCACGGGCCGCGTATGTGCTGCCCCGAGCGCCCGGACGTGCCGACCAGGAGGAGAAGAGCTCGGCGACGCGCAGATCCTGTTCGGAGAGGGAGTCGCGGTGCTCATCGAGCAGGCGGGCGGGAGTCGTGCGCGCCCCCGAGGACAACGAGCCCCGGCGGTTCCGCTTCTTCACCGAGGGCACCGCGGTGAGCATCCCGAGCTCATGCTCGATGCGCCACCACACCTCGATGAAGGTGCGCGGCTCGGCGAGCTTCGCCTCGAATACCTCGAGCGCCTTGAGGGCCCGGGCCCAGGAGGGACGCAAAAGCTCATCGGCCAGGACGCGCGCCTCGTCGCGCCGCGCGGGGTCCTCGAGCAGGTCCAGCGTGGCGTCGAGCAACGCGAGAGCATGCGTGCAGCCACCGCCCCGGGCCTCACAGGTGCACTCGAGCCGGGGCTCGCCGTCATTCGGGAACGACAGCCTCGATTCGGCGGCGAAGGAGCCATAGGACGGCCCACCCCGAACACGCCGCCAGCGCTCCTTCCACGAGACGGCACAGGGCTCGGCGAGGAACGACCAGGTGCCGGAGGCCCGTGCGACGCGGGAGCGGGGATTGGCACGAGGGCGGATGCCGCGCCGGAGCTGCATCAACCGAGACCAGAGCACCGCGAGGGCGGGGTCCTCGTGCGACTCCGGACGCGAGACCTCCTCGAGCACCCCGAGCCGGATGGACTCCGCTTCATCGGCCAGGAACGCGGCGACCGCGAGGGGCACCGCCTCCTCGAGCACACCGCGAGCACGAGCCGCCAGATAGCGCGCGGCCCCTTCGCGAGAACCGATGTCCCGGATCGGGAGGCCGCTGAGCGCGTAGCGCAAGCTGTTCTTCTGCGCCTCATCCACCGCGAGTGCGGGCAGCAGCACTTCCGCGGAGGTCGCCAGGGCGTCCTGGAGCGAGTGGGCCTCCGCCCATTGCTCCAAGTCCTTCCGGGTCCCGAAAGGAGAAGGGAGAGAGACAGGTCCGGAGGAGGCGGGGGTGCGAGGCGTGAGGAGGGACACGGAGGCGGCGGAGTGTAATCGCGAGGGAAGTCCGGTTCAGCCCCGGGTTGTGCTGCCTGGGCCGCGAGGGAGCAGGCGCCACCGGATGGGGCACGGATGCCATGGCAGCGGCGTCATGCCGGGAGTGTTGCTCGGGCCGGGTAACACGCAAACCCTCGGGATTCCAGCGGGGCGGAAGTGGCCCGAGGCCTGCAATGGGCGGCGGCCCACAACAAGGAGGATGTACCCATCATGAAGAAGCTCACCTTCGTTCTCGCTCTCTCGCTCATCGTTGGCTGCGGCGCCGTGCAGGACTGGTCGGGAACCTACGAAGGCACCTCGAAGCGCGCGGCGAGTGCCACGGAACTGGAGGCCGCAACGGCAGTGAAGGACATCTGGACGGTCACCCATGACAAGAGCACCGGCGTCATCCAGATCGTCCGCGAGCGCACCGGAGACGCGGCCTGCACCCTGCTGGCGAGCCACGGGAGCGATGCTCACGGCGGATACGGCGCGGATCTCGAGGCGAACCAGAAGTGCGTCATCAACGGCACCGAGCACATCCTGAGCAGCGGGGAGCTGCACCACGCGGACGCCGAGGAGTTCGAACTCCAGTGGAAGACGTCCGCTGACGGCGACGTCGCCCTCGTCGAGCAGGGCACGCTCACGAAGAAGTAGCGCCCCACGAGCCCCATCTCATGGAACGGCCTGCATCCGGTGATGCAGGCTGAGCGTGGCGAGAATCTCCTGGGCGGCCCGGACGCCCTCGGAGGCACCGCCCTCCATGAAGCCCTGGAAGTCGATGGACGTGTGCTCTCCCGCGAAGAACACATTGCCCTGCGTGACGCCCTCGTATCCGGCGAAGGTCTGGTACTGGCCTCGGCGCCAGTACGAGTAGGAGCACTTGAAGTTCGGATCGAGCTGCGGGAGTCCCATGGTGGCCTTTCCATTCCACAGGGCGGTGAGGCCGGGGAACACGGGCTCGGCCTGGGAGAGGAAGCGCCGCGCGTCCGCGCGCACCGCATCGAGCTCCGAGGTCGCGATGGGCTCCGGGGTCTCCATGGCATCCGCGAAGGCCCCTCCGGCGTAGCCAACGAGGATGCCGTGGTCCCCGGGTTGGCCACGAGAGGCCTCCCACGTCGACTGGTACCCGGTGTCGGAGTAGCTGCCGCCCGTGCCGGGGTCGGGGCGAGGCCCCTGCTCGTTCCAGAGGCGCCGCGTGAACTGGAGGTGCTGCTTGCTCTGGCGGCCCCGGCCCAGCTCCTGGATGGCCTGGTGCTTGAGCGAGTCGAAGCCCGCGCGCCCGTAATCCAGCTCGCGCAGCACCGCGAATGGCAACGTGAGCAGCACGATGTCCGCCACCACCTGCGTCACACGGGAGCCCTTGGACGCAAAGGTGAGTGCATAGGCCCCCGCCGGAGTGCGTGAGAGCGCCTCCATCCGCATGCCGGTCTGGATGGACTCGGCCCCGAGGTACGCGGCGATGGCCCGCGGGAGTTGATCGTTTCCGCCCCGAATGCGGTAGCGCTCGTCGGACTCGCCGAACAGGGCCAGGTGTGCCGGGTCGGGTTGAGCGCCGAGGAGGTAGACGATGTTGAGCGCGCTCTGCTCACGGGTATCCGAGTTGAGCTCGATGAAGTACGCGGTATCGAGCAGCGCGCCGAGAGGAGAGGAATGCCCGCCAGGCACGCGTGCTTCGATCCACTCATGGACGCTCATGCTGTCGAGCATCCGCCCGTGCGGCGTGGACTGGGCGAAGGTGGTCGGGTACCCGGCGAGGCGCACGTCCTCTTCGATCACCGGCAGGATGGACTGGAAGTCCCGGTCCGCGTCGGCCTTCGGGTAGTACTTCCCGAAGAAGTAATACGTCTCCTCCGAGGGCATGGGCTGCGCCATGAGGAGATCATCCAGCTCGAGCCCGAAGCGGCTGGCCTGGGAGAGAATGGTCTCGTGGCCGGTGTCGATGAGTTCGCCATACCACTCGAACACCTGCCCCTGATCGAAGTAGGTGGTGTTGGAGAACATCCGGCCTCCCACGCGCTCCGAGGCCTCGTAAAGGGTGGAGGGGATGCCCGCATCCGCCAGCGTGAGCGCCGCGGACAGTCCGGCGATCCCAGCTCCGACGATCGCGATGCGCGGAGCGTCGCGATTCGGTGCGGCCCGGCAAGCAGCCAGGGTGGCCAGGGTGGCCGCCGAACCGACGAGAAAACCACGGCGGCTCATGCTCCCGGGCCGCTGTTCACGTGATTGGACCCGCGCCTCGCGGAGTGCATTCACCGGAAGGCCCTTCCGGACGGAGAGCCGGTGCTCAGCGGCGAGTTGCTTCAGGGAGCGAAGCAGCGGGGTTCGGGCCATGGGCGCCTCCTCGTTGCGTCACAGCCTGCCACTGCCACCCGCACGAGCAATGCCACGAGCCGCTCTGCCCCAACCACTCAACACGAACCTGCCCTGGAAGGCTACGCTCCAGCCCGGCATGACCACTGCACCCGGTACCCATCCATGAGAATCATCCTCTTTTTCTTGGGGCTTCTGTTCGCAGAGCCTGCGTTCTCCAGCCCGGTGGAGGATGGGCTGTGCCATGCGCGGCCTCAGGCCATCGAGAAGATGGAGAAGTCGGAGAAGCTCTGCCGCGCATTCATACGCGCCATGAGGATGCTCCCCGAGGAGACGATGCAGGAAGTGCAGGCAATGGTGTCTCCAGAGAGCCTGACATTGCTGGGAACGATGACCACGGCATGGATTGGCAGCCAGGGGATTCCAGTGCTCGGCCAAACAGTGGACGCGGCGTTGCTGACATTGGGTGTCACGATGGCCGCAGCGCAGACGGCCGCGGTGAAGGACTTGCTGTGGAACTACGCCAGGTACGCAAGCGAAGCGCGCGATGAAGCGGGCCTCGACACAGCAGCCAAGCACCTTGCGCGAGCTGTAGCGACGGTGGGCGTGAGCGTCGTGACGTTCATCCTGATGAAGAGGGTGTCGGGCAAGGCACAGAAACAAACAGGCCCTCCCGCTCACCCCTTCGTACTGCAGCCCGAACTCGTGCCGGTGGCCAGTGGTGGGCGAGTGGGCAACTCCATGGGGGTCAAGCCAGGTGTCGTGCCTGGAACTGGAGTAGCGCCCTCTCTAGCCACCGCGGGCGGACGCTCCGGCGGCGAGCGGGTGCATCCAGATCCCGCGAAGTCCAAGAGGGTGGACATCGCGGCCTTCAAGGCATGGTTGGAGAAAGTGAAACGGAGACCAGCCCGCCAGGATTCGGAGGCATTCCAATACCAGAGAAAACACGCGGGCCCGGAAGAAATCCAGGTTTCTGGAGGTGGCAAAAATGTCTGGGCGGACGGTGCCCGACCAGAGAGCGCGAGGATAGTAGAGGTCAAGCACATCGGTACTCCTGACAAGAGTCCGTTCATACCCGGGTCCAAGTGCGACGAGGGCGTACGACTCGCCATCCAGACGGGCGTCATCGCTGAGTTCGAACGCTACGCCACTGTCATCAAAGACCCCAACAACCCGATCGTCGCGCTCGAAGTCATCGTCAACGACGGAATGGCTGTTCCCTTTTTCGAGGCCTTACTCACGCGGCTCAGTATTCCTGGCGAAGTTCTCGTTCGCCCCTGATGCAAGGAAAAACCACTTGAAGTACTACATCATCACGGAGACAAACGGACTTCCGCCTGTGCCTGATTTTGCCTCCAGGCTGATAACACGATGGCCTGGAACCACGGTGGAGCAGCTTTCCAATCCCGAGGGGAGTTATGCCCTGGATTTCCAAGTCCCCATGGCGAGTTCCTCCGTGGAAGGACTGCTCGCCCGAACGAGGAGTTCAATCAACTTCGAGGGTGACCTCCAGGACATGTCCGAGTTCGTCCAGTGGTGCCGCACCCTCATTCCGCCCCACTTGCGCCTCATCTTCTGCGATGAGGGTATGAACGGTGAGGTCAAGGTGACTCCGCCCATGACAGCCGAGGACATCCTTCAAGCATTCCATGCGAGTGGTGGGTAAGCCCACGCCAAGGCGGATTGGGATCCTCTTCGGAGGACTACTCCCCGATCTTCTTCTTGAGCAGCTCGTTGACCAGGGCCGGATTGCCCTTGCCCTTCATGGCCCGCATCACCTGGCCCACGAAGAAGCCGAAGATGTGCTTCTTCCCGGCCTTGTACTTCTCCACCTCGCCCGCGTTCTTCGCCAGCACCTCGTCCACCACCGCCTCGATGGCGCCCGTGTCGCTCACCTGCGCCAGGCCCTTCTCCGCGATGATCGCCTCCGGGTCCTTCCCCGTCCGGAACAGCTCCCCGAACACGTCCTTGCCCGCGTTCGCCGAGATGCTCCCCTTCTCCACCGCCGTCAGCAGATTGGCGAACTGCACCGTCGTGAAGCGCAGCGTGGTGACGCTCCCGCCCTCCTCCTTCAACAGCCGCAGCAGCTCTCCGAGGAACCAGTTCGACAGCCGCTTGTAGTCCTTGAAGTGCTGCGCCACCGCCTCGAAGTAGTCCGCCAGCGGGCGCTCCGCGCAGAGAATCTTCGCGTCATACGCCGGCAACCCGTACTGGCTCGTGAAGCGCGACACCTTCGCCCGAGGCAGCTCTGGCAGGGACTTCGCCACCTCGTCGATCTGCGCATCCGCCAGGTGCAGCGGCGGCAGGTCCGGCTCCGGGAAGTAGCGGTAGTCGTGCGCCTCTTCTTTCGAGCGCATCGAGCGCGTCACGCCCTTGTTCGGGTCGTACAGCCGCGTCTCCTGCTCCACCTTCCCGCCCGACTCCAGCAGATCCACCTGCCGGGAGATTTCATACTCGGTGGCCTGCTTGATGAACCGGAACGAGTTGATGTTCTTCAGCTCCACCCGCTGGCCGTACTCCGTGCTGCCCTTGCGCATCACCGACACGTTGACGTCGCAGCGCAGCGAGCCCTCCTCCATGTTCCCGTCGTTCACCCCGATGTACACCAGCACGTCCCGCAGGGCCTTGAGGTACTCCACCGCCTCGTCCGCACCGCGCAGGTCCGGCTCGCTGACGATCTCCAGCAGCGGCACGCCCGCGCGGTTCAGGTCCACCAGGCTCTCGGCCGCCGAGGCGTCGTGCACGCTCTTGCCCGCGTCCTCCTCCATGTGGATGCGGCGGACGCGGATGACCTTCTCGCCCTCGGGCGTGTCGATGGTCAGCTGTCCCCACTCGCAGATGGGCTGGTCGAACTGGGTAATCTGGTAGCCCTTGGGCAGGTCCGGATAGAAGTAGTTCTTCCGGCTCCACACGCTCGTCTTCTTGAGGGTGCAGCCGAGCGCCAATCCCGTGCGGATGGCGAACTCCACCACCTTCGCGTTGAGCACCGGCAGCACGCCGGGCATGCCCAGACACACCGGACAGGTGTTGTGGTTGGGCGCCGCGCCGAAGCTGGTGGCGCAGTTGCAGAAGATCTTCGTGTGCGTCAGCTGTTGGGCGTGGACCTCGAGCCCGATGACCGGCTGGAAATCGCTCAGGGGCATGGCGTCTCCGGAACTCTCTAGATGGGGGCCGGGCGGCGCACGTAGTCGTGCTCGCGCTCGAAGGCCCGGGCGATCCTCAGCAACTTCGCCTCGTCGAACGGGCGGCCCATGAGCTGCAACCCGATGGGCAGGCCCGCCTTCGTGAAGCCGCACGGCAGCGACACGCCGGGCAGTCCCGCCAGGTTACACGGCAGCGTGCACACGTCCATGAGGTACATGGACACGGGGTCGTTCACCTTCTCGCCCAGCTTGAAGGCCGGCACCGGCGAGGTGGGCGTCACCAGCGCGTCCACCTGCGTGAAGGCCTTCGCGAAATCGTCGCGGATGAGCGTCCGCACCTTCTGGGCCCGCAGGTAGTAGGCGTCGTAGTAGCCCGCGCTCAGCGCGTAGGTGCCCAGCATGATGCGGCGCTTCACCTCGGGGCCGAAGCCCTGGTCACGCGACAGGCCGTACATGTCCCGGAGGCCCTTCGCCTCCCGCGCCCGCCGGCCGTAGCGCACGCCGTCGTAGCGGGCCAGGTTGCTCGAGGCCTCCGCCGGGGCCAGCAGGTAATAGGTGGCCAGCGCGTACTTCGTGTGGGGCAGCGACACGTCCACCAACGTGGCGCCCAGCCGCTCGTAGGCCTTCAGCGCCTCGCGCACGGAGGCTTCCACCTCGGGGTCCATGCCCTCGACGAAGTACTCGCGGGGCACGCCCAGCTTCAGGCCCGCGACTCCGTGCTCCAGGTCCGCCAGGTAGTCCGGCACGTCCGCCGGCGCCGAGGTGGAGTCCAGCGGATCATGCCGCGCCAGCACCTGCAGCAGCGCCGCCACGTCCCCCACCGTGCGAGCCATGGGGCCCGGCGCATCCAGCGAGGAGGCGTAGGCGATGACGCCGTAGCGCGACACACGCCCGTAGGTGGGCTTGATGCCCACGGTGTTGGTGAACGCCGCCGGCTGGCGGATGGAGCCACCCGTGTCCGTGCCCAGCGTGCCGAACACCTCGCGCGCCGCCAGCGCCGCCGCCGAGCCTCCCGAGGAGCCTCCCGGCGTGCGCGTCACGTCCCACGGGTTGTGGCAGGGGCCATAGGCGCTCGACTCGTTGGACGAGCCCATGGCGAACTCGTCCTGGTTGAGCTTGCCCAGGATGGGCGTCCCCGCCTCCTTCAACAACCGCACCGCGGTGGCGTCGTACGGGGGAACGAAGCCCTCGAGGACGCGCGAGGCACATGTCGTCTCCACGCCCTCGGTGAGGAAGATGTCCTTCACGGCCACGGGCACGCCATCCAGGGGCCCGAGCGGGTTGCCCTTCTCGCGGCGAGCGTCGCTGGCCTCGGCGGCCGCCAGGGCGCCGTGCTCGTCCAGCCGCAGGAAGGCCTTCACCTTCTCATCCACCTGGGCGATGCGCGCCAGACAGGCCCGCGTGGCCTCCACGGAGGTGGTTTCCCCCGAGGCCAGCTTCGCCGCCAGCTCCAGCAGGGTGAGGTCGGTCAGCTGCATGGCGTCACTCCAGGATCTTCGGGACGGCGAAGCTGGTGCCCACCCTGGCCGGCGCGTTGGCCAGCGCCTTCTCGGGTGGCAGCGAGGGCCGCGCCACGTCCTCGCGCAGCAGCGAGGACGCGAGCGTGGCATGCGAGGTCGGCTCCACTCCGCTCACGTCGAGCTCCTGCAACTGCGCCACCGCGTCCAGGATGGCGGAGAGCTGCGTGGCGTAGCGCTCCTCCTCCTCGGACGAGAGCGACAGCCGGGCCAGGGTGGCCACGTGCCGGACCTGCTCGACGGTGAGCTTCATGGACCAGACCTCCGCGGACTACTTGTTCTTGAAGAGGTTGAGGACGGCGCCCATCCACCGGCCATCCTTCTCGTGCGCCATCTGCTTCTGGAGCCGCTCCAGCTCGCCCCCGTCCAGGAAGATGCCGTGGCAGTTGAAGCAGGTGTCGATCTCGATGTCGCCCCGCATGAGGACCTGCAGGTCCATGCCGCACTTGGGGCACTTCATGAAGTGCAGCTTCTTGAGGTCCTCGCGCTGCTGGGCGGCCATCGACTGGGACTGCTGGATGGCCAGCTTGCGCTTCTTCTCGATTTCCTCGCGAGCGAAGTACTCCTCTTCAGTCGACGACGGCTTGTCCTGGGTGGACATGATGTAGGTCTCCTTGGTTCCACGACGCAGCCGGGGCAACATACATGCTCCGCTCCCGGGTGGTGCTTCAAAGTGGTAGCGCCGTGTACCTCTGGACGGCCGCCGGAAAATTGACCGGACCCCCTCCCTCCCTACACTCCGCGGACGGCTGCTACAGCCCGCTACGGGGAGTGAGAGGGAGTCATGGCGGAACGGAAGGCCAGAGCGGAGAAGACGGTCCTTTCGCGGCAGGAGATCGCCACGCGCCGCAAGGCCCTGGCCGAGAAGAAGGCGCAGAAGGGAATCGATGGAGAGTCAGGGCCTGGACAACGGGCGCTGCTGGGCCTCGTCCTGATGGCCGGCTCGGTCCTGTCGTTGGTGTCGGTGGCGACCTTCAGCGCGAAGGACCGCAGGGGCCCGGGCTTCGAGAACGCGGTGGGGCCCATGGGCCATCTCATCGCCGAGAGCCTGCGGGGAATGCTCGGGGTGTGGGCCTACCTGCTCCCCCTGTGCGGCGTCTACGCGGCCATGGTCGTCTTCGTGGGCAACCGGGAGCGGCGCCGCTGGCCGCAGCTGGTGGCCTTCGTGCTGCTCACGCTGAGCGGCGCGGTGCTGGCCCAGCTCTTCATCGGCACCCAGCCCGGCCAGGCCCACCCGCCCGGCGGCTTCGTGGGCGCCACGCTCGGCGGCATGCTGGTGGGGATGTTCTCCACGGTGGGCACCATCATCCTGGTGACCACGGTGTGCGCCGCCGCGCTCATCGTCGGCACGCAGTACACCTTCCTCAAGCTGTGCTCGCTGGCGTGGGCCGGGGCCTGTGTGGTGGGCCGGCGCGTGCAGGAGAACGCCCTGCTCTTCTGGGAGCAGCAGAAGGAGGCCTACAAGGAGCGCCAGGTGCGCGCCGCCCAGGAGAAGGAGGAGGAGGACGCCTTCCTCGCGGAGCTCGAGGAGGAGGAGGCCGAGCTGGAGGAGGCCGAGCGTCTGGCCCTCGAGGCGGAAGAGGCCGAGCAGGAGGCCATGGCCGAGGAGGCCGTGCGTCTGGCCCGCCAGGAGGAGAAGGAGCGCGCCGCCGCGGCGAAGCTGGCCGCCAAGGATGCACGCGAGGCCGCGAAGCTGGCCGCCCGGGAGAAGAAGCCCGAGGCGGGCCAGCAGCCCGTCATCGTGACGCCTCCGGCCGCGCCCGCTCGCCCGGCGCCGGGAGCGGATCCCGCGTGGGCCGCCTTCCTGTCGCCCTCGCCCGCCGCCAACGCGCTGCCCGCCGCCCCCGCCCTCCCCGCTGTCGCCGCCCCTCCGGCCGATGCCGCGAAGGGCAAGCGGGGCAAGGCGCCGAACATCGTCACGGGTCCCGAGGCGCCCGCCGACGCGCAGGCCTCCGAGCCCATGGTGGCCGCTGTGCCCCTGGCCGCGGCGCCCGCTCCGGCGGCCCAGGCTCCGGCCTCTCCCGTGGCCATCGTGCCGGCTCCGCCCTCGGCGCTGGCGCGCACGCCGCTCATCGTGGAGCCCAAGGCCCCGCCCAAGCCCACCGCCGTCACCATCAAGAAGAAGGATCAGGAGCAGTTCCAGTTCGTCGGTGGCCGCACCAGCTTCTCGCTGCCCCCGCTGGACGTGCTGGAGATCGAGAAGAAGGAGCGCTCGGCGCTCGACAAGGAGGCCTTCCTCACCACGGCGGAGAAGCTGCGCGCCAAGCTGGCGGACTTCGGCATCTCCGGCGAGGTGGTGGAGATCCGCCCCGGTCCCGTGGTCACCATGTACGAGTTCCTCCCGGGGCCCGGCATCAAGGTGAGCAAGATCGCCGCGCTCCAGGACGACCTGGCCATGGCCATGGAGGCGATGCGGGTGCGCATCGTGGCGCCCATCCCCGGCAAGGGCGTGGTGGGCATCGAGGTGCCCAACCGCGACCGCGAGACGGTGTACCTCAAGGAGATCGCCGAGCAGGACGTGTTCCAGAAGTCGGCCAGCCGGCTCACCATGTGCGTGGGCAAGGACATCGAGGGCATGCCGTACGTCTTCGACCTGGCCAAGGCGCCCCACCTGCTCATCGCGGGTACCACCGGCTCGGGTAAGTCCGTGGCGGTGAACTCGATGATCATGAGCATCCTCCTGAAGTCCACGCCGGAGGAGGTCCGCTTCATCATGGTGGACCCGAAGATGCTCGAGCTCTCGGTGTACGAGGGCATTCCGCACCTGCTGTTGCCGGTGGTGACGGATCCGAAGAAGGCGGCGCTCGCGCTGCGCTGGGCCGTGGAGGAGATGGAGCGGCGCTACCAGATGCTGTCCGAGGCGGGCGTGCGCAACATCGCCGGCTTCAACAAGTTCGTGGAGACGCAGGACGCGGAGAAGTCCAACGCGAAGCCCGCCGAGGAGTCCGCGAAGAAGGCCGCGCCGAAGAAGCCCAAGAAGGTGGTCGTGGTGGACGTGGCCACGCCCGAGGACGCCATCATCGAGGAGTCCCACTCCGCCAGCGCCAACGCGGGTCCCGGGGTCGCCGCCCCGAAGGACGACGTGGAGGAGCTGCGCGAGGCCCTGCCCGAGCCCGAAGAGGCTCCGGAGAGCATGCAGGCCGGGGACGAGGACGACGACGACGGGATGTCCGACGCGGTGGAGGCGGCGCTCGAGGCGGCCGGGGAGTCCGAGTCGTCGCGGGAGGAGAAGCGGGAGTGGAAGAAGCTGCCGTACATCGTGGTCATCATCGATGAGTTGGCGGACCTGATGATGGTGGCCAGCCGCGAGGTGGAGACGTACGTGGCGCGCCTGGCGCAGATGGCTCGAGCGGCCGGCATCCACCTGATGGTGGCCACGCAGCGTCCGTCCACGGACGTCGTCACGGGCATCATCAAGGCCAACTTCCCCACGCGTATCAGCTTCATGCTGCGCTCGAAGCCGGACTCGATGACGATTCTGGGTACGGTGGGCGCCGAGGCGCTGTTGGGCATGGGCGACATGCTCATCATGCCGCCCACGAGCGCGCACCTGCAGCGTGTGCACGGCGCGTTCGTCTCGGAGAACGAGATCAAGCACGCGGTGGATCACCTGAAGGCGCAGGGCAAGCCCGTCTACGACGATTCCATCCTCAAGCCGCGAGACGATGAGGGCGAGGGCGGTGGTGGCGAGGAGGACGAGCTGTCCGACGAGCTGTACGATCAGGCGCTGGCGACGGTGAGCGAGATGAGGGCGGTGTCGATCTCGATGCTCCAGCGCAAGATGCGCATCGGCTACAACCGGGCGGCGCGAATGATCGAGCGGATGGAGCGGGACGGAGTGGTGGGCCCGGCGGACGGAGCCAAGCCGCGCGAGGTGCTCATCCGCGGAGTAGGCGAGATGCCCGGAGCCGGAGCCGCCTGACCCCCCAACATCCCCTCTCCCCCCGGGAGAGGGACGGGGTGAGGGTATCAAGACCCCTGGTTGAATCCGTGTATGCCCCCTCTCCCTCTGGGAGAGGGCTGGGGTGAGGGTATCCACTTCCCAAGGGAAGCAAGCCGCACCCATGACCGTTGCCCCACGATGATCGTCACCATCAATCGCTTCCGGACGTCCGCCGAGGAGGCCGAGCGCCTGGAGACCTCCTTCCGGGAGCGCTCGCGCAGGGTGGACCAGTACGAGGGATTCCTGGGACTGGAGGTCCTGCGCTCCTTCGAGCCGGAGCCCGAGTTCCTGCTGGTGACGCGCTGGAGGGACCGGGAGTGCCTGAAGGCCTACTTCCAGTCGGAGGACTTCAAGGCGACCAAGGCGGCCAGTGCCCGGCAGGACGCCACCTTCAGCATGTACGAGGTGGTAGCGGAGTGAGCAGCTTGATAAGGCGAGCCCCCTATGGCTGAACGTCTCGCCCTCTTCGCCACCACCGCCCGCGGAACCGAGGATCTCCTGGCCGAGGAGTTGAAGGAACTCGGAGCGCGCCGCATCCGGCAGGACCGGGGCGGGGTGCGCTTCATGGCCTCGCTCGACGAGGCGCTGAAGGTATGCCTCTGGTCGCGCATCGCCATGCGCGTGCTCTACCCGCTGGGCGAGTTCGAGGCTCATGGAGCCGAGGGCCTGTACGAGGCAGTGGCGAGCGTGCCGTGGGAGGAGCACCTCACGCCGGAGACCACGTTCGCGGTGGAGGCGACGCTCAAGGACAGTGAGCACAGCCACACGGGCTTCGTGGCGCTGAAGGTGAAGGACGCGGTGGTGGACCGGATGCGCGACAAGCAGGGCGCGCGACCGGACGTGGACCCCCGGAATCCGGACGTGCGCGTGGTCGCCCACCTGGTGCGCGAGCGGCTCTCCCTCTCGTTGGACCTGTGTGGCGAGCCGCTGCACCGCCGGGGCTACCGGGTGCGGCCCACTCCGGCACCGCTGAAGGAGACGCTGGCGGCGGCCCTGCTGCGCGCGGCGGGCTACACGGGTGAGGAGGCGCTGGTGGACCCGATGTGTGGCTCGGGCACCATCCTCATCGAGGGAGGCCTCATCGCCCGGCGGCGCGCGCCCGGCATCGCCCGGGACTTCGCGGTGGAGAAGTGGCCGCACCTGGGCGCGCGGGCGCGGGAGCTGCTCGAGGATCTGCGCGCGGATGCCCGCCGCAACGAGCGCAAGGTGGCCGTCCCGATTCTCGGCTTCGACAAGGACCCCGAGGCGCTGGAGGCGGCACGGCGCAACGTGAAGGCGGCGAAGCTGGCCGAGGAGATCCTCCTCGAGGAGGGAGACGCGACGAAGCTGCCTCCCCTGCCCGCCTCGGGGGGCCTGCTGCTCACCAATCCGCCCTATGGAGACCGGCTGGGCTCGGGCGGGCAGAAGGGCATGAAGAGCTTCTACTTCAAGCTGGGCGACAGCCTGCGGGCGCAGGCGGGCTGGCGCGTCTGGGTGCTCTCGGGCAACCCGGCCTTCGAGAGCGCCTTCCACTCGCGGCCCCGGAGCCGGAGGGATTTGTGGAACGGCCCCATCGCCTGCACGCTGCTGGGTTATTCGCCGCGCGGGGGCGAGCAGAAGTCAGAAGCGCCGCTCGGTGCGCCGCATGAGCCGCTGGATGTTGCTGCGGTGCGTCCAGACGATGAGGGCGAAGAGCAGCGCTGAGAGCCACGCGTACTCGGGGGCGCGGGCGGTGAGGGAGGCGACGGCGACAGCGGTGACCCCCCCGGCCAGGGAGCCCACGGAGCTGACGCGCCAGGCGGCCACGAGCCCGGCGTAGACGAGTGCCCCGGCGAGTGCCCCCAGCGGCACGAGGACGACGAGCACCCCGAGCGCGGTGGCCACGCCCTTGCCGCCGTGGAGCTTGAGCCAGACGGGGTAGACGTGGCCGAGGAAGGCGGAGAGGCCCACGGCGGCATGCAGGCGGGGCGCCTCGGGCTCGAGCCAGAGGGCCAGGGCGACGGCGAGGGCGCCCTTGAGGGCATCCAGCAGCAGCACCACGGCGCCGAGCTTCTTGCCGGCCACGCGGGTGACGTTGGTGGCGCCGATGTTGCCGCTGCCGCTCTGACGCACATCCACGCCGCGGACCCAGCGGGTGAGCAGCACCCCGAAGGGCACGGAGCCCGCCAGGTAGCCGAGCAGCAGGAGGGCGGCGGGGTGCACGGGAGCGTCCTAGGTGAGCAGGTGGGGGAACTTCGTCTTCACCACCACCCAGGCGTAGTTGAGCAGGACGACGGTGGCGACGGTGATGCGGGCCCAGTGCCACTCGGTGGGGGACAGGTGGAGCCGGGGGATGGGCATGGCGAAGACGAGGTGCAGCACCATCACCACGATCATGAGGGCGAAGAAGAGGGCGGCCACCGTCCCGAGCGGGTTGGCGTCCCAGGCGCCGGCGAAGTTGAAGTGGGCGACCCGGTCGGCCACCCGCGTCAATCCGCAGCCGAGACAGGGCCAGCCGGTCGTTTCTCGCAGGGCACAACCCCAGAAGGGGACGATCCGGGCCACGGGGATGTAGCGGGCGATGAGCAGTCCGAAGAGGCCCACGAGGCCGAGCACATCGGCGGGGCCGAAGGTGCGGTTGGGCTTGGGGAGGGTGACCTTCACGTCCGGTAGTGTAACCGGGATGGCGGGCACCTTGCCCGGACAAAGGCTTCGGGCTATCCGTGGGGGATGAAGACCTTCCGCTCCGCCCTGCTGACGCTGTTGGCCCTTCCCCTCATGGCGCTCGCCGAGGCTCCTGCCTCGAAGCCGGCCGTTCAAGAGGACTGCCCCCACCCGCCGCCGCCCGCCGAGGCCAAGAAGCCCACCGATGGCTGGACGCTGACGCGTGGCGAGGCGCTCAAGGGAGCTCCGGCGGTGAAGCTCTCCGAGCTGCTGGCGAAGCCGCAGCCGCACGACGGCAAGACGGTGCGGGTGGAGGGCCAGGTGCGCAAGGCGTGCCAGAAGAAGGGCTGCTGGATGGAGCTCGCCGATGGAGCGAAGGGCGCCGGGGTGCGGGTGACGTTCAAGGACTACGGCTTCTTCGTGCCGCTGGACTCGGCGGGCTCGGCGGCGCGGGTGGAGGGCGTGGTGAAGGTGACGGAGCTGAGCGAGTCCATGGCGAAGCACTACGAGGCGGAGGGCGCCATCGTCCCTCGCGGCGCGGACGGCAAGCCGCGCGAGGTGCAGTTGGTGGCCACGGGCGTGGAACTGCGCCGCTGAGCGATGGCACGCGGCTTCAGCATGAGGGGCGTGATGGGCGCGGCCGATCGGGCCGTGCAATACGCCCGGAACTGGTTGCTGGCGACCGAGCCCGGCTCGCGCGTCCATGACGTGCAGGACGATCCGCGCTTCCAGCACCGAGGGGTGGACCTCCTGTGGGAGCTGCCCTCGGGAGAGGTGCGCGGCATCGAGGTGAAGGGTGACCGGCAACCCCGGCGCCGGCGCTACTTCTTCGAGCTGGTGTCCAACCTGGAGCGGGACACGCCGGGGTGCTTCCTGTACAGCGGCGCGGACCTGCTGGTGTACGTGTTCCTGGCGCAGGGGGAGCTGCACGTGTTGCCGCTGAAGACGGTGCGCGAGTGGTTCCTGCCGAGGGCGAAGTCGTACGAGCTGCGGCACACCTTCACGCAGACGGGAGCCATCCGCTACACGACGGTGGGCGCGGTGGTACCGGTGAAGGACGTGCAGGAGGCGGTGCCGGAGGTGAAGTACATCCCCCTGCCCCGCCGGGGACAGACGGCCGAGGACATCCAGGCCGCTGGAGAGGCACAGGCCGCCGCGGAGGCCCAACGACCCACCGAGGAAGACGTCCCCTACTGAGCCCCTGACCCAAGGCATATCCCCTCTCCCTCCGGGAGAGGGACGGGGTGAGGGTATCGGGGCTCGCGGGTTGAACCCCGTGGCCCCTCTTGGGAACCACGGGTTGGGAACACCGTGACAAATACCCTCACCCTGACCCTCTCCCGGGGGGAGAGGGGATATTGAGGGATGTTGGGGCTGATTGAGCGGAAGTACCGCTCAGTGCTGATGCTGGTGACGGCGGTGCGTGGGGTGGGCCTCGTCGTGGGCCTTCTCGATGCGGGCGCGGTCCTTCTCGAGGGCCGCGAGCGCGGTGCGATCGCCGAGCTGCTTGTTGGCGTGCTCCAGGCGGGCGACGATATCCAGCGCGAGGTGCCAGTCCTGGACGCGCTCGGCCTCCTCGAGGATGGGGCGGCCCACGGTGGCGACCTTGTCATTGGCCTTGAGGTGCAGCAGGCCGTCCACGGCGAGCACGCGGGAGATGGGCGTGCGCGCGCTGTCCGTGGCCGCCTTCTGCAGCTCCTCGAGCGCCGCGTCCCGCTCACCGAGAGAGGCGCGGATGATCGGCTTGGAGATGCCGCGGCGATCCGGAAGGATGAACTCCTCCAGGTCGGCGAAGGCCTGGGCGTGCTCGCGGTGGCCGGCCTTGGCGAGCATCTCGGCCAGGTCGTCGAAGGCGCGGGCGGCGCGCTCGTCGAACACGCGCAGGGCCTCCTGCATGAAGCCGGTGTCGGGCTCGCCCTTGTCATTGACGGGCACGCGCTTGCGCACCTCGTTCATCCGCTCGAAGGAGGAGGCCACGGGGGCCTGCTGGATGCCCTGGAGGATCTGCCCGAGGGCGCCCATCAACTGGGCGAGGCTCTCGGAGAGCTCGTACGGCGCGAGCCGGCCGGACTGCCAGCGCTTCCACAGCTCCCCGGCGGCGGCATACGGGAAGGCAGCGAACTGGCCGGTGCCCTTCCACTTCGGCATCCAGCCCTCGGCGATTCCAGCCGGGTACTGCTTCTCGGCGAGCTGGCGGAAGTCCGCCTCGCTGACCGTCACGCCGTAGTGCCCGAGCGTCCCGACGATGGCCTCCGTCGAGTAGTCCTTGAGCCCCTTGCGCTGCCACGCCTTGTCCACGCGATCCGTGCTCACTGCCGCTGAAGCCTCCTGGCGCCTGGAAGCGGCGCGTGCGGCCTTCTAGCAGAGAGCGGGCGGCCCGGGGCAAGGTCTGGCCGCGCCAGTGTCAGACGTAGGGCGGAGCGACGTTCTCCACCCGGGGCCACTCGGTGGGCCGGCGCCGTCCATCCTCCACCCGGCGGGCGATGAAGGGCTGGCAATCGCGCTCCTGGAAGGCGCGCTTGAAGGCGGCGAAGCTCCCACCCGCCTTCCAGGCGTCCATGGCCGCCAGGCCCGCCTCGGGGCCGCACTGGGCGAGCATGTACTCCACCCAGGCCCAGCGGGCCGAGGTGGGCCGTACCTCGGCGCGTCCCTTGAGGCCCTTGCGCAGCCGCTCCAGCCGGCCCTCCACCTCGCGGATGCCGGCGAAGGGGGCTCCATCCAGCGGGGTGTTGCGCTTGGCCACGAAGGGCGCCACGCCCAGCGCCACCGGGAGGATCTTCGACAGCTCCGTGGTGAAACGGGCCAGCTCGTCGACGTCCGCATCCTCCTCCAGCGGCAGGCCGACGACGTTGTACACCTTGAGCTGCCGCATCCCCGCCGTCTTGGCGAAGTGGGCCGCGCGGATGATCTGCTCTTCCGAGTGCTTGCGGTCCACCAGGTCCCGCATGCGCTGCGAGGCCCCATCCGCGGCCACGGTGAGGTTGGTGGCGCCGCCGCGCCGCAGCTGATCCACCAACTCCTGGGTGAGCCGGTCCGCGCGCAGCGAGGACACACCCACCTCGCGGCCCGAGTCCACCAGGGTGCGCAGCAGCTCGACGATGCGGGGGTGATCCGTCACGGCGGCGCCCACGAGTCCCACGCGCTTCGCATGCTCGGGGATGAGCGACAGCACCCGCTCGGGTGGAACGGTGCGCATGCCGCCGTTGGTGGTGCGCCGCATGACGCAGTAGTGGCACCCGCGCGAGCAACCGCGCTCGGGCTCGATGAGGAACATCGAGCGCAGCTCCGTGTGGGGGGTGATGATGGCGGAGCGCGCTGGCAGCCGGGAGTCCGTGGCCTTGGCCACGTGGTAGCGCTTTCCTCCCCGCCCGGCCACGCGGAAGCCGGGGACGCCCGCCAGGTGCGCCAGCAGGGCGTCCTTCTCCATGGACGCCGCCGCCTCCAGCAGGACGTGGATGAGGTCATCGGCCTCGCCCTGCACGAGCACGTCCACGAAGGGCTCGAGCGGATCCGGATTGGAGAAGGTGAGCGGTCCGCCGGCCACCACGAGGGGGTGGCGCTCGTCGCGCGCCTCCTTGAGGAGGGGAATGCCGGAGAGCTCCAGCATGGAGAACAGGCCGGTCATCTCCAGCTCATAGGCCACGGAGAAGGCCAGCATGTGGAAGCTGGAGACGGGGGCCTGCGACTCGAAGGTGAACAGGGGCGTGCGCGTGCGGCGGTACGCCTCGACGTCATCGGGCAGGAAGGCGCGCTCGGCGGTGGCTCCCGGGTGCTCGTGGATCTCCCGGTACATGGCCTGGTAGCCGAGCGAGCTCATGCCCACGTGGTAGGGGCTCGGGTAGCAGAGGGCCACCCGGTAGGGCGCCTCCTTGCGGAGCGTTCCCTGCTCATCGGCCAGCAGCGCCGCGACACGTTCAACCAGTGAAAACCGACCCTCCATGCACCTTCCCGGAAAGACTCGAAACGGAGTTCAACCGTCCATAAACACCGCGGCCCCGGGCCGCCACTCCCGCGTGGGGGAGGAGCAACCGGGGCCGCGATTCACTTCAGTTCAGCCTCGAAGAGGCTGCCTGCCTACTTGCTCTTGAAAGCAGGCACGCCCGTGGCCGGGTTCGGCACGCACGCGGCGTCACCACCGGCGATGCCCGCGACGCACACCGCGTCGAAGTCCGGGTTGAGGCCGGAGCCCTCGGCGCAACGATCCGCGGCGTTGGCCTCGGTCGGGTTGGCGAAGGCCTCGGGATCGCACCCCACCTGCGGCCACAGCGCCAGCACCGTGTACTCCGCCTCGCAGCCCGGGCCATCCGAGTACTTCAGCGTCCCCGTCAGCTGGGTGCCAGGCGCGGACGGATCCGAGTACACCTTCACGTCGCTGAACGTGTAGCTCAGGCTCTCCGCGGGAGCGACCGTGATGACCTCGCCCGTCTCCTCGTCTGTACGGGTCACGGCCGTGGTCGTCACGGTCGCGGGCTTGAAGCCCGAGGTCGAGCACAGACCCTTCTCATCCGGCTCGTCGGCCAGGGTCTCGGACAGTGCCGTGGACAGCTTGGCGATCGCGTAGTTGTCGGCGCGAGCACCCGGGACACGCTCCGCGGTGATCTCCTCCATCACCGGTTCGCCGTCCTCGTCCACCTGGACGGACCCATCGGTGTTGAGCACCTCGTCCTCGTAGGTGACGGACTCGAACCGCTGAGCCAGCCCCTCCGGACGAATGCCGATGAACGCGCGCTTCTTGGTCAGCTGCTCGTTCGCGCCCTTCTCGAACTCGATGTACTTGAAGACACCGAGCGCCTCACCCTTCAGCTTGCCGCACGACTTGGCCTCGTCCGCGCTGTTCTTCAGCACGTACAGGGCCTGCCACGGATAGTCCGTGGAGTCCTGCACGATGCAGCCGGCGGACGGCTGCTCGAGAGTGCAACCGGAGATGACACCAGCCGCACCGATGAGAGCCACTGCAGTAACGATACGCTTGCTCATTGTTTCGAATCCCAATCCGGCTGGAGGTTCCTAGAACGTGTACTTCAGACCGAGGCGGATCTGACGCGGGGCCTGGTAGGAAGTGGCCTTCGTCCAGTTCAGGTTGCGCTGGGCCTCCGTCATCGGACGGCCGTTCGACTGCGTCACCTGCTCGGGCTTCAGGTCCATCGGGTTGCCGTCGATCTTGCCACCCTCGATGGGCAGCACGTACACGCCCGCGTTGGTGTAGGCGTTGTCGACCGTCGCGACCTCCTGGAAGTTGAACAGGTTGAACACGTCGAGGCTGAACGACACGACGTTGCTCTTGCTGATCCGGTAGTTCACACCGATGTTGGAATCGATGTTGTGGAGCCACGGGGTCCGGCCCACGGAGCCGCGGTTGAGGATGAACGCCTCGGTGCCGCCGTAGATGGGGTGACCACCCAGGGCGCTGATGGGCGTACCGGAGTTACCACGGTAGGACAGGCCCAGGCTGGCGCTCAGATCCTTCGTGAAGTTGAACTCCTTGGCGCCGAACAGCTTGATGGCGTGGGTGCGGTCATAGGGCAGCAGGCCCTCACGGTTCTCCAGCAGCGACGTCAGGTCGAAGTCCGAGGTGATGTTCGGATCGAGCTGGCCGTTCTCCGGACGGAACAGACCGGCGTAGTTGCCGTACAGCCGCGACCAGGTGTAGCTCGCCTGCGCCAGCCAGCCATCGCTGAAGGTGCGGTTGAGGAGCACCGTGACCGCGTCGTAGTTACGCGTGGCCTTGGGGAACTCCTTGGCGAAGCCCTCGCTCGGGTTGCCGATGAAGTACGTGTGGCCGTCATCCCGGCTCATGTCCTCGATGACCGAGTTCATGTAGCGGTGGGTGTAGTTGGCACCCACGCGGATGTTGGCGAGCACTTCGTACTCGGCGCCCACGAGGAACTCATCCGAGCCCTGCGGCTTCAGCGCGGGATCCACCGGAGTGGTGTCCACCTTGCCGCCGATGTACTTGAAGCTCGGATCCAGGGTGGTCAGACCCTCGCCACGCTCGATGACCGAGGAGTCCTTGCGGCACTCGTCCTGGCCCTCACGCGTGGTGATGGTGGCGGGATCGCACGGAGCACCCGTACCACCCTGGCGGTAGGCGGCGTAGCTGGCCTCGGGCGGGAACGCGCGGTCCGCCATGTTGAGCGGCACCTGCTCGTAGTAGCGCGCGAAGTTCGCGTACACCTTCATGCGGCCGTTGGCCAGCGGGTCCACCACCAGGCCGAGGCGCGGAGACACCTGGTTGGGCAGCACGATGCCCAGCTGACCGGTGGCACCGTACATCCACTGGGTGTCGTAGCGGACACCGGCGTTGAGCGTCACGCGGTTGGCGATCGTCCAGCTGTCCTGGAGGAAGCCACCCACCGTGGTGCTGCGCGACAGGGAGTCCTGGAAGGCCAGGTTCACCGGCTGGTCAGGACCGTTCTGGTAGCCGTAGCGGCGCGAGTCCAGCCAGCTGCCGTCGGCCTCCTCGGCCAGGTTCACGCCACCGGCGAAGGTCTTGCGCTGCTGGTAGCTGAGGAGCTCCAGGTCCGCGCCGGCCTTGAACACGTGGTTGCCGAGGGCGCTGAACATGTACGTGGCCTTGGCGTTGGCCTGGTAGCGGTCCAGCAGACCATCCGAGATGAGGCCAGGACCACCCGAGACGTACGAGCGCACCGGGCAGGCGAGCGTGCCGCCGCGGCCGTCCGCGTTGCAGAGCGCCTGGGCGTTCAGGTTCGTCTCCACATCCGCGATGGAGCGCAGGTTGCGGAACTGGACCAGCGACAGGCCAGCGAGGCCCTCCATGGAGCCGATCTCGGAGCCGTCGCTCGGCAGCGTGGCGGACGTCTGGTGGAACCAACCCACGTTGGCGTCGATCAGCACCTTCTTGTCCATCAGGGCGCCGGCGTACTTCAGGGCCACCGTGGTGGAACCGGCCACACTCTGGGTCTGGCCGTAGGCGTTCGGATCACCACTCAGCGTGCCCGGCAGGGCGCCCGAGCGGGGGTTGATGGCCAGCGCGCCGTTACCACCCGACACGCTCGGGGTACCGGCGAGCGAGACGGAGACGTTGTGGTCCTGGTTGATGAGGTACGTCAGCTTGCCCATGTACTGCAGGCTCTGCCCCGTCACGTCGTACTCACGCTCGGAGCCCGGGATCTGCTGCGACTTGTTGAAGCCGGTCACCGGATCCCTCACGACGCGGCGCGCCGTGGTCCCGGTCGACGTGGTATACTCCTCGGTCTCGAAGTAGTTGACCGAGCGGGTGTGGGTGTAGTTGGAGAAGGACGGGGCCACACCGGCGAAGAACCACAGCTTGTCCTTGAGGATCGGACCGCCCAAGGTGGCGCCGAAGTCACCGATGGCCTGCAGGTTGTTGCGGCCGGTGACCACGGAGGCGGCACTCACCACGGGGGTGCGCTGCCCCTCGAAGATGCCCGGGGTCAGGTTGCCGTAGACGGAGCCGTGGAACTCGTTGGAGCCGGACTTCGTCACCGCGTTGAGCACGCCGCCGGTGGAGCGGCCGTACTCCGGCATGTAACCGCCGGTGATGATGTTCACGTCCTGCACGAACTCGACGCTCAGCGGGCTGGCGTTGACGCCGAAGGCAGGGTCGTTCGTGGACAGACCGTCCACCACGTACCCGTTCTCAGGAGACGTGGTGCCGTTGATGGACACGCCGTACGAGTCGCTCTGCGCGCCCGGGGCGAGTTCGGCCAGGGACTCGAAGGAGCGGGTCGCGCCCCCCTTGCCGCCAGGACGGTTCACCGCGATGCGCTTGATGAAGTCCTGATCCACGTTGACGCCGACGCTCGTCGAGCCAACGTCGATGGTCGGCGGCGTCGCCGTGACCACGATCGTCTCGCTCATCTCCTCCGGCAGCATCTCCACGTTCACGCGGATGGTGCGATCCAGGCGCAGCTGGATCTCCGAACGCGAGAACGGACGGTACGACTCCTTGTCGAACCGGAGGGTGTAGACGCCGGGCGGGAGCTGGGGAATTCGGTAGTTACCCTGCGCGTCCGTCACCACGACCTGCTCGCCCTGAAGATTGGGCGACGTCGCCGTGACGACCACGTCAGCGGCAGGCTTCTTGTTATCGGCACTGACAACCGTACCAATGATCACGCTATCGGCGTAAGCCGCGGTGCCGTACGACAGGCTCGCGACCACAACCACTCCAGTTGCCCGGAGCATCCGTCTCACTTGCATGCTGGGAACCCCTCCAAGGTGGGCTTGCACTGCAACTAAAATGGTACGGGAAAATACCTGGGGTCTACCAGTTGTCAATATGCCGTTGCTTTTTGGTGACTACTGGGGCATTGGCCGATCACGCAGGTGGCCTTCCAGGGTGGGGTCACTTGCACCCGTTCCCGGTTTTTGTAATGTAGCGCGCCTTTTGCGATCCGGGCGGGACGAGGTGGGTGTCCACCGGAGTTCAGGAGCGTAGCGCATGTTCGACTCTGTCCTTGACCGCGGACAAGGCCCCAAGACGCGTTTCGGCGTGGGCACCTTCATCTCGGTCATCCTTCACGTGGGTCTCTTCGGCTTCGCCGTGTGGATCTCCCAGCAGCCTCAAAAGGAGAAGGAGAAGGAGGTGGAGGTCACCTTCAAGCAGGCCATGGCCCCCCCGGTCTCGGCCGCGCCGCCTCCTCCCCCGCCTCCGCCGCCTCCGGCGAAGAAGAGCAACCCCACCAAGAAGCCGGTGGTGAAGAAGCCGGACGTCATCGTCCAGCCCAAGGAGATCCCCCAGGAGAAGCCGCCCGAGGTGGAGCCGGATCCGAACGCGGGTCAGGAGGAGGAGGAGTCCACTGAAGAGGAGGTGGAGGGCGGTGTCGAGGGAGGCGTGGCCGGCGGTGTGATCGGCGGTGTGGTGGGTGGTGTGGTTGGCGGAGTGCTCGGCGGCCAGGTGGGCAGCACCGGAACGGACGTGCTTCCGTTCGGCGCGGGAATGACCCGCCCGGAGAAGATGTCTGGCCCGTCGCCGCAGTACACCCGCGAGGCCCTTGAGGCGCGCGTTCAGGGTCTGATGATCGTCAAGTGCGTCATCACCACCGAGGGAGCGATCGAGCGCTGCCGCATCATCAAGCCGTTGCCCCATATGGAGCAGGCGGTGTTGGATTCGCTGTATGCTCAGCGTTACAAGCCCGTGACGTTCCAGGGTCGGCCCGTCCAGGTCGACTACACCTTCAACATCCGTCTGAGCCTGCCCCGCTAGTCCAGGACGTCGCCATTGTCGTAATCGCCGTACCCCAACCGCGCTCGAGGAGGAGCGCTTCCCCCAACCATGCAATTCACGCTTGCCGAAATCTGGGCGCACACGGGTCTTTTCGCCCGTTGCATCATCTTCACTCTGGCGATCATGTCCGTCGCGTCGTTGGTGGTCATGGCGGAGCGTATGATCGTCTTCCGCAAGACCCGCAGGGACTCGCGCAACTTCGCGGCCAAGATGGGCTCCATCCTGGCCAAGGGCGATCTGCAGCAGGCCGCCAACACCAACATGGGCAAGGAGATCGGCCACCTGGGCCGGGTGATCGGCTCCGGTCTGACCGCGTACCGGATCAGCCCTTCCGACAAGGAAGTGGCGGTGGAGTCGGTGGCGCGCGCCCTGGAGCGCCAGGCGCAGCGTGAGGTGCAGAGCCTCAAGCGCGGTCTGGGCGTGCTGGCCACGGTGGGCTCCACGGCCCCGTTCGTGGGTCTGCTGGGCACCACGATGGGTATCGTGAACGCCTTCCAGCTCATGGCGGCCGCGGGCTCCGGTGGTCTGGGCACCATCTCCGCCGGTATCGCCGAGGCGCTCATCACCACGGCCTTTGGTCTGCTGGTGGCCATCCCCGCGGTGATGGCCTACAACTTCCTGTCGGGCTGGGTGGACGCTCGCTCGGTGGACATCTCCGAGTCCTCCAACGAGTTCCTGGACGTGGTCGCGCGCAACCTGGGTGGTTCGCACGCCCCCCAGGCCTAGTCCCAACGAGAGCCAAAGGCCCGCCTCCCAAGGGGTCTCCGGGAAACGGAGACCCTCTCCATGGGGGGGCGGGCGCTCTCTTCTCCAGGAACAGGTGCACGCATGGGAATGTCCGCAGGCGGCTCCCAAGGGGGCCCGAAGAGCGAGATCAACGTCACGCCGCTGGTAGACGTGGTGCTGGTGCTCCTCATCATCTTCATGGTCGTCACGCCCATGCTCCAGCGTGGCAAGTCCGTCACCTTGCCCAAGGCGGCCAAGGTCGAGGAGGACAAGGGCGGTACGAACGACCCGGATCCAATCATCCTCTCCGTTACCATGGACAAGAAGATGTTCGTGGAGCAGGACGAGTTCGACGCGGCGGGGCTGGAGGCGAAGTTGAAGGACACGCTCTCCTACCTGCCCAACAAGAAGATCCTCCTCAAGGGTGACAGCGCCCTCACCGTGGGTGATGTACGCCAGGTGATGGAGGTCACCCGCAAGGCCAAGGCCAAGAAGATCTTCCTGGGCGTCGAGGAGTTGAAGAACTAGCCATGAGCACCAAGCGCAAGTTTGTCAAAGCCACGACCCCGCCCAACTCGGAGATCAACGTCACGCCGCTGGTGGACGTGGTGCTGGTGCTCCTCATCATCTTCATGGTCGTCACGCCGCTCCTCGAGAAGGACATCGAGGTGCGCATTCCGGAGACGGAAGACGTCCCCGTGGAGCAGATGCCGCAGGACAACAGCCAGCTGATCGTCAAGCTGGACGCCGACGGTACCTATTCCATCAACACCGAGACGGTGCAGAAGGACGAGTACGTCAACAAGCTCCGGCGCATGCTGACGGCCAAGAAGAAGGAGGACCGCATCGTCTTCTTCGTGGCGGACGACAAGGCGAACTACGGTCTGCTCGTGGCCGCCTTCGACGGCGCCAAGCAGGCCGGTGCCTTCGTGCTGGGCATGGCCACCGAGGACATCCCGGCCGCCGCCGCGGGTGGTGATCCGGTGGATCCGAACGCGGCTCCGGCTCCCGCCCCGGCCCCGTAGTCTCAGTGAGATTCACAACCCGGGAGCTCGTCGGCTAGAGTCCTCGACTCTGATGGCCGACGAGCTCTTGGTTTTCGAGCAGACCGTCGAGGCGGTCTTCGCTCGAGGTCTGCACGGGCGCATCCCGCCCTCCTGCAAAGCCCGCCTGCGCCAGGCGGGGCTGGATCTGGAGCTGAAGCTCCGCACCGCCTACCCGCTCGACGCGTGGATGACGTTCCTGCGCATCACGGCGCAGGAGCTCTACCCCGACGAGCCGCTGGAGCAGGGAGCCTTCAAGCTGGGCGAGGCCTTCATCGACGGCTTCCACGAGACGTTGCCGGGGCGTGCCGTGCTCTCGCTGCTGCGCGTGCTGGGGCCGCGGCGGGCCCTGATGAGGACCACGAAGAACTTCCGGGCGGGCAACAACTACACCGAGTCACGCCTCGAGGAACTGGGCCCGCGCCAGTTCGAGCTGTGGATGAACGAGGTGGGCTCGCTGCCCACGTTCACCGCCGGCATTCTCCACGCGGGCCTGAGGACGGCCGGCGCGGCGGACATCCGCATCGACCTGTCCGGCTACGACCACCACGCCTGCACCTACTGCATCAGCTGGAGCGAGGCCTCCGTCTCCTCGGGCGTGGCTGGCAAGGGCGACTCCAGCGCCGCCACCAGATCCGGATCCATCATCTCCCTGTAGATGAACTCCGCGATCAGCCCCGTCACCATCCAGATGGGCAGGATGTAGAGCGACGTCATCTGCCAGAGGATGGCGCCGCTGTCCGCGTAGTACCAGATGCGGTAGCCCGTCAGCTTCTCCAGGAACACCCCGCTCAGGCCCTCGAAGAGGAGGATGGCGTGGCCGTAGAGCACCGCGCGCAGCAGCGTGTGCTGGCGGAAGGTGCGGCGGTAGATGGCCTCGATGAAGAAGAAGCAGGCCACGCCGTAGATGAGGAACATCCACAGCGAGCACTGGCCGTACGCCGCGACGATGGGCGTGTCCCAGATGTCGTTGAGGGGCAGCCGCTCATCCACCCGCCACTGGAAGCGGAAGAGCATCTCGAGCAGCGGCACGTGCCGGGCGATGCGCACCAGGTTGTAGAAGAAGATCTCCGAGGACAGGCCCACCATCCCGTAGAGACAGAAGCGGAAGACCGCGAACGTCAGCTTCAGCCGGGCATTTCGCTTCAGATCGCCTCGGCGAACGTGGATGGACGACCGGGAATGACTTCCCGGGTGCGGGGCCAGGACGGAGTGTTCCATGGCTTGCCAGATTACCTGACTTTCACGGTAGCTGTCTTCTTCCTCTCCCACGGTACGAGCGGACGAGCGACGAAGAGCCCTCGGACGTGAGACGTGCCATCCGAGCCCGGGGACACCCGCGGCGCGGCTTCTCCTCGGAGAGAGGCCGGTACGCGCATTGCTCCCGCATGGCGGAAACCATTCGGAGGGCGGGACATGCTGGCGCGGGTGCGGTCGGGCGCGTTGATGGGAATCGACGCGGTGGTGGTGGAGTGCGAGGTGGATATGGCGCTGGGGTTGCCCTACTTCAACGTGGTGGGGCTGCCGGAAGGCGCGGTGCGTGAGTCCAAGGTGCGCGTCATCTCGGCGCTGAAGAACTGTGGCTTCGAGCTGCCCTCCAAGCGCATCACCGTGAACCTGGCCCCGGCGGACATCCGCAAGGAGGGGGCGGCCTTCGAGCTCCCCATCGCGCTGGGAGTGCTGGGGGCGGCGAAGCTGATGGAGGAGGAGCCCCTGTCGCGCTACCTCTTCGGCGGGGAGCTGTCGCTGGACGGGGCCGTGAAGCCCATCAAGGGCGTGCTGCCCCTGGCGGTGGCGGCACGGAACGGGGGCTACCGGGGGGTGATGGTGCCAGCGGCCAACGCGGCCGAGGCGGCCCTCGTCGCGGGCATCCACGTGCTGGCCGTCCACCACCTGCGCGAGGCGGTGGACCACCTCACCGGAGAGAAGCCCCTGGCCCCCTTCACCCGCGAGGAAGGCTCCCCTGCCCCGTCTCGAGGGCGCCAGACGCCCCTGGACATGTCCGACGTGCGGGGACAGGCGGACGTCAAGACGGCGCTGGAGCTGGCCGCCGCCGGTGGCCACAACATCCTGATGTGCGGTCCGCCGGGCTCGGGCAAGACGATGCTGGCCCGGAGGCTGCCCGGCATCCTCCCCGCCATGACGTTCGACGAGGCCTTGGAGGTGACGAAGATCTACTCCGTGCTCGGCCTGCTGGGGGAGGAGCAGACGATGATGCGCGAGCGGCCCTTCCGCGCGCCCCACCACACCATCTCCGACGCGGGGCTGGTGGGCGGAGGCCCGGCCACTCGGCCCGGTGAGCTGTCCCTGGCACACCATGGAGTGCTCTTCCTCGATGAGCTGCCCGAGTTCCGCAAGAACGTGCTGGAAGTGCTGCGGCAACCGCTGGAGGAAGGCACCATCCACCTGGCGCGCGCCGTCCAGCACGTGACCTATCCCTGCCGGGTGATGCTGGTGGCCGCGATGAACCCGTGCCCGTGTGGCTTCTTCAACGTCCCCGGCCGCAAGTGCTCGTGCCAGGAGTTCCGAATCCACGACTACCACTCGCGGGTGAGCGGACCGTTGATGGACCGCATCGACATCACCCTGCAGACGCGCCCCGTGGAGTACCACCACATCGCCAGGAACGACGGGGAGGAGCCCACGAGCGCGTACTACCGCGAGCGCGTGGAGGCCGCTCGCGACCGGCAACGGTTCCGCTTCCGCGACGAGCCCGGGGTGTACTGCAACGCGCAGATGCCCTCCCGGCTGCTGCGCCGCTACTGCAAGCTGTCCCAGAAGGCCGGCGGTGATCTGGAGAAGGCCATGACCCAGTACGGCCTCTCCGCGCGCGCCCATGACCGCATCCTCAAGCTGGCGCTGTCCCGGGCGGACCTGGAAGGGCACGAGCGCATCGAGGACGCGGACGTGCACCTGGCCATCGACTGCCGGCAGATCGACCGGCGGACGTGGCTGCACACCAATACCCTGGGAGGCCCGCCCCCCTGGCAGGGCGACATCAACCCGCCGCCGCGTCCCGGACGGAGCCCCCGGTCCCCGGACGACCCGTGAGCGGCCCCTCCCCTGCCCTCTCGGGCCGCACCAACTCCGGCAACGGGCCGGTGATGAGGCGCGCCGAGCGCTTGAAGGCGATGAACGAGTACGCCCAGTTGATGAGCACCGCCAGCTTGCTCCGGAAGCCAATCAGGAAGAGCACGTGGATGCCCAGCCAGGCCAGCCACGCACTGAAGCCCGAGGACTCGAAGCGCTGGAAGGCCACCCCCACCGCCTGGCCTCGTCCGATCACCGCGTAGGTGCCACGGTCCCAGTAACGGAAGGCCTCCATCGGCTGGCCTCGCAACCGACGGAGGATGTTGCGCGCGGCATGCTTGCCCTGCTGCATCGCCGCGGGCGCCACTCCCGGAATGGGCTGGCCGTCCTGGACGAAGTGCGCCAGGTCACCAATGACGAAGATGTCCTCGTGGCCAGGAAGCGTGAGCTCGGGCGCCACCTTCACCCGGCCCGCCCGGTCCAACTCCACGCCCAGCGAGCGCGCCACCGGAGAGGCCGCCACGCCCGCGGCCCAGATGATGCTCCGCGCCCGGATGTGCTCCTCGCCGATGTATACGCCCGTCTCGTCGATGTGGGTCACCCGCGTGTCCGTGCGGACTTCCACCCCCAGCTTCTCCAGCGAACGGCGCGCCTTCTCCGAGAGGTGCTCCGGGTAGACGGGCAGCACGCGTGGCAAGCCCTCCAACAGGAGGATGCGCGCCTGGGAGGGGTCGATGTTGTGGAAGTCCCGCGTCAACGAGTGGCGGGAGATCTCCGCGAGCGCCCCCGCCATCTCCACCCCCGTGGGCCCCGCGCCGATGATGACGAAGGTGAGCAGCTCGCGGCGGCGGAGCGGATCCGTCTCGCGCTCGGCCCGCTCGAAGGCCAGCAATACCCGGCGGCGGATCTCCAGCGCGTCATCGATCGTCTTCAACCCCAGGGCGTGCTTCGCCCACTCGTCGTGGCCGAAGTAGGAGTGCGTCGCCCCCGTGGCGATGACGAGGGAGTCGTACGACAGCTCCCCATCCGCCAGCAGCACGCGCTTGCCCGCCACGTCCACGCCCGTCACCTCGGCGAGCAGCACCGTCGTCTCCCGCCCCAACAATCCACGGATGGGCGAGGCGATCTCTCCCGGGCTCAGGGTGGCCGTGGCCACCTGATACAGCAGCGGCTGGAAGAGGTGGTGGTTCTGCCGGTCCACCACGGTGACGCGCACCGGAGCGTCGCGCAGCGAACGGGCGGCATACAGACCACCAAAACCACCACCCAGGATGACCACATGGGGAAGCGTGTCGCGTGGGCCTGTCATGTTCAGGATGTTCCTCCCGGTCGGCGCAACTTCAAGGCAATCGACGTCACCGCCTCTACCCCGTACCCGCCGTTGATTGGGCGAGCTAGAAGGCCGGGTGATGAAGCTCCTGTCACCCCTCATCGCACTCTTCCAGGCCGTCTTCCTCGTCCTGTGGCTGGTGTTCTGGATTACCGTGTCCGGGCTGGCGGCGATCCTCACCCTCAACGGCGAGGTGCCCCTGATGATGGCGCGGCGTTTCTGGGCCCCCATGCACTGGCACATCACCGGCTCGCCCCTGCTCGTGGAGCCCCTGCCGGACGTCGACTGGAGCAAGCCCCACATCTTCCTGATGAATCACCAGTCCGCCTTCGACATCCCCGTGGCCTTCGCGGTGATTCCCGTGAACATCCGCTTCATCGCCAAGCACGTGCTCAAGTGGATTCCCTTCCTCGGCTGGTTCATGGCGGGCACGGGGATGATCTTCCTCAACCGCTCCAACCGGCGTGAGGCCATGCGCAGCCTCAAGCAGGCGGGCGAGCGCATCCGCGCCGGCTCCAACATCCTCGCCTTCCCCGAGGGCACCCGCTCGATGGACGGGCGCATCCTCCCCTTCAAGAAGGGCTCGTTCGCGCTGGCCGTGGAAGCCGGAGTGCCCATCATCCCGATGGCCATCGAGGGCACGCGCGGAATGCTCCCCCGAGGCAGCATCCGGCTGCGGCGCCACTCCATCCGCGTGAAGGTGGGCCAGCCCATCGCCACCGCGGGACGCAAGGGACCCCAGCGCGAGGCCCTCATGAACGAGGTGCGGGACATCATCATCCAGCTCCACCGGGACATCGGCGGTGAGGGCGGCGTGCCCCAGGACGCGCTCACGGCCGGAAGCGACGATGGCCTCTCCGAGACGCCCGCCTGAGCGCCTTTCCCCAGCGCGCCTCCTCCCCCGTGAACCCCACCGTTCCACCGTGCGGGACCCTTCGCGCCAGATGAGACCCCTCCGCGCCACGCGCTCCGAGTGAGCGAAGCACGGCACGGCTGTTGCTCATGCTCCTCGCGGCACGCCCGGGCCATTCCGGCTCCGAGGCGAAGCCCCACTCAACAAGGGCGGCGAGGAGCGACATGAACAAGCTGACGGAGAAGCTGAAGGCGGTGGCGGCGGCGGTGGCGGCGATCGAGAAGCAGTTCGGCAAGGGCGCGGTGATGCCCCTGGGCGGCGAGGTGCGCGAGCAGCGGGTGGCGGTCATCCCCACGGGCTCGGTGGGACTGGACCGGGCGCTCGGGGTGGGCGGCTACCCGCGTGGGCGCGTGGTGGAACTGTTCGGCAACGAGTCCTCGGGCAAGACGACGCTCACCCTGCACGCGATTGCCCAGGTGCAGGCGCAGGGCGGCGTGGCGGCCTTCATCGACGCGGAGCACGCGCTGGACGTCAACTACGCGCGCAAGCTCGGCGTTCGCGTGGAGGAGCTGCTCATCTCCCAGCCGGACACCGGTGAGCAGGCACTGGAGATCACCGAGCAGCTCGTGCGCTCGGGGGCGGTGGACCTCATCGTGGTGGACTCGGTGGCGGCGCTGGTGCCGCGCGCGGAGATCGAGGGCGAGATGGGCGACGCGCACATGGGCGTGCAGGCGCGGCTGATGAGCCAGGCGCTGCGCAAGCTGACGGGCGCGGTGAGCCGCACCGGGTGCTGCATCATCTTCATCAATCAGATCCGCATGAAGATCGGCGTGGTGTTCGGCAACCCGGAGACGACCACGGGCGGCAACGCGCTGAAGTTCTACTCCTCGGTGCGCATGGAGATCCGCCGCACGAGCAACCTCAAGGACGGCGAGAGCGTGGTGGGCACGCGGGCGAAGGTGAAGGTGGTGAAGAACAAGGTGGCCCCGCCCTTCCAGGAGACCGAGTTCGATCTGCTGTACGGCGTGGGCATCAACCGCCCGGGCGAGGTGCTCGACCTGGGAGTGCAGGCGGGACTGGTGGACAAGGCCGGCAGCCACTTCAGCCTGCGCGGCGAGCGCATCGGCCAAGGCCGGGAGCGGGCCTCGGAGTGGCTGCGCGAGCACCCCGAGGCCATGGAGGCGCTCGCCCGTGACGTGGTGGGGATGACCCTCCCCGTCCCCACGCCGAACCCGGCCGCCGCCGAAATGGAAGCCCCCGCGGCGATGGCCTGAGCCCCTTCAGGGCAGTCCACGAAGGAGCGCTCCATGCGCTGACCGTGACCCTCTCCCCTCGCCCTCCGGGAGAGGGACGGGGTGAGGGTGCCACGCATCCCGGGTTGAACCCCCTGTCCCCAATATGGGTCACGGGTTGAAGAACGGGCTCGGGAACCCTCACCCTGACCCTCTCCCGAGGGGAGAGGGGATATCTTCGCTCACTTTGCTGATGGAGTTCAGGCGCCCAGGGACTCGAGCGACACGGGCACCGCGAGGCGGCGCTGGCCGGCACGCAGATACAGGCGGCCGTCCTCGCCCTGCTCCATCAGCTCGCCGAGCTGGTACTGGGCATCCCGGGAGAAGCGCGCCTTCGCCCGGCCGCGTTTGACCCGGCAGGTGAGGACGCCCTCGGAGTCCACGCCGAGGGTGTCTGGCTCGAGCGCCTCGGCAGTGCGATCGCTCAGGCGCACGGACACGCGCTCGTCCGGGGTGACATCCACGGTGCGCACCTCGTAGGCGGCGTCCTCCACCTGGATGAAGCACCAGTCCTGGCCAATCTGGAGCTGGTAGCGGCCCTGCTCGTCGAGCACCAGCGAGCTGTTGAAGAGCTCGATGATGCGCGGGTGCTCGATGGGCTCGTCGTCGTGCCACCAGCGCAGCCGCGCATCGAGCCGGATGCCGCTGTCCTCGCGGGTGTGCCAGCGCTTGCCCGGGGGCGGCGGTCCCGAGGGAGGTGTGGGTCCTGAGGGCGGTTGAGTCACGTCTCGTTATCTGCTCGCCCGAGGGCGGCCGGTCAAGCCCACGTGCCCGGCCCTACCAGTTCCGGACAAGCTCGGTGTAGCCACGGAAGGCCACCGCGCCCCAGAAATTCACCAGCACGCCGAGCACCACCACGGCCTGCACCGCGCGATTTCGCAGGGACCAGCCACCGATGGCGAAGAGCAACAGCAGGTAGGGCGTGTAATCGATGCTGAACCGGAAGCCGAACTGCATGTACCCGGTGTTCTGGTAGAAGAGCCCGGGCAGCGCCGTCACGGCCACGGTGAGCCACAGCGGCCAGTGCAGGCGCGGCCTCAGCTTCGGCACCACCAGGAAGACGAGCAGCGGCAACGTCAGCAGCAGCGACAGGCCATGCGGGTCGTAGCCCAGCCGCAGCGGATTGAAAGAGACCTTCGGCAACTTGAAGAAGGCCGCCTCCAGGTTGCGCGACAGGTAGACCGGATCGAACAGGCCCCAGCGGTCGATGTCCACGTTGACGCGGTTGTTGTAGAGGAACGCGTGGCCGAACTCGCCCGGGCTGCCGAAGCGGTAGACGTTGTAGGCCGCCGCCAGCAGCGCGAGCGGCGCGGCCCCGAGCGCGAACAGGCCCAGCTTGCGCACCACCGGCTTCCAGTGCTCGCCCAGTGCCTTGAGCTGCCCGAGCCGGTCCGGTCCCGGGCACAGCGCCTCCAGCACGAAGAAGAGCCCGGAGAACAGCAGCGGCGTGCGGGTGAGCGTGGCCATGGAGAAGAACAGTCCCGCGAGCACCGGGCGGTGGGCCCGCACCGCGTTGCGCACGTAGAGGCACGTGAAGACCACGCCCATCACTTCCGCGCTGAACCACACCTCGCCCCGGATGGCCGCGTAGAAGAAGAGCGTGCCGAAGGCCAATGTCAGCGCCAGGCCGATGTTCTCCGTACGGTCCCTCGACGTCTCTCCCTCCTTCGCGAGGAAGCGCAGCAGCGAGTAGAAGAGCGCCACCGCCAGCGCCCCGACGATGACCCCGAACGAGGTGTCGTTGAACTGGTAGCCGTGCAGCGCCACGAAGGGCAGCATCACCACCGCGGGGAACGACGGGAAGCTCACGAACCAGCGGTCCCCCGGCCTCACCCGGCCCTCGCACCGGACCTTCTCCCCCGCCACCTCCCGCACGCACGCCCAGTCCTCCAGGTTGGGCAGCACCTCGGGGTCCAGGTCCAGCCTCCCCTCCAGCCACGCCTTCGACTGGTACACGAAGTGCGGCGCCTCGCTCTGCCGCAGGAAACGCTGCGAGCTGAAGCTGGCCAACACCACGAAGCTCACCAGGAAGAGCACCACCTCCACCCGGTACGCCGAGAGCCAGATCCTCAACGCGGCTCCCGCGACTCCACCTGACGCTCCCGTGGACACGGAGGGCTCCACGGGCCGCTCGGGGGTGGTGGACTCCGGTGGGGCCGGCCGGGGCTCGCTGGCCGATGCGGCGGACGGCGCGGACTCGGGCGCCGGCGCGGAGGACTGCTTGGGACGCTTGGACTTGGAGCGGCTCATGGGGCGGAAGAAGGGGTCAACAGGCGCTCACGCAGCAGCTCGAGCGCGTACGAGGCGGCGAACAGGCGCACGAGGTCCCGATCACCAGCAATGGAGAAACGCTCACAGCGGGTGGGAGCCCCCTCCGTGGCGAGCGCACAGTAGACGGTGCCCACCGGATCCTCGGGGGTGCCCCCCGTCGGGCCCGCGAAGCCCGTCACCGACAGGCCATGGGTCGTCCCGCACGCGGCCCGGATGCCCTCGGCCATGGCCACCGCCACCGGCCTCGACACCGCGCCGTACGTGGCCAGCAGCTCGGGCGGTACCCCGGCCCAGGCCGTCTTCATCGGCTCGGTGTAGACGACCGCTCCACCCAGCAGGAAGTTGCTCGCACCGGACACCCCGGTGAGCTGCGCCGCGATGAGGCCTCCCGTGCAGCTCTCCGCGAGCGACAGCGTGGCCTTCGCCTCCGTCAGCAGCTTCGCCAGCACGACGGGATAGGTGTCCCCGTCCGCGCCGTACACCGCCAGGCCCAGCTCCTGGCGAGCGGCCTTCTCGGCGGCGGCCAGGGCGGCATCGGCCTCGGCCCGCGAGGGGGCCTCCGCCATCAGCTTGAGCTGGTTCTCCGGCGCGTGCGTGCGGAAGCCGAACACCACCCGCGGGTGCGCCGCCGCCAGCGGGGTCACACGCGCGTCCAGCACGGACTCGGGGAGGCCCACCGTGCGCAGCAGGCGGAAGGCCCGGTACGTGCGCCCCGGCCGCTTCTCCAGCTCCTCGCGCACGCGCGGCAACACCTCGCCGTCCACCAGCGCCCGGTACTCGCGCGGCACGCCCGGCAGGAAGAAGAGCCGGCAGCCGCCCATCCTCACGATGAACAGGGGCGCGGCTCCCACCGGGTTGAGCACCACCTCCGAACCCTGGGGCACCAGCGCCATGCGCGCCACGTTGGGCAGCAGCTCCCGGCCCTGCTTCCTGGCCCGCTCGCGCAGGAACTGGAGCGTCCGCGCGTCCTCGACGAGCGGCACACCCGCGGCCGCGGCGGCGCACTCGGCGGTGAAGTCATCCGCGGTGGGACCCAGCCCTCCCGAGACGATGACCACGTCCGCCCGGTGGGCGGCCTCCTTCAAGGCCCCGGTGATGTCCTCACGAACGTCCCCCACCAGCACCACCCGCGTGACCTTGAGGCCCAGCTCGAAGAGCCGCGCCTCCAGGTACGGGCTGTTGGTATCGGTGGTCAGTCCGGTGACGAGCTCGTCACCGGTGCACAGCAGCTCGACGCGCATGGGCGGCGCATCCTAGCCGCACCCGCCGTCTCCGGCACGCGCAGATACGGGCGCGCCTACGCCACCTTCCCGTCGTCCTCGTCCTCGTCGTCCAGCTCGTCGTCGTCCTCCTCGAGGACGGCCGCGGCAACGGCGCCCCGCCCCATCTTCCGGGCCACGAGCCGGTTGCGCACCAGGAAGGCGGACTCCACGAGACCGAAGGCGAGGTAGGCGAACGAGTAGGCCACCAGCACGTAGGCCGGGTGGAAGTGGGTGCCGATGACCACGCCACTGGCGAGCACCAGCATCAGGACGAAGGCCGAACGGCGCGACAGCCGCAGATCCTTGAAGGTCCGGTAGCGAACGGTGGACACCATCAGCAGCGCCAGCAGCGTCGCCGCCACCGCCACGGGGCCCCGGGCCGAGTCCTCGAGCACCTCACCCGCCGTGGCGGCATGGTGGGCGATGATCATCGACACGAGCACGCCGGCGGCCAGCGGGATGGGCAGGCCCACGAAGAAGCTCCCGCCACCGCCCTGGGGGCTGCGCATGGCCAGCACGTTGAAGCGCGCGAGCCGCAGCGCCCCACAGGCCGCGAAGGCGAAGGAGAGGAACATTCCCAGGAAACCCAGGGGCTCGAGTGCCCACTTGTAGACCAACAGGGCAGGCGCGGCGCCAAACGAGATGACGTCCGCCAGGCTGTCGAGCTGCATCCCGAAGTCGCTCTGCGTCTTCGTCAGGCGGGCGACACGGCCGTCGAACCCGTCGAAGAACATGGCGAAGAGGATGGACAGGGCCGCCTGATTGAACTGCGCCGGGCCCGGCTGCCCCGCGCAGAGGATCATGGCGTAGAAGCCACAGAGGATGGAGGAGACCGTGAACAGGTTGGGCAGGACGAACATCAACTTGTGGGGTCTCATCGTTCTCCTGACTCCATGTGTTGGCCACTGGCCGTTCCGGTGAAAGCCGGGGGAGAACGAATCATATCAGGGTTTTATTTGCCCGGTCTTCGCGGAGGGCCGATGGACGCGGTGCGTTGGACATCCTGGGTATTGCTCGCCGTAGTCACCCTGTTGGGTATCAACGGTCTGTGGGTGCTCGCCGTTCGCCGGTGGTACCGCCTGCGCACGTCCGAGCCCGAGCGGTTGAAGGTCCGCTGCCAGGATGGGTGGGAGTTGACTGTCCACGTGCGCCGCGCCGCCCACCGGCGCTTCGAGGAGCCGGTGTTGCTGTGCCACGGGCTCGCCGCCAACCGGTGCACCTTCGACTTCGAGCCGCCCTATTCCCTCGCCCACGCCCTGTCCGAGGCCGGCTTCGACTGCTTCAGCGTGGAGTGGCGCGGCATCGGCCACTCGCGCCCCTCGCCCCCGGGCCGCCGCTGGCCCGACGTCACGGTGGATGACTTCGTCGCCCAGGACGGGCCCGCCCTCATCGAGCTGGCCCTCGCCCAGACGGGGGCCCGGCGCGCCCTCTGGGTGGGCCACTCGCTGGGAGCACTCGTGGGCTACGCGGTGGCGCAGGGGCCCGCGGAAGAGAAGCTCGCGGGACTGCTCGCCCTGGGCGCTCCGGTCTTCTTCCCGCCGGATCCGCTCATCCGCCGGCTCAGCCACGTGGGCAGCCGGGCCTCGTGGCCGCGCGGCTTCCGCAACGAGTGGCTGAGCCGCTCGATGGCGCCCTTCCTCGGCTACGTCACCCTGCCCCTGTCCGACGTCATCATCAACCCGAGGCACATCCCCCCGCCCACCCAGCGCAAGGTCTACGCGAACATGATGGCGTCGATGAGCCGCAACGTGCTGCGGCAGTTCCGGGATTGGATCGACCACGACGCCTTCCGCTCCTTCGACGGGAGCGTGGACTGGCGCGCGGGGCTCGCCAGGCTCTCGCTGCCGGTGATGGTGATGGGCGGGAGCATGGACCGGCTCGCCTCGCCGAAGAACCTGCGCGCGCAGTTCGAGCTGGTGGGCTCATCGGACAAGAAGCTCCACGTCTTCGGCTGCGAGCGCGGCGACAAGATGAACTACGGGCATGGAGATCTGCTCTTCGGCACGGGCGCTCCCATCGAGGTCCACCCGGAGATCCGCGACTGGCTGGTGGCCCACGCCACGCCCCTGGCTCAGGGAGAGACGCTCGCCACACAGGCCAGCCGGGGCCCCGTCTCCCTGCCCTGACCCGTCACGCGGCCCAGCGTCACCCCGGTGGAGCCCTCACAATCGGCCATCACGAGCCCCGCGGCGTTGTCCCTCGCCGTGAGCGCGTCCACCCGCAGCACTCCGTCCACCATGGCGACCAGCGCGGGCCCACGGGAGCCTCGCACCTCCAGGCCCACGGCCGTCACCTGGCCCAGGGTCTCCGCCCATACCCCGGCCTCCTGGCATGACTCCAGCGAGGCCTCGCGCAGCACCACCTGGGCGCCCTGCGCCGCCAATACGCCCACGCCCGAGGCCTGACGCACCACGAGGCCCTCCACCTCCACCTGGGTGTCTCGCAGGTGCAGCCCGTCCCCCGACTCCCCATCTCGCGTCGTCAGCCGGGTGAGGACCGCCCGCTCCAGCCGGAGCCGCCCGCGCGTGGCCATGACGCCGTACTCCTCCGCCCCATCCACCCGGAGGCCGCGCAGCACCGTCTCCGAGGCCACCAGCGACACCCCTCCAAAGGGACCACTGCCCAGCACCACCGTGTCCTCCAGTTCCACCTGGGAGCCCACGAGCGCCACACCCGCCCGGAGCGCCCGCACCGAGGTGAAGCCCCGCCCCTCCAGCGTGGCCTTCATGGACTGGAGCCCATACTCGTGTCCGGTGACGGTGACGTCCTCGAGCCGCAGCGTGCCCCGCTGGACGAAGAGGCCCACCTCGCGTCCCCCCTCCACCGACACGTGCCGCAGCCGCACCCGCCCCGCCTCCTGGTAGAGCGCCGTCTGGGGCCCCCGGAAACGCACCGACTCCAGCTCCGCCTCCGCGTTCCTCGCCTCCATACCCCGCCGGAAGGAGCCCGTGAACGTGGCCTCGCGCACCTCCGCGCGCGCGCCCGCCCCCAGCAGCACCCCCACCGCCCCCGTCCCCTCCGCCTCGAGGCCGCCTCCCTCCACCGTGAGCTGCCCCGACTCCATCCGCACCCCTCCCTGGCCCTGCCCCCGGAAGCGCACCGCCTCCAGCCTCACCGCACCCGCCGCCTCCAGGCCCCAGGTTCCGCCCTCGATCACCAGGTCCTTCGAGCGGACCCCTTCCAGTGCCCGGATCACCGGCTCCGTCCCCGCCCCGTGCAGCACCGAGCCCTCCCCTGCCCCCATGAGCTCCACCCCGGCGGGCAGGACGAAGGGCCCCGCGTAGCGACCCGGCGCCAGATGCACCCGGACGGGAGTACCCCCGCCCAGGCCCCGTGCCAGCACCTCGTGAAGGGAGGTGAAGGGCCGCGCCCGCGACCCGTCCCCGGCCTCGCGCCAGACCCCGTCGACCCACACCTCGGTGGGTCCGGCGGGCGAGACGGGGGCGATCATCCCGGCGGTTGCACGGCAGGCCGGAAACGTCAGGCAGCAGATCATCAGCAGGCAGCGGAGCATTCGATCGCACACACTATTACCTGCCGGCCTTCCATGCCCGTCTGGATCAGAAGGCGTCGCGCAAATGATCGAAATGACAAAGAAAAACCCTCTCAATCGATCACATCCACACCTCGTGGGTCATGAGACCCACGGCGCTCGTCTCCAGAGGGGCGCGGGACGGCTTCTCCTCTCTAGAGGAGCCCGGCGAGCCGTCAAATTCCTCGCGGATCACGCGGAGGCCGATCTACCGGCCTCGCAATGGTTGTCAGCATTGACAGACAAAAGAGCGATTTGTTACCAACCTCGGACTTTCGAATTTCAACGCTGACGGAGACGGAGAGAGCGCGGATGACCAAGGCAGAGCTCGTGGAGGCGGTGGCGGCGCAGTCGCGGCTGACGAAGAAGTCGGCGGCCGAGATTCTCGACATCGTCTTCGCCAACATCGGCAAGGCGGTGAAGAAGGACCAGCGCTTCAGCTACCCCGGCTTCGGCACCTGGTCGGTCCGCTCCCGCAAGGCGCGGAAGATCCGCAACCCGCAGACCAACGAGATGATGAAGCTCAAGGCCTCGAAGACGATCGGCTTCCGGCCCGCCAAGGAGCTGAAGAACTCGCTGTAGTCCACCGGAGCCCGCGAGCGCGCTCCGACCTCACTGGGGGCGTCGTCCGAGAGGACGGCGCCCTTCACGTTGGGAGACCTCGACCGGCGCCGTCTCGCGCCGCGCGAAGGAAGGCTCCTCGCCGGACTCCGTGGGGCCCAGCTCGTCGAGCGGATCCACTGCCTCTCCCCCCCGCCACAGCTCGAAGTGCAGGTGCACGCCGGTGGCCAGGCCCGTCTTGCCGGCCGCGCCCACCACGTCCCCCTCCTCGAGCACCTCGCCGGGCGTCACCAGCACGCGCGACAGGTGGCTGTACCGGGTGGTGACGTTCCCATCGTGCTGGAGGATGACCTGGTTGCCGTGCGAGCCGTTCCACCCCGCTCGCACCACCACGCCCTTCGCCGCGGCCGAGACGAGCTGGCCCCGCTTCGCCGCGAGATCCAGGCCCAGGTGATCCCTCTCCCGGCCAGTGATGGGGTGCACCCGGCTGCCGAAGACACTGGTGATGACGACCGGGTCCACCGGCCAGATGAACCGGAGGGGCTTCTTCGAGGGCTTGAGCTGCAACAGGCGCAGCTCGGCCATGCGCACCGCGAGTTGATCCATCCGGGCGAGCACGGCGTCGGCCAGGTCCGCGGGCATGTCCCCGTAGGTGCGCGCGTCCTCCTCCAGCTCGGCCTCCAGCGTCACCCGGGCGCGCACCACGTCCAGCGAGGACGTCTTGCGCGCGGACTGGCTCAGGAAGGCGTCCAGGGTGAGGTTCATCTCCCGCCAGTTGAGCACCTGGGCGTCCGGCATGGGGCTGCCCCGCTGCATCCGCGACCGCGTGGCGCGAGCCTGCGTGGCGAAGGTGGCCAGGGCGTCCCGCAGCTCCTGGGACACCGGGGCATCCACCAACGAGCCCTTCCGCCTCGCCTGGGGCATGCGCTTGGACGTGCCCCCCGGGGACACGGCCCCCGCTCCCGCGTCCACCTGGGAGGGCGCGGTCTCCTGGGAGTAAAGCTCGTCGAAGCTCATCTTCTGCCGGGCGCGAGGAACGGCACACGCCGACAGGATGAGCAGCATGAGGGCGGCAGGACGACGCAAGGCGACGCTGAGTGTATCAACCTTCTGGCGATCAGCCAGCCAGCGTCCGAACCCCCCAGCCGGGCGTCTCACGGGAGACACTCCAGGGATGTCCCCGGCCCGGAGAGGTCAGATGAACCGTCCTGAGAGGTAGTGGAAACTGCTTTACGTCCGAGGTCGGTTTTGCCATAGAGCACCCCGTGTCGCGCGAGTCGATGGAGTCGAAGCGGAAGCGGGCGGTGGACGTGCTGGACCGGCTGGAGGAGTCCATGCCGGACGTGCGCATCGAGCTGGACTATCGCACCCCCATGGAGCTGCTGGTGGCGGTCATCCTCTCCGCCCAGTGCACGGACAAGCGGGTGAACATGGTCACCCCCGCGCTCTTCCAGCGCTTCCCGGATCCGTACTCGTACGCCCGGGCCACGGTGGAGGAGCTGGAGCCCTACATCCAGACGTGCGGCCTGTACCGCGCCAAGGCGAAGAACATCATCGCGGCGGCCCAGGCGCTGGTGGACGAGCATGGCGGCGAGGTGCCCCGCTCGCGAGCCCTGCTGGAGGAGCTACCCGGCGTGGGCCGCAAGACGGCGGGCGTGGTGTGCATCCACCTCGGCGGCGACGATGCCTTCCCGGTGGACACGCACGTGAAGCGGCTGGCCTACAGGCTGGGCTTCTCCCGCCACGAGGACCCGGACAAGGTGGAGCTGGACATGCAGGCTCTGCTACCACCGGAGCGGTGGGCCAAGGGCCACCAGCTCCTGGTCTGGCACGGGCGGAGGACCTGCCTGGCCCGGGCGCCCGCGTGCGAGCGCTGCGCGGTGGCTCACCTCTGCCCGAAGAAGGGCGTGCGCCTCAGACCGACGGCCGGTCCTCGCGAGACGCCTTGACGCGCTTCATCCGCTTGCGGATGAGCTCGCGCTTGAGCGTGGAGACGTGGTCCACGAAGACGGTGCCATTGAGGTGGTCCGTCTCGTGCTGCACCGCGATGGCCAGCAGCCCGTCGCACGTCAGCGTCTGCTCACGGCCCTCGGGGTCCAGGTACTTCACCGTCACCACCGCGGCGCGGTCCACGTCCTCGGCCTCGCCGGGGATGGACAGGCAGCCCTCGGTGTAGGTCATCTTCCCCTCCAGCGCGATGATCTCCGGGTTGATCATCGCCAGCGGCTGGGACTCGGGCTGGCGCGGCCGGCTGTCCAGGACGATGACCCGCTGCAGGATGCCCACCTGCGGCGCGGCGAGCCCCACGCCATCGGCGGCGTACATGGTCTCGAACATGTCCTTGACCAGGGTGCGGATGGAGTCGTCCACCCGGGCCACCGGCCTGGCTTTCTGCTTCAGGATGGGATCGGGCCAGATGAGGATTTCGCGAACCATGGCGCCCGTCTTAACTCCCTGACAACGGACGGGCAACCGGCCAGCGCGGCTCGTCCGCTGCCCGACAGCTCGCTCTTTCCAGCACCAGGACTTCAAACTTCCAGTAAAATAACTGCTACTGAGAGTGTGTGCCGAGAAAGCCTCGGGGCCGCTTTCCACCGGGCGAGCGTCGAGGCACACTGATTCCAGTCTGAATTCCCCGCGAGAACAGCACAGGAGGGATTCGCCGTGCTCCGGAAGATCGCACTGCTGTCGACCCTGGTGCTGTGCGCATGCGAGCCCTACACGTCGCCGGCGCCGAACATCATCTCCATCGAGCCCGAGGAGGTGGTGAGCGGTGAGGCCACGACGGTCGCGGTCAAGCTGGATGGGCCGCTGCCGGTGAAGGTGGACTACGGCAAGCAGACGGCCACCCTGGTGACGCCCACCCTGCTGATTGGCGGGCAGGCGGCGCCCATCACCCACGTGGAGCAGGATGGGACGCTGCTGGCCACCCTGCCCGGGAGCCTGTCCGCCGGGCCGCAGGATGTCCGGCTGGAGCTGGCGAACGGAAGCGGCTCCGTCAGCGAAGAAGGTCTCACGGTGCTCCCACTGCCTCCAGAGATGGAGCCCCCCCGGGACGGTGGCCCAGGGGACCCCGGCACCGAGCCGGGCACGGGAAACGGCGGTGGAGACCAGGAGCTGCGCGTCACCGGTGTTCTCATCGAGCCCATCCCGGATCAGGTCCGCGACGTCCCGTTCATCATCACCCTGCGGGTCGAGGGCCCGGACGCGGCCCTCTTCGAGGGGCAGGTGCAGCTGTCCACCAACAAGGGGCGCGTCCAACCGAACCTGAGCAGCTCCTTCAGCAAGGGCGTGCGGCAGGAGCAGGTCGTCCTCGACAAGCAGGGCGGCAACATCGTGCTCACCGTGCGCGTAGGCTCCACCCTCGTCGCCAGGTCCAATCCCTTCAAGGTCTCGCCCAAGTAGGACGGGCCTGGCGGCACGCGGCCGCCCCGCTCAGTCCAGCAGGCTTCGCGCGTACTCCTCGCGCAGCCGGTCATCCGCGAGCGCCCGCGCCGCCTCGGCCAGGGCGGTGGAGATCTGCTGGGCGCGGTGCTGGAGCGCGGGATCCGGGTGCCCCGCGAAGCGCAGCGGGTGGAACTCGGTGGTGAGCAGCTCGTAGGCGCGCTTCACCTCCTCGCTGCCCGCCGAGCGCGAGAGCCCGAGCACGGTGAAGTAGTCCGCCTCCTGGATCTCCTCGAACTTGGACTCGAGCCGGCGCACGTCCAGCTCGCCCGGTGCGTCCTGCTCCGAGCCCGAGGGCTTGGAGGCGGGGCGCAGGGTGATGAGACCCAGGGCCCGTGCCACGGCGAGCGCCTTGAGCGCGGTGTCCTGCGGCATGCCCGCGCCCAGCAGCAACTGCTCGAGGGTCTGCTCGCCGTCGATGTCCTCGAGGAGCCGCAGCTCGCGCGAGGAGAGCCCGAAGGCCTCCGGCGTGGGCTCGGGCTCGCCGCGGACGACCACGGCGCGCAGTCCCCCGGCGGCCTCCACGAGGGAATCGCTGGAGACCCCGTTGCGCAGGGACTCGGCCAGCAGGTGCAGCAACGGCCGGGTGGAGGCGGCGAGCGCCACCTCGTGCGGCGGCAGCTCCTCGGTGAGCCGGTACAGCGAGGAGGGCTCGGAGAGCGCGTCCAGGGCCACCTGCTCGGTGTAGCGCTGCACCAACGGGACGAACTCGTTCTCGCGCAGGTAGCCCCGGCTCCGCATGGCGTCGAGCAGCGTCCCCGTGGAGGCGCTGCGCACCAGGCGCAGCTCGTTCTCCTGGCGCGCGTCGATGAGCCCATCCGCCCGCGCCCGGTCGACGAGCGACTCGTCCGGCGCCGAGGAGATGGCGCCCACCAGCGCCCCATCCTTCAACCAGAGGATGCGCAGGGCTCCCGCCACCTTGAGCTCGAGGCGGACCTGGGCGCGCGCCTCCTGGAGACGGGTGACGAGCCTCGCGAGCCCCTCCGCGTTGACACTGCCCGAGCGGGGAATGTCCACCTCGAACCTGCCGGGCACCTGGATGGAGACGATCGCCGCACGGGCCCGGGCCGCCAGCTCCTCGGCCTCGGCACGGGCCTTGGCGAGCGCCGCGTCCGCCTCCGCGCGCACCCGGGCAACGGTCTGCTCGGCCTCGCGCAACGCCTTCTCCTCGGCCTCGCGACGGGCCTGCTCGGCGCGCGCCAGACGCTCGACCGTCTCCGCCTGCGCCTGGGCCCGCGTCGCCTCGAGCCGCTCCACCTCGTGGGCGAGGAACTCGCGCTCCTCCCGCTCCTGGGCCAGCGTCTGCGTGAGCCGCTCCGCCTCCGCCCGCGCCTCGCGGACTCGCGCCGCATGCTGGGCCACCGTCTCCTCGAGGCCCGCCAGCCGCGACTCCAGCTCCGAGCGCACCCGCGCCCATTCCTCGCGCGCCTGGGACTCCGCCTCGGCACGGGATTCCGATTCGGTGCGCGCCCGCTCCGCTTCCCCGGCACGCTCCTCCGCCTCGGCGCGGGCCTGCTTCTCCTCCGCGGCCTTCGCCTGCGCGGCGGCACGCGCCTTCTCCGCGCGCTCGGCTCGGGCCTCGGCCTCGGCGCGCAGCCGCTCCGCCGCCTCGGCACGCTCCTCCGCCTCGGCCCTCGCCCGCTCCTGCTCCCCGGCGTACCCGTCCGACGTGCTCCGCGCCTTCTCCGCGCGCTCGGCTCGGGCCTCCAGCTCGACGCGCAGCCGCTCCGCCGTCTCGGCCCGCGTCTCCGCGTCGGCCAGCGCCCGCTCCTGCTCCTCGGCCCGGGCGAGCGCCTCGGAACGCTCCTGCTCCGCCTTGACGGCACGCGCCTCCGCCCGCGCACGGGCCTTCTCCATCGCCTCGGCGCTCAGCTCCGCCTTGGCCCGGGCCCGCCCCTCCGCCTCGGCTCTCGCCTCCGCCTCGGACCGCGCCTTCTCCGCCGCCTCGGCGCGCGACTCCGCCTCGGTGCGGGCTTTCATCTCCGACTGCACACGCGAATCCGCGCTGGTGCGCGCACGGGCCTCCACCTCGGCCCGAGCCTTCTTCTCGGCGGTGACCCGCGCCTCCGCCTCGGCCAGGGCCTTCTCCGCGTCGGCGAGCCGCTCCTCGGCCGCCACCCTCGCCTGGGACTCGGCCGCCAGACGGGACTCGGCCCGCGTGCGGGACTGGAGCTCCGCCTCGGCCCTCGCCTCCGCGTCCGCCCGGGCCTTCGCCTCCTTCTCACCGCGCGCCGTCACCTCCTTGCGCGCCTTCGCCTCCCCGTGCGCCCGGCCTTCCCACTGCTCGCGGGACTTCGTCTCCGCCTGGGCCCGCTCCTCCACCTCCGCCCGCGCCGCCTTCTCCGCCTCGAGCCGCGCCTCCACCCGCGCCCGGGCCTCCGCCTCGGACGTGGCGCGCTGCTCCGCCCCAGCCCGCAGCCGCTCCTGCTCCTCGGCCTTCTCCCGCCACTCGGCGACCTGCTGCTCGAGGGCCTGGATTCGCTGGCCCAGTTGGGAGCGCTCCTCCTCGCGCCGCGGTTGCAGCTCGGCCTCGCGCTCGCGCGCCGCGGCCGCCTCGGCCTCCATCTCCTGGCGGCGCCGCGCCTCGGCCGTGCGCGCCTGCTCGAGCTCCGCTTCCCGCGCTCGCGCCGCCTCCAGCTGCCGCTCCGCCTCCAGCCGCAGCGAGGACTCCTGCCCCCGCTCCTCCGTCAGCGCCTCGAGCCGCGTCCGCCAGGCCTCGGCCTCGGCACGCAACGACTCCTCCCGCGCCGACGCTTCCTGCTTCAGCCGCTCCACCTCGGCACGCAGCGAGGTCTCGAGGGATTCCAGCCGCGCGTCCGGCACCTCCGGCCGCGTCTCCAGCGAGGCGCGCAGCCGTGCCACCTCCGCCTCGAGCTCCTCGCTCCTGCTCTCCGCCTCGCGCCGTCGCGCCAACGCGCCATCCCGCTCGGACAGCACCTGGGAGAGCCGGCGCTCCGCCCGCATCAGGCGCACTTCCAGCACCGCCACCGCGTCATCCGCCGACAGCGACGTCACATCCGGCGCGTCCGCCGCCCCGGGCACCGGCCGCAGCGGGAACTTCGACGTGGTCTCCAGCGACTTCTTCGGCGCGGGCTGGCCTCCCTCCCCGTCCTCCTGCTCCTCTCCCGGTGCCGCCTCCGAGACCGGCTCGGCCTTCACGGCTCCGGCGTCCACCGGCTCCGCCTTCGCGGGCCCGGCCTTCACCGGCTCGACACGCGGCGCCCCGGCGGATTCGGAGCCGAACCAGTCCGCGCCCACGCTCTCCTGGTGCGGTTCCTCCCACCCCTCGGGTGCATCACCCTCCGACGGCAGGGGCGCATCCTCTGGCACGGGCTCCAGCTCCGAGCCATCCAGGGGCCGCACGGACATGGGCGTCTTCGGAACATCGAAGAACCCCTCCTCCCCGAGCTTCGGCCCCACCTTCTTCTGCGTCTCGGCGGAAGGACTCTCCTCCTGCGCGCCCGACGCCGCCCGCTCACGCGCCAGCGCCGCTTCAATCTCCTGCTGGGCGAGCCGCTCGGCCTCCGCGCGGGCCTCCGCCTCCACGTCCACGACCTTCACCGGCGGCAGCGAAGGCAGCGAGGCCAGGGGCACCACCGGCTCCGGCGCCTTCACCGGCACGGGCCCCAGCTCGACCGGAGTCGGAGCCGTGATGATGGGAATCGCCGAGCCCATCGCCGGAGTCCGCGCGAAGAGCCCCGCCGAAGACGACTCAGGCAGCGAGGAGTCCTCCTGCTTCATCCGGCGCCGGGCGGCGGCCTCGCGGCGCACGTCTTCCTCCATGCGCCGCAGCTCGTCCTCGTTGGGGCCCGGGGGCGCCTGCAGCGGCACCTGGACAGACCCGGTCACCGCCTGCTCCGTCGCACCGAAGAGGGACTCCGCCTCGGTGCCAGGGTCCGGCTCGGTCACCACCGGGGCCCTCGGAGCCGGAGCCTCCGCGGGCGTGAGCGCCGGAACGGGCGCCACCACCGCCTGCTCCGTCTGCGAGAAGAGATCCTCGGCATCGAGCGAGGACTGGGACCGCCGCGGTGCGTCCGCCCTCGGCAGGTCATCGAAGAGCGCGTGCTCCAGCGCGGCGTTGCGGCCGGGCCCGGCGGACCTGTGGACGAGTCCCGGCGGCCCGGACGGCGCGGGCGCGGGTGCCACCGGCTCCACCACGTCGTCCTTCACCGCGAACCAGGCCTCCGGGCCCGCGGGCGACACGATGACCGTGGCCACCTGCTCCACGAAACCGGAGCCATCCAGGGGCAGCGGCGCCACCGGCGCGGCACTGCCGGGGACGGACTCGCCGAGCAGCAGCACGCGGGCGAGCCGCATGTCCGGATGCTGGCCGAGCTCATCCAGGACGAGGGAGCCGCGCCCGCCCTCCATGCCGGGCGCCAGGATCATGAGCGCGGGCAGGTGGTGGCCAAAGGCGATGAGGGCATCCGCCACGGAGGTGGCGAGGATGACCTCATAGCCCTCGCGTGCGAGCAGACGGCGCACGGTGGCGATGGTGGCGATGTCGTCGTGGACGAGGAGGACCGATTCGGCCATTGGAATCGCGGGCGAGTCTACAGCATGGCCGCGGGATCCACGTCGATCGTGACACGCACGGAAGAAGGAATGTCGACCAGCTTCGCCTCCAGGCGGGCGAGCAGCGGGGCGAGGGCCGCGTGGGAGGGGGCCTTGAGGAGCAACTGCCACCGGGTGCGGCCGCGAATCCGGGAGATGGGGGCCAGGGCGGGCCCCAGCAGGCGCACCCCCCACGAGGCCGGAGGCATCCGCCGGGAGAGGAAGTCGCCGAGCTGCCGGGCCACGCTGGCCGTCTGCTCGGCGCTCTCGCCCTCGAGCCGCACCGCCGCCATGCGGGTGTAGGGCGGCCAGGCGAGCACCTTGCGCCGCTCCAGCTCCCGCTGGGCGAAGCCGTCGAAGTCATGGACGAGCATGCGCTTCACCGGGTCCGCCTCGGGGTTGTAGGTCTGCACGAGCACCCGCCCCGGGTCCTTCCCACGCCCGGCCCGGCCCGCCACCTGGGTGAGGAGGTGGAAGGTGCGCTCGGCGGCGCGGAAGTCGGGGATGGCCAGCGAGGTGTCCGCCATCACCACGCACACCAGCGTCACCCCGGGGAAGTCGTGCCCCTTGGCCACCATCTGCGTGCCCACCAGCACGTCGATCTCCCGGCGCGCGAAGGAGGCGAGCATCTCCGTGAGGCGCTCGGCACTGGTGGCCGAGTCCCGGTCCAGCCGGGCCACGCGCGCCTGGGGAATCCGCTCGGCGACCTCCGCCTCCACGCGCTCGGTGCCGACGCCCATCTTGAGCAGCGGCCCGGTGCACTCGCGGCAATGGTCCGGAACCGGGTGGGCCACGCCGCAGTAGTGACACACCACCCGGTTCTGCGAGCGGTGATAGGTGAGGCACACGTCGCACTCGGAGCACTTCACCGAGGTGCCGCACACCTCGCAGATGAGGAAGGTGCTGTGGCCGCGGCGGTTGAGGAAGAGGATGACCTGCTGGCCCTTGGCGATCGTCTCCGCCATGGCGTCGAGCAGCGGCGCCGAGAGGATGGGCGCCTCCTCCTGGACGAGTGGCTCGCGGGGACGCTCCTGGCGCAGGTCCACCAGAGCGATGGAGGGCATGGGCCGGTCATCCACGCGGTTCTTGAGCTCCAGCTTGCGGTAGCGGCCGCGGCGGGTGTTCTCCAGCGTCTCCAGCGAGGGCGTGGCCGAGCCGAGCACCACCACCGCCCCGGCCTGCTTGGCGCGCACCACGGCGAGGTCGCGCGCCTGGTAGCGCAGCTTGTCCTCCTGCTTGAAGGAGGGGTCATGCTCCTCGTCCACCACCACGAGGCCGAGGTTCTCCACGGGAGCGAACACCGCCGAGCGCACCCCGACGGCGATGCGCACCGTGCCCTTGCGAAGGGCCTGCCAGTGGAAGAGGCGCTCGCGGTCCTTGAGGCCCGAGTGCAACACGGCCACGTCCGCGCCGAAGCGGCTGCGGAAGCGGCCCACGAGCTGCGGCGTGAGGGCGATCTCCGGCACCAGCACGAGGCTGCCCTTGCCGTGCTCGAGCGCGCGCTCCACGGCGCGCAGGTACACCTCGGTCTTGCCACTGCCGGTGACTCCGTGGAGGAGGAAGGGCTGGAAGCCGCCCGTGTCGACGGCCGTGTGGAGCTCCTTCACCGCCGCGTCCTGCTCGGGGGTGAGCTGCGCGGGACGGCCCTGGCCGAGCCCCTCCTTCACCCCGGGGGCGATGACCTCCTCGTCGATGCGGACGAGGCCGCGCTCCACCAGCTTGCGGAGCGTCTCACGGGCACCGGGGATGGCGTGGGCCACTTCCTCCAGGGGAGCGCGGCCACCCACCGCGAGGAGATAGGCCAGCGCGGCGGATTGGGCGGGAGCACGGCGGAGGGCGGCGGGCGCCTCGGTAACGAGCGCCACGGCGAACTCCTGCACGTCAGGCTTCGCCTCCTTCTCCATCTCGGCCTTGGTGAGCCCGGGGGGAAGCGCGCTCTTGATGACCTCGCCGAGCGGGTAGCGGTAGTGCTCGGCGGCGAAGCGCAGGAGCGAGATGAGGTCCGGCGGGAGGGAGGGCGAGTCCTCCAACACCTTCATGATGGGCTTGAGCTTGACGCTCTCGGCCTCGGGAGGAGGCGTGGCGGGCCCGAGGAAGAAGCCGAGCGACATGCTGCGGCCGAAAGGCACGAGGATGCGCTGGCCCGGAGACAGCCGCCCCGTGAGCCCCTCGGGGACGACATAGGTGAACTCGCCCCGGACGGGACGGCCGACTGCGACGGAGGCGAGGTTCGAGGAGTTCACGGCGACCTGTGAACCACTGTAGCGGCGTGCCCTGACACCGGTAGTTTCTGGCCGGAGTGACCACAGTGGGCGCACGGGTGCGCTGTCCGGGCCGCACTGTGGGTGCTGGAGACTTCGGCCGCGAAATCACCCGCTCCTCAGGTGACGACGAGTGCCGTGCTCCGCCGCCCCCTGATTGCAAGACGATAAGGAGCACATCCATGATTCACCGCCTCCTGCTCACCACTTGGATACTGCTGTCCTCGCCCTCCAAACTACCCTCTCGAGCCTCTTGGAGGGAGACCTTCGGGTCATCACCCCAAAAGCAACCACGGACACCATCAATGAGGGCGTGGCCGTGAAGAACCTGTATCTGCGGCCCTCCCTGGCACTGCCGGCGACCCGGACTCGAAGAGCAGTGTCACATGCACTCACACCAGAGGGGGACAATACCCATGGGTGTTGATGACGTACGGATCGGTGGCGCACACATTCCTCCAATCGCCTCGGTGCTGAACTCGACAGCCCTCCAAGGAAGGCGGCATTCCGGCCTTCCCTCACCGCAGCAATACCGATGAAACCAATCGACAGAGCCAAATCATAAGCGGCGTGCCTTCGTTCGCAGCCCTCAGCCCTCTTATGATCAAGGCCTATTGAGCCGTATTGCAGTTTAAGTTTGCCACGCAGCCTGCGCTGCCGTTGACGTGCGTGAAACACCGTGCCATATACCATTTTCGGGAGTAGCCTGGCCGAGCACGTACGACCGACTGATACATAAGCAAGGAGACAACCCATAGTTCCGTCGCGCCTAGAGCGAAGTGGCGTTTCCGGAGGAAATTATTTCTGCACTTCGGGGGTTGTAGTGACCAGCAAGAATCATCACTCTCTTTCCGCAAGGGAGCA
>NZ_JPMI01000078.1 GCF_000733295.1 Archangium violaceum Cb vi76 | reverse complement strand
GCGTGTGAACGATCGTCAGCTTTTGCATGGTGCTGCGCTGGCAGAACTCATTGACGAAGGAGGTCTGATAGCACTCCAGCGAATCTCGGACGTGCACGACTATGCCTACGAGGTCGAGAAGGGCGCCCGTAAGCTAGGGGTCCTCTTCAAATATTCCACTGCAACCAAGTCACCCTGGCGATTCGGGTTCTCTTCACTAGAAGAGTTGGCATTGAAGGAAATGGAGCAGCGCTTCCACAGAGGCGCTACGTTTGTAGCCTTTATTTGTGGGCGTGACGGCGTATGCTGTGTCTCCCTAGCAGGTCTAGCAGACGTGTTAGGCGTCGGTACATGGGCAGGACTGGCCATGTCGATATCTCGTCCTCGGGACAGTGGTTATCGTGTGCGGGGGCCCGGAAAGGCACTGTTGAGGAAGGTGATCCCGAAGAGCGCGTGGCCGCGAGTTCTTTGGGACGATCAGGCGATGTGTTCTCTTGAGATTGTGAGTGATGATCATGAGTGATGTGAATCGCAAAAAAACTGCAATAGCGGAATCTGGAGACTGTTTCGACGAATACCTCCAGTTGGTGGAAGAAAAGATGGGCAAGCAGGCTGCGGACCAAACGCGACGCACGGCCCTCGACGTAGTGAAAAACTGCGTGACATCCTACATCAACGCCTTTGGCTCAAACGACGTGGGTGCATCTGGTACAGGCCGGGTCTCTGTTCCTAAATCGACTCGACGGAACACCGAGCCCCCAAACGTTACCGGCCTCTTGTATGGCAAGGTACAGAGTGGCAAGACGAACACCTCGATGGCATCCGTAGCGCTATCACTTGAGAATGGCTTTCGCTGCTTCGTCGTCTTGACGTCAGACAATACCCTGCTCGGCACTTTGATCGCGGACGACTTCATCGAGCAACTCACGCAGGGTCCGACCGTCTATCGATGGAGCGATTGGCATGCGGACCCAAAGGGGTTCGGCCGAAGCCTCCGTGACGACGATCGCCTAGCAGACACTGGTGTAGTCTTTGTTACCACCAAAAACACCCGCCATCTCAAGAATCTGCAGACCGTCCTCAAGGAGGCAGGTGCCAAAAATTTCCCGGCCATCATTTTGGATGACGAGGCAGACAATGCCAGCTTGGACACCAACAAAGCCGCCCGCGCTCGAGGGAACGATGTCGACCCGGGTGCGACATTCTCCCAGATTGGGGAACTCCGAGAGGAACTGTCGAACCATATATACCTCCAGGTCACAGCGACTCCGCAAAGCCTGTTTCTCCAAACGCTCGACGATCCCTGCAGGCCTCGCTTCTGTGTCCTATCGACCCCAGGAGAGGGGTATGTCGGCGGGCGCGAGTTCTTCGCCAACGAATCGAAGATTCAGCGCGAGGTAGATCCCAGCGAGTTCGACGAACTTCGTTCAGGCCAAGTGCCAGTCGGAAAAGGTCCAGTTGCGCCGCGGGGGTTGCGTGACGCACTAGCTGCATTCCTTCTAGGTTGCGCTCAAAAGAAAATCGAAGACACCAAGCTCTCGCGGTTTTCGTTCCTCGCGCACGTCGACATAAAGAAGGTGAATCATGAGCAGTTGCGGAGCGTGATCGACAAGTACATCAGGTGGCTCGATCAATCACTCCGGGGCAAGCTGTCGAAGAGCGCTCAAAATGAGGCAGAGGCAGAACTGCTGCGTGCATATGCCGACCTGAACAAAACCGCAAAGCACCTGAAGCCACTCGACCAGTTGCAGACATATGTAGAGCGTATGCTCCGCAATCTTCGAGCGGAGATCATCAACTCGGACACGGGAGGGCAAGAAGTCCGCTACCGCGCGGGGCCAAACATCTTCGTCGGAGGCAACCGACTGAGCCGCGGGGTTCGAATTGACAACCTGATGGTCACCTACTATGGGCGTGATGCGAAAACGAAGCTAATGGACACCGTCCACCAGCACGCCCGAATGTTCGGCTACCGGAAGAAACTCCTCGATGTCACGCGAGTCTACTCAACCAGACCGATTCTCGATTCCTTCAAGTTGATCCATGAGGCAGATGAAGCCATGCGTGAGATGGTCGAGCAATATCCATCTAACTTGGCGATCAAGCCCGTCTGGATTGGGCCCAAGCTACGACCGACTCGGGCGAATGTTCTCAATCCATTCGAACTAGGAGTCATGGTGCCGGGACGTGCGATCTATCCTTGGTGCCCCAAATTCGAAGCCGATGAGATCAAGCCCCTTACAAAGGAATTGGACACGCTCCTTGAGGATTATGAAGAGGGCATTTACCATGAAGTGCCGGTCAACTTCATAGCTGAGCTTTTGAAGTTTATGCCAAGCGAGGAGCGGGACGGTTGGATCTGGAACGATGAGCGTGTCCAAGAGATCCTCCGACAAATGCAGGGTCCTTCGCTTCGTATCACCAAAGCACGGATTCACATCTCAAGCCGGAATGGCCGGGGCTTTCAGATCAACCGCAAAGAGGGCGGTCCAACGGACACCGCAGAGGGCTCTCAACTCAATCAAGCGAAGCAGAACTACGGGACGGTTCCAACTCTCTTCCTACGTAAGCAGGAAGGCAGTTCGAAACAACGTTGGGACGACTGCCCATTCTACGCCCCCACCCTGCTACTGCCCGACGGGAAGTTCGTATTCATGTTCAGCAACGTGTAGCGCATGTTGGAGTACTTCCGGGATGAGCACTGAATTTGCTCATCCCTGACAAGACACAACGCGAGCAGGACACAATGCGAATTCTTTAATTGATTCACATATGAGAAAGCCCCTGGTTGCTTATAGCGGAATCGCACCAGGGGTTTCTGAGTGTCCATAAGATTAGTGCAGGCTCAATAGTTCAAAACCAGCTCAACCCATTCTGCGCGGCTCGGCTCGCTTTTTCTCGATATATTGAAGAATGCGCAAAGCGGCACCTTGCGCATCCTCATGCTCCCAAACACGGATGGCACTCCAACCTGCCGTCCTCAGTGCTTGATCTGTAGCTTCGTCTCGAGCCTTGTTTGCTTCGATCTTCGCACGCCAGAAGTCCGCGTTGGCTTTAGGCCAAGTCGCATGCAAGGGGCATCCGTGCCAGAAGCACCCATCGATGAAGACCGCAACCCGCTCGGACGGAAACACCACGTCGGCCTTGCGTCGCTGTCCGACAACAGGGCGGTTCACGCGAAATCGCAGTCCCAGGCGGTGGAGAGCGGACCTAACCGCCAACTCGGCAGCAGTGTCCTTTGATCGTTGCGCCTTCATCCGCTGCTCGGCGGCCTGCGATGAAGGTGGCGGAACACCCTTGCGCCGCGTGGTCTTCATGCTCGATTCGCTCGAAAGTTGTCCTCAGCCAGATGGATGAGTCGCTCGGCAAGCACTTTGACTCTGGCGTGTATCTCTTCCGGCTCTCCACTCGCGTCGAAGCGCAAGACATGGATTTCAACTCCGGCCGGGCCAATCAAATAAGTTGTTTCTTCAGCATCCGCATAAAGGAGAACCCCACGCCGAAGGCCCAGTGCCACGCAGTACGCGAGCATCTGGTAGAGGTCCGGATTCTCCCCCTGCTTGGTGGTCTTGTACTTCACGTCGAGGACCAACTTCGCGCGATTTCGCTGGGCCCACCAAACCACATCAGGCGTCAGCTTGACTCGCTGCCGCACATCCATGAAGACGCCATCCGGGTGATATTCCCACTCACCGCCCGCTCGGAGCATTGCTTCGCTGAGGACAGTGACGACGAATTTCTCGAACAGGTCCTCCATGTTGACGAGCAGACCGATCGCTTCGAGTCGCCCATCGCGCAGTTCCAACGAGGAGTTCTCCAAAATGAGCTCAGCTAAGCTCAGCGCTGGAGCAAAGGGGGCATAGCGGCGATCGGTCCGTAATTGAGGCAGCCGGCCAACGTATTGAACCCGTGAGACGCCATCGAACAAGGTGGAGAGCCGCCGCAGGGTCTGCGCCATCTCCGGGAGATCCGACTCCAAGCGGGCAAGGCGCGAAGCAGCGGCCAAGAGGCGGCGGTTCGGCTCGGTATTCACCGTCAATTCATCGAATTCGCACGAAACGGGAGGAAACGTCCCGAACCGACGTAACCACAGTGCGTTGATGTCCGGCCTGCCCCGCAGGAAGACCAGGTCCTCACAACGCCGCTCGTAACCGCGAACCACTCCAGACCGCAGCCCCCTTTCGAGCGCCTGGCAGTAGAGAGCCTGCATCAATTCCACCAAGCCCGTTGCAGCGCCGAGGGCCCCCGACTTCTCCAAGAGGCGCCCTATTCCATGGGTATAGCTGAGCAGGTACAGGACTCGGCCGAGCGACAGCTTCGGCTCGATGAGCACGCGCAGCCCAGGGCCCGCCAAAGCACCGACGTACTGAGCCGTTTCGATGTCGAACAACCCCGGCTTCTCCGTCGCCAGGATCCGCAGACCCGCGCCCACCCCTCGCAACGCCTGCACCTCTTGCGGTGACAAAGGGATGAGCGGGTGGGTGGTGCGTTCGCGAAGATGCAGAAGTCGTGGCGACACGGCGGCTTCCTCTATGCGCCCGTGCCCCGGACTTCCTCGATGAGGCGCTCCAGGGCAAAGTCCGCGACACGCCGTGGTTCACCGAAGAAAAGGTCTTCGAGAGTCGGCAGGATGGCGTACTTCCAGATGCGCGCGAGAACCTCCTCGTTCAGGTCCTTACGCATGAAGTGACTGGGCCCGATAGCAAGGTTCCGATCCCCGAGCTTCTCGTTGGCACGGTCGAGGAGTCTGGCGACCCACTCCATGGCCGGTACGTTCTTCTCCAGGTAGCGCCGCAACAGGTCGCGCACAGGTGGCTCACCGGGGAACAACGGCACGAAGAAGAAGCGCCGCCGGAGAGCCTGGTCGAGGAGCACGATGGAGCGGTCCGCCGTGTTCATTGCCCCGATGATGAAGAAGTTCGGTGGCAACCTGAACTGCTCGTCCGGGGAGTACATGAGCGAGACGGACTCGTCGCGGTATTCCAGGAGGAAGTACAGCTCGCCAAAGACCTTGGGCAGGTTGCCCCGATTCATCTCATCCAGGACAAGGACGACCGGCTGGTCCTCGGCTTCCTCGGCGAGTTCGACCAGTCGGCGCAATGGGCCACTCTGCTTCTGCAGAGCAAGCCCACTCCCGGATGGAACGGGCCGGTAGCCCTCGAAGAACTCCTCGTACCCGTAACTGGGGTGGAACTGCACGAACGCGCGCCGCGCCTCGTTCGGTTGCAGCTTCTCGGCCAACTTGCGCGCGATGAACGTCTTACCCGTGCCGGGCGGGCCGTAGAACACGATGGCCTTCTTGTCCCGCAGGCTCCAGCGGACATCGTCGACCCACTCGCGATCCGCACCGATGATGCCAGCGAGTTCGGCTACCTCCGCATCCGAGAGAACATCCTCAGGAGACCTGAGAACCGGCAACTCCGGTGGAGCCTCGCCAGCCTCGACGGGGGATGGGCGCTCCACCTTGACCAGAGGGAAGGCTTGCTTGAACGGCCCCGCGAAGTGACCGTCCTCTGCCTCGACCAGAGCCTTGATGGAAGGAGCACCGTTGTCCGGCTTCACGCACACCACCAGCGACTCGAGGAGGCGTGCTCCGGAAGGGGCCACGATGGCTTTCGCCCCTTTGATGATCCGAGCTGCGTCATCCTCTTCCCGAGTGACTGCGACACCGAGGTGCCAGTAGCCATCGGGAGGCGCGGTCTGCTGGAAACGGACCCCGAGGTTCTTGGTGGCCCCGCTCACAGTCGTCACATAAGTGTGCTCGGGAGTCGCCCCGAGAAGTTCCGCAATCCACTTGCGGAACCGGTCGTACTTCGTCGTGCTGGTAGAGCTCGGGTTGACCCCGGCAAGGCACGCGTTGAGTTCTTCAAGTACCTGCTGCGGCTGAACCGGTTTCAATGTTCGAGAGTCGCGCGTCCCGGAGCATGCGGTGCAGATGCGCCTCCACCGAATCCAGGAAGCCCTCCTGGAACCGCAGGCTACTGCTCCTCGCACGCTTCAAGAAACCCTCAGTTGCCCGAGCAGAGAGAGCAGCAGGTGGATTCCGCAGGAACCGCCGCAGTCCAAGATACGGACTACGCACCGGCCATTCGGAAACCCTCGCCTGGAAAACCCCCTTGCCCATCGACCATGCCGCACGGGGCCACTTCTCGCCCTTGGCTAGCGGCTCATCCTCGCGTGCATCGTAGTTGCCAGGCTCTCGGAGGCAGTGCCCGACCCACTCAGCGACCGGGACACTGACTGCATTGCCGACCAGCTTCCACCGAGGGTTGTTCTTCCGCTTGAGATCCTCCACGGCCGGAGCCGTCCAGTCCTCGGGGAAGCCCTGGAGCCGTTCAGCATCCCTGATGTGGGGAGTCACGATATTGCCATCGGGCAGCCAGATGGCCGGGGGTGAAGGAATGCCAAGAGTCGAGCCACCTTTCAGGGTGGGGATCGCGTCCACGGCCCAGCCCAGCCCCTTCAAGCCCTCCGTCCAATAGAACCCACAAGGTACGCCCGTCGCCTCTCGAGCAGGCGGCTCACCCTTTTCAGCAGCGAGCAGCACGTTGCGAGGGTCCTCCTTACGCGAGGCAAGCAGCAAGACCCGTTGCCGCCTCTGCGGAAGGCCAAAGGCACGGGAGTCAACGACCCGGTACGCCCAGCGAAACCCCATCCCCTCCAAGGACTCGGTCAGGTAGTGCATGGCTCTGCCCTGATCGAGCGAGAGCATGAACGGTACGTTCTCCAGTAGGAGCCAGCGAGGTTTCGAGCTTCGCAAAAGCCGGAAGACCTCGCTCACAAGCCCAGAGTTCGCCCCCTGGATTCCAGCCGTACGGCCAGCCTGACTCAGGTCCTGGCACGGGAAACCTCCAGCGACGAGATCCACCTTGGGCAGCGAACGAAGATCACGCACATCGCGTTCCAGAGAAGTGCTCGGATAGTGATGGCGAAGAACCCGGCATGCGGCCTCGTCGATCTCGCAGAACATCTCCGTGCGGTGACCCGCCATGTGCAGACCGCGCTCAAGCCCTCCGATACCCGCAAAGAGACCCGCTACCGTGAGCCGGTCGCCAGTAAGCGGCAACTCCAGGTCAGTCGACAGACCCCTGTCTCTCTTCGTCGCTCGCTTCATCGTCACGACTCCATCTTCGCTCACGCCCAGCCCCACTCAAGAAACGAGAAGATACCCATCAGGTCATTCCAATCAGCGCGGAGCACATTACCTGATAGGTTATGAGAGGCAACCCCTTTGGTGCCGATGACGCTCGGCAAGGTCGCCTTTTAAGCATGAAGTGAGCATCGGGCCAGTCCAACATGCTCAGCCTGTTGGAGGCAGGCTAGGCGAGCGCTGTCAGGCGCCCAGAACGGCAGCGCGGCGAGCCAGGATCCGCAGAGCCCGACCCGCCGCGCCATTGACGGCCCGCTCACGGGCCACGCGTCACTTCCTCATGCCCTCAGCGGCCTCAGACTCCGCGAGCACTCCCAGTAGGTGTACTCGCACGTGTCCGTCGAGGAATCGCACGGCACCCGCATCACCGTGATGAGCTCACACGGGTGCTTCGGCTCGTCGCTCACCGGGCTCGCCGGCACCTCGACCGGCGAGAGCGGCTCGGCGCCGTGGCTCTTGAAAGGCTGGCTCGCCTGCCTCGACACACCTCCTTGAGGCTGCTCCTCGTTCGTCTGCTGCGTCGGAACCTCCGGCATGCACACCACCGGCAGAACCGACGCCGTCCCCAACACCGCCCCCAGCACGCACAGCTTCGTTCGCATGAAACCCCCTTGCCGGCTGACACCCTCCTTCACGCCCATGGCGCGTCGGTTCCGGTTCAGCGGCAAGGACGCAAACTACTCGCCGGGTCTGACATACACTCCGGCATCCAGCGTGGTGGACCCCCTCTCTCGCCGGGGTCCACCCCACCTCTCATCTCCTGTATTTCCAGGTACTTACGAACCACTCTCGCCAGGGCGGGATCATACCGGCCCACTCCTGCGGTCATGTCATCGTTGGTTGCCCGACGATGCCCGCCTCAGAGGATGCCGGCGATGCAGGGGAAGGCCTCGCCGGTGACGACGCCCGACATCAGCCCGCTGCTGTCACTCACCTTGAGGGAAATCCTCCCCAGATCGTAGGGGGGATCCCAGTTGTGATACGGGCAGGTGATGCTCGTCGTGGAGCTCGAGCTCGGGTACCAGGACGAGTAGTAGGACGGCTCGTTGTAGGGCTGGGCGTAGACCTGCCAGTGGTAGGTGTACGGACCGCCCGAGCCTCCGCTCCCCGTGCCCTGACAATTCAGGATGTGGGTGTTGACGGGGCGCGAGCAGGAGATGGACGCCGTCGGGCAGGACTGGGAGAAGCTCGTGGTCACCGTCTTGGTGCCGGACGTCGGGCACCTGTCGATCGTCCCTGTGCTGTTGATGGTGATGGGGTAGGCCTTCGCCTGGAAGCTGTGCGAGCCACAGTTCACCGGGCTGTAGCTGAAGTTCCAGGTGCCCGAACGGTTGGCATCGCCCTGGATGTCCGAGGAACCCCGCAGCGTGCCGTCGATGTAGTAGTCCACGTGGATGCCGTTGGCGGGATAGGTCACCGTCCAACTCCCGCTGCCGGCCGCCTCCCCTCCCCACGAGCTGAAGCCCCCCAGCGACAGGGCGCTCACGCTCGAACCCGAGCAGATGGCGGACCCCTTCGTCCCCACGTCCTCGGACGGCGCCAGCCCTCCCTCCTCGGGAGCACCACAGGCCACCAGCATCATTCCCGCCAACAGGGCATACGGGGCAGAACGCCTCAGCTCTCGCTTCATCGCGGCACTCCTCGGGGAAGAATCGGTCCTATACTGGAAAACTTCTATAACACGGAAATTAACTTTTCCCAATAACCCGATTATTCCATGAATAGCGGGAGCCGCGAGGTTCACCCCCGGAGCAGCGTGAGCGCGCGCTGGAAGTCCTCGGGCAGTGGCGCCTCGACGCTCACCACACCTCCCGTGGCGGGGCTCGGCAGGGACAGCCGCACCGCGTGCAGCGCATGCCGGCCCATCTCCTTCGCCGCCGGGTGCTTCCGGCTCTCCTCCGGGCCGTACAGCGAGTCGGCGAGCACCGGGTAGCCCGCCTCGGACATCTGCACGCGAATCTGGTGCGTGCGCCCCGTCTCCAGCTTCACCTCCACCAGCGTCGCGCCCTTCAGCCGCTCGCGCACCTCGTACGAGAGCGCCGCCCGCCGCGCCGAGTGCACCTTCGTCGTGAAGAGCCTCGGGTTCCTCGGATCCCTCCCGTACGGGCCCTCGAGCCGATCACGCTCGGGCGTCTCTCCCAGCACGATCGCCCAATAGCGCTTGTCCACCCGCTTCTCCTGGAACGCCCGATCCAGCGCCGCCACGGCCTCGTCCGTGCGCGCCAGCACGAGGCATCCGCTCGTCTCCCGGTCCAACCGGTGCACCACACCGGGTTGTGCGACGCCCTCCACGTCGAAGGGCGGCAGCCTCGCCGCCAGCAGCTCCACCACCGAGGGCACACTCCCCCCCGCCGGCTCCACCACCAGGTCCGCTGGCTTGTTCACGATGACCATCGAGGCGTCATCGTGGAGCACCGGCAGCTCGGGCCCCTCGGCCGAGCGGCTCACCGCGGCGCGTGTGGGGGCTCGCGGCGGGGGACGGCTGAGCTCTATCTCCTCTCCGCCCCACAGCTTGCGCGACATCTGGCACTTCTTCCCGCGGATGAGCACATGGCCCTTCTCGATGAGCGAACGCGCCCGCTCCAACGAGAGCCCGGGCACGTGCGCCGAGAGAAACTTGTCGAGCCGCTCGCCGGCGGCCTCGCGGGGGACGGAGATCTTCTGGGACGGCATGGAGTCCCTTCTACGGCGGGGCCTTCCGGGAAACCACTGGCGAAAGACGGTCCGCCTTCCAGGCATCCTGGGCGACGAATGACGACCGGAGCCTCAACGGCCGTTAGGATGGGGGCATGGCACGCCGCATCGGGCGATGGGCAGTGGCGGTGTCGGGGGTGTTGGCGCTGGTGCTCGCCATCACGCTGCTGCCCGTGGACACGTGGCTGCTGGGGCTCGTCGAGCGCATCCGCGGCATGGGCCTGACGGGCGCGGTGCTCTACGTCGCCGTGTACGCGGTGGCGACCATGCTGATGGTGCCCGCCACCGCGCTGAACCTGGGGGCCGGCTTCGTCTACGGGCCCGTGTACGGCACGCTCCTGGTGGTGGTGGCGAGCAACCTCTCGTCCCTCGCATCCTTCCTGCTCGGGCGCACCGTCCTGCGCGAGCGGGTGGCCCGACGCCTCGCGGGCCAGCCGAGGTTCACCGCCGTGGACACCGCCGTGGCCGCCCGGGGCTTCAGGGTGGTGTTGCTGCTGCGCCTCTCGCCCATCTTCCCGTTCAGCTTTCTCAACTACTCCCTGTCGCTCACCCGCGTGCGTCTGCGCGATTACGCGCCCGCGACCACCCTCGGCCTGCTGCCCGCCACGATGCTCTACGTGTACCTGGGCTCGCTGGTGACGAGCGCCGCCCAGCTCTCCCAGGGAGAACGTCCCGACACCGGCCTCTCCGGGCAGCTCTTCTTCTGGGGTGGACTGGCCGCCACCGCCCTCGCCACCGTGTACATCACCCGGCTCGCCCGCCGGGCCCTCGCCACCACGCTGAACGAGTCCTCGACGTGAATGTCCCGCCTCCCGGGCGCGCTCTTCACGAACTTGTCCAGTTGTTGGACAAGTCTGGCGAGACCGTGCCCGGCGGGGTCCCTCCTGCTCTCGAGCTGAGGGCAGGCTCCCGCACGGGCTTTCTTCGGATGGCTCAGGAGCCCGGCGCGGAGGATTGGGTAGCCGGCGTGGTGGACACCTGACGACGTCCCCAGAGGAACAGCATGGCGACGAGGCCGAGGGTCGCCGCGAGGCCTCCCAGGAAGAAGGGCCGGCCGCTCACGAGGGCGGCGATCGCGCAGAAGGCCGTCAGCTCCACCTTCCGGGCGCGGGTCACCATCATGACCGTGCCGCGGTCGTAGCGCAGGCTGACGATCGACGCCTCGGGCACGTGCAGCAGCCTCCGGAAGAGCATGAGGTTCTGCAGGTGGACGGAGATGACCGCGAAGCGCGTCACGACCAGGGCGCCACACATGGCCTCCGAAAGGCCACGGACATCCTCCAACCCCATCTCCGCCACCCAGTCGAAGTACGCCACCGCCAGGGGGAGCGCGATCGCCCCGGCCCCCAGCGTCAGCAGAAATCGCCTGGAGACCCACTGCCCCTTCTCCACCGCCTGCACGAAGAGGGGATTGAGCTCGTAGCTGCCCCCCATCTCCACCCGCTTCCCGAGGTCTCCCCGGGCCTTCAGCCTCGCCGCGGCGATGGTGAGCAGATAGTCGGCGCAGTGCAGGACGAGCCACAGCACACCGATTCCAACCGGACTCCAGAGCAGCTCCATGAGATCTCCCACCGCCGCCTCATAGCATGAAGCCCCAGGGCCTCCGACTCATGCCCCAGCCCGCCTCGCCACCAGGCGGGCCTCGTGCCGCCCCTCCCCGGTCCACCCCTCCGTGTACGAGACGAGCTCCAGTCCCTGGAGCAGCCCGGGCAGCTCGCCGTCCTCCAACAGGAAGCGGGCCGAGGGATGCGCGTGCCGTTGCAGGTTGCTCCGCGTCGGCTGGGCGAAGACGAACAGCCCGCCCGGCGCGAGCACCTTCGAGACCTCCGCGAACAGCGGCCGCCAGAGGAAGTTCACGCAGAGCACGAGCTCGAAGGGCCCGGGTGGCAGCGGCTCGGTCTCCACATCCAGCCGCTGGAGCCGCAGGGGCACACCCGCCGCGCGTGCGTTCTCCGCGGCCCGCTCGAGCGCGACATCCGAGACGTCCGTCAGGGTGACGTCCAGGCCGCGCCTCGCGAGCCACACGGCGTCATGCCCCGCGCCTCCCGCCACCTCGAGCGCCCGGCCCGTGCCCGGCAGCAGGTCCGTGAGCGACCGGAGGAACACCGAGGGCTCCCGGGTCCCCTGCTGCTCGCGATAGCGCGTGTTCCACCGCTGCCTGTCTTCCTCGGACATGAACCCTCCAGCGAGAACGCGTGGACATCCCCTACCACGGAGGACGGCGTCCCCCCGAGCGTCGTGCTACATACGGCCGCCATGTCCACAGAGCGTCCCAAGTACGATCCCTCGTCCATCGAGCCCAAGTGGCAGGCCCGCTGGGAGCAGGAGAAGACCTTCGAAGCCCGCCGTCACCCGGGCCGCCCCAAGGCGTACATCCTCGACATGTTCCCCTACCCCTCCGGCTCGGGGCTCCACGTGGGCCACCCGGAGGGCTACACCGCCACCGACATCGTGGCCCGCTACCAGCGCATGCGCGGCGTGGACGTCCTCCACCCCATGGGCTGGGACTCCTTCGGCCTCCCCGCCGAGCAGCACGCCATCGAGACCGGCACCCACCCCGCCCAGACCACGGCGAAGAACATCGCCACCTTCAAGCGGCAGCTCAAGTCGCTCGGCTTCTCGTATGACTGGTCGCGCGAGCTGGCCACCACCGACGAGGCCTACGTCCGCTGGACCCAGTGGATCTTCCTCAAGCTCTTCCAGCGCGGACTCGCCTACCAGGCCGAGCTGCCCGTGAACTGGTGCCCCGCCCTCGGCACCGTGCTCGCCAATGAAGAGGTCATCGACGGCAAGAGCGAGCGCGGCGGCCACCCCGTAGTCCGCCTCCCCCTCCGTCAGTGGACGCTGCGCATCACCGCCTACGCGGACCGCCTGGCCCAGGAGCTCCAGGGGCTCGACTGGCCCGAGACCAAGGAGAAGCAGGTCCACTGGATCGGCCGCAGCGAGGGCGCCGAGGTGGACTTCGCCCTCGAGGGCCGCGGCGAGAAGCTCCGCATCTTCACCACGCGCCCGGACACCCTCTTCGGCGCCACGTACATGGTCATCGCCCCCGAGCACCCGCTGCTCGAGTCGCTCGTCACCCCGGAGCACCGGCAGAAGGTGCTCGCCTACCGCGACTCCGTCGTCAGCAAGAGCGACATGGATCGCACGGCGCTCACCAAGACGAAGACGGGTGAGTTCACCGGCGCCTACGCGCTCCACCCCATCTCCGGGGCCCGGCTGCCCATCTGGGTGGCGGACTTCGTGCTGGGCTCCTACGGCACCGGCGCCATCATGAGCGTCCCCGCCCACGACGAGCGCGACTTCGAGTTCGCCCGCGCCTTCGGGCTGCCCGTGGTCGAGGTCGTCTCGCCCGACGGCCAGCTCCACGACACCGCCTCCTGGACCGAGGCCGTCACCGCCGACGGTGTCGCCGTCCGCTCGGGGTTCCTCGACGGCCAGCGCACGCCCGACGCCAAGGCCACGATGATCTCCCACCTGGAGCAGAAAGGCCTGGGCACCCGCCGCGTGCAGTACCGCCTGCGCGACTGGGTCTTCTCCCGCCAGCGCTACTGGGGCGAGCCCATCCCCGTCTACTTCCCCGTCGAGCTGCCCGCGGGCTCCACGGATCCGCGCAAGCATCCGCACACCGTCCGCTACGACCAGCCCATCGCCGTCGCCGAGAGCGAGCTGCCCGTGCGCCTGCCCGAGCTCGAGGACTTCAAGCCCTCGGACGACCCCGCCGGGCCCCTGTCCCGCGCGCTCGACTGGCGCTTCTTCCAGAAGGACGGCAAGTGGTTCGCCCGCGAGACGAACACCATGCCCCAGTGGGCCGGCTCGTGCTGGTACTACCTGCGCTTCATCGACCCGCACAACACCCAGGCCGCCTTCTCCAAGGAGGCCTATGACGCCTGGATGCCCGTGGACCTGTACGTCGGCGGCTCCGAGCACGCCGTCCTCCACCTGCTCTACGCCCGCTTCTGGCACAAGGTCCTCTTCGACTGCGGCGTCGTCTCGCACCCCGAGCCCTTCGGCAAGCTCGTCCACCAGGGCATGATTCTCGGCGAGAACAACGAGAAGATGTCCAAGTCCCGCGGCAACGTCGTCAACCCCGACGAGGTCGTCCAGCGCCACGGCGCCGACTCGCTCCGCGTCTACGAGATGTTCATGGGCCCCCTCGAGGCCGTGAAGCCCTGGCAGACCCAGGGCGTCACCGGCGTCCGCCGCTTCCTCGACCGCGCCTGGAATACCCTCGCGTTCGTCCGCGAGGAGCCAGGGGCCGCCGAGGCCCCCCTCGACGAGGAGTCGCTCCGGCTCCTGCACAAGACCGTGAAGAAGGTCGGCGAGGACATCGAGGCCCTCCGGCTCAACACCGCCGTCAGCGCCCTGATGATCCTCACCAACCGGCTCGCGGATATTCCTCGCGTGCCGCTCGAGACGGCCCGGACCTTCGCCCTCCTGCTGTCTCCCTTCGCGCCCCACCTGGCCGAGGAACTGTGGGAGCGGCTCGGTGCCACGAAGAGTCTCGCCTACGAGCCCTGGCCCTCCTACGACCCCGCCCTCACCGTGGACGATGTCGTCGAGATGGGCGTCCAGGTGAATGGGAAGATGCGCAGCAAGGTCAAGCTCCGCCGCGATGCCACCGAGGCCGATGTTCGCGCCGCCATCGCGAATGACCCCAACGTCCTCGCCCATACCCAGGGCAAGACGGAGAAGAAGTTCGTCTACGTCCCGGGCCGCATCATCAACCTGGTCGTCGGCTGAACCGACTCGGGGACTCGGGCCCAACCCTGGGCCCGGGCACCCTCACCCCGTCCCTCTCCCGAGGGGAGAGGGGTTCTTGGGGGACCTGGGTTCTTGGTGAAGCGCGCTTCTTCGTGAAGTGCGCTTCTTCGTGAAGTGCGCTTCCTGGGCGGGCTCAGAAGAGCGTGTCGGCGAGCTTCGCCCTCGTGTCTCCCGTCAGCACCGTGAAGCGCATCACCCGGTCCTCCCCACGCCACACCTCGATGCTCCTCGGCAACATCTCGCCCGTCACCGGCGAGGTGTAGTCCAGGAACCGCACGTCCCAGGCCGTCCCCTTCGCGTCCTTGTACTTCACCCGCGCAGGCCGGAAGCCGTCCTTGTACACCCAGAACTGCGGCTTGCCCTCGCCCGGCTGCCCCAGCACGTACACCACGTCCCCGCCAAACCGCCCCAACGAGGTCGTGCGCGACTCGATTCCCAGCGCGCGCAGGTGCGTCTCCACCACGTCCCGCCCCTCCACCGCCGACTCCGCCCTCACTCCCAACACCGCGCACAACTGCTGCACCGCCTCCGACAACGCCGGAATCTCCTTGCCCTCCACCCGCTTGCGGCCTCCCGAGGACACCGCCGCCACCGTGTTGCCCTCCCGTGCCTTCGCCTCGAAACGGCACCGGCCCGGCAGCCTCAAATACACCGTGCCGTCCGCCTCCAGCTCCGGCCGGTCCGTCGGCAATCCCAGCGCCCCTCCCGCCTCGTTCACCACCGGTCCGTAGAAGTGCAACGAGCCGTCCGCCTTCAGCGCCGTCGACGGCAGATCCTCGCGCGCCGCCACCATCCGGCGCAGGATGGAACCGCCCGGCAGCACGTACGCGCCCGCGCTCATCGCCACCAGGACTCCCAACACCGCCACGGCTCGCTTCATCACGGCCGCCCCGGCTGGCTTCACGCTCTTGCGCTTCTGTGGCTCTTTCATGGGGCGGCGAATCTAGTGATGGCCCTCCCCTCCATCAAGGCAGTTAGGATGCGCTCCCATGCGGATGTGGCACCGTCTGACGCTCCTGTTCACCCTCCTGCTCGCCCCCCTGACCCACGCCCAGGAGGACACCTCGCGCCAGCCGCGCGCCGAGGATCTGCGCGAAATCTTGAGCGCTCGCGCCTACGGCATGGGTGGAGCCTGGCGCGCCCTGGGCGTCGGCGCCGAGTCGGGCACCGGCAACCCCGCCGCCCTCGCCGCATTCCGCTCCTACCGCATCGAACTCACCGGCGCCTGGGACTGGGTCGGCAAGGACGCCTTCGGCATGGTCGCCCTCGCCGACTCGTCCACCAGTGCACTCGCCGCCGGCGTCAGCTACCAGCTCATCTCCCTCGGCAAGGGCGTCGAGCGCGCCACCGGTCACCTCAACACCGTGGCCCTCGCCATCCCCTTCGGCGACAGCCTGATGGTCGGCGTCTCCTCGCGCTACCTGCTGATGCGCGGCGCCCGGCAGGCCAACGCCATCACCGGCGACGCCGGCATCATCTTCCGCCCCGCCCCCATCATCTCCCTCGGCATCTCCGCCCATAACCTCATCGGCACCGGCAACGCCGAGCTCACCCGCTACTACACGGCCCACGCCGGAGTGTTCGCCGGCCTCCTCACCCTCGCCGCCGACGTGCGCGCCGACTTCGAAACCAACAACAGCACCACGCTCACCTACAGCGGCGGCCTGGAGTACCTGTTCGGGCAGAGCTTCCCCGTTCGCGCCGGCTACACCTGGGATGGGTTCACCCGCTCCTCCCAGCTCGGCGTGGGCATCGGCCTGCTGACGCCGGGCGGTGGCATCGACATCGCGTACCGCCACGACATCGGCGGAGAGAATGGACGGCTCGTCGCCGTCACCCTCAAGGTGCAGGTGCAGTGAGCCCTCACCCGCGCAGCGGGAGGTAGCGCTCGGAAGCGGAGAAGCGCACCAGCTCCACCAGCTCCTGCTCGCTGGACTTGAGCGCCCGCAGCGCCGCCACCGCCGTCCCCGGGCCTCCACACGCGACGAGCCCCGCGCGGTTGGCCGAGTGCCGTGCCGCTTCCGCGAGCGCCGCCGCGTCGAACTCCTTCTGGGCCGACTCCAGCAACGTCAGCGCCCGGGCCCGCGCGTTGGGGTGCAGCGCCTCGCGCACCACCCGGGACTCGGGGCCGAACTCCGTCCCGCCCCGCAGCACCGACGCGAGGATGGCCACCGCGCGCAGCAACTGGTCCTTCTTCAGGCAGCGCAGCGCGAGCAGATCCGGCCCCAGGCAGGACAGGGCCCGTCCGGCGAAGAAGCGCAGCTCCGGCTCCGGCAACACCTGGCGCACCGCGAGCCGGCCCACCAGCAGGCGCGGGGCCCCCGGGTGCACGAGCGAGAACGGCGGACCGTCATCCTCGGACAGGAAGACCTCCGGGAGCCGCGCGTCCAGGAGGCGGGCCACGGACTGGAGCACCTCCAGGGCGGCACGGGCGCCAGGGCCCGAGTCCGGCCGGAGCGGCTCGGCGGAGCCCGAGGCCCGCCCGAAGGTGGGGAAGAGCCGGACGAGGGCCTGACCCACGGAGGCGAGCAGCTCGCCCGCCGGGTTGCGCAGGCCGGGGTGGCGCAGGCCCGCGCGCTCCTCGGGCGTGAGCGTGCGGCGGGGGAACCGGGAGGCACTGTCCTTCTCCCCCACGAGCGCCGCGGCCACCTCCGCCATCAGCGAGCCTCGCGCGGAGTCACCCCGGCCCACGAAGAAGGCCGAGAGCTCCCGGTAGGCCGCCGCGTCGAGGGGACGCTCGCGCACGCGCTCGATGGCCGCCGGCCGGGTGCCTTCCATGGGCGCCGGAACCGGAGCGGGAGCCGGAGGCGGAGGTGCAGCGGGAGCCGGGGCCGGAGGCAGCGCCGGCCTGGAGGAGGTGGAGGGCGTGAGCGGCTCGGGTGAGGAGACCGAGCCAGGGCCTCGCGCCTTGCGGCGCACGGGGTCCATCTTCCCCGGAGGTGCTTCCCAGGCGATGAACCGCGTGCGCTCCACGGGCATCGGCGCGTCGGGCGGCTCCTCGGGCGCGGCCGGGGGCGGGCTCGCGGGAGCGGACTCCCGGGCCGGCGGAGGCGGACGGCTCGGAGCAACGGGCACGGACACCGCGGGCATCTCGAGGACCGTGGACGCGGACTCGGGAGGAGCGGAGGGCGCCGCGGCCGGAGTGGGCGTGAGCTCCACCGCGCCCGGTGGCGGAATGAGGACGCCGGTGCGCGAGCCACTCTGCTCCCGCTTGGGGACGGCGCTGCGCGGGGGCTCGGGGTGCAGCGCGGGCGCCACGCGCTCGGCGATGGCCTTGCGCAGGTTCTCCGCCCGGTTGGCGTACACCTGCGCGCGCGCCGCGTCTCCCAGCACCTCCCGGCAGAAGCGCGCCAGCCGCTCCCACGTGCCGAGCCGCGCGTCATCATCCTCGGTGGCGGTGGCGGCGTGCTCCATGGCCCACGCGGCCTCGCCGTTCTGCCCGAGCGCGATGAGCCGGTCCACCAGCAGCAGCCACGCCTCCTTGTGGCCGGGCTCGAAGCGCACCGCCTGGCGCAGCTCGGTGAGCGCGGCGTCGCGCTCGCCTCCGGCCTCCAGCGTGGCCACCAGCTCCAGCCGGACCTTGCGCGTGGCCAGTCCCCGTGGCTCCCGGGCGATGCGGGCGCGCAGCAGACGGCTCAACCCCGCCTTGTCGCCCAACCGCCGCGTCACCTCCAGGAGGTGGTCCTGCGCGACGACGTCCTCGGGTTCCTCCGCGAGCACCTCCGACCAGGCCCAGTGGGCGAGCCGCGCATCGGCCAGCGGCCCTCCGGCGAGCTCCGCGAGACACCGCAGTCCCTCGGCGCGGTGGGGCGTGCGGCGGTGCACGGCGGCGAGCGCGGCGCGCAGGCGCTCGGCGGCTCCGGCCCGGTCCGCCTCCGAGACACTCCGGGCGAGCCCCATCAACGCCGGCAGCGAATGGGAAGAGATGGCCACCGCGGCCTCGAAGTCCGCACGGGCGCGAGCGGTCTCACCGGCGGACAGCAGCCGCTCGCCACGAGCCAGGAAGGCGGCGGCACGCGCCCGGGGGTTGCTCGCGCGCTGCACCGCCTCGTCGAGCACCCGCCACACCACCCAGTCATCGCCATCCGTGCGCTGGGACACGAGCCGCACCTGCTCGGCGAGCGCGGCCTGGTCCCCGGTGAGGGCGACGATCTGCCCGTACACCCGGGCGGCGCCCGCCAGGTCCTGCAACTCGTTCTCCAGCAGCTCGGCGAGCCGGGTGAGGGTCTCCGCGCGGACGGACAGGTCCTTCGTGGCATCGGCGCGGTCCAGGTAGAACTGCGCCAGCTCGCGCCAGGCCCGGCGCGCGATGAGCTGGGCCTCCTGGCGCGTCTCCTCCGGGTTCTCCTGCCGGGGCACGAAGGCCCGGGAGCGCTCGGTGTCCTCCTCGCTGCTCCAGGGAACCGGGGCGGGCGTCCTGTCTCCGGTGGGCGGAGGAACGAGCGGAGACTCGACCCGGGCGACAGGCGCGTCGGTGGAGGTCTCCTCGTCCTCCGGAAAAGGCTCGGTGATTTCGAGGGTCGTGCGCCGGTGGCTGGAGGCTTCCCCGGCGGTGTCATCCCGGGGAACGGAAGCAGGAGGCACGGAGATGGCGAAGGGCAGACCGGAGGCCTCGGAGGTCGTCTCGTCCTCGATTTGCGCCCAGACCTCCGGCAGCTCCAGCTCGAGGACGGTGCGGTGCCGGTCATCCGAGGGAGCCGGAGCCACGGGCACCTGCATTTCGAGGACGGTGCGGTGCCGGTCATCCGGGGGAGCCGGAGCCACGGGCGTGGGAGCGGCGGGAGCCGGAGGGGTGGGTGCCGGAGCGGTCCCGGCCCGGGGTTGAGAGGCACGCGGCACGAACCGCGCATCCAGCGGGCCCGAGGCCTCCACCGTGTGCTCGTCCTCCAGCCAGGGCGACGAGAACTCGACGGTCGCGCTTCGCTCCTCGGGCTCCGGCGCCTCCACCTCCACGAGGGCCTGGCCCTGCACGATGGGAACCGCGAGGGCCTCGGCCTCCGCGTCCCCTTCGTCGGAGGACTCATGGCGCGAGAGGCGGCGGAAGAGGACGTCGAGCAACCGGCGGGCGCGGCGGTCCTCGGGGTCCTCGTCGACGAGCGCCTGGAGCGCCTCGACGGCCCGGGGGAGCTGGTCCACCCGGCGCAACACCCGGGCGAGCTGGAGCCGGACGGCGCGGCGGGTCTCCCCCCGGGTGTGGGCGAGCGCGGACGAGAGCAGCGCGATGACGGCGGGCTCGGTCCCCGCGTGCAGCGCGAAGGTGACGAGCACCGAGGCCAGGCGCGGCGTCATGGGCAGGGTCCGGCTGGCGCGCACCAGCTCGCCGAAGGCCTGGGGGGCCTGGCCCTCCTCGAGCAGCCGCGCGGCGCTCTGGCGATGCCGCTCCACGAGCTCGGGCCCGCCTGTGCCCGGCCCGGACGGGGCATTGCCGTTTCTCACGCCACCCATGGGTGGGGCAGTCTACACAGGATGCCGCCTCCGGTCGTCACCGTCCTCCTGCCCGCCCGAAACGCCGAGCGCACCGTGGCGCGCGCCGTGGAGAGCCTCCTCGAAGGGACTCTGCGTGAAATCCGGGTGCTCGCGGTGGACGACGGCTCGACGGACGGGACGCGCGCGGTGCTCGACGGGCTGGCGGCGCGGGACGCCCGGGTGGAGCTCCTGGAGGGGGGCGGCCGGGGGCTGGTGGCCGCGCTCAACCTCGCCCTCGCCCATGCCACCTCGCCCTACGTGGCGCGGATGGACGCGGACGACGAGGCGCTGCCCCGGCGCCTGGAGGCGAGCATCGCGGCCCTGGAGGCGGACCCGGGCCTGGGCGGCGTGGGCACCGGCGTGGAGATGTTCCGGGAGGACCAGCCGGTGAGCCCCTCGATGAGGGACTACGCGGCGTGGCTCAACGGGCTCACCACGCCCGAGCGGCTGCACCGCGAGCGCTTCGTGGAGAGCCCCATCTGCCATCCCTCGGTATGCCTGCGGCGGGAGGCGGTGGTGGCGGCGGGCGGCTGGGAGCACGGCGACTTCCCGGAGGACTACGACCTGTGGCTGAAGCTCATCCACCGGGGCCACGGGATGCACAACCTGCCCGAGGTGCTGCTGCGCTGGAGGGACAGCACGGAGCGGCTGACGCGCACGGACCCGAGGTATGCGCACAAACGCTTCATCTGGGTGAAGGCGCGTTACCTGGCGCGAAGCCGGGAGGTGGCGGGGAGGCCGCTGACGGTGTGGGGCACGGGACCGGGAGGGCTCACGCTCACGCGCTTCCTGCTGGCGGAGGGAGCGCGGGTGGAGCGCTTCATCGACGTGCACCCGCGCAAGGTGGGCACGCGCATCCACGGGATTCCGGTGGACGCGCCGGAGTCACTGGGAGCGCCACCGGAGGACACGCACCTCATCGCGGCGGTGGGCGTGCGCGGCATCCGCGATGAGATTCGAGCGGCCCTCACGGCGCTCGGCTGGGTGGAGGGCGAGCACTTCACCTGCGCGGCGTGAAACGGCCTACGTCTTCTTCAGCCAGACCCCGAGGGGACCGATGGGCTCGAAGCCCAGGGCACACCACGCGGCCAGCTCGTCACCGTGCTCGTAACCCACGATGGGCAGGCCCGGGAACGCGGCCAGGAGTTGCCCGAGCAGCTCCGCGCGCAGCACTCCGGCCCGGGACTCGGCGAAGAAGGTGTTCGACAGACCCACGACGCCCTCGGCGCGATAGGCGATGGCTCCGGCGACGAGGGTGTCCTCGTGGTACGCGGCGAAAATCCCCACCCCCGAGTCCTCGAGCAGGCCGGGGCGGAATACCGCGTGCGTTGGAGCCGGACCCTGCGGACCCCTCCAGGCCACCTCCCACGCGGCCAGTGCGGCCGGGTCACGGACCTGGACCCAGCGCGCTCCACTGGCAGTGGTGGGAGCCATTCTCCCCGAGGAGAATTGGATCCACTGCGCGGAGAACAGCGCCTCGAAACCCAGCGGTGCGAGGTCGAGTGTCGCGAAGCTGTCCTTGACGCCCCAGCGCCCCGGCAGCGTGAGCGCGGAGATCGCCTCCAACTGCCGGGCCTCGCCCTCGGGCGTGAGCGTGACGACGTTGGGGTAGAACGGAGGCACCTCGACGCGGTTGAGCCACAGCGCATCCGTGAGCTCACCCGGGTGCCCATGGGTGCGGCACACCGCGTCGCACCATCGCGCGTTGTTGAAGGCCGCCGCGATTACCGTGTTTCGAGACATGAGGCGATCCTAGACAACTCCGGTGCCAGCGGTGACGTCCGAAGCGTGCGGTAACATGGCTTTGGCAGTCCCACGCACGGGGTCTGCTCCAATCCCCTGAGGAGTCCATGCGCTACACCGGCCGTGTCACCCGGTCCCCTTTCCTGTTGTCCCCCCTCCTGCTCCTGCTCTCCCTGGGAGCCTGTGGCGACAACCCCAAGCCCACCCCGGATGCGGGCGTCAGTGACGCCGGCTCGGAACAGCCGGACGCCAGCACGGAGCAACCCGACTCCGGCACGGAGCAACCCGACTCCGGCACGGAGCCGCCGGACGCCGGGACGGGGGAAACCGACGGCGGCACGAATCAGTGCGGCACCGGTCTGGCGTTCGTCGAGGCGGTGGCGAACAAGGCCCTCCTCCAGGACACGTCGCTGGACATCCTGGAGCGGCTGAGCGCCATCCCCGGGCTCACCGTGCAGGAGAACCCCAACGGGGCGCGAGTCCCCACCGGTTACCGCTTCTTCATCATGAAGTACGACCAGCCGGCGGATCATGCGAACCCGGAGTGCCAGCGCTTCCAGCAGCGCCTGACGTTGCTGCACACGTCGGACACGGCGCCCATGGTGCTCTACACCGGCGGCTACTACGTCTCCACGAGCCCGAGCCGGCGCGAGCTGACCTCGCTGCTCAACGCCAACCAGCTCTCCGTCGAGCACCGCTTCTTCCTGCCGAGCCGCCCGGAGCCCGCGGACTGGAGCCTGCTGACGATCAAGCAGTCCGCCGATGACTTCCACCGCATCGTCCAGGCCTTCAAGCCCATCTACGGCGGACGCTGGCTGTCCACGGGGGCCAGCAAGGGCGGTGAGACGGTGGTGTTCAACCGGCGCTTCCATCCGGACGATGTGGACGCGACGGTGGCGTACGTGGCGCCCCTCGCGTTCAAGGACGACGCGCGCTTCCCCGCCTTCATGCATGCCGTGGGTGGCGAGGCCCAGGCCGCCTGCCGCGAGCGCATCCACACCTTCCAGCGCACGGTGCTGGGGCGCCGCGAGGAGATGCTGGGGCTCTTGCGCACCTACGCGCAGGACAACAATCTGACGTACACGCAGCTCGGCTTCGAGCGGGCGCTGGAGCACGCCGTCCTCGAGACGTATCTCGGCTTCTGGCAGTACGGCTCACCGGCCAACTGCAACACCCTCTTCCCGGGGATCGAAGCGACGAGCGAGCAGCTGCTGGAGGTGATGAACAGCGTGGTGGGCCTGGCCACGTTCGCCGATAACGGTTCCAGCGGTCTCGGCTACTACGCGCCCTATTACTACCAGGCGGCGGTGGAGCTGGGCTGGCCCGGGGCGTACGACGACTTCCTCGGCGACCTCATCCACTTCCCGGGCACGGACATCGCGCCGGTCTATGCACCGCCCGGCCTGCCGCTCGTCTTCCGCGAGTCCGCCATGCCGGACATCCAGGACTGGGTGTCCACGAAGGGCGAGCGGTTGATGTTCATCTACGGCGAGTTCGATCCCTGGACCGCGGCGGCCTTCTCGCTGGGAAGCGCCAGCGACTCCTACCTGTTCGTGGTGCCGGGCGGAAACCACGGCAGCAGCATCAGCCGGCTGCCGGACATCCCGCGCTCCGAGGCCTACGGGACCGTGCTCCGCTGGGCGGGTCTCTCCACCGCCGGGCTGAAGAGCACGCCGCCCGCCTGGGTGACGGAGCCCCAGTTCGACGAGTTCGCTCCTCACCTCCCGCCGCGCCTGCGTCAGCGCACCGCCCCGTAGGCACCCGGACGGGGGCGGCTCACTCCCAGGAGAACTCACACACGATGTCGAGCGCTCCCGTGGGGCGTGCGGTGGCCTGGGTTCCCCGGGCCCCCGCCGCCTCGAGCACCTTCAGCACCAGCCCCTCGATGAACGGGGGAGACATGAAGCTGCCCTGCGCGCTGAGGAGCCCCTGGCGCGGCCCCAGCCATTCCACCTGGGCGCTGCCGTAGCTCATCGCCACGCGGAAGGCCGCCGGCAGGCTGCTGATCAACGGCTTGGGACTCCGCCCCCGCGCCAGCAGCAGCATCGCCCTGCCGGCCACCGAGGCCAGGAAGTCGGTGGAGGCCTGGCGCCCGATCTCCCGCAGCGCGGCCTCCGCGCCACCGTGCCGCTCGGCGAGCGTGGGCAGCGCGGTGGACAGGATGAGGAACATCAAATCCGTGGAGTAGCTGAAGAAGTCCATGAAGCGCTCCTGGCCGCACGCCTCCAGGCAACGCCCCACCAGCGCCTCGTCCCCCAGCGTCCGGAGGTTCTCCAGGACGCCATTGAAGAAGAAGCCCCGGATGGTGTGCTCCTCCGGCTTCAAGAAGGTCCTGCGCCGCGCCAGATCCTCGAGCCAGAACTCCACGGACTGCCCGGTACGTCCCATGTACTCTTTTTATCGCCCGGCGATACCGGCCGCCGAGAAGAAGCGCGCGAGATCCTCGGGAATGGGCGCTTCGAACCGCACCGGCGCGCCCGTGCCCGGATGACCCAACTCCAATGCCTGGGCATGCAGCAGGCACCGCGGAGCCTCGATGCCTCCCGCCCGCGTGGCGCCTCCGTAACGCTTGTCCCCGAGGATGGGTGCGCCCAGCGCCGTCAGGTGCGCGCGCAACTGGTGTGTCCGCCCCGTCTGGGGCAACAGCTCCACGAGGCAGAAGTCCGGCCCCGCGTGCAGCACGCGGTACTCCGTGAGCGCGGGAATCCCATTCGCCGCGCGGGTGGCCCGCCAGCGCCCCGGCCGCGAAGGATCCTTCGACAGCGGTAGATCAATCGTGCCCGCGGAGGGAAGCGCTACCGGACCCACCGCCGCCAGGTAGCGCTTGCGTGCCCGGCCCTCGCGGAACTCCTCCGCCAGCGCCGTGGTCGCCTGGGGCGTCTTCCCGAACACCGTCACCCCGGACGTCTCCCTGTCCAACCGGTGCACCAGTCCCGCCGGCCGATTCAGGTACTCGCCCACCCGGTCCACCAGGCTGTCCCCGACCCGCCCCTCCGTGGGTTGCGCCGTCATCCCCGCCGGCTTGTCCACCGCGATGACGTCCGCGTCCTCGTGAAGGATCCGCAACGCGGGCGCGGAGGCCGGCGGCGCCGCGAGCGGGCTCTGTCCGCCCTCCTCCAGCACCACCGTCACCACCTGCCCCGCCGCCAACCGCGCTCCCGCGTCCCGGCTCCGGCGCCCGGCCACGTACACCGCGCCCACGCCCACCAGGCGCTCCGCCTCCTCGCGTGGGAGGCCCAGCTCCGCCGCCAGCGCCTCACCCAGGGGACGGCCCGTGTGGGCGGCTTCGACTCGGAAGGTGCGGCGCTTCATGGGCCGCTGTCCCTACCGCGTTTCCGGCTCGGGCTCCAGCGGCGGCGGCTCTCCGCCCGTCTTCAGGAAGATGACCACCTGCACCCAGCCCCCCTCCTGCGAGAGCGACACCCGGAGCTCCTGCTCCCCGCGGCGGAAGACCTGGGGGGACTCCTCCTTGAACCCGGAGCGCGTGAGCTGGTCGCGGTACCAGCCCCGCACCTCGGCCTCCTTGCCAGGCGCCCGGTACGTCAGCGTCCGCGCACCCTCGAGGTCCGCGTACAGGACATTCATGGCCCCGTCGTACACGGGCAGGAACCCCGGAGGCGCGGCCGGCCGGGCCTCCCCCAATCGCGCCTGGCCGAGCACCACCGTGGTGAGCCCTCCGGGCTCGGGCGTGAGGATGACGGTGTACGAGGTGAAGGTCCGCGTATCCAGCGCGGTGAGGTGGGGCTCGGCGGCCAGCCGGGGCTGATGACGCTGGAGGTAGAAGCCCGCGTCGTCGAAGGCGGTGGCGAAGTACTGGAGGAGCCGCTCCAACTTCTCCTTGGAGGAGTAGACCTGGATGCGGACGGGGATGCCGCCCACGTTCATCGTGTCCGGCACGTCCACCACGGACACCAGCCCGGGCACCTTCCACTGGAAGGGCTCGCGGGACGCCTCGGCGGGCGCCGCCGCCAGCAACAGCTCGAGCACCAGCAGGCAGCTCAGCATTCCGACAGCCCCAGGAAGCACCTGTTGGACGGGCGGCGCTTGGGAGTCGGCTTGTGGTCCACGCCGCCGGTGTTCCTCGGCCGATCCACCTCGTCCTGGGACTCGCCGCGAGGGGTGCTCCGCTCGATGTAGTCATCCTCCTCGCCGCGGTAGCTCATGAAGAAACCACCCTCGTCGATGGGGCTGTAGCCGACGAAGAACTCGGCGAATTCGGAGGCATCCCGGCCGGCGGCGCGCCCGTTGGCGTCGAACACCTTCATGGCCGAGTAATAGAAGGCCCGGTTCTCCGCGCAGGGCACGTCCGGCTGCTCGGGCCGGAGGGGGCAGTGCCCGCTCACCTCGGGATCCGAGAAGCCGAAGTCCCCCAGCAGGATGCCGTAGCGGCCCTGGCAGTTGCCTCCCACGGGGCGGCCCGAGGCACACGTCTTCATGCTCAGCCGCGTGGAGTGCTTCTCCCGGAAGAACCCTCCCTCCCCTTCCAGGAAGGAGGTGGGCAACGTGGGCAACCCCTCCACGTGGGCCTCGGCGGCGCAGCTGACGCCGCCCACGTTCTCGAAGATGCCATCGAGCACGCTGTCCGTGGGCTCCCCCACGTCCTGTCCGGGCGGGAAGGTGCCCCAGTTGCCGGGCTGCGGCGAGCGCAGCGCGGGGCGCCGGCTCCGGGGAAGATCGAACTCCACCTCCTCGTCCCGGTCGCACCGCACGCGCATGTCCTCCACCCGGGTGAAGACCTGGGTGACGTGGGTGCGGGTGCCCGGCGTGGAGCTGCGCCCGTCGAAGTCGCGGTAGCGCGCCTGGGCATTGCCCATCACCCGCGGGGCGATGGAGTCGAAGGCCCCGAAGTCGCTCACCTTCTCCCGGTTCTCGAGCATCCGGTGCACCCGGAAGGCCGTGCTGTCCCAGAGCGGCGAGACGGCCGCCTCGTGCACCTTGAGCGACAGGTAGCCCACCTCGGCGAAGTGGATGCCGAACACCACCACGGTGACGAAGACGAGCAGGCACAGCGCCAGCTCCACCGTGGACTGCCCTCGCGGGAGCCGCTGGAACGCCGCCCTCATCAGTGCACTCCCTTGTAGCCCGCCGCGATGAGCTGACGGAGGGCATCGCCCGCGGTGCCGCCCACCGTGTTGGGGATGTCGTTGCCGCCGCGCCGCACGTCTCCCCCGGCGTCGATGTCCGCGGCCACGAGGGTGGCGCGCCAGAAGGGATTCCAGAGGTTGGGCGGCTCGTTCCACCGTCCGCGCCGGTGGTAGTAGGCCAGCCCGGTGGCGAGCGCGGACTGCACGCTGATGTCCGTGCCATTGGCCAGGACGATGCCGCGGCTGTCGAACGTGCTGGTGCGCTCGGGCGTGAAGCGGAAGCGGAAGAGGAGGTTCCACGGATCGCTCCGCGGGCCCCGCACCTTGTAGTCCCGCTCGGCGAGCGCGAAGAGCTTCGGCTGGGCCCAGAGGTTGCCGTTCGCGTCGTCGGCCGTGTTGTACGTCATGCCGCCGATGAAGGTGCTCGGGCAGTTGGTGCGGGGCCAGCACGACAGGAGCGTGTGCCGGTACTGATTCTCCATCCCCGGATCCGTCGCCCCGAGCACGGGAGAGGTGGGCGTCCACCAGTGGGTGTCGCTGCCATCCTCGAGGTCGGTGGCCTTCACGCCCGCCGTGGCCCTCACGCGGAAGGGAGCACAGCCGGGGAAGGTGACCTCCACCAGGGCGTGATCCTCGGCCCAGGTGAACCACGTCTTGTCCGCGCGCCCGCCGTGCCCGAGGGACGTGCCCCAATAGGCGCTGCCGCCCCCATTGAGGACGCGCGCACTGCCTCCCGCCGCGCTGAGCGCGCCCATCACGCCCCGGTCCCCCGTGAAGGCCGGCAGGCCCTGGCGGCGGGTGATGAAGCCGTAGCCGCGGGTGGCCATGGCCATGTCCAGGGCGTGGCCGGCGCCCCCGGCGGTGGCGTGGATCAACTCGCCCACGGACACCGGCGTCTTCCCCGCGCGCAGCTCCTTGCTGTACGGGCTGCCCTTGCTCGCCATGGCCGCCATCCGCGCCACGAACGAGGCATCCCCGCCGGAGACCGCCTCCTGCAGCCGGCCGAACATCTCGCCCTGCATGCTCGCCAGGTGTCCGCCGATCAGTTGGATGTTGTAGGCCTGCACGCCGGCCCGGGAATCGAGCTCGTGCCACTTCCGCTCGATCTCCGCGTTCTGCTCATCCAGGGCCACCATGGCCTCGGCGGCGGCGGGACAGCCCTGGGCCGCCAGGCGGGCGGCGTTGAGGTTGGCGCGCATCATGCTGGTCCAACTGGTGAGGCTCAGCACCCCGGACATGGCCACCAGGTGGCCCGTCTGGGCGCGGCGCATGAGGGCGATGCTGTTGAAGGTGCGCGCCGTGGCCACCGCGCTGCTGTAGGCGGCCAGGTCCGCCACGCTCTGCGTCTCCATCTTCTCGCGCACCTTCATGGAGAAGGAGAGCGTGAGACACACCATGACGGCGACGAGCAGCATCGTCAGGCTGAAGAGCACCAACGACTGGCCTCGAGCGCGGCGGAAGCTCACAGGCCCTCCGGGGTGAGCGGGCAGTTCTGCCTGCGGAAGAAGCGGGGGCGCGCGGGCGTCATCATCCGCATGGCGTAGGTGGCCTGGAGCGGAAAGACGTACTCGTGGCGCGCGGCGCGCTCGAGCAGCTCCGCGCGGATGGCCAGGTCCAGCACGGGAGGCGCCCGGCCGCCCCAGTTCGCCGTGCGGGCGGGGATGAGCGGATCCGTGGACGAGTACTCGCGCAACCCGAGCTGGGCCAGGAACATGCGGCCCAGCACCCAGTTGGCGAAGGGGATGCGCATGGGGAACCAGAAGACGAGCCGCGCCTCCAACCGCACCACGTCCTCCACGCTGCCGTAGCGGTTGACGTCGTCGAAGGACTCCTCCTCGTTCTCGGGGATGGAGCCGGCCAGGGGCCGCTCGCGGGCAATCCACACGATGGTGCCCGAGTGCCCCGAGTCACGCCCGGGGTGGTAGAGGTTGTCCCGGTGGTTGCGGAAGGCCACTCCGAGCGCCGCGGGCGAGTCCGTCCGCGCGAACGTGGGCAGCAACACCCCGAGCGCCGCGTGCGTCATGGCCTCGCAGTCCCCGTGCTTGACGCTGCCCGTGCGCACCGCGCGGAACGCCGCGTACTCCGTCAGCGCCCGCGCCTGCAGCAACAGGAAGAACTGCAACGTCCCCAGCAGCAGGAAGATCGTCAACGGGAGGGTAAGCGCCGCCTCGATCGTCGCCTGGCCAGACTCTCCGACCCTGGTGCGGTCCCTGCGACACATGGCGGAGTGCTTTGCGCCCTCTCCGGATCCGAAATCCATACGATACGATATGGAAAATACGAATCCGGCTTTCTAGGAATATGAGGTGGAACCCGGCCCGGCTCAGGAAGACTCACGGCCGAAGCGGGACGCCATGGAGCCAGTCCCCGGCGTGTCGCCGAGCGCCTCCGCCTTCTGCTCCGCCTCCTGCTCGGCCACGGGCACGGTCGCCGGAGCCTGCTCGTTCTCCAGGAGGAGCACGCCGCCGGACTGGTGGGTGTTGCGCCCGGTGTCGATGGCCTTGTTCAGCTCCTCGCCCTTCACGAAGTAGCTGGAGGCGCTGCCCGGGTCCTTCACCATGAAGCGGCCCTGGTCATCCATGCCGTCGATGACGACCCAGTGCGCCTTGCCGGGCGCCTTCGCGTCGCCCTTGGTGGAGATCTCATTGGAGTCCACCATGGCCACGGCCTTGCCGCCGCTCTTGAGGGTGCTCTCCAGCGAGCTCTTGTCGGCGGTGGTGCTGCTGCCCTTCACCGCGATGCCCTCGTTGGCGAGCATCTTGGCCATCTCCTTGGGCGTGGTGCCGTCCTTGGTCCCGTAGCGCGAGCCCAGGTCGTCCATCAGCTCCTTGCCGGACACGCCCTCCTTGCCACCCTTGGACTTCGTCAGCATGGCCGCCGCCGCCGCGCCGCAGTTGCTGTCCTCGGTCTGCTGGAGCACCGGCGTGGAGCTGGACCACTTGCCCTTCTCGGCCTGGTCCCCCGCCACCACGTTGCGCGACTCGTTGACCGAGTTGGCCAGGTTCTTCAGGGACTTCGTCTCCAGGGGCGCCAGCTGCTCCAGCTCGGGGGCGATCGCCTGCACCACCTCGGCGAACTTCGACTCCCACTCCTTCTGGGCCCTGGACACCGTCTCGAAGACGTCGCTGCTGCCCGGGATGGACACAGCGGGCGTGCTGGCCGGAGAGACCGGGAGTGCGGGCTCCGTGGGAGCCTGGACGCGGCTCTGAGAGGGAGTTTCCAGCGCCCGGGTCAGGGCGTTACCCAGCATCGAGGTCAGTTTCACGCTCATCTCGCATCCCACCTGATTTGGTAAATCGCGAATCTCGCGTATTTATCGACGCGCGCCGTCACAAGTTTCTTCGGACGCCGCACTATGTAACCTTTTTCCGAAGAAACAGTCCAGTTAGAATGTTCGGCAACCCATGAGAGAGTCGAAGAGCCGGAGCAACAAGGGGAAGGGCACGCGCGAGCCCGCGCCGAACACCGGCCGGTCCCGGTCCCAGCGGGGCCGGGCTCCGGAGGACGTGCCCCCGGTCTCACAGGTGGGGCGCTACCTGTTGTTGGAGCGGCTCGGCCAGGGCGGCATGGGGGTGGTGTACGCGGCGTTCGATCCGGATCTGGATCGCAAGGTGGCCCTCAAGCTGCTGCAGACGCCGGACGGGGAGTCGGCCTCGGAGACGGCGCGGGCGCGGCTGCTGCGCGAGGCGCAGGCCATGGCCCGGGTGTCCCACCCCAACGTCATCCCCATCTTCGACGTGGGCATGTGGGGAGATCAGGTGTTCCTCGCCATGGAGCTGGCGGATGGGGGCACGCTGAGCGGCTGGTTGGAGGAGGAGCACTCCTGGCGCGAGGTGCTGGAGCGATTCCTCGCGGCGGGCCGGGGGTTGGTGGCGGCGCACGAGGCGGGGCTGGTGCACCGCGACTTCAAGCCGGCCAACGTCCTGGTGACCCGTGCCGGCCGCGTGTACGTCACCGACTTCGGCCTGGCGCTCCAGGTGGGGGCCTCCCCGCGGCAGGACGAGGACCTGTCCGACGAGGCCCGGGAGCTGATGGCGCCCGAGCGCCGGCTGCTGGAGGCCAACCTCACCCAGACGGGCGTGGTGCTGGGCACACCCAACTACATGTCGCCGGAGCAGTACCAGGGGCGCGAGGTGGACTCGCGCTCGGATCAATTCAGCTTCTGCGCGGCGCTGTACTGGGGCCTCTACCGCAAGCGCGCCTTCGAGACCTCGCGCATGCGGGCGTATGCGACGTCGCGCTCGCAGCCGGATGCGTCGGCGCGCACCGAGCCCATGGAGCCGGAGGCGGTCCCCACGGATCTCATCCAGGAGCCGCCGCGCGACAAGAAGGTGCCGGCGTGGGTGAAGCAGGCGCTGATGCGCGGGCTGGCGATCGACCCGGGGGCGCGCTTCGGCTCGATGAAGGAGCTGCTGGAGGCCCTGTCGCAGGAGCAGCGGCGGTTGAAGCGGCAGCGGTGGGTGGCGGCGGCGTGCGCGACGGCGGTGGGGCTGGCGGTGGTGGGAGGCGTGGCGTTCCGGCAGTCCCGGCTGTGCACGGGCGCGGCGGAGCTGATGACCGGGGTGTGGGAGCCCGCGGCGAAGGGCAGGCTGGAGGCGGCCTTCCTGGCCACCGGGAAGCCCTTCGCGAAGGAGACGGCGGCGCGCGTCTCGGGAGTACTGGAGGAGTACGCGGCCGCGTGGACCCGGCAGCGCACCGAGGCGTGCGAGGCCACGCGCGTACACGGGACGCAGCCCGAGGAGTTGCTGTCGCGGCGCGTGGTGTGCCTGGAGCGGCGGCGCAAGGACCTGGGAGCGCTGGTGGGGCTGCTGTCCGAGGCGGACGGGCCCCTGGTGGAGAAGGCGCTGGACGCGGCGCACGCGCTGCCCGCGTTGCAGGAGTGCGCGGAGGTGGAGGCGCTCTCCGAGCAGCAGCGGTTGCCGTCGGACGCGGCGAAGCGCGCGGAGATCGCCCGGCTGGAGGAGCGGCTCGCCGAGGTGAAGGTGATGGTGGACGCGGGCCGCTACCCGATGGCGCGGGAGAAGGCGAACCAGTTGGAGGCAGCGGTGCTGGCCACCGGGCACCTGCCGCTGGTGGCCGAACTGCGCTTCCACCAGGGCTGGATCCAGGAGCAGATGGGCGAGTCCGTGGAGGCGTCCAAGCTGCTGTCGCGGGCCGTCTACGACGCCGAGGCGGGACGGGCGGACCGGATGAAGGTGTCCATCCTCAACAAGCTGCTCTTCGTGGAGGACGGGCAACAGCACTTCGGGCAGGCGGAGGGCTGGGCCGGACTGGCGGAGGCCACGCTGCGGCGCCTGGGAGGAGAGCCGTTGCTGGAGAGCGACGTGCTGGTGAACCGGGCCAACCTGGCCATCTCCCAGCAGAAGCTCCCGGAGGCGAAGGCCCTGCTGGAGCAGGCGAGGCAGATCCACGCGAAGGTGCTGCCCACGGACCATCCAAAGCGGGCGCGCACCACGTTCCTGCTCGGGCGCGTGATGCTGGACATGGGCGAGCACGCCCAGGCGTTGTCGCTGCTGGAGGAGGCGCTGAAGCAGACGGAGGCGTCGGTGGGCCCGATGCACCCGGACATGGCTCGGCGCCACGTGATGATGTCCTGGACGCTGCGGGACATGGGCCAGCCCGAGAAGGCGCTGGAGCATGCACGCGCGGCGAACCGCATCCGCGAGGCCACGTTCGGCAAGGACAGCATGCCCACGGCGGAGACGCTGGACGAGGTGGGCATGTGCCTGCTGGAGCTCGAGCGCTACGAAGAGGCCCTGCCCATCTACGAGGCGGCGCTCGCGGCCAAGCGCAAGGCACTGCCCCCCGAGGACATGCTGCTCCAGCCTTCCTATGACGGCGTGGGCCAGGCGCTGCTGGGCCTGAAGCGGGAGCGAGAGGCTGTCGAGCCACTGAAGCAGGCCGTCACCTTCGCCGAGGCTCCGCCCGACATGCTGGCGGTGTCGGGCTTCGCGCTGGCCCGTGCGCTGTGGGTGTCCGGCCAGCAGCCGGAGGCACGAGCCGAGGCGGCCCGGGCCCGCGAGCGCTTCACCCAGGCCGGACTGGCGCCACGCGTGACCGAGGTGGACGCCTGGCTGGAGTCCCTCCCGAAGGAGGAGGCGCCCAAGAAGAAGGAGAAGTCCAAGCGCCGCCTGGCGAAGCCCGCTCGCCGCCCGACACGCCTGTAACTCCCTCTCCCTCTGGGAGAGGGCGGGGGGTGAGGGTCGTGGCACTCGTGTGTCCACCGGGTCCGCCCGAGGGAAG
>NZ_JPMI01000077.1 GCF_000733295.1 Archangium violaceum Cb vi76 | reverse complement strand
CCACTTCTCAGTTGCACCCCGTTCAACCTCGGGGGCCGCCTTCTTTATTTCGAAGCTGCCTTACTGTCAAGCGACCGTTGCCGCTCCGTTTCGCTGCTTCGTCTCGTCTGGATTCAACCCGGCGCCGTGGCGCCTTGCTGCTTCCTGTCGAGGGGCGCGGAACCTACTTCGTTTCCGCGTCTCGTGTCAACTCGCTTCGTCGACTCTCTTCTTCCGCCTCGCTTCGGCTTTCGCCGCTTCGAGAGGGAGGCGGCTTCTACCACCGCCGCGTTGGGAGTCAACTTCGCTCGCCGACTTTTTTATTTCGTCTTTCACTGCTTCGGCCGGGGATCTCCGTCGCCAGTGCGACGTCGCCTTTCCGTCCGAGGGGGCGCGGCTTCTACCACCGCCGCGTTGAGAGTCAACCCCGTACTTCCAACTCTCTATTCCTTCCGCTCGGGAGCGTGCGGCGCCGTGGCGCCAGCCCGTCGGGCGAAGGGAACCGATACCTAGCGCTTTGTTGTCTTCCCGTCAAACCTTCTTCGTGAGGATTGATCCCGAGGAGCAGCTCAGCGTCGGGTTTCATTGGGGATAACCCTCCAGGACAGGTCCCCCCTTCCCACGAAAAAGATTTTCGCGGCCTCCGCCGTCGAGCTCACGGATGGACCCGGCAGCCCCAGCCGCCTGGTGAACCCGCCCGAATCGCAGGTTCATCCGGCGGCCAGGGGAGAGACCGCCTCAGCAGCCGCGTGCCCCTCGCCTCTCCGCAGTGGTGGCCACTGGCCCTCTATTCCTTCTTCAAGACCACGTAGCCCGCCGCGGGGATGTTCACCTTCGTGTTGCCGCCGCTCAGCGTCGCCCCGTAATTGCCGAAGTTGCTCCCTCCGTACACGGCCGCGTCGCTGTTCAGCACTTCCTTCCAGTTCCCCGGCGGCAACGGCATCGTGTAGCCCTCCAGGTTCTCCCGGTTCAGGCTGCCCACCACCAGGTACTCCTCGCCTCCCGCCTTCCTCGTGAAGGCCAGCACCGAGTCGTCGTTGTGCGTGTACACCCGGTTCACCTCGGCATCCGCGCTGAACGCCGGGCTCGAGTGTCTCAGTGCGATCGCGTCCTGGTAGAACCGGAAGCTCTGCCGACGCGTGATGTCCAGCATCGCCTCCGTCCTCTGCTCCGCCGGCATCGCCGCCAGGCTCTCGAAGACCTTCCGGTCCTCCGCCGACAGCCCCCGGTACTCCCCATCCTTCGCCCGCGCCTCCGGCGGCAGAGCGAACAGCCGCTCGTACGACGCCTTCCTCGTGTCGTCGAACTTCACCTTGTCCCAGTTCCAGTCCTTCCCCAGCGACTCCCAGCTCCAGTCACTGTCCCACGTGGACGGATTGCCCCACCGGAAGTCGTTCTGCGCTCCGAACTCGTCCCCCTGGAAGAACATCGGGATGCCCGGCCCCGCCAACCCCAGCCCCGCCCCGAACCGCGCCGCGCTCCTCGACCACTGCTCCGGGAAGTCCGTCGGCTTGTCCCCCTCCGCCGTGTTCATCGTCCGCTGCGCGTTCCCCACCTCGTCATGGTTCGAGATGATCGTCAGCGCCTTCTTCCACCCGTCCAGCCCTCGAGGGCCCGTCAGCATGGACATGAACGCGTCCATGTCCGTCTTCAACCCCCGCGCCGCCGCCTGGATCAGCCCCGGCTTGCTGTTGTCGTTCACCAGCCGGTGCTGGAACTCCGTGTACCACTGCGCGTCGAAGCCCCCTCCCGTCCCGTCCTTCTGCGCCGGCTTCGTGATGCTCGGGTCGTAGTCAAACTGCTCCGCCACCGTCCACACGTCCGGGTTGAAGAAATGCACCTGCCGGTTGATCTCCCGCAGCATCTCCCACCCGTCCTTCCCTCCCACTCCCTTGATGGGCTCCGTGAAGTCGAACCGCAGCCCGTCGAAGTGCAGTTCCTGCACCTGCGCCACCGCGTGGTCCACGAAGAACTGCTTCACCTTCGGGTTCGAATACGCCGGCACCGCTCCCCACGGCGTGTCCCGCTGCTCGAACTTCCCAGGATCCTCCGACCAGTTGAAGAACGGGTTGTCCTGCCCTCCCAACCCCCACATCCCGTTGTAGTCGCCGTGCACGTGGTTGTAGACCACGTCCGAGACGACGTTCATCCCTCGCCCGTGAGCCTCGTCGATGAAGCGCTTCAGCGCCTCCGTCCCGCTCACCCACTTCCCGTCCGCGTCCTCGAAGCCGAACGAGCTCTCCACCGCCAGGCTGTTCACCCCCAGGTAACCCCAGTTCCGGTTCCCCTCCACCTCGTTCACCGGCAACAGCTCCAGCGTGTTCACCCCCAACTTCTTGAAGTAGTCCAGCCTCGCCGTCAGGTCCTCCAGCGTCGAGCGGTCCGCGTTCTTCCCCTCGCCCAGGAAGCTCCCCACGTGCAGCTGGTACACCACCCACTTGCTCGGATCCTTCTCCCGCGGCGCGTTGTCGTTCTTCCACGCGTGAGTCGTTGGCTCCGTGATGACCGAGCCCCGGAACGTCACCCCGCTCGCCTCCGTGATGACGTTGCTCCACGGGTCGTTGTTCGGTGACTTCAGGCGCTCGCCCGCGCTCAGCTTCCCGTCCCCGTTCCCGTCATCCCTCAACCGCAGGTTGCCCTTCGCGTCCTTCTCGTAGACCTGGAACTCGTACTGCAACCCCGCCAGCTTCTTCGGGTCGTTCACCAGCGTCGCCCACGCCCCATCCTGATTCGTCATCCGGATGCGCCCGTCCGCCTCCACGTTCTTCGACCACAGGTCGTTGAACTTCCCGTCGTGCAGCTTGTCCACCAGCGTGGCGTCGAAGTTCCCCAGCCGCGCCAGGAGCTCGTCCCGGCTCAGCTGCCGCCCACTCGCGTCCTTCAACACCAGGTACGCACTGTGCGCGTCCTCCTCGTCATCCACGTCGAAGCGCATCAGCTCGACGCTGTCCCCCGCGTAGCGGTTCACCTCCTTGCCCGTCTTCGCGTCCAGGTACATCCGCGACAGGCCCCGCTGCTCGCCCATCATCTCCCGCGCGTACGGGTCCGGCCGCTCGCTCGTCACGCCCTCCGAGTCCACCACCTCGTAGACGTACGACTTGCCCACCAGGTCCTTCCAGCCCCCCTTCACACTCGCCGACCAGTTGCCGTCCTCACCCCGCTCCATCGGGATGCGCTGCTCCCACCCCTCCGCGTCCGTCACCTTCACCTGCACGCTCTTCGCGTTCCCCGCCCAGAACTTGAACGTCGCGTCCTCTCCCGACTTCCTCGAGCCCATCTCGTGGTACGTCGTCGGCGCGTACGTGGACGTCCCCTTCTTCACGTCCAGCTTCAGGTTGCCCTCGCCCATCACCGCCCACGAGCCCTTACCCGTCGGGCCATCCGCCAGCACGCCCCACTCCCAGTCGTGCGGCTGGCCATCGTCCAGCACCTCCACCGTCGCCGCCCACTTCCCGTCCCCCAACGGCTTCATCGGAATGGTGCGCTCGTTCCACTGCGCGCTATAGCGGCCCGCCGCGTCCCAGCTCCCCTTCACCTGCAGGTTCGTGAGATCGGCGTGCGGTCCCGCGTCGTATACCAGCGTCACCGAGCGCTTCACCGGCGCTCCCACCGCCTGCGTGGTCGCCCCCACCACCCCCGCGGCCCTCGTGCCCGCCACGTTCATCGCCGCACCGGCGCTCGTGGGCTCGAACGTGGAGTTCGCGCCTCGCGCAGCCGCCGGGCGCACCGCCGTCTCGAACGTCGAGCCCTTGCCCTGCGCCGACCCCGTCCGGGACTTCGTCTCGAAGGCGTCCCGCGCCTTGGGCCCCGCCGCAGGTGGCTTCTGACCCGCCTTCTCAGGAACCACCGCCGCGGTCTCCTCGCGGACCTCACGGCTGCTCGTGGATGAAGCCTCGTTCTTCGCGCTGGGAACCGCGCTCTTCGGGGGCTGGTTGATCTTGGACGTGCTCACGTTGTCTCCTCTGGCGCGGACCCGAAAGTCGCGGTGCCCCCCATTGTCGGGCAAGCCGCCGTCCGAGTTTCCTACAGCCAGTCGTGACGCACTTCGTGTCCTGCCGTCCAGGACACCCTCAGTGTGGGCTTTCGGTCATCCCGCCCTCGGGCATGGATTCCTCACCCCCAGCCCGGCCCTTCCGAGCTCGCCGAGTGCCCTACCTCCGCTCCGCGAAAGTCTCCCCGCTGCACCCTCAGCGCGAACTTCTCCGCGTCGATCTCCCCACGCGTGCGGAGCTTCCACCGGCGCAGCACCTCCACCGGCGGGCACCACCCCGAGACCGCGTGCTGCAACAGGAAGCCCGCCACCACTCCCGGTACCCACAGCCACTTCCGGTCCCTCGTCACCCCCAACACCAGCCCCGCCAGCGACAGCACGGCCGCGTTCACCTGCAGCGCACGCTCGAGGTCCCACTCGCGCTCCAGTTCGTCCAGGCGCCCCTCTACCTCGTCCTGGGGACGGCTCGCGTAGCTGGCGATGCGCTCCCGCATCTCCCGTAGGATTTCCTCGTTCGCCTTCCCGGGCCCGTGGCGGCGCCCCCGGTCGCCCCGGGGCATGAGGAGCTGCTCCAGCCTGGCATCCATGCCGAAACCTCCCTGAGGACGTGCGCGTCCCGCCGAAAGGTGATGCCCCCGCTCCGACCCGCCAAGGCGGCCTCCGGTCCCGGCCCGAAAAGACAGACGGGCCACGGGGTATCCCTCCCCGCAGCCCGCCCGACTGCCCGAGCACTCCAGGCCTCGACGCTCCGCCTACCGCCGTCCCTTCACCTCGTCATCCGCGTCCTTGATGACCCGCTTCGCGTCCTCGAGCTTCTCCTTCACCTCGCCCTTGAGCGTGTCCTTCTTCCCCTCCGCCTCCAGCTCGCGGTCTCCCGTGGCCGTCCCCACCGTCTCCTTCACACGCCCCTTCAGCTTGTCCGTCCACTCACCCATGGCTTCCCTCCTTGCTGTCCCTGTGTCCAATCACAGACACCCCTGAAGCTAGGTACCGCAGGGAGCCATGGGCACGCCTCGAGCGCTCGCACGCCTGAGTGCCCAGCATCGTTTACTCAACCCGCTCGGCTTCGAGGACTTCGTCGCCGGAGGCCGAGCCTCAACGGCAAGTGGAACGGGCCTCGGCGCGCCGCACTCTCGCGCTCCAGCCAGCGCGAGCGGCCCCCTGCTCCGAGTCCACCGGGGCCCGGTCCACTCCCTCAAGACCTTCCCTCGAGACATACGCCGTGCCCGACGGACGGGAAGCCCGACACCTCCCGTCCGCCAGGCCAAGCGCTCCTTCCCCAAGGAGACTTTTGAAACGGTCTCAGCCGCAGACCGTCTCGAGCATGATGCGGCAGACCTCGTACGGGTCGCAGTTGGCCGCAGGACGGCGATCCTCGAAGTAGCCGCGGCCATCGTTCGCCGTCCCCAGCGGGATGCGGATGGACGAGCCACGGTCGCTCACCCCGTAACGGAACACGGTGATGGGCGCCGTCTCGTGCAGACCCGTCAGGCGCTCCACGTTGTGCGCTCCGTACACCGCGATGTGCGCCTCGTGCTTCGCGCGCAGCTTCTCCATCGCCGCTTCAATCACCTTGATGCCACCCGCCTCGCGCATCGACTTCGTGCTGAAGTTGGTGTGGCAGCCCGTGCCGTTCCAGTCACCCTTCACCGGCTTGGGGTGCAGCGTGGCGCTGATGCCGTACTCCTCGCCCATCCGGTACAGCAGCCAGCGCGCCAGCCACAGCTCGTCCGAAATCTCCAGCGCCGGCAGGGGGCCAATCTGGAACTCCCACTGCGCAGGCATCACCTCCGCGTTCGTGCCGCACAGCTTGATGCCCGCGCGCAGACACGCCTCGGCGTGCGACTCCACCAGCTTGCGGCCGAACACCTCGTCACTGCCCACGCCACAGTAGTAGCCACCCTGCGGCGCCGGGAATCCCTTGTCCGGCCAGCCCAGCGGACGGTTTCCCTCGAAGAGCGTGTACTCCTGCTCCAGGCCGAACCACGCGTCCTCGGAAGCGTGCTTCTCCGCCACCTGCCGCAGCGGCGCGCGCGTGTTGCTCCAGTGCGGGCTGCCGTCCGGATTCATCACCTCGCACAGCACCAGGATGTCCTTCGTCCCCGGCTTGAGCGGGTTCGCGAGGAAGCGCACCGGCCGCAGCATCAGATCGCTCTTCTTGCCCTCGGCCTGGTACGTGCTGGAGCCGTCGAAGCTCCAGTCGGGAAGATCGGAGAGACTCCGGACCTCCGCCACCTCCACCACCTTCATCTTCGAGCGCAGCTTCGCAGTCGGCCGCTGCCCGTCGATCCAGATGTACTCCGCCATCACCTTGCTCATTCGCCACGTCCTCCCAGAAGCCCGCCCCAGCGGGCCCGTTTTCTCGAGGCCCTCACCGGGCCTCACGCCAGAACCCTTTTGCAGATGCGGTGCCAACGCCCCCGCCCACGGGCGGCCTCGACGGAAACCCCCGAAATGGCTCGGAACAGGCCCCACCAGGCCGCTCCACCCCCTCGGAAGGCCCTCTCGGGACTCCGACAATTTTGTAGGAGATGCGCTCGCTTCCTACAAATTTGTCGGAAGTGTTCCGCCCGCCCCCGGGGCGCGGCCCGCTCGCGAGCACCACCGGACCCTCGCGAGGCACCGTGTCCCCCCGGTTTGATCGGAATCCGACGCAAGATGGCGCTCGAACAGTAGGCCCCTGGACGCTTCGCCGCTCGCCTGCTCTCACCGGCGTTCCCGCTTCGCTTACAATTTTGTAGGTCTTCGGCCAGGAACCGACAAAAATGTCGGAATCGCCCGGACGCCCCTCGGGACCGGCACATGAGCAGCACCCTCGGAGTACCCTCGCATGGCGAAACGCACAGATGAGCAGACGGGCAAGCACGCCACCCTGGCCAGCCTCCTGGAGGTCAGCCAGGCCCTGGCTGGCGCACAGGATCTCCGGGCCGCCCTCCACCGCGTGCTGGAGCGGCTCGAGCGCTACCACGGTGTGGTCCGCGGCGCCGTCACCCTCACCGACCCCGACACCGGTGACCTCTATATCGACGCCTCCATCGGCTTGAGCGCCGAGGGCCGCAAGGCCCGCTACAAGCTCGGCGAGGGCATCACCGGCCGCGTCGTCCAGAGCGGCAAGCCCATCGTCGTGCCCGAGATCAGCCGCGAGCCCCTCTTCCTCCACCGCGCCTACCTCGGCCGGCGCACCGGCACCCAGGAGCACTCCTTCATCTGCGTCCCCATCGTCCTGCACCGCAAGCCCGTGGGCACCCTCGGTGTGGACCTCCTCTTCCACAAGGACCGCGACTACCAGGAGGAGAGCCGCCTCTTCGGCGTCGTCGCCTCGATGATCGGCCAGGCCCTCGCCGCCCACCGGCACCTGGAGGACGAGCGCAAGAAGCTCCTCGAGGAGAACACCACCCTGCGCCAGGAGCTGCGCCAGCGCTACGACTTCTCCAACATCATCGGCACCTCCGGCCCCATGCGCCAGGTGTACGAGCAGATCCACCAGGTGGCCCGCACCACCACCACCGTCCTCATCCGCGGCGAGTCCGGCACCGGCAAGGAGCTCATCGCCCACGCCATCCACTACAACTCCACCCGCGCCAAGAAGCCCTTCATCAAGGTCAACTGCGCCGCCCTCCCCGAAACCCTCATCGAGTCCGAGCTCTTCGGCTACGAGAAGGGCGCCTTCACCGGCGCACAGAATCGCAAGCGCGGCCGCTTCGAGCTCGCCGAGGGCGGCACCCTCTTCCTGGATGAGATTGGCGAAATCAACCCCGCCACCCAGGTCAAGCTGCTCCGCGTCCTCCAGGAGCGCGAGTACGAGCGCGTCGGCGGCACCGAGACCCTCAAGGCCAACGTCCGCCTCATCGCCGCCACCAACAAGGACCTGGAGACCTCCATCGCCGAGAAGTCCTTCCGCGAGGACCTCTACTACCGCCTCAACGTCTTCACCCTCTTCATCCCGCCCCTGCGCGAACGCAAGAGCGACCTCCTCCTGCTCGCCGATCACTTCGTCGCCAAGTACTCCCGCGAGCACGGCAAGAACATCCGCCGCATCTCCACCCCCGCCATCGACATGCTCGTCAGCTACCACTGGCCCGGCAACGTGCGCGAGCTGGAGAACATCATCGAGCGCTCCGTCCTCGTCTGCGATGGCAACGCCATCCACGGCCACCACCTGCCTCCCACCCTCCAGACCGCCGAGGCCTCCGAGACCGTCACCAGCAGCTCGCTCACCGACTCCGTCGAGCAGTTCGAGAAGGACCTCATCGCCGATGCCTTGAAGACCACCCGCGGCAACCGCGCCAAGGCCGCCCGCCTCCTCCAGACCACCGAGCGCATCATCAACTACAAGGTCTCCAAGTATGAGATCGACTGCTCACGCTTCCGGGGGTAGGACGGCGCCATGTCCGGTGAGACGAACCTCGAGGTGCTGCTGAAGTCGATGAAGCCCGTGCTGCGCGGCGGTGAGTTCGTCTTCCTCACCACCCGGCGCTCCCTGCTCGAGGCCCTTCCCCTCGAGCCCCTCGGGCTCTTCCACGAGGAGGAAGGGCTCACGCTCATCCTCCCCCGCGAGAAGGCCGACGCCGCCGGGCTCCCGTACAGCGCCGTCTTCCGGATGATCACCCTCTCCGTGCACTCCAGCCTCGAGGCCGTGGGGTTCCTCGCCGCCATCACGAACCGGCTCGCCTCACGGGGGATCAGCGTCAATCCCGTGTCGGCGTACTTCCACGATCACCTCTTCGTCCCCTCCGCTCGCGCCGAGGAGTCGCTCGAAGTGCTCGCCGGGTTCGCTCGCGGCGACTCGGCCCCGGCCTGACGCCGCTTCACCTTCATCCGCAGGCCCTCGACTCCCAGCGTGATGAGGGGTCTCGGTTTCACGTCCAGGCCAGGCTCCAGCTCCAGCTCGTAGCGCTGCGCGATCGCCGCCACCAGCAGCTGCGCCTCCATCAGCGCGAAGCGGTTGCCGATGCACAGGTGAGAACCTCCCCCAAAGGGCAGGTACGCCGGCAGCTGGCGGTCTTCCACTCCCAGGAACCGCTCGGGCCAGAAGCGCTCGGGCTGCTCGAAGAACCGTCCATCCCGGTGCGTCACGTAGACGCTGATGACGATCGGCGCGTTCGCCGGAATCGTGTAGCCCCCCAGCTCCGTGTCCGTGAGCGGTGCTCGCTCCGCGTACCAGGCCGGCGGGTAGATGCGCAGCGTCTCCTTCACCACGCTCTCCGTGTACTTGAGCTTCGACAGGTCTCCCACCGCCGGCGCCCGGCCTTCCAGCACCGTGTCCACCTCCTGCTGCAGCTTCTGGCGGATGTCCGGGTTGCGCGACAGCAACAGCCACGTCCAGCTCAGCAGGTTCGCCGTCGTCTCGTGCCCCGCGAACAGCAGCGAGAGCGTCTGCGCCCCCACCTGCTCGTCCGTCATCTTCGTGCCGTCCTCGTCCCTCGCCAGCAACAGCATCGACAGCAGGTCTCCCCGATCCTCCCCCGTCGCCCGGCGCTCCTGGATGATGGAATTCGTGATTCGATTCAGCGCGTCCACCGCCCGCCGGCTCGCTCCCCATCGCTTCACCGGCACCCACTCCGGGAGCACCGTGTACAGCGGGTACTCGTTGTTGACCGCCTTCATGATGGCCGTGAACGCCTCGCTCACCCGGCTCGCCTGCTCCCCCGTGTCCGCGTCGAACAGCGTCTTCGACACGATCTCGAACGTCAGCCGCATCATGTCGTGCGCGATGTCCCTCGTCTCCCCGTCCTTCCACCCCTCCAACATCCTCGTCGCGTAGCGCTCCATCACCGCGCCGTAGCCTTCTATCCGCTTGTGGTGGAAGGCCGGCTGCATCAGCCTCCTCTGCTGCAGGTGGTTCTCCCCTTCCTGCGAGAACAGGCCCCTCCCCAGGAACGACGCCATCAGCTCCCGTGAGATCGCCGTCCGCACGAAGTTCTGGCTCGTGAGCACCTTCCGGATCAGCTCCGGATGGTTCACGAAATAGAAGCGCTTGCGCCCCAGGTGGAAGCTGCTCACGTCCCCGTAGCTTCCCAGCTCCCTGAAGAAGTCCAGCTCTCCCTTCGCCGCCGCCAGGATGTTCCCCAGCAACGCGTTCCCCTTCGGCCCCGGTGGGTGTTTGGCTTTCATTGGCCCGCAGATTAGTGCCACGAGGCTCCGGACGGCAGCCTCGGGAACACTGGAACCGATGACCCTCACCCCGTCCCTCTCCCAGAGGGAGAGGGCTTCTCGGGGAACCCGCGAGCTTCGATACCCTCACCCCGTCCCTCTCCCGGAGGGCGAGGGGTTCTGGTCACGCTCCCGGCACGGTCCCGGGGCTCGGCTCAGCGCTCCTCTTCATCGGCTGCGCCTTCCCGTACGTCAGCGACCTCCACACCCACTCCACCGGCCCGAATCGGTACCTCGCCAGCCACCAGTGGCTCCATGCCACCTGGACGCAGAACAGCCCCATCGTGAGTGCGATCGTCACCGCCGGGCCCGTCTTCCCCATCAGCCCCAATCCCACCCCGCTGAACACCAACATGCCCAACACCGACTGCGACATGTAGTTCGTCACCGCCATCCGCCCCGCCGGTGCCAGCAACCTCAACACCTTCCTCCACCTCTCCCGCTGGAACAGCAACGCCAGGCTCGTCACGTAGAACGTCGCCAGCCCCACCGCCCCCAACTCCCTCACCGGCGTCAACACCAGCGTCCACGGCTCCTGGAAGTCCAGCAGCTTCTTCCTCATCAGCAGGCCCGTCACCACCCCCACCCCACTCCCCACCAGCCCCACTCCCAATCCCCATCCCCATAGCCTCTTCAACGTCGCCCGGTGCTTCTCCACGTCGTGGAAGAGCCCCTTCCTCCCCGCCCACAGCCCCAGCGCGAAACGCCCCACCGTCGTCCCGATGTGCGTCAGCATCATCGGACTGAAGAACAGCAGGAAGTACGCCTCCGCATTGGCTCTCAGCCACCTCAGGTAACCGCCGCTCGACAGGCCCTCGAAGATCCCCGCCTTCGTCTCCGCCATCCCCTTCGCCGCCGCCTTCGCCGCTTCCCTCGCCGCCGCGTGCGCCTCCGGCCCGTGCAACAGCAGCGTCCCGAACCTCGTCAGCACCTGCCCCACCAGCATCGGCCCGAACATCAACACGCCCGCCCAGAGAAGCAGCGTCCGGTCCTTCCTCTCCCGGAACAGCAGCAGCAACAGCCCCGCCATCGCGTACATGTTCAGCACGTCCCCGTACCAGGCCCCGTACAGGTGCACGAGCCCCAGCAGGTACATCGCCATCAGCCGCCTCCTGTACACCGGCACCACCGACGTGCCCCGCTTCTCCGCCCTCGTCAGCTGCACGCAAAAGCCCAGCCCGAACAGGAACGAGAAGATGGGCATGAACCTCCCGTTCACGAAGAACTGGAACAGCTCGCTCGCCGCCTGGTCCACCCACGTGGCCGTCAGCGCTTGCACCGCCGGCCTCGGCATCAACACCCACCCGCTCATCCACACATAGACGTTCGAGACGAACACCCCGCCCAACGCGAACCCGCGCAGCACGTCCAGCACTTCCAGCCGCTCACCCGCGTCCACCGGACGCGCCTCGGCCACTCCTTCCACCCCAGGCCCCCCGCTCATGCTCAGTTGCCCCTCGCCCGCTCCGCCAACACCCGCTCCACGTCCCCCTCCAGCTCCGCCGCCGCCTCCCTCCGCGGTGCCTCCCACGGCACCTGCTCCGCCTCCCGCTGCTGCCTCATCTGGCCACTCGTCTCCAGCGCCAGCCGCGTCGTCCGCTCCGTCAGCTTCAAGATTCCCTGCGCATCCACCACGTTCGTCGGATCCAACTGGTCCAGCGGCGTCTGCTCCAGCCTCCCCAGCGACATCCGCTCCAGCTTGAAGCCCAACAGCTCGTCCCCCACCTCCATCATCACGTGGTCGATGAAGAGGCTCCGGTCCGCCAGCAGCTCATCGAAGTTGAACGTGCTCGCCGCGTTCGCCAGCCCGCACGCGAAACGCTCCTCCAACAGCGCCTGCACCTCCTCCGGCCGGTTCGCCCTCGCACACCCCACCTCCCTCGCCACCCGCAGCACCGCCCCCTCCTCCCGCTCCACCTTCACCAGGAACGTTCCCCTCACGTCCACCCGGATGCCGTCCCGGCACGACAAACCCTGCTTCCCCCTCCGCTCCACCACCACCTTGCGCACCGACAGGTCCAAGACCTCTCCCCGTTGCACCATCGGCAGCACCAGCCCGCTCCCGAAACGCACCCGCGTCGGGCCCCCTGCCTTCTCGATGAGCAAGGCCTCTCCCGGGCCCACCCGGCGGTAGCTCGTCAGCAACACCACGGCACACGCCACACAGGCGGCCGCGACTCCAGCAATCGCTAGCAGGATGGGCAGTTCCACGTCGGAATGGCTCCAGGCAGGGGAGTCATGACTCCAGCACGCCCCGCGCCCCCCGCGCCAGGGGCATCCTCCCACGCCCCCTGGTGTAGCCTGTTCACCATGCGTCCTATCGACATCTGCACCGCGGTCCTCGTCACCACCGGCAACCGCGCCCTTCGTGAGCCCGCCAAGGCCCGCTGGGATGCCGTCGAGGAGCTCCTCGGCCTCCGCCTCCGCCCCCACAGCCCCTTCGACTCCCGCGTCACCTTCGTCGACGTCGGCGGCGAGCACGTCTCCTTCGAGGAGTGGCTGGAGAACCGCCCCGCTCCCTCCGCCCGCCTCTGGCTCGCCCCCTTCCCCCAGACTCCCTCCTCCGACTCCTCCCTCCAGGGCCTCCCCGAGGACATCCACGAGGCCATCGACAGCGGCGGCCTGGGTTTCCTCGTCTACTCGGATGGCCAACGCCTCGAGCGCTTCGTCCCCCGCGAAATCCAGCCCCTCACCTACGAGATCTCCGGCCCCCAGCTCCATGCCTTCATCCTGGGCCGCGGTCATCCCTCCGCCCTCTTCGAGGTGCTCGCCACCGAGCTCGGCGTGGCCCCCGAGGCGCTGCTAGGCCATATCGCCTCCCTCTCGCCCGATGACCTCCAGGACGTCATCCCCCGCTTCATGTCCTCCGGCTCCGACGTGGAGTACGCCGCCTCCGGTGACGCGGGGCCCGACTCCGCCGACGTCGAGACCTGGAACGCCTTCTTCTCCCCCTCCCCCGCCTCCTCCAGCCTCTCCTTCGAGTTCCTCTACGCCGGGCCCGGCATCGAGTCCGACCTCGAGCGCGACCTCGACTCCGCTCGCACCGAGCTCGCCTCCTCCCTCGAGGCCGTCCAGGCCTTCTCCCACGCCCACTCGCTCCGCTCGTGGGAGAAGCACTTCCGCCGCGCCCTGCTCCGGCTCTCCCTCGAGCCCCAACCCCTCGAGGACCTCGTCGAGCTGCTGCTGCTCAACGGACTGCCCACCCCCGCCATCCAGCTCGCCCTCTGCGCCGCATCCTCCGATGTCTTCGGCGGCATGGGCTCCTGGAATGACATGTCCTTCGAGGGCCAGGACCACGAGCGCTATATCGCTCTCTCCGACCGCCTCTTCTCCTCCACCCGGACCGCCCTCCGCACCAGCCTCAACAGCTCCGCGGGGTGAGCGCGGAGTGGGACTCCGCGTGGGCCTGAGTGGGGCCCGAGTGGGGTTCAGCTCAGGGCCCGGATACCCTCCACCCCGACCCTCTCCCGGGGGGAGAGGGAGGACAGGGTGCTACTCCTTCTTCGCTTCCTTGCGCCGGCTCAGCGCCTTCTGCAGCTTCTTCATCTTCTCCAGGATGAGGCTCCTCTTCAGGTTCGACAGGTGCTCCACGAAGACGTGACCATCCAGGTGGTCGATCTCGTGCTGCAGCACGTGCGCCAGCCTCCCCTCCGCCTCCAGCTCGTGCCACTCCCCCACCCGGTCCTGGTACTTCACCTTCACCTTGTGGAACCGCGGCGTCTTCTCGTACTGCTCCGGCACCGACAGGCACCCCTCCTCCAGCGTCACCGGCCCCGATTTCTCCAGAATCCGCGGGTTGATGATCTCGAAGAACGTCCCGTCCTCCCTCCCCACCCACGAGCACCGCTGCGACACTCCAATCTGGTTCGCCGCGATCCCAATCCCCTCCGCCTCCTTCATCGACGCGAACATCTCGTCCAGCAGCTTCGTGAGGGCGTCTCCGAAGTCCGTCACCGGCTTCGTCGGCGTGTTGAGGACCTTGTTCGGCCAGATGACGATGTCCCGTGCCATTCCGTGTCTCTTCTCCCTGCTCGAGCGAGTGAACCGCCCTTGTACACCGGGCCCGCCCGCTCGCCACCCCCGACTCGCACCCGCCTGTCTCCACCCCGACTCCCCACCCCCGAGCGCCGCGGGTACGGGTCTGCTACACCCCCCCGTATGCACCCCAACACCCAGCTCCTCACCGACTTCTACGCCGCCTTCGCCCGCCGCGACGGCGACGCCATGGCCTCCTACTACCACCCCGACGCCGAGTTCTCCGACCCCGCCTTCCCCGGCCTGCGCGGCGCCCGCGTCACCTCCATGTGGCGCATGCTCTGCGAGCGCGGCACCGACCTCGAGCTCACCCTCGTCGACGCCCAGGCCGATGACCGCACCGGCCGCGCCCGCTGGGAGGCCCGCTACACCTTCAGCATGTCCGGCAACAAGGTCCTCAACCGCGTCTCCTCCACCTTCGAGTTCAAGGACGGGAAGATCCTCCGCCAGACCGACCACTTCCCCTTCTGGACCTGGGCCCGCCAGGCCATCGGCCCCGCCGGCCTCCTGCTCGGCTGGACTCCCTTCATCCGCAACAAGGTCCAGGCCCAGGCCCGCCGCTCGCTCGACAAATACATGGAAGAGCGTGGAATCAAGGGAGCGTAAGTCTTTCCGCAATTCCTCTCATCTTCCTTCCAGAGACAGACAAGTCTTCTGCCCTGGAAGAAGAACACACCGGGCGCCCGCTCCACGCCGCGGGCCCCCGAGGGCCGGTCAGACGCCACCCACCCGAGTCTCGCCCCACCCCTCCCACGCGGCATTTCCCCTCTGAAAACCCCGCGTCTCCCCCTCCGTCCGCCATCGTCCCACAGACCGCCCAACCGCGCGCCCCGCGCGTGGAAAGATGTATCAACGCCACACTTCCGCGGCCTTCAATGACGAACAAAAATGCAAGATTTCAGCAGCAACATTCCATTTGTATTTGCCGCTGAGAATTTGTATTTCTTTATCTGCGTGAGTTCACGCGGGCCGGATGCGGATGAAACGAAGTGAAAGATTTCCGCTCCGGATGAGTCCTTCGAGGAGATCCACTCCGGCCCCGTCACATCAACGGTCTCGTGAAGGAGCACTCCACAGCGAGTGCGGGAGGGCATCATGAGGGCAGTGCTGAACCACATCACCGAGCGTCAGAACCGTTTCGCCGAGCACCACGTCTTCGACGGACTGCAGCAGGACGGACCCCTGGAGCAGGTGCTGGCGTTCGCGCCGCGGCTGGCCTTCTGGGTGATGAGCTTCCAGGACGTGCTGCGGCTCAACGCCCAGCGGATGCAGGACCCGGAGCTGGCGATGCTCATGCTGCGTCACCGGCAGGAGGAGCGCGGGCATGACCACTGGTTCTTCGAGGACGCGGCGCAGTTGATGGGCCGGCCCTTCAACCTCACCGAGCCGTGGGGCCGCACCCACGAGGCCACCCGGGACGCCAGCTACGCCATCCTCGCCGAGGCCATGCGCCCGCTGGACGACCGGCTGCGCATCATCCTGGTGCTGACGCTGGAGTCCACCAGCCACGCCTTCTTCAGCCGCACCGCCAACCTGCCCCAGACGCTCAGCCAGGGCCAGAGCCTCAAGTACTTCTCCAACCACCACATGGAGGCCGAGGAGCAGCACGAGGTCTTCGAGGAGCAGATGGAGGCGATGCTGCTGGGCATGGAGCTCACCCCGGAGCTGCGCGCCGAGGCCATCGCGCTGGTGGACCGCGTGTACGCGGCCTTCCACTCCATGTTCGACGGCTTCCAGCCCGAATCTCAGCGTCCCGCGGTCAAGCCCGAGTGGCGTCCGCAGCCCGCTGTCACTTCCTCGCCGGCCCTGCTGGCCAGCCCCGCTCGCTGAGCGCTCGCGGTACCGCTGTACCTCGTCCGGGTGTGTGAGCCTTCCGCACCCTTCGTTGCTTCAACCGGCCGCTGGCGGCACGTCCCGCCCGGCCTCCCGGAGGTGCTTACTCGGCCTCGACGGTGTTGAAGAACGACTTGATGACCTCCTTGCCCTTCACCTCCCACAGGATGACCTGGCCCTGGCGGATGAAGTAGCTGTCCCCGGCCTTGTACTTGTGGGTGTTGCCCGCCTCGTCCGTCAGCGTCACCTCGCCCTCGAGGATGGTGGCGTGCTCCGTGAAGGGGAAGGTGATGCGGATCTTCCCCCGCGTCGCCTTGAAGAGGCCCGCCGCCACGGGGCCCCTGGAGTAGTCGATGCGGGCGTAGATTCTCGGGTTGCCCTCGAGCACCCGGCCACCCAGGTTCTCCGGCGAGCCCAGGTCCACGAAGCCGTCGTCGCACACCTTGCCCTTGAGCGGGTAGACGATCATCGACTTCGGACGGGAGGAGCCCCCACCGAGCGCCGCCTCCGTGCTCGCCAGCTCCGCCTCGCCACCCTGGGGAAGCTCGCCACCGCAAGCGGTCATCAGACCCGCGAGAGCGACAACGCCAAGGACCAGCATGCGGTTGAGGCGAACGTGGCGGAACATGGGCACTCCCGGTTTCGTTGTTCGCAAAGATTTATGCCACCCCCTGAATCCAATGTCTATGCAAATTCAGCGTGGGGCGCGAAAAACAAACCGGAAGTCTCCTTTTTCGCTCTCACCGTGAGCGATGTCTGTCTACCATTGTCTCCGTCTGTCTACCATTGGCCTGTCTGACCTACCGCGTCCGGTTCACCACTTGAGGTGATAGGTGCAGGAGCGGCCGCCCTTGCCGCGGCAGCTGGCGGGGTCGTGGTCGATGCGCAGGCGGATGGAGCCCTTGGGCTGGAAGCGGTCGTAGAGGGCTTCCATGATTCCCTGGTCGAACTCGCAGGGGTACGGGTTGTCGGCCACCATGCGGGCGGCGCGCTCGCCCTCGGGGAAGAAGCGGTAGCTGCCGATGTCGCCCTTGCCGCGGTGGTTCATCCGGTAGGCCACGTCCAGCGAGTTGAGCGCCGAGCCGAACGAGTCGATTCCCGGAGGGAAGACGGCGCTCTTGGGCACCGCCCGGCCAATGGCCCGCGTGGTGTTGGGCCCCACCTGCTTGAGGATGTCATCGAAGCTGTCGAGGACGCTCGGCATCGGGTACCACTTGTCCGGATCCAACGGCTCGATGCCGTGCGAGGCCAGCACCCGCTGCGCCTTGAGCTTGAGGAACTCCATGGCGTTGACCAACGCCTGTACGCTCTTCCCATACACCTCGACATGACCTGCGGATGCGTTGCGCGTCATGACCACTCCTGAAGTTGGCTCTCGCGAGCATTACCCAGACACGAGACAGCGCGATTCTCCCTCAAGCGCCCGCCCTCCGCGAGACGGCACGGCGCCCGGTTCGAGAATTCCACCGCAATCAATTATTTGCCGCGGGGTTGTGCAATCCCTACCACCGCGCCACACATTGCGACGATAAATTACATGGCAATCAATTATTTGCCGTGTGGTTGCTCAATCCCTGACGCCGTGGTCCCCCCGCGCAGTGCGTCCATGAGCAATGTGTGTGCATTCAGCTCCGTGCGACGCACGTTGCCCGCCAAGGACAGCGCTTCCTTGTAGCCGCCGGCCACGAAGGCCTGGAAGTCCAGCGTCCCCACCCGGTACACCGCCTCCGGCTTCACCGGCTCGTCCCCCGCCTCCGGGTGGGAGGGCTCCTTCAGCACCCGCAGGCGCACCGGCCGCCCGTCCTCCACCTCGTACCGGAGGCCACTGCGCTGGCTGTAGCTGTCCGTCCCCCGCTTCGACTCGCTCAGGGCCACCCAGTCCGCCAGCTGCGCCCCCGTCAGCTCCGCCGTCACCAGCTGGTTGCGGTACGGAATCGCGCCCAGGAAGTCTTCCACCGTCACCTCCCCCGCGGGCAGCCCTCCCCGGAAGCTCGCCGACAGCGCGAAGAAGGCGTGCACCCCCGCCGCCCCCCGCCACACCTCCGCCGCCCAGGTCCCCACCTCCGCCTGTCCCGTCGTGAGGCCCTCGTCCCGCAACGGCCTGTCCAGATGGCCCAGCACCTCGAAGCGCTCCGGATGCTTCGCCACCAGCGCCCGCTGCAGCCGCCCCACCTCCGCCGCCGTCTCCGGCTCCTCCCGCTTCGTGCCGTCCATCTTCACCAGCCCGCCCTCCACCCGCTCCAGCTTCCCGCCCCGGAAGCGCAGCCGGACCTCGGAGAGCCAGGCGAGGTACTGGTACGGCGCCAGGTACCAGGTGCGCGTCCCCGGCAGCAGGCCCAGCTCCGTCTTCTGGTGCGAGTGCGAGCCCATGATGACGTCGATGCCCGGCACCGCCCGCGCCAGCGCCTCGTCGTCCTCGCGCAGCTGGTGCCCGAGCAGCACCACCGCGTCCACGTGCTCCCGCGTGCGCAGCGCCTCCACCACCGCCCGGGCCGCCTCCGTCGCGTCCGTCCACCGCGTCCCCGCCGGCAGGTTCTCCGGCTTCACCAGACGTTGCATGTCCGGCCCCGCCACCGCGAAGAAGCCCACCCGCACGCCCCCCACCTCGCGCACCACGTAGGGTCTTCCCTCCACCTGGAGGTATGGCGCTCCGTCCGCTCCCACCAGGTTGGCGCAGAGCACCGGGTAGCTCGCGCTCGCCCGGCACCGCTCGAAGGCCTCCGCCCCGTAGTCCAGGTCGTGGTTGCCCAGCGCCATCACGTCCAGGACGCCGTTGAACCACGGCCACTCCACGCACCCGTACTCGTCACTCCACGTGGGCACGCCCTTGTTCACCGTGTCCCCTCCCGACACCACCAGCGTGTCCGGCCTCGCCTTCGCCTCCCGGAGGTACGCCAGCGCCCTCGCCACGCCCCCCTGTCCCGGCTCTCCCTCCGAATAGAAGGGCACCGCGTGCGAGTGGTAGTCCGTCATCCCCACCAGCGTCACCGTACGCGTCGTCTGGCAGGCGGGAAGCAACAACAGGCTCGTGAGAAGGGCGAATGGCTTGTTCATGTGCGGGGGGCTCCTGCTCCCTCCCTTCACACCCCGCTCCTCGGAACGTCAAGCCGTGCACCCCCATGGCTCCTGGCCCGCGCACGGCGGATGCCCTCCCGGGCGCGGTCTCTCAAAAGTTGTCCGACTGTTGGACAAGTTCGTACGGACCGCGCCCGGAAGGTGCCCGCCTGCCCTCCGGCCTGCCAGGGGGGACTCACCGCTTCACTCCCGGCACGCGGCCCGCACCATCGCCACCCTTCCGAGCGGGACAGTCCAACCAAGGAAGGCATGGGAATGGATGCCATCGCGCTCTTGAAGGCGGACCACAAGACCGTGGAGACGCTCTTCCGCAAGTTCGAACAGGCCGGCCGCAACGCCAAGAAGCTCAAGCGCAAACTCGTGGATCAGATCGTCCGCGAGCTCGCCATCCACGCCCTCATCGAGGAGCAGGTCCTCTACCCCTCGATTCGCGCCCGGGCCACCACCCTCGAGGACCAGGTGCTCGAGGCCCTCGAGGAACATCACGTCGCCAAGTGGCTCCTCAAGGAGCTGGAGAACCTCCCCCCAGAGGCCGAGCGCTTCGACGCCAAGGTGAAGGTCCTCATCGACAACGTCCGCACCCATGTCACCGAAGAGGAACGCGCCCTCTTCCCCCAGGTGCGCAAGGCCTTCAGCCCTCAAGAGCTCCGTGACATGGCCACGGCGTTGCTGCTCGCCAAACGCGCCGCTCCCACCCGGCCCCATCCCCGCGCCCCGGATACTCCGCCCGGCAACCTCGTCGCCGGCGCCGTGTCCGCCGTGCTCGACATGGGCAAGGACGCCCTGCGCGCCGCTCGCCGCAAGGCCGAGGGGCTCTCGCCTTCTCCCGCTCCTCGCGCCGGCAAGCGCTCCAAACGGCGCGACTCCTCGCGCGACCTCCCTCGCGAGGGCGATGGCTCCGTCCAGGACATGGCCACCGAGTCGTCCTACTTGATGTGAGCCCTCGAGGTGACGCCAGGCCAGCAGGAGGAAGTCCTGTCAGGGGGAGAGGCTCCGGTCGCGATGGAGCGCAACTGGTCCGACTGTTGGACCAGTTGGCACGCCGCGCGACCGGAAGGAGCACCGTGCATTCCTGCAGGGGTACCCCTGAACGAACTTGCTTCCGGGGCTCAGGGGAACGCGGGCAGCGGCGAGACGTCCGGGGCCACCCACTCCCGCCGCGCCCCCTCCGCCTCCAGCGTCTCCTTGCGGTAGTGGTGTGACAGGAGCTTGCTGTCCCGCAGCCCCGGGTGCGCTTCCTGGAACGCACTGAAGGGCTCCAGCTCCGGCGTCTCCTTCAGCGCCCGGTACACATGCGCGCTCCACGCCCTCGTCACCGTCTCGTGGTACTTGCCCGGCGCACCCAGCGCCGTCGCGTACCTCTGGATGGTCCCGCGGATCCGCTCGTAGCCCTCCTCGGGCCCGTGCCGCCGCAGGTAGAGCCAGGCGAGCCTCACGTGCTCCCGGTGGCCAAAGTGCTCCCCCGGCCACTGCGCGGACTCCACCGCGGCGAGGAATTCGTCGTCACTCGCTGTCTCCGGGTTCATGCCCGATTGTCTCCTGGCCCTCTCCGTGGGACCCCTGGGCCCGGATACCCTCACCCCGTCCCTCTCCCGGCGGGAGAGGGGTTGTTGGCACCTGGGATTCTTGGGGTTGTTGGTACCTGGAGGGGTTGTTGGCACCTGGGATTCTTGGGGTTGGTGCTCAGCCTACTCCCAGGCGAACGCGAACCCTCCGTCCAATCCGTCCACCCACTCGCGCTTCACCCACGCCCTCTTCCCCCCCGTCGCGCCCAGCAACCCCTCCAACACCCCCTCCTGACACGCCACCGGCAGGAAGTCTCCCCGGCTCACCACCCGCCCACTGCTCGGCCCCGTCCACTCCACCGACCACTCCCCGAAGCTCATCGTCTGCCGATGGATGTCCGGCGCACTCTCCATCATCCGCCTCGGACTCCCATGCGTCAGCACCTTCACCACCCTCCCCAACGGCGAGCTCAGGTAGTCCGCCTTCGTCCTCCTCCCCAACTCCTTCAGCGCCTCCTCCCCTCCCCCATACCTCGGCGCCAACTGCCTCGCCGCGCACCCCAGCATCCTCAGCAACGAATGCATGGGGTAGCTGAAGGCATCCACGAAGCCCTCCTCACCACTGGCCTTCAGGCAGCTGCGCACCGCCGCCCCGTCCCCCAGCCCTCGCACCGCCCCCAGCGTGCCCTTGAACATCACCCCGCGCGCCGTGTCCCCCGGTCTCGTCCGCTCCATCCTCCACGCCAGGTCCCGCTCCCAATCGCTCCCGCCCGGCTTGTCCAGCAGCACCACCGCCTGCATGCTCATTGGCCGTACCCCGATGCTGTGAGGAAGTCCGTGATGACCTCTCGGCGTCACGCGCGACCCAGGGGTGCACCGGCCATGCCGTAACCCCCTCCGCGCACCCCTTCCGTCCACCGCTCCACACTCACGTGTCCCGCGGGACAGGGTCCCCCTCCCCACCGTCCAAAGTCCGGCCCGCTCCTCGCTTCCCGGGGCGCAAACCCTGCGCGGTACCGCTCGACCCCCAGGCGCAAATCCTGCGCGTCACCGCCCCGCGCTCACTCCCACGAGACGAGGTACTCGCTGTCGAGCACCTCCAGCCTCGAGCCACTCACCCGCACGCCCCGCGCCTTCATCGCCTCGAGCGCTCCCAGCAACACGCCCTCGTGCCAGGCGCACGGCATGAAGTCGCGCCTCATCATCACCCGCCCCCGCGTGGGCCCCTCCAACGTCACCGTGCGCTCTCCGAAACTCACCGCCGCCCGGTACGCCGACGGCATGTTCGTCAGCAGCCGCCGCGGCTCCCCCTTCGACAGCAGCAGCAGCGCCTTGCCCGCCGCCGTCTTCAACAGGTCCGCCGTGGCCCTCCTCCCCAACCGCCGCTGCGCCTCCGCCCAGCTTCCACACCGCGGCTCCATCACCCCCGCCGCCGTCTCGCTCACCTTCAGCCACGCCCCCACCGGGTAGTTGAAGAACTCCACGAAGCGCGGCTCTCCCCCCGCCTCCATGCACTGGCGCACCCCCTCCTCCCCCTCCAGCGCCCTCACCTCCTCCAGCGCCCCCAGGAAGAACGTGCCCCTCACCGTGTCCGTCGGCGTCGCCAGCCCCAGCCGCTGCTCCAGGTCCTCGCGCAAATCCTGCGCTTCCACCACTTCGGCCTCGCAAGCGCTCACACTCATGGCTCCGCCCCTCCGGTCATCACCCTAAGCACCCCTCCTCCCCACCCCCTTCCCCACCTCCTCCCCCGTCCGCTGGCCGACGTCTCCCCTCTCCCCTTTGCCCGCTCCCTCACACTTCGGCCCCCTCTCCCCCGGCTCGGCTCCGTCACGCCTACAATGGCTCTCACTGTGCGCGACGCCTCGAGCCCTCCCCACTCCCCCGCCCCTCCCGCTCCCTGCTTCGAAAATGAAGCAGGGTGCCTCGTCGCCCCACGGCCCGGCAACCCTCTTCCTCTCCTTCCCCCCCTCTGGACCCAAGGGCATTTTCTTGATTTCTCTGGAAATCCCACCCGGCTTCAGAATTGACGTGGAAGCACATCAGAGATGACGGTCACCCTGGACACCCCCACCCTTCCGCGCAGCGAACGCAAGCCCCTGTACGTGCAGGTGGTCACCCAGCCCCCTCTTCACGGGTGCTGGGCCGTCAACATCAGCGAGACGGGCATCGGGTTGATAGGCACCCCGAAAGGGCCGGCCGAGGGCCCTCGCGAGGGGCAGGAGCTGGAGATGGCCTTCACGCTGCCGGAGTCGCGCGCGCGCATCCGCGTGCGGGGCATCGTGCGCTGGAGGCACGACCCGGAGGAGCGGGACGAGGGCGCGGTGACGGCGCTGGGGGTGAGCTTCCACGGCTTCGAGGGCTCCGACGGGGTGACGCTCAAGCGCTACCTGCTGGACCACCAGCTCTACGTGGCGGCGGTGTACGCCGAGGAGGCGGAGCTGCGCGTGCTGCGCGAGGCGCTGGAGAGACACGTGCGGCTGCGCTTCGTCCCCACGCCCGAGGACCTGGACACGCTGCTGGGCCGCGGGGACATCAGCGCGCTGCTGGTGTGCGGACGCGACGAGGCCCGGGCCATCGCCCTGGTGGAGCGCCTGGCCACCCGGCGCGCCGAGGCGGACCCCACCGGCGCCGGGCCCGCGAGCGACTTGTCCCCCCGCATCCTCTATTGCGCCCCCGCCGTGCCCTCGCGGCTGGTGGAGCTGTTCAACCAGGGGAAGATATTCAGGGCGCTCGTGCCCCCCTTCGAGCCGGTGGCGCTCAGACAGGCCGTGCTCCAGGCCAGCCGCGAGCTGGGCCTGCGCACCGAGCAGCGGCGCGCGGCCCTGGAGCTGGAGCGCAACCTGCTGCGCGAGCGCGCCCGCGAGGCCCCCCGGCCCGCCCCCGGCGCCGACGTCACCGAGGAGCCCGGCTTCCGCAGCCCCGTCATGCGCGCGGTGCTGGACCTGGTGCGCGTGGCCGCGCCCCACCGCGTCGCCGTGCTGCTGCAAGGCGAGACGGGCACCGGCAAGGAGGTGCTCGCCCGCGTCATCCACCGCCTCAGCGGCCGCAGCAACCAGGCCCTCGTCGTGCAGGACTGCGGCGCCCTCACCGAGACGCTCCTGGAGAGCGAGCTCTTCGGCCACGTGAAGGGCGCCTTCACCGGCGCCGTGGCCGACCACCCCGGCCTCTTCGTGCTCGCCGACGGCGGCACCATCTTCCTGGATGAGATTGAGAACACCACCCCCAACCTCCAGTCCAAGCTGCTGCGCGTGCTGGAGAGCGGCGACGTGCGCCCCGTGGGCGGCACGCAGATCCGCCGGGTGGACGTGCGCATCATCGCCGCCAGCAACCGGGACCTCGCCGAGGAGGTGCGCGCCGGCCGCTTCCGGAGCGATCTCTTCTACCGGCTCAACAGCTTCACCATCGACCTGCCCCCGCTGCGCGAGCGCCCCGAGGATATTCTCGACCTGGCGCGCTACTTCCTCGGCCACTTCAACCGCACCCTGCGGCGCTCGGCCAGCGGGCTGACCGGTGAGGCCGAGCAGCTCCTGGTGGCCGCGAAGTGGCCGGGCAACGTGCGCGAGCTGCGCAACTGCATCGAGCGCGCCGTGCTGCTCTCCGGGGAGGAGGAGCTCCTCGGCCGGCGCCACCTGCCCCCCGCCCTCGTCCACCACGCGGAGAGCACCTCCCGCCACACGGTGCGGGTGAATGGCGCGGGCTCGCTGAAGGACAGGCTGGAGCAGATGGAGAAGGAAATCATCCGCGAGGCCCTCGAGCGCCACGGGGGCGTGGTCCGCCGCGCCGCCGCCGCGCTGGAGATGGACCCCGTGACGCTCGGCCGCCGGGTGCGGCGCCACGGGCTGCTCGATAAGGAGCAGTGAGGGAAGGAGCAGTGAGGGAAGGAGCAGTGAGGGAAGGAGCAGTGAAGGCGGGCCAGGGGAAGGGGGCGAGCAGGAGGCGCCTCCGCCCCGGGTGGCCGGCTCCCGAGCGGCATCACACATTGAGGGCACGAGGAGGGCACAAGGACACCTGGCTCTCGGGTTCATCCCGAGGACGGCGAAGGAGCGGCCATGGTTCCCAGCCAAGAGGTGGTGACAGGAGACGGTTCCAGTTGGGGCTCGCCCTCCCAGCCCACCGCGCTTCCTTCAGAGCCTCCGGGCGAGGACACGCCCTCCTCCCAGGACCCCCTGGAGTCGGACTTCGGAGACTCGTTCCTCGAGCAGGTGGCCGCGCTCTCCTCCCAGCAGGTGAGCACCGCGCCCCTCTTCATCGCGCCCGGCACCCGGCTGGGCGGCGAGGATGGCCAACGCTTCGAAATCCTCACCGAGCTGGGCACCGGCGCCATGGGCCAGGTGTTCCGCGCGAAGGATCTCCTCCTCGAGCGCACCACCGCCATCAAGTTCCTGCTCCAGCACGAGCGCATTCCCCGCCAACGGCTCGACAGCCTGTTCCTCACCGAGGCGCGCGCCACCGCCCGGCTGGACCACGAGAACATCGTCCGCATCTTCGACGTCGGCACCTGGAAGGACATCCCCTACCTGGTCATCGAGTACCTGCGCGGCCGCTCCCTCCAGGCGCTGATGAAGCAGGAGCGGCTCGAGCCCCTGCGCGCCGTCCAACTCCTGGAGCAGATCGCCGCGGGCCTCGCCCACGCGCACCAGCAGGGCATCATCCACAGGGACCTCAAGCCCAGCAACGTCTTCGTCCTGGAGAACGGGCGGGCGAAGCTCCTGGACTTCGGGCTGGCCCACCTCGTGGCGGGGGACACCCCTTCGCATCTCCAGGCCGGCACACCCGCGTACATGGCGCCCGAGCAGTGGCGGGGAGAGCCGCAGAACGGACGCACCGACATCTGGGCCGCGGGCGTCATCCTCTTCGAGATGCTCACCGGCCAACTGCCCTACCAGGCGCGCCAGCCCAGGGGACTGCGCGCGCAGGTGACCTCGCGGGAGCCCGTCCCCTCGGCCCGCACGCATGCCCCCGAGCTGCGCGAGGAGTTGGAGCAGGTGCTCCAGCGCGCGATGCAGAAGGATCCGGACCTGCGCTTCCAGAGCGCCGAGGAGTTCCGCCAGGCCCTGCACGCGGTGGAGCCCCTCCTCGCCCGGCCCGCCGCTCCGCCCCCGCTCCGGCGAGGCGCCGCGGCCCGCCCGGACGCCGCCATCCAACGCCGGCAGGTGACGCTCCTGTCCGCGTGTCTGGGCAGCCTCCCGCCCTCGCTCACCCCGGATGACCGGAGCGAGGTGCTGGAGATGTTCCACCACTGCTGCATCCTCGAGACAGGACAGTGGGGCGGCACCCTCATCACCTCCATCAACGACCAGCTCCTCATCTGCTTCGGCTGCGGCTCGGCGAGGGAGGACGACGCGGAGCGTGCCGTGCGCGCGGCGGAGCACCTGCTGAACGCGATGAAGGAGCAGCTCCACCCCCTCGGCCAGCCCGACCGGCTGCTCCCCCAGCTCGGCCTCCACACCGGCCCCGTCACCCTCGACTACCTGGCCGTGCAGGCCCAGTCCGGGGGGCTCACCCTCCAGGGCGAGGCCCCCACCATCGCCAGGGCGCTCGCCACCCACGCCCGGCCCGGCACCGTCCTGCTCAGCGAGCAGACGCACCGGCTGGTCCGGGGCATCTTCGCCACCGAGTCCCTCGGCCCCCACCACCTCGAGGGCAGCCATTCCAAGCTGGACGTCCACCGCGTCCTCAGCGATCGCGAGGTGACGAGCCGCTTCGAGCGCGCCTCCCGCCAGGGACTCACCCCGCTCATTGGAAGGACGGAGGAGCTCGCCTTCCTGCTCGAGGCCTGGAGCCGGGCCCGCGACGGCCAGGGGCAGTTGCTGTTGCTCACGGGCGAGGCGGGCATGGGCAAGTCCCGCGTGGTCCAGGCCCTCCGCGAGCGCCTCGCCGGCGAGTCCCATACCCACCTGACGTGCCAGTGCTGGCCCCAGTTCAAGGACAGCGCCTTCTACCCGGTCCTCGAGGTCATCCGCCGCGCCATGCGGCTGGAGCGCGAGCGCACCCCCGAGGCGAAGCTGGCGCGGCTGGAGCAGATGCTGACGGCCCTGGAGCTCGAGGTGCCCCGCGCCCTGCCCCTGCTGGCCCCGCTGCTCTCCGTCCCGCTGCTCGACCGGTACACGCCCCCCGCCCTGTCTCCCAAACGGTTGAAGGAGGAGGTGCTCCAGGTGCTCGCCGAGCTGCTCCTGCACCTCACCCGGCATGATCCCGTCCTGCTCGTGGTGGAAGACATCCATTGGGTGGACCCCTCCACCCTCCAGTTGCTCGCCCTGCTCCAGGAGCGCATCCCCGCCACCCGGGCCCTGCTGGTGCTCACCGCCCGCCCCGAGTTCCGCTCCCCCCTTCCCCCCCGTCCCTGGTCCCATCAGCTCGGGCTGGAGCGGCTGTCCCCCGAGGACACCGGAGCGCTGGCGCGGAAGGTGGCGCGGCAGGAGCCCCTCTCCCACGAGCTGATAGAGCAGCTCGTGGCCCGGACGGACGGCGTGCCGCTCTTCGTGGAGGAGCTGACCCGGATGATGCTCGAGCTGCGCTCCACCCGGCGGGGCGTCCCCGAGCGGGACCTCGAGCAACTGCTCGTCCCCATCACCCTGCAGGCGCTGCTCGCCGCGAGGCTCGACCGGCTCCCCCCGGAACCGAGACAACTGGCGCAGGTGGCCGCCGTGCTCGGCCGCAGCTTCACCCCCGACGTGCTCGCGGCCGTCAGTGGCTGGGAGCCGCCGGCCCTGCAACAGGCCCTGGCCACGCTGCTCGCCTCGGGCCTGTTGCACAAGCTGGGCCCCGGCCCCGAGCTGCAATACCAGTTCCGCCACGCCCTCATCCGCGACGCGGCCTACCAGTCGCTCCCGCGCAGCCAACTGCGGCAGTACCACCGGCGCGTGGCCGAGGTCCTCGCGAGGCTCTTCCCCGAGACGGCGCAGGACAACCCCGAGCTGCTCGCCTACCACCAGGCGGCGGCCGGACAGTACGAGCAGGCCATCCACTCCTGGGCCCAGGCGGGGACGCTCGCCAGTCAGCGCTCCACCCACCAGGAGGCGGTGGGCCACTTCCAGGCCGCGCTGCGGCTGGTGAAGCACCTGCCGGACCCGGCGCGGCAACGGCACGAGGAGCTGCGCCTGCAGATAGGACTGGGCACCAACCTGATCGCCACGCGAGGCTATGGGGCCCCGGAGGTGGAGCACGCGTACAGCCGGGCCCACGACCTGTGCACCGCGATGGGGGACACGCCCCAGCTCTCTCCGGCCCTGCACGGCTTGTGGGTGTATTACTTCGCCCGCGCCCGCTTCCAGAAGTCACGCCAGCTCGCGGAACAGTTGCTGGGCCTGGGGCACAAGAGCGCGGAGGCGGTGGACCTGCTCGTCCTCGGCCACCGGATGATGGGCACGACGCTGTTCGCCATGGGCGAGCCCGTGGCCGCCCTGGAGCACCTCCAACAGACGCTCGCGCACCATGACCGCGTCCGGCATCGCTCGCTGGCGCTCGTGCATGGCGTGGATCCAGCCGTGGCCGCGCTGTCGTACATGTCGTGGATCCACTGGTACCTCGGCTTCGCGGACCAGGCCTGGCGCGACCACGCGGCGGCCCTGCGGCTGGCGAAGGAGGTGGCCCACCCGCACACCTCGGCCGTCACCTACTGCTACGCCAGCAACTTCCACCAGTTCCGGCGCGAGAGCGAGGACACGCTGAGGTGGGCGGACAAGGCGCTCTCCTTCGCCCGGGAGCACCACTTCCCGCCCTGGGAAGCCTGGGCCACCCTGCTCAAGGGCTGGGCCCTGGTGGCACGAGGAGACGCGGAAGAGGGGCTGCCCCTGCTGCGCGTGGGCATCGAGGGCTGGCGGGCCTCCGGCTCGGAGACGGGGATGGCCACCCACCTCACCCTGCTCTCGGAGGCATACCTGATGGCTGGACGGCACGAGGAGGCCTGGCGCGCGCTGGAGGAGGCCTTCACGCTGCAGGAGCGCTACGGCGAGCGCTGCAGCGAGGTGAAGCTCCACCGCGTGAGGGGAGAGTTGCTCTGGGCGCGAGGCGCCGCCCCGGAGCAGGCGCTCGCCAGCTTCCATCAGTCCATCGCCGTGGCCCGGCGGCAGGGGGCCCGCGCGCTGGAACTGCAGACAACGCTCAGCCTCTGCCGGCTGCTGCTGCACCTGGGCGAGCGCGAGAAGGCACGCACCACGCTGGACGAGGTGCTGAGCGGCTTCACCGAGGGCTGGGACACCCCCGACCAGCGAGAGGCCCGGGAGTTGTCCGCCCGGCTGGGATGAACCCGGACGCGGGTGGGCGCGCCGCGAGGGCACGCACACATTGCGGGCATGGCCCGACCCCGGTGGGAAGCGCAAGGAGAGACGCCCTTCATCCGCCCCCTCACACGCCGGCTGGAGCCAGCCGCGCGCCGGCCCACGGCCGCCTGGCTCCGCGCCCGGCTCGTGCTACGCGTCCTCTCCGGGTTGCTCCTCGCCTACGTCCTGCTGAAGGCGCTCAGCGCCGCGGGGGGGTGGCTGCTCTGGGAGGTGCTCGACATCACCCCCAGGCCGCTGTCCACCGGGCGCACCGTCCTCCTGCTGACGAGCCTGCTCCTCGTGTTCGCGCCGCTGCTGTACCTCTCCACCTGCGCGCTGGCACGGCGCTTCCTCCGCCCCCGCGTGGACACGCTCGTCCTCTACATGGGCACCACCTGCTTGTGCGCGACGCTGGGCGAGGTGGGCACGGACTCGCTCTCCGTGGCGCTGCTGAAGCGGCCCCTCTGGCTCTACCACGTCTGGCCGGTGAACCACGGCTATACCTCGGCCATCGGGCTCTTCACCTGGCCCCTCTATGGAGGCTTCCTCTATTTCCTGCACCAGGCGCTGCGCGCCAACCCCCGGCTGCGCCCCCTCGACAGGAAGGGGCCCAGGGTGCTGCTGCTCGCCGTGGACGCCATGCTGCTGGAGATCTGCGTCAACGTCTTCTCGCTCGGCCTCTTCCAGTCCTTCTTCTTCTTCTATTTCCGGGGCGACCTGCGGCACTTCTCCACGTGGGAGATCTTCGTGCCGTACGTGGTGCTCGGCTACGCGGGCCTGAAGCTGCTGGCCTTCCTGGAACGCAGGCGGCATCGCCTGGCCATTGGACTGGCGCTTCAGGCCCTGGGCATCCTATGCGTCTGGGCTATGCCGTAGCCTTCTCCGCCTCGGGCTCCGGGGCACGCTCCCAGCCCTGGACTCCCCACGTCTCGCGCAGCTGGTTGGGGAGCCGGAAGGGCAGGCGGTTCCTCCCGCGGCCCGCCCAGACGATGCCTTCCATCAGCTTGCGCCCGAGCAGCTCGCACAGCCTGGCGGAGAACAGGTTCCGGTCGTTCGTCTCATCGGTCACCCACCCCAGGCCCACCAACGGACCCATGACCAGGGTGCTCATCAAGTCGCGCTCGCGGGGCACGCCGGCGGCGGTCGCCGTGGAGTCGCCCAACAAGTGGTGGATGAGCACCTCGCCCAGGTCGTCGAAGAGGTTGCCGGGCGTGACATGATCCAACAACGCCAACAGCGCCCCGGTCATCTCCGCACCTTCCGGGCTCCAGTGGAAGTGGCGCTGAGCGATCTTGTCGTAGAGCTGCTCGCCATCCTCGTAGCGCTCGGGCAGCAGCTCGTCCTGGATGCCCATGATGTGCCCCACCACCCGCCAGGAGTGATAGTAGGCCTGCCGCTCGCGCGGCGAGGTATCGCACCCCAGCTTGGGGAGGGCGCGCAGGGTGACGACCGAGAACGCCAGCATGGTGGCCGCCATGTCCTCCTGGTTGATGGGCTGGCCCAACGCCGGGCTCCACCGCCCCTCCTGGGCGATGAGGCGGCGCACGACGGCATGCATGAGGCGCACCTTCTGCGCGGTCCGGATGCCACGCCCTCCCGGCTCGAGTCCCGCCGGATTGCCAGGTCCCTGGTCCGGAGCCGTGACATCCACCACCATCTGCGCCGTCTCCAGGATGCGGCGAAAGAGGTTGGTGGGGAGTCCGCCTCCGGAGTCGGAGCGCCTGGAGCCCTTGAAGCGCTCCATCCAGGGCAGCAGGAGGTCGCGCGCGAGCGTCGAGAGCAGGCCCCCGGAACCGCTCGAGCGCGGGCTGCCGGAAAGACGCCGCCGGGCCCTGGTGACACGATCACGCCCCATCTTGCCGGTGCGATGGAGCACCTGCACGCCCTTGCTGGCCGCGTAGCAGGACGGCAGCGAGGCGCAGAAGAGCGCGAGGAGCATCTGGGGAGCGCAGCGGTTGAAGAAGCGCTGCCCCTCGAGGATGAGGGACTTCTGCGCCCAGGACGGGAGGGTATCCGTATCGTCGAGGAAGCGGCGGAGGGACGGGGGTAGACTCTCGGGCACCGGCTGCTCGTTGAGGATGAGCTGCTTCATCAACTCGTTGGCCAGCGTCACCTCGCGCTCGGTCAGGCTCCGGACCGCCTCGTCGGCCTCCGGGTCGCACTCGGCGCGCTTCTTGTCCAGGAATTCATCCGTCCAAACCGTTTCCGTCATCCGCATCTGAACCGCCCCTGCCGTCCTTCTCAGGAGGGCACCCCCATGGTGCCTCCATAGGGGCCGACGGAAATCGGCGATTTGTGACGCCGGGCCGCGACGGGACGAGGCCCTGGATGAAGGGGGAGCGGGGGAATGACGGGCGCTACTCCAGGATGCAGCCGTCGCGCTCGCTGACGAAGCGGGCCTTCTCGCCCCACAGCAGCGCGGCGGCCGTCTGCACGCTGCGCTCCTCGTAGTCCACCTTCACCGTGGCCACCGCCGGACTCGCCGCCGTCCAGCGCCGGCAATACGCCTCGCTCATCTGCATCACGAAGAGGCAGGAGCAGAAGTCCTTCGCCGTGTACGAGGTGACGAGCTGCAAGTCATTGTTGTCATAGGGGCGTTGCACCGTGTCGCCCCTCCCGCAGGAGAGGAGCGCGGCACACGCGAGCACCACCAGCGCACGGCTCGGGCTCATGGCAGCTCCTCCACCACCGCGAGGGCCAGCTTCAGGAAGGTGTCCAACGAGAACGAGCCGTCCCGGTCATCCGCCGTCCGCACCACGATGAGCTCCTTGGAAGGAATGATGGACATGGACTGACCCCAGTGCCCCCGCGCCGCGAAGGCGCCCTCGGGCACGCTGGGGAAGGGCAGTTCCGCCTGCACCCCGGGGATGGGGCGGTTGAGCCACCACTGCCAGCCCTGCACGTCGTCCCGGCCCCGCTCGTACGACTTGAGCTTGATGGGCTCGGACACCCGCGTCGACCGCGCCACCCAGTCCTCGGGGAGGAGCTGCTCACCCGCCCAGCACCCGTTGCGAAGGTAGAAGTAGCCGAACCTCGCCAGGTCCCTCGGCGTGGCGTGCAGGTACGAGGAGCCCACCACCACGCCCTTGCCGTCCCGCTCCCACGTGGCGCTCTTCATGCCCAGCTTGTCGAGCAGCAGCACCCAGGGCCAGTCCCTGCCCAGCTCGGGCCGCAGCGCCGCGTCCAGCACCCCGGCCAGCAGCGTCGCGTCCCCGGACGAGTACCTCCACGAGGTGCCCGGCGCGTCACTGCGCTCGTGCGCGGTGATGAAGGACACCATGTCCCGGCGGCCCTCCCCGTACAGCATCGCCAGCACCGAGGACGTCTGGTACGAGCCGCCGTTCTCGTAGTCCTCGCGCCAGTCCAGCCCCGAGGCGAACTCCATCAGGTTGCGCACCGTGATGGCGCAGTTGTCCTGCCGCGAGGACTTCACGTGCTTACAGATGGAGTCGTCCAGCGACAGGGCGCCCCGCTTCTCCGCGATGCCCACCAGCGCGCTGGTGAAGCTCTTCGACATGGACCAGGACAGGTGCCGCTTGCTCGCGTCGAAGCCGCGCCCGTAGCGCTCGTACACCACCCGGCCCTTGTGGATGATGACGACTCCATCCGTGCGCAAGCCCTTGCGCTCCTCGTCCTTCCCCTGGAGCGTGAAGGCGTAGTCCTCCAGCGCCTGGATTTGAGCCGCCCTCGCCGCGGCGACCTCCGCGCGGGCATCGGGCCAGTCCTCCGTGGGCCAGCCGGTGGTGGAACAGTCGGCGGCCCGGGCTGGGAGCGCGGAAGAGAGCGCCACGGCCATGAGTGCCGGCAAGGTGAGCTTCTTGTGGATTCGACGCATGGGAGCTCGGGTAGGTCCCTCTCCCTCTGGGAGAGGGTCGGGGTGAGGGTCTACCGACCGCCCCGGGTGACGAATGTGCTCGCCAGGGTGACG
>NZ_JPMI01000076.1 GCF_000733295.1 Archangium violaceum Cb vi76 | reverse complement strand
CGCCAGGGTGACGGACCCTCACCCGTGGCCCTCTCCCAGAGGGAGAGGGGACATCACGAGGGGACATCAGAAGGTGTAACGCAACAGGGGAACCACCAGGGACCGCGAGGCGGTCGCCTCCACCACGGAGCGCGGACGCTCGGGGACTCGCGACAACGTGGGCGGCGGCACCGGCGCCGTCGCGCGCATCGTCAGCGTCACCGCCGTGGGCAACACCAGCGCCTCCACCAACGTGAACAACGCCGCGTCCCCCAGGTCATCCACCGTCGCCCCGAGCAGCACCGCCCCCGTCACCGCCAGTACGTGCACCCCGAGCGCCACCCAGACCGCCGGTTGAAAGCGCACGCTGCCCGGTTGCAACGCATTGCCCACCAGCCACTGCACCCCCGTCACCGCCAGCGGCGGCACCGCCAACAGCAGCACCATCGCCGGAGCCGCCGCCAGCACCAGGTCCGATGACAACGAGCCCACCCACGCGCTCAGCGCCAGCGTCGCCGGCACCGCCACCACCGCCGCCCCCGCCCCCGTGCCCAGCTCCAGCGCCATCCACTTCAGCGGCTGCTCCGTCATCATCCCCGCCGGCAACAACCGCGCCGACTCCGGCGCCGCCCGCGACGTCATCGGCACCATCCACAGCACCAGGGCCAGCGCCACCGCCGGGCTCACGCCCCTCCGGGCCCACCGCGCATCCGCTCGCAAGGGAAACATGGCCGCATGTCATATCATCGACACGCGCCTCCCGCCCCCACCACCCGGGGGGCTTTCCGCCACCCGCCGCTTCGTGCCACCGTGGACTCCCCGGCGAGCACTGGTGCCCGACTCCAAACACATCCTCCAACGCTGGCATCCGCTCGGACGGCTGGGGCTGTTCTCGTTCGTGTATTGCGCCAGCACCGCCCTGGGCATGCGGCTCAACCCTCCGGACGAGCACTTCTCCACCCTGTGGCCTCCCAGTGGGGTGCTGCTCGCCGCGCTGCTGCTCTCCCGCTTCCGCGACTGGCCCGCCCTCCTGCTCGCCGCCGTCGTCCTCAAACCCTTCGTCTCCGTCCCGGGGCGCATGCCGGACCCGGCGGGCTTCCTCCTGTCCGCGGGCAGTGCCCTGGAGGCCCTCGCCGGCGCCTGGCTCCTGCGCCGCCACGCCGGCTTCCGCCCCTCCCTGGAGCGCGTGCGCGACGTGCTCCTGCTGGTGGGGCTCGGCGCCCTGGCGAGCACCCTGCTCGGCGCCCCCCCCGGCGTCACCCTCATGGCCCTCCAGGGCGAAATCCCCTGGGAGCGCTGGGGCGGCGAGTGGCGCGTCTACTGGGTGGGCGATGCCATGGGCGTGCTGCTCGTGACGCCCGCGCTGCTCTCCTGGTCCACCCGCGGCCTCGAGGGCTGGAGCCGCGCCCGCCAGGTGGAGCTCGCCGTGCTGCTGGGGGCGCTCGTCCTCGCCGTGGACCTCGTCTTCCACGTGGGCCCCGACGCCGCCAACGCCTACCACCCCGTCAGCTACCTCGCCTTCCCCTTCATCCTCTGGGCCGCCCTGCGCTTCGAGGTCCGCGGCACCTCGGCGGCCCTGGTGGCCCTCACCGCCGTGACGCTCCAGCACACCCTCGCGGGCCATGGCCCCTTCGCCGTCGGGCCCCCGGGCGGCTCCAGCACCGAGCGCCTCGTCTTCCTCCAGTCCTTCCTGGCCGCCGTGGGCGTCACCGGGCTGCTGCTGGCCGCCGCCCTCGACGAGCGCCGCCGCGCCCAGGACAGGGCCACCCTCCTCAACCGCGAGCTGCGCCTGTCCCTGCACGCGCTCGCCACCGCCCAGCAGGAGCTGGTGAGCCGCGAGCGCATGGCCGCCCTCGGCGAGCTGTCCGCCAGCGTCGCCCACGAGGTGCGCAACCCCCTGGGCGTCATCGCCAACTCCGTGGCCGCCCTCTCCCGCCTGGTGGAGCCCACGCACGGCACCTCCTGGGAGTTGCTCGGCGTCATGGGCGAGGAGGTCGCCCGGTTGGATCACCTCATCAACGGGCTGCTGGACTTCGCCCGCCCCCAGGTGCCCCGCCTGCTACCGCAGCCGCTCGGCCCCGTGGTGGACGGCGCCCTCGAGGCCGCCTCGCGCACCCAGCCCCAGGCCCCGCGCGTGCGGGTGACGCGCGACATGGAGCCGGCCCTGCCCGACGCCCCGCTGGACGCGCAACTGCTCCACCTGGCGCTCAGCAACCTCTTCACCAACGCCCTGCAGGCCATGCCCCAGGGCGGCACCCTGCACATCGGGCTCGGACAGGTGCCGGCTCGCGGCGGCGTGCCCCGGGCCCACGTCTCCATCACCGACTCGGGCCCGGGCATCCCTCCCGAGGTCATGGCCCGTCTCTTCGAGCCCTTCTACACCACCAAGGCCTCGGGCACCGGCCTGGGGCTCGCCATCGTGCGGCGCATCGTCGAGGCCCACCACGGCTCCGTGGAGGTGCACTCCACCCCGGGCCAGGGGACGACCTTCATCGTCCTCCTGCCCCTGGCCGAGGCCGCCCGCTCCGCCGCCTGAGCCCGCGCGTCAGAACGGGATGTTGCCCTCGTCGTCCCCGCCGCCGCTGTAGTCGTCATCGCCGTGCGGAGGCGGCTCGTCACCCCCACCGCCGTCGTCGCCGCCCCGCTGCCGGGCGATCTCCGCCTCGATGGCCGCCAGCAACTGGCGCTCCCGGTCATGCCACCGGGACTTGCTCGGATCGTTCAGCGAGCGCCTCGCGCCATTCGCGTAGAACTCGAGGTCCCCCATGCTCGCGCCCCGGATGGGCGCGCCCTTGCTGCGGCCGTAGTTGGGGAACACCTCGCCGCCGCCACCGCCACCGCCTCCACCACCGCCTCCCGAGGAGGACGCGCGCCTCGGCGCCGCCGCCGCGTCCGGCGTCGCGCCAATGCTCAACTCCCCCAGCTTCAGCGAGAAACCGTCCCCATTGCGGAACGCCGTCCCCACCCGCACCTGCTCCACGCGCCCGTCCGGGCGCCTCACTGCCACCGTCACCGGATAACCCTGATCGCTCATCCCCGCCGGAAATCACTCCCGCCCCACCGTGTCAACGACTCCGCGGGGCAGGGAGGCTCCGGCCAACCCATTTGCCCAGCAGCCGGGCGTCTCCAGGGACAGTACCCTCTGGCATGGGCAACTCCAGATGCTGGGCCGCTTCCAGTGGAAGTTGCCCCGGGGCGAAGCTGGCCAGCGTGCCCGGGTTGAGCGGGAGCAAGGCGCGCTGCGCGTCCAGGGTCAACCAGCAGGTGCGGCTGGGACTCCAGGCCTGCGTGGTGCACTCCCCCCAGGGTTGTCTGATCCGCCTCCTATCCTTCAAGCAAGGCTGTTTCTCCTGGGGAAAGGCCAGCGCCATGGTGGAGGAGTGCTCGACGAGACGCGAGCCGCACTCGGGCGCGAGCTCAGCCCGCAGGCGCTGCTCTCTTCCCTGGTGTGGGCCGCGGGCCTGTACCTGGCGCTCTGGCTGCTACCCGAGCCGACGACGAAGCTGCTGGCCGCCGGGCTGTCCGTCATGCTGCTCGCCTGGCTGGGCGTGGATGCCCTGTGGGGCCTCATGGACGGGTGGGCCAGCATGGCGCACGCGGCGCACGAGGCCACCACGGACCGTCTCGGCGACGAGCTGCAAGCTGCCGTGAAGGAGTTTGCGGCGCGGTGGTCGCCGGCGAGGCTGAGTACCGAGGAGCGAAAAGCCATCGAGTCGATGCTCGAGCGCGGCTTGCAGCATCGCGCGGACCTCCTGGAGCGACAGGCTCGTGGGCGGTGGGTCGAGGCGCAGATGAGGCTGCGGTTCCCGGGCCTGTCGTGGAACAGTCGCGGTGTCGACATCACGGGCCCGGGCGGACAGAGTTACCATTACGAAATCCTGTCCGGCACCGACTCGAACTTCGCGCTGCACGGGCGGCGGATGGCGAGCACCTTCTTCCGCATGATCTTCTTCTGAGGCCCGCGTGACTCCCAACATCCACTACGAGAAGCGAGAGATCGTCGGCGAGCGGCTGGAGCTGAAAAAGGGCCCGATCTACTGGCTCGGCCCTGACCTCACGGTGCGCGACTCCACTGTCGTCATCAGTGCGGCTGGGCGCTCGCTGGTGCCTATGGCGGGGCAGTTCATCAACTGCACCATCCAGGCGAAGGGCCAGTTGAAGGGCGTGGTGTGGGCGCAGATGATGTTCAAGGGGTGTCGATTCAAGGGCCGCTTCAGGGGCAACGAGTTCGGGTTCCGCGAGGCCCTTGTTGACACGTCGCGGTTCAAGCCGGGAGGGATCGAGGACTGCGACTTCTCCGAGGCCGAGCTCCATGGGGTGGGGTTCAACGGCTGTGACATGAGCACCATCCGCCTGCCACGGTGGCCGTGCTTCACCTTCGTGGACCCAGTCAGGCACGCGGTTGAGCTGCAGCAGCATTCTTGGCCGGGTCGCTTCGGGAGGGTCACCGTCAAGGTGGCATGTGAGTCGCCCGAGGGCTCAGTCGCGTCGACGTGGCACGCACCCACCGTCGTCGAGGGGATGGACACGACAGTCGAGGAACTGCGCGCGGCGTTGGAGACGGCCCCGGGGATCTTCATGTAGGGAGGGGCGCTGGCGCGGCAGTAGTGTCAGGGCGGGTGACCTCTCCGGTTCACCCTGGCGGATGTCCCACCCGGCGCGGCCAGCACCTACCGTGCGGGCGCACCCGTGCGGAGCACGTCCTCACCGGCCGCCGCGCAACCTGGGTCCTCCTTCTCTCCGAGGGCCTTTTCTCTCTCGGAGAGGCCCTTCAATTCCTGGGACGGAAGGAGGCCTACCCCTTCCCTCAGCGCAGCTCGACGCGCTCCTTGCCGCCCTTCTTGCGCACCCAGGCCTTCGGCTTCGGCGGGGCCGTCGGCTCCGGCCTCTGCGGCGCCGCCTCCGCCAGCGCCTTCGACGCCGCGCGGCCCCTCGGCAACACCACGTCCGGCACCGACTGCGGCGACGCGTCGTCCACCCACTTGTCCGGCCGCCGGTTCGACTTCACCAGCAGACGCAGCTTCTGGTAGTGCGCCGAGCAGTACCCCTTCGAGCGCGACGGCCTCTTGCACCCGATGACCGCGCACCGCTTCCCCTCCGCCGCCGGGGGACGGCCCCGGCGCACCGGCGCCACCGCGGCCGCCTGAGCGCCCCGCGCCGCCGGCACCACCGCGCTCCGGGGCCTGGGCCCACCCGGCGCCGAGAGTCCCGGCAACGCCAGTTGCAGCGACTGCATCCGCTTCGTCAGCGGTGCCAGGCGCTTGAGGATGCCCACCAGGTCCTCGACCACCGCCAGCCGCTCATCCATTCGCGTGATGGCCTTGTGCATGGGAGCCAGCCGCCCCCTCAATTCCGCCTGGACCATCTCCCGCAACGGTTTTTCGATCGACATGCGCGCACCATATGCCACTCAGTAGCCCCTACCGCCAGTCCCTCGGACCCCTTCACTGTCGACCCGGCCACGTCCCACCCCCTCCCCGTCCACCTCCGCGCATCCCCTGCCGAATGCTGCGGCACTCCCGCCCCGCTTGGGGCATGGTGCACCGTCCGAGGGCACGAGGACTCCCAAGACATGACCCACGATCCGACCGATTGGCTTTGCATCAACACCATCCGCACCCTCGCCATGGACGCGGTGGAACAGGCCCACTCGGGCCACCCGGGCGCGCCCATGGCGCTGGCCCCCGTGGCCTACCAGCTGTGGCAACAGGAGCTGCGCTACGATCCCACCCAGCCCATCTGGCCCAACCGGGACCGGTTCGTGCTCTCCAACGGGCACGCCTCCATGCTCCTCTACGCGCTGCTCCACCTGGCCGGCTCGCGCCGCGTCACCTCGGAGTACACCGTCGAGGACCAGGTGGCCATCGCCCTGGAGGACATCCAGAAGTTCCGCCAGCTGGACAGCTCCACCCCCGGCCACCCCGAGTACCGCTGGACGAGCGGCGTGGAGACCACCACCGGCCCGCTGGGCCAGGGCGTGGCCAACACCGTGGGCATGGCCATCGCCGGCCGCTGGCTCGCGGGCTACTTCAACCGCCCCGGCTTCGAGCTGTTCGACTACGACGTGTGGGCCATCTGCGGTGATGGAGATCTGATGGAGGGCGTGGCCAGCGAGGCCGCGTCGCTCGCCGGACACCTGAAGCTGCCCAACCTGTGCTGGGTGTACGACAGCAACCGCATCAGCATCGACGGCAGCACGGACCTGGCCTTCACCGAGGACGTGGGCAAGCGCTTCGAGGCCTATGGCTGGCGCGTGCTCCACGTGGCCGACGCCAACGACCTGGACGCGCTCTCGCAGGCCTTCCGCACCTTCAAGCAGGACCGCGGCCTGCCCACCCTCATCATCGTCACCACGCAGATCGGCTACGGCGCGCCCAAGAAGCAGGGCAGTGCCTCGGCCCACGGCGAGCCGCTGGGCGCGGAGGAAATCAAGGGCGCCAAGCGCAAGTACGGGTGGCCCGAGGACGCGCAGTTCCTGGTGCCCGAGGGCGTGCGGGAGCGCTTCGCCGAGCGCCTGGGCAAGCGGGGCCGCGAGCTGCGCACGGAGTGGGAGGCGAGGTTCGCCGAGTACCAGAAGAAGCACCCGGAGCTGGCGGAGCACCTCACGCGGATGCAGAAGCGGGAGCTGCCCGAGGGCTGGGACAAGGAGCTGCCGGTGTTCCCGGCGGACGCCAAGGGCGTGGCCACGCGCGAGTCGAGCGGCAAGGTGCTCAACGCGCTGGCGAAGAACTACCCGTGGCTGGTGGGCGGCTCGGCGGACCTGAATCCGTCCACGAAGACGTTCCTGTCGTTCTCGGGCGCGATGAAGCCGGGGGACCAGTCGGGGCGCAACATCCACTTCGGCGTGCGCGAGCATGCCATGGGCTCCATCATCAACGGCCTGGCGCTGAGCAAGGTGCGCCCGTACAGCGCCACCTTCCTCATCTTCAGCGAGTACGAGCGGCCGCCCATCCGCCTGTCGGCCATCATGGAGCTGCCGGCCATCCACATCTTCACGCATGACTCGATTGGCCTGGGAGAGGACGGCCCGACGCACCAGCCGGTGGAGCAGTTGCCGAGCCTGCGGTCGATTCCGGGGCTCATCGTGCTGCGCCCGGGGGACGCCAACGAGGTGACGGAGGCGTGGAAGGTGATTGCCCCGCTGCGGCACCAGCCGGTGGTGCTGGTGCTCACGCGGCAGGCGGTGCCCACGCTGGACCGGACGAAGTACGCGCCGGCCTCGGGGGTGGCCAAGGGGGCCTACGTGCTGTCGGACAGCAAGGGCACGCCGGACGTCATCCTGATTGGAACGGGCAGCGAGGTGTCGCTGTGCCTGCAGGCGCAGGAGCAGCTGGAGGGCCAGGGGGTGAAGGCGCGGGTGGTGAGCATGCCCTCGTGGGAGCTGTTCGAGCAGCAGGACGAGGCGTACCGGGAGCAGGTGCTGCCCTCGTCGGTGCACGCGCGCGTGGCGGTGGAGAAGGCGTCGACGTTCGGCTGGGAGCGGTGGGTGGGGCTGCGCGGAGCGGTGGTGGGCATGCGCAGCTTCGGTGCGTCGGCGCCGCTCAAGGCCCTGCAGCAGAAGTTCGGCTTCACCGTGGAGAACGTGGTGAAGGTGGCCCGCGAGGTGATGGAGCAGGCGAAGAAGTAATCGCCGTGTAGCGCCCCCTCTCCCTCTGGGAGAGGGTGGGGGTGAGGGTCTTCCCCGGTCCGCGCGCACAGGTGGACGGGGAGGGCCCGGCCCGAGCAGAAGGAGAGCCATGGGATTCACGTTGGATGTCCACAACTACCGTGCGCTCCGGAAGGTGCGCTGGAGTCCCTCGGGAGTCTGCGCCATCACGGGACCGAACGGCGCGGGCAAGACGACCCTGCTGTCCACCCTCGAGTTCCTCCGGTACTTCCTCGAACGCGGCATCCAGGCCGCCATCGAGTTCTCGGGGGGAGCCGCGAGCATCAAGAACCAGCTTGCGTCGCCTCAGGATGGCATCCGGTTGATGCTGGAGCAGGGACTGAACTCCTGGGTGATCCATGTCGAGCCGCGGCCTCCCGCGTTCGAAGTCGGAGAGCGGGTGCGGATTGGAAACGCAGCCGTCGCGAGACAGGATCCCCACCCACGCTCGGCGGTCGTCCAGGACCGCGAGCTGACCGTCTCGGGAGACTCCATCTTCTCCCATGCCATGACCCTGCTCGCTCCGGAGCAGCGGGAAGCACTCAAAGGACTCCACGAGCTCGCGGCGAACTTCCGGCTGTACCAGAACCTCCAGGTCTGGAGCCTGCGTACGACGGGATCTCCCGCGACCACGGACCTTCACCTGCAGCCGGACGGACGCAATGCGTTCTCGGTGCTGCGCAACTGGAAGGCTGGCCGCAAGGAGCACGAAGAGCGCTGGGGCTTCGTCCGCGATGGCCTGGAGGAGTGCTTCCCAGAGCTCTTCGAGGACATCGAGTTCCTCTCGGCCGGCCTGACCGTCACCGTCCGGTTCTTCCTCAAGGGGCTACGAGAGCCCATCGATGCCTACTCGGCGCCTCATGGCCTGCTCGTCACGCTCCTCCACCTGTGTGCCATTGCATCCACCCCCGATGGAGGCGCCGTGGCCATCGACGAGCCGGAGAACGGCCTGCACCCGTACGCCATCCGGACGTTGCTGGACCTGGCGCGGGCCCGTGCCTCGGCGAAGGACCTGACCATCCTCCTCGCGACGCACTCGCCCGTGGTGCTCAACACCTTCAACACCGAGCCGGAGCGCGTCTACATCATGGAGCCCGGCCATGAGGTGCTCCCCCTCGCGCTGAGCGAGCACAGCAATCCGGAGTGGCTCGCCCACTTCTCACTTGGGGACCTCTACAGCGACCAGACCTTCGGCGCGCAGAGGCGGCCACCCAAGTGACGGTCCGGGTTCAGCTCATCGTCACGGGAGAGCTCGAACGCCTGGGTCTGCACCTCTCCCTCCGGAAGCTCTTCGCCTCGACCGGAGCGGATGTCGAGTTCCTCGTGCCACAGAGAACCCAGGACTTCACGTCCAACCGCGTGGGGCCACTGCTCCCCCCGGAGCTGGCCGCGAAATCCCTCGCCGCCAAGCTCGCGGGCGCGCTGGTGCTCGCGGTGTATCCCGGCCGGGGCGGCACCCTGCAGGCGGACCACGTCATCGCGGTGGACGACCTGGAACTGGTCAACGCGGACCAACCCGGGCACGTCCTGGGGTACTTCCGCCACGCGGTGAGGGCTCACGTCGACAGCACGTTTCCCACCGCCACCACCCGCGACCGGGTGTACCAGGCGCTGGCCGAGCGCGGCTCGTTCCATCTGCTCGCCCCGATGGTCGAGTCCTATTTCTTCGGAGAGGCCGACGCGCTCCAGCGGGCCAAGGCCCACCGCGCACCCAACCGTTTCGACACGGCTCGGGATCTCGAGGACTTCGAGGTGGATGACACCGCCTATCTGGCCCCCGCGCCCTCCACCGCGCCCTGGAAGGCAGAGCCTCGCCACCGGCACCCGAAGAACTACGTCCGCTACCTCTGCGATCCGACAGGCACACAGCTGCGCGCCTACCGCGAGACGCACGAAGGACTCGATGCCCTCCAGGTTCTCGACTGGACGGCGGTTCTCCGACGGGAAGCACATGCGGCTTTCGCACGAGCACTCATCGACGACGTCGCCGATGCGCTGAACGTCCCGTCTCCGTGTCCTGGAGTGTGCTCCCCACTGACCGAGCGCAAGGGAGACGGCCTGCTGCGCAACATCTGATGGCACCGTCCACGCCCGGCACGCCCTCGGGTTCTGCCGGCCTCCCGGGCACACTCATCACGAACTTGTCCAACTGTTGGACAACTTTGGAGAGACCGTGCCCGGAGGACAGACCCCTGTACGGACTTTCCTTGGATGGCCCGGCCCTCAAGGACTCAGTCGCACGGAGCGGCGGGCCGCCTCCCACGTGGAGCGCAACAGGCCCCACACCTGCTGGTCCTTGCGCTGACCATCGATGAAGAAGTGCTCGCGCATCACGCCCTCCAGCGTGAAGCCGAGCTTCCTCGCCAGTCCCTGGCACGCGAGGTTGTCCGGCGCGGTGGTGAGCCACACCCGGTGCAGGAAGGGCCACTCGAAGAGCCGCTCCAGCACCATCCCCACCGCCCGCGTGCCAATGCCCCGGCCGTGGTACGCGCTGGAGAGCATGTAGCCAATCTCGATGCGCCCATGGAATCGAGACAGGTCCTTCGCGGCCACCGTGCCGACGAGGCGCCCGTCGAGCTCCACCATCCACCGGAAGCTCTTGGCCTTCGGGTCCGACAAATCACTGGTCGCCTCCTGGATGCGCTCGAGCAGGGATTCGCGCGTGGAGGGCTCCATCGGCACGAGCTTGCGTGACACGGGCTCGTCCCGCAGGGCCATCCAGAAGTCCAGGTGCTCGGGCAGGGCGGGAACCAGGCGCAGGTCCGGAGTCGTCATGACCCGCCACTGTAACGCCTGCCCTCCAGGAAGCCGTGGTCCATGTGCTCCCCACCCTGGCCCATGCGCGTAACCCCTTGGGAAAAGGCCTTCTCTTTTTCTCATGGGGACCCGTGAGCCCAGCGGCCTGCCGAGCAAGCGCCCGCTGCACGAACCGGAAACGCGCCTCAGCTTCCCGACCGCAAACGAAACACCCAAAGGGAGGGAAGACATCATGACGAAGACGAAGCTTCTGCTGGCGGGACTCGTGGCGGGTGCGGTGGCGTTCGGGACCGGGTGCAAGACGGACAAGGGCGCCGCCAACACGAATACCGGCACGGACACGTCCAGCATGTCGACGGATGCCGGCACGGGCGGCGCGGGCGCGGACACCATGGACCGTGAACGCGAGGAGGTGGATCCGCTTCCGCAGGAGGGCACGCGCGAGATGGAGCCCGGCGTGCACGATGACATCCCCGCCCAGCCCGGCACGGGTGGCACGGGCCTCGAGCCGGAGCCCATGGACCGCACGAACGAGCCCTTCGGTGAAGAGACGAGCGATGAGCCACTCGGCCCGGGCGCGCCGGCCAATCAGCCCGTGCCGAATGAAGACATGAACGACACCGAGCGCACCACCGACCCCATGCAGTGACAGCTCGGGCTCATTCAAAGCAACAGGGGGAAGGCTTCGAGCAGCTCCCGCTGGAAGGGGCTCAGGACCTCAGTGGAGGAACTCCCAGAAGGCGCGCCGGCGGCCAAGGTGACGCTGGAGCTGGGGCCAGAGCCGGAGCACCTCGTCGAGAGAGACCCACGCCCACACGTCCGTGTCCCGCGCCTCGCGGAGGATGATGCCAACCAGGCGCACGCGCTCCGGCTCGGATGCCGTGCGCAGCCGCTCACGCAGCTCGCGCACGGTCATCGGGTCGTCCCAGAGAAAATAGGGAACGGCGTTCTCATCCTGGAAGTCGGTGTCGAGGCGGGTCATGGTCGTCTGCCCTGACCAGAAGTGTAGGCACCGACGAAGCAAGTCACCAGCACCGGCCTCGGCTACGTACGCGAGTAGCCGCTCACGGCACCGCGGGCGCGGCCTGCGTGGCCTCCTGCTCCACGGCCCGGCGCTTCTCCGCCTCGGTCTTCAGGTGCTTCAGGCCCTGCTCGAAGTTGCCGCCGAGCATGTCGTTGATCATCCCGACGAAGTAGCCGCCCATGACGGGAGGCAGCGTGCCGCTGTCCACCCACGTCACCTTCGTCCCCCCACCCTCCTGCGTCCACGTGAGCGAGCCATGCGCGTTCACCTCCTCGCGCGTCTCGATCATCTCGTCCACCCACACGCCCGAGGCCACGTCGCTCTTCGTGATGGTCATCTTCCCGAGCCCCATCTTCGGGCCCTGCCACGCCCACCACGCCCCCACGCCCGAGGCGGGACCGCCGTACTCGTTCTTCACCTCGGGGTCCATGTCCTTGGTCCACGCGGCCCACGACTGCCAGGCCTTGAGGTCATTCACGAGCGGGTGGATGTGCTCGGGCGAGGCGTTGATGACGATGGAACGCTCCACCTTCCACTGCCTCGGCAGGAACAGGCCCACCACCGTCAACACCACCACGAGCCCCACCAACCCCAGCCCCACACGCTTCAACACGCGCTTCATTCACTCCCCTTTTCACCCGGACGAAGCCGGCGCGGCACCATACACCGGCGCATGCAGGCGCCAGAGTTCACGCGCCTCCTCCACGCTCACGGCGAGGAACCGCACGGGCGCGCCCGGCCGGCGAGCGGCCAGACAGCCCCAGTCCGCGCGAATGACCACGCCGAGCACCGGGTAGCCCCCCATGGTGGGATGGTCCGGCCCGAGCACGATGATTTCGCCCGAGGCGGGCACCTGGAGCGCACCGCGCACCATGGGCCCCGAGAGCCCCGAGCCCTCATCCGCCTGGGGCAGCGCCGGCCCTCGCAGCCGCATGCCCACGCGGTCGCTCGTGGGAGACACGGTGAAGTCTCCCTCCAGCAACACCTCCACCGCGTCCGCGCCGAAGCGCCCCAGGTCCGGCCCGAGCACCACACGTACCTCGGACTCCAGCGGCAGCTCCGGGCCCGGCGCCTCGCGCGCGCCACCTCCCGCCCCGAGCGGCAGCACATCCCCGCCCTTCAACACCCGGCCCTCGAGTCCTCCCAACCGGGCCACCGGCAGCGTGCCCCGGCCTCCGAGCACCTCGGGCACGTCGAGCCCCCCCTCCACCGCGGCGTAACGCACCACGCCCGCCTCGGGCGCCAGCACGGTGAAGTGGCCCCCCGCCTCCACCCGGAAGGCCTGGCCGCCCACCGATACCCACGCGCCGCGCCCGTGCAGCCGCAGCTCCACGCGCCCGTAACACTCCAGCGCCGCCGCGCTCCACACGTTGCCCACCGCGCGGTTCGCCGCCGCCAGCCACTCGGGCACCAACGCGCCTCCCGGTGGCACGCCCTGGTGCATGAGGCCCATGCGGCCCGCGTCCTGCACCATCACCAGCCCACCGGCGCCGAGCACCTCCAGCCACGCGTCCATTCAGTCCACCCGCTCGAAGAGGAGCCGGTCCCCCAGGCGCAGCAGCGCACCGGAGCCGGGCTGGAAGGCGGTGAAGTCCACGGCGGTGCCAATCAGGTTCCACCCGCCCGGCGAGGCGAACGGGTAGATGCCCGTGCGGCGCCCGGCGAGCCCCACCGAGAAGGCCGGCACGCGGGGCCTCGGCGTGGCCAGCCGGGGAACGGCGATGCGCCCATCCACCTCGCCCAGGTACGCGAAGCCGGGGAGGAACCCCATGCTGCGCACCGTGTACTCGCGCGAGGCGTGCAGCAGCGCCACGTCATCCACCGAGAGGCCCACGCGCTCGGCCACCGCCTCCAGGTCCGGCCCGTCGTAGCGCACGCGCACGGTGACGAGCGGTGGCTCCTCCTTCAGCGCCGGCGCCACCGCCAACCGGCCCAGCACCCGCCGGGGATCCTCGGGAGGCGCCACCGGGTCGAAGTACACGCACGCGTGCTCCTCGCCCACCACGACGTCCACCACCCCGGGCTCGGCCTTCAAGGACTCCAGCACCGCGCGCCGCTCCAGCCGCGCGGGCAGGACGAGCCGCAACGCGCCCTCGCCGAGGGACTCGGAGCGCAGGGCCAGCACCTCCAGCACCGCGCGCACCTCGCGGGCCATGTCCACCGCGCCCGGCGAATCCCCGTGCACGCACAGTGTGTCCACCGTTCCACCGAGCGCCAACCGCAGCGCGTTCTCCCGGGCCACCACGGGGTCGCTCAGCACCGCGCCCGGCTGCCCCCGCGGAATGAGGGAACCATCGGGCCGGGTACCGCGGTCCGCGAAGCCCTCGCGCGCATAGGATAGCCCCGCGGCCCGGGCGGCCTCGCGCAGCGCGCCGGAGCCAGGCCCGAGGAAGGTGATGCCGGGGCCGAGCGCCTCGACGACGCCCTCCACGACGGCGCGGGCGAGCGCGGGGTCGCGGTTGGCGGCGTGGTACAGGGCGCCGTGGGGTTTGGCATAGCGCACGGGCACGCCCACCTCGGAGGCCAGGGCGACCAACCGGGCGCACTGGGCGGCCACCTGGGCGCGGAGCTCCTCCGGGGCCACCTGGAGCTCCTGCCGGCCGAAGTTCGCGCGGTCCTCGAAGGACGGGTGCGCCCCGGCCCGGGTCCCATGGCGGGCACAGGCCTCCAGGGCCCGGCGCATGGACCGCTCGTCACCCGCGTGCCCGCCGCAGGCGATGTTCGCCACCTGCGCGGATGCGTAGAGCCGCTCGTCCTCTTCCGGCAGCTCACCCAGATCGATGTTGAGGAGACACTCCGCCATGACTGCCGCCCCCCTCATGATTCAAAGCCAGCCTTTTATATCCGGGTACTTCTCCAAGATGGCCAGACACCGGGAGTCCAGATATCCGCTCTGGACGTAGAGTGCCGCATGGGGTCCCGTCGCGATCCGGATGAACCAGACGAAGACACTGGCGAAACCGGTCTGGCACACATCATCCTTGACCTGACGTGCCCCCCTCCAGTCACCTTGTGTGCAGAACTCATCGTAGTCCCGAAGCATCCGCCCGATGGCTCTCCATGCTGCTTGGCGCCCCCGAACCAGGGAGTCGCGCTTGTTCAACCCAAATACCTCGATGCTCGCGGCCCCTTTGGGGGTCAGCTCGGCGAGCCGCCCGGTGACGGGCGACAATTCGAGGTGCTCCGTCGGCTCGTCCACGGTGGGGTCGATCAACAAAGGTGCCCCGGACTCGTCCAGCGGAAACCGGGTCCGCTTGTGATTGCTGTTACAGTCACCACATGCCAGCAGATAGTTGAACCAATCAAAGGTGCGTAGGGGATAACGCGCCTTGGGCCAGAAGTGCTCGATGTCCTTGGCCGCGCTGTCCTCGCAATACATGCAGCGCTCCCGGCCCGAGGCCATGGCACGGAGCGTGTCGCGAATCTCCTTGGAGGCGGCTTTGTCCTTCCGCTCCCAGAGACGCCGTGCCTCGGCCCCTGGCTCCTCGGCGGCGGCAATTTCCTCCGTCCGCTTCGCCAGCAGTGCCAGGGTGTACAGGCTGAGGTCTGTTCTCTCCAGCTTCCTCATTCGTGATGCTCGTACTTGCGGAGGGTCCGCTCCACGAACTCGCTGTTCGTGTCCGGGAGCTTTGCCACAAGGACATCCAACTCCTCCCGCTCCCGTGGGCTGAGGCTGTCTCGTAGCAGCCGCGCCTCGAGTCGCGCGACCCGATCGCGGATCCGCTCCGACTCCTTCGAATAGGCGTGCTCCAGCCCGAACAGTTCGGTGAGCACGGCCTCGTCCACGGTGCCATTCACGACAGTGCGGTAGACCTGTTCGGAGACGTGGGCGGCACCACCTGCCTCCTCTCCCCCTGGGAGGCGAATGAGCCCGTTGGGGTCCGCAGCCTGACAGACGAACGGGCTATGCGTGGTGACGATGAACTGGATGCGGGGGAAGTGCTCCTTGAGCCAGAAACCGATCTCCTTCTGCCAGGAGGGATGGAGATGCTGCTCGAGCTCATCCACGAGGACGACACCTGGATAGGGAACCCTCCACAGCCCCCGGTCCTGCTCCAACCGGAAATCCGGATAGGCCTCGAACAGCACTCGGATCAGATCCGTCACCAGGGCAGTCACGGTCCGATAACCGTCACTCATCTCCCACAACGACAGTTCCATGCCCCTCTGCCTCACCCAGAGCCCGTCGGGATTCACATCCACAATCTCGACCGAGTCCGGGAGGAGCCCCTCATTGAGCAGCTTCTTGACCTCCTCGAGCAGTTGCCCGGCCTGAGGTTTCCCGTTGAGAGACAGGTAGTGGAGAGCCTGGAGCCACTCGACGCTCTCCGCGAGGTCGAGTTCGCCCCGGAAGAGCCCCGCGATCCGTGTCAATCTGGGTGAGCCGATGACCTGCTGCGCCGTAGCAAGGCGTTGTGTCAGTCGCCGGTGGGCACCGTAACCAGCCATGAACCAGCCTCGTCCCATCAGCCAGACCCATGCGTCCTTGGGCCTGGTCTTCCTGCTCGTGTCCCAAGTCGTCTGCGTGACCACGGAAGAGCCCATCGAGGACTCCCTGCTCTGAAGTTTGAGTTCCGCGACGAACTCCTTCTGGGGAGCGCCCAACTCTTGAGCGTCCCAGGAGTCCACCTGCTCATCCACGACCAGGGTCGCGGCGGCGTGAGCACTCCTGGAACCCCGTCTCATCCAACTCGATGGAGTCTGCTGGAACATCAGGGGAGCATCCATCCCTGCGGCGGCCATGGCGATGCTCCTGAGCAAAGTGGACTTCCCCGAGCCATTGCGCCCGGCGACCACTGTCCACCCCGCGTAGCTGCCATCCGGTCTCCGCAGGTCCAACTCCACGCGGCGCTCGCCCTCGCCGAAGCCGCGGATGTTCTCCAGCATGATCTTCCGGATATACATACGTCACCCTCGTTCCATGCTCCGGGTGCAGCCCAGGGGCATCCTCTCTCTGCTTACACGGCATTCCACCACCGTGCACCTGATGAGCAAAGGCCGTCGTCCCTGTTCTGGACATCCGTGCCCCACGACAGTCCTGGGACTTGAGGGAGCCCCCAGTCAGGCGAGCACCATCAACCGGGTACGGACAACCGCCCCTTCTCGACACCCTGGGCGTGAGGCAACCGCGACTTCAGCCACTTCACCAGGACCGCGGCCTTGTGCTCATCGCTCCACTCCACGAGGGTCTCGTTCCGCTTGCCCCCGTGGGGAGCGGCGAGCACGAGCGTGGGGCACCAGCGCGTCACCAGGTCCCCCTCGTTGTCCTTCTCGGTGCGCTCCTCGAGGACGACGGACGTCACCTGGCTCCACGGCACGTCGAGCCGCGCCTCCCGGCCGGCTCCCACCGGCAACGAGAGCCGCCGGTTCGTCTCATCGAGAATCAGGTCGCAGTCGCCCGAGTCCAGCTTCGCGCGTTGCCTCCTCGCGAAGACCACGCCCGTGGTGAGAACCGCCCCCCAGGTGAGCACCGCGACGGCCAGCGGCGGCTCGAACCCCGTCACGAACCCCACCACGAAGATCGACAGGAAGGATGAACCACCCAGGGCCATGACTCCCACGGCCAGCGCGCTCACTCCCTCCAACCGCACGTGCACGCGGCCAGCGCGCATGAACACCCCCAACCGCTCCTCATCCCCGCCAAGCAGGAGGCCCAACACCCCCCGCAATCCCACGAGCATCACCAGGTTGAACGGGTTCATGAACAGCAGCAGGAAGAGATCCACCCCCTGTATGCCAGTGACGAGCACCGCGTCCCCCGGAGACTCCGGGTCGTGGAACACCGGCACGATGGCCCCCACGGGAAAGCGCCGCGCCAGGTCCTCCGCCACGCGCTTGTTCGAGGAACGCCACGCGCCGTAGCGGTACTGGGAGCCCTCGTACGCCCGCCCCCCGGCCTCGTAGGCGTAGCGCACCTCGAAGCCGTAGGTGGAACCGTCGCTGTCCCGGTGTTCCACCACCCGACTGCGCGTGATGGTGCCGGGAGCGCTCGGATGGAACGCCGCGAGGCCCTGACGCGCGATGCCGTGGAGGATCTTCCCATCGAACGCCAGCACGAGCGCCGTCGCGGCGAGGATGAACAACAGCATCACGGCGTACAGGAAACGCATGGCCTCATCCTACATCCACCCGGAGTCCCTGGAATCCGAGGGCAATCCGGCTCGAATAAATCCCGCGTGCCCCCGTCTGAAGCGGTGTCGACGAAAACGACCCCAACAAACCCAAGGATGAACACCATGAACCGTATCTCTTCCGCGCTTCTCGCCTCCCTCCTTCTCGCCGGCAGCGCACAGGCCCAGCAGTGGGGCAACAACCGGGGCGAACGTGCCCAGAACCGCCACGAGGTCCGCACGGACAAACGGGAGCTCCGGGACGACCGCCGTGACGTGGCCGAGCTGGAGAACGTGCTGGCGCGCTTCGACCAGGCCTGGTCGCGGCAGGACGAGCGCGAGATGACGGCGGTGGAAGGCCGGCTGCGCGAGCTGCTGCGCAAGGAGCTGGCCGAGAGCCGCATGGAGCTGGAGAAGGACAAGCGCGAGATGCACCGGAGCAACCGCGAGGTGCGCCGGGACCGCAACTGGGGCCGGGGCGGGGCGGATGACCGGCGCGACCGCCGGGACGACGTGAGGGACGCGCGCGTCGAGGCGGCCACGCTCCAGACGCGGATGGCGATCGCCCGGGAGTTGAACTGGGTGATGGGCAACCGCAACTACTCGGACCTGCAGCGCCAGCGCAACCTCATCGTGCAGCTCGTCCAGATTGCCCGGCAGGAGGTGCAGCAGACGAAGCAGGAGCTGCGCGAGGACCACCGGGAGCGCCGCGAGGACCGTCGCGACGACCGCCGCGATTCGCGCCGGGGCTGGTAACGAGGGCCCTACAGGGGGGGCAGGGACTTGCGGACGCTCTCGCGGGACTCCATGCGATTGACCCAGGCCTTCACGTTCGGGAAGGCCTCGAGGTCCACGCCCATGGGGGTCCGCAGGAACAAGCCGGACACGATGGAGAAGTCCGCGAGCGTCAGCTTGCCGCAGAGGAACTCCCTGCCCGTGAGCGTCTTCTCCAGCAGGGCGAGGTCGCGGCGGACCTTCTCCAGGCCGGCGGCGTACTTCGCCTCGTCCTTGGCGCGGTTGAAGAGCTTCACGTAGACGGTCTCGCTCATCACCTCTCCGGTGGAAGGGGCGAAGGTGGTGGCCTGCCACTGGAGCCACTGCTGCACCTGGGCCATGCCGCGCGCGTCGGTGGGCAGCAGCCCGCTCTCGGGCTTCTTCGCGGCCAGGTAACAGAGGATGGCGTTGGACTCCCAGACACAGAAGCCGTCGTCATCGACGAGCGTGGGCACCTTGCCGTTGGGGTTCTTCGCGAGGAACTCGGGCGACTTGTGCTCGCCCTTCATCAGGTCCACGGTGACGAGGGTGACGGGCAGGCCGAGCTCGTGGACGACGGCGCGGCACTTGAAAGCGGCACTGGAGAAGGGGTGCTCGTAGAGCTTCATGGGGTATCTCCTGGGGAAGGGAGGCGCCCCTATACGCCACCTCCCAGGCGGACGCGAGCCATGAGCGGGGCCCTCCAGCCTCCGGCTCCCGTGCGGCCGGGCGGGCGAGGGCCCCGAGCGCCCGGCGGATGACACCCGTGGGCTCGGACAGCAGCCGGGCGGACACTGTCCCGGCTGGAGCCCCGACACAAAGGATGGAATCCGCTCGGGGACCGGTATTGTGTGCCCCTGCCCATGTCCAAGCCCTCCATCTTCCAGGTCCTCCGCAGCCCGCGTGCCTGGCTCCTCGTGGCGCTCGGCTTCGCCTCCGGTCTGCCCCTGCTCCTCGTGGGTGGCACCCTCTCCGCGTGGATGACCAACGAGGGCGTCAATCTCAAGACGATTGGCATCTTCACCCTCGTCTCCTCGCCCTACACCTTCAAGTTCATCTGGGCGCCGCTGATGGACCGCTTCGCCCTGCCCTTCCTGGGCCGGCGCCGCGGGTGGATGATGCTCACGCAGCTGGGCCTCATGGGCGCCATCGCCGCCATGGGCTTCGTCAATCCCAAGGACGAGCCCTTCACCATGGCGAGCCTCGCCCTGCTGGTGTCCTTCCTCTCCGCCAGCCAGGACGTCGTCTCCGACGCGTGGCGCACCGACACCCTCTCCGAGGCCGAGCGCGGCTTCGGCGTCGCCACCTTCGTCATGGGCTACCGCTTCGGGATGATCGCCTCCGGGGCCCTGGCCCTCAGCCTCTCGCAGTTCATCGGCTGGTCCCAGACGTATTGGATCATGGCCTCGTTCATGCTGGTGGGCGTGGTGGCCACGGTGCTCGCCGCCGAGCCCCAGGGACAGCGCCCGCCGCGCACCCTCACCGAGGCCGCCGTCGTCCCCTTCGTCGACTACTTCCGCCGCGATGGCGCCCTGCTCGCCCTGCTCTTCCTGCTCCTCTACAAGCTGGGCGATGCCGTGGCCGGTGGCATGACCACGCCCTTCTTCCTCAAGCTGGGCTTCTCCAACCTGGAGGTCGGCACCATCAGCAAGGGCGTGGGCATGGCGGCCACCATCGTGGGCGCGCTCTTCGGCGGCGCGTTGCTCGCGAAGCTGGGCACGCGGCGCAGCCTCTTCATCTTCGGCGCGCTCCAGGCCCTCACCAACCTGACCTTCCTGGCGCTCGCGTTGATCGGCAAGAACCACCTCATGCTGGCGGTGGCCATCTGCACGGACAACGTGTGCGGCGGCATGGCCACCACGGCCTTCGGCGCCTTCACCATGTCGCTGTGCAACAAGCGCTTCAGCGCCACCCAGTTCGCGCTGCTGTCCGCGCTGGCCAACTTCGGTGGCCGCATGCTCACCGCCACCTCCGGCTTCCTCGCCGAGGGCATGGGCTGGGCCGGCTTCTTCGGCCTCACGGTGGTGCTCGCCCTGCCGGCGCTCGTGCTCCTCAAGTTCCTCCCCGAGGGCATCGCCGCCCCCGTGGCGGAGCCGGAGCCCGCCCCCGCCGAGTCAACCGCCGCCCCCGCCCTGGCTCGCTGAGAGCCGGCGGGGGCACGACCGCCGCACCGCCCGCCCGCCCTCCAGCCTGACCCGGCCGCTTCCTTGCCGCCGGGCGGGCACGTCATGACCGTTTAGGTTCGGAGGTATTCCATCATGGCGAACCAGGACAGACGGCCCCCCCCGCAGCCCGCCGAGGACATGTTCGGACGCCCCACGGACGTGCGGAACGAACAGGAAGAGCGGGAGCCCACCCGCGAGCAACAGGGCGCGCACCAGATACCCCGGCACGAGCCCCCCGACGACTTCCACAAGCGCTGTGAGCAGGAGGCCGAGGAGGAAGCCGCCTGCGGAGGCGTGGGCGAGATTCCGGATGGCGACGGCGTGCGCAGTGACCGGGGGACCAATCCGCTTCCCGACAGCTACTGGTCGGCCTACCCTGGCGAGAAGCCAGACGGGTACTGAGCGGCGGCACGGCGCCCACGCACTGTTCTGGCAGGAGAACAATCGTGGGCGCCTCGCTCGATGACCTGGTGGCCATGACGGTGTTCGCCCGCGTCGTGGAGGCGCACTCCTTCTCGGGGGCGGCGGCCCGGCTCGGCCTGTCCAAGTCGGCGGTGAGCACCCGCGTGGCCGGGCTCGAGCGCCGGCTCGGGGTGAGGTTGCTGCAACGCACCACGCGCAGCCTGTCCGTCACCCCCGAGGGCGCCCAGCTCTACGAGCGCTGCGCGCAGCTGCTCTCGGTGGCGGACGAGGCCTCGGACCTGCTGGGCAACGTGGGCACCGTCCCCGAGGGCACCGTGCGCGTCGTGGCGCCGGTGGGCCTCGCCCTGCACCCGCTGCCCTCCCTGTTGGAGAAGTTCGCCGAGCGCTACCCCCGCGTCCAGGTGGAGCTGTCCGCGTCGGACCGGCGGGTGGATCCGCTCACCGACAACGTCGACGTCGCGGTGCGTTTCTTCCCCCGCCCCCACGAGCGCTCCCTCATCGAGCGCCGGCTCGGCACGGAGAAGCGGCTCATCTGCGGGGCACCCTCCTACTTCGCCCGGCGCGCTCCCCCCCAGACGCCGCACGACCTGGCCTCGCACAACTGCCTGCGCCTGAAGGACAGCAAGTGGGACTTCCGGCTGGAGGGCCACACCACCGTCGTCCCCGTGTCGGGCACGCTCGTGGTGGATGACATCGCCGTGCTGCGCGAGGCGGCGCTCGAGGGCCTGGGGCTGGCGCGGCTGCCTCGCTCGCTCGTGGACGCGGAGCTGCGGGAGGGCCGGCTGCTCTCGGTGCTCGACACGTATGCACCCGAGCCGCTCGTCATCTCCCTCGTCTACCCGCAGCGCAAGCACCTGCCCCAGCGGGTGCGCGTGTTCGTCGACTTCATGACCGAGCACTTCCGCAAGGTGTTCCGCGGCGGGTGACGTGCCCTCAGGCCGCGGAGGCGGCGGGGGCTTCCTGGTCCTCGTCCTGCTTCCTCGAGGGCACGGCCAGGGCCGACAGGCAGGAGGCGCTCGCGCACACGGCCATCACAACCGCCATGGGCAGCATGCTCCCGTCGTTGAGGAGCCCCACGCCCGCCGAGGCCACGGCGGACACGGCGAACTGCAACGAGCCGAGGACGGCGGAGGCCACTCCGGCCCGGGCGCCGTGCTCCTCCATGGCCAGCGCGGCCGCGTTGGGCATCACGAAGCCGAGGCTGCCGATGAACAGGAACAAGGCGGGGGCGAGCGTATGGACGCGTCCGAGCCCACTCACGGCCAGCACCAGGAGGACGGCGCCCATGAGGACCATGAAGAGCGTCGCCGAGACGGCGATGCGCTCGGGCGAGCGGCGGACCAGGAGCCGCCGGTTGAGCTGGCCCACGCAGATGTAGCCCAGGGCATTCGCGGCGAAGAGCCAGGCGAAGCGCTCCGGCGTGACATGGAGCACCTCCATGAACACGAAGGGCGCGCCGGAGATATAGGCGAACATGCCGGACTGCGCGAAGCCACCGGCGAACGTGGCGGTGAGGAAGCGCCGGTCCGTGAAGAGGACGCGCAGGTTCACCGCGAGCGAGCTGCTGGCGCCGGGCCGCCGGGATGGAGACGAGGTGCCGGGAATGGCCACCAGCGCGAGCACCAGGGCCAGGGTGCCGAGCACCGTGAGCACCCCGAAGATGGCCCGCCAGCCGGCGACGCTGAGCACCTGGCCGCCCAGGAGCGGGGCGAGGATGGGGGCCGCGCCCATGATGAGCATGAGCACGGAGAGCACGCGGGCGATCTCCCGGCCGCTGTAGAGGTCTCGCACGATGGCCCGCGCGATGACGGCACCGGCGGCGCCGCCCACCGCCTGGAGGAAGCGCAGGGCGATGAGCCACTCGACGCTCGGCGCGAAGGCACAGGCGGCGGACGCGAGGATGTAGAGCACGATGCCCGCGAGCAGCGGCTTCCGGCGGCCGAACCGGTCCGAGAGGGGGCCATACATGAACTGGCCCAGGCCCAGTCCCGCCATGAACGCCGCCAGGGTGAGCTGGACCTGGGAGGCGGACGTCCCCAGCTCCGCCTGGAGGGTGGGCAGGCTCGGCAGGTACATGTCGATGGACAGCGGACCGAAGGCCGTCAGGGTGCCCAGCACGAACAGCAACAGGGCGCGCCGCCGGGGCGCGGTGGAAAAACTCATCGTGCTTCTCTAACCACCGGCACGGGGGCGGCCCAAGGCTGGCCAGGCGGACACAGTGTTCCGCCAGGAGAACAATGGGCTCCCCGGGCGCTTCACGCGGGAGGCTTCGCCATCCTGGGCAGACGCACGAAGAAGGTCGTCCCCTTCTCCGGGGTGCTCTCCACACGGACGCTGCCCCCATGCGCCTCGGCGACGCCCTTCACCAGCGTCAGCCCGATTCCCCAGCCCTTCTTTCCACTGGCCTCCGCGCTCCTGGCGCGGGCGAGGTACTGGAAGAGCGTCCGCTGCTCCTCGGGAGGGATGGGGTTTCCCCAGTTGTGGACGGCGAGATCCACCTCGTCGCCGCGCGGCTCCAGGCTCACGGTCACCTGCCGCGTCGCATCGCCGTACTTGATGGCATTGCTACAGAGGTTCTCGACGAGCCTGCGCAGGGCCCGCGCATCCCAGTGGCCCTCCATCCGCTTCTCGCCCCGGAGGTGGAAGCGCTCCCCATGGACGCTGGAGAGCTCCTCCAGCGCGTCGGCCACCACCTGCCGCAGCTCGCAGGCGCGCACCTCGATGGGCAGCCCCTGGCCCGCGCGGATGCGGTTGGAGTCCAGCAGGTCGGTGATCATCTGGTCCGCGCGGTCGATGTTCTGCCGCACCCGGGCCGCGAGCGAGTAGACCTTGTCGGGCACGTTGGGCTGGCGGGGGATGAGCTGGGCGCTCATCTTCGCCGCCGTCAGCGGCGTGCGGAGATCATGACTGAGGGCCGAGACGAATTGATCGCGCAGTTCCCGCTCGAGCCGCAGCTTCGCCAGGGTGGTCTCCGCGTCTTCCCGGGCCAGCTGCTCGCTGTTGAGGAACCTCGCGAACAGCTCCTCGGACTCCTTGCCCTGGGTGATGTCGAGCACGAACGCGACATTCCTGGAGCGGCCCTCGTCGATGAAGGCACACCCCAGCAGGATCCACACGACGCGGCCATCCGGGAGGACGTAGCGCTTCTCGTAGGGAGTGCAGACGCCCTCGGGGGATTCGAGCATCTCCTTCGCCGCGGCCCGGTCCTTCTCCAGCTCCTCCGGGGGCGTGATGACATCCCAGCGGACCTTCCCCGCGAGGACATCCTCCCGGCTCACCCCGAGCAACCGGGCGTAGTACTCGTTCACGTCGTAGAGGCCGCCGTGGATGTCGCCGAAGACGATGCCGATCAGGTTGGACTCGAAGAGCCGCCGGAACTTGTTCTCGCTCTCCGCGAGGCTCCGGCGCTCGGCCTGGACCCTGTCGTGGAGGCGCGCGTTCTCCAACGCCACCTCGGCCAGGGACCGCAGCGACTCCAGCAGCCGCTGGTCCTCCTCGGTGAAGGGCTGGAGGCCCTTCTTGTCGTGCAGCTCGAAGCACCCCACCATCACCCCGGAGCGGTCGAAGAGGGGCAGGTCGATCAGGTTCTGGAAGCCCCGGAGCTCGCGCAGCCACTGCAGGACGTGCTCATCATGGGCCGCGTCGTTCGAGATGTAGGGCTCGCCGGTGAGCAGCACGTGGCCGGGCACTCCCTCGCCCGGCTCGAAGGAGATGTTGCGCGGTTCGATGTCCCGCCCATCCCGCCACAGGGACTCCATGATGACCATGCGGCCATCCACCACCCGGCCCCAGACGCCCTCGGTGGCATCCACCAGCTCCATGGCCGTCCAGACGAGCTTCCGGATGATGTCCAGGTCCTCGAGCCCCGAGTTGAAGTGCCTCGCCGCGTGCGTCAGCAGCTCCACCTGCCGCTCCCGGCGCGCGAGCCGCTCCTGGGACTGCCGGAGCTCCGCCTCCAACTGCCGGACGCGACGCTCGAGCTCCGGACCCCCTCCCCTCCATGTCTCATGGATGGCCATGCCGAGTGGATAAGACTCCGGCCGGGCCAGCACCAGCCGGAGAAACGAATTCAAAGGAGCGAAAACAGACGGCCGGACGATGGATTGGTCACCTGCATGACGGATCCAACAGCTCCGGCCGGTACTCGAAGTGCATCGTGTCGTAATGGTACCAACGCCCGCCCCAGATGAAGCCCTCGGCCTCGAAGGCGTCCACGAGGGCCTGGGGAATCTGGTTGGCCCAGCGCACCGGCGCCTTCGGCTTCGCCCACTCCCAGTAGTGCGAGCGCTTCACGTTCACGTCGATGGACACCCCGTACGAGTGGGCACTCTGACGGTGCGTGTTGGCGATCTTCCTCCACGCGAAGGTGCCGCCCAGGTTCTTCAGGTACGGCCGCAGGGACGGCGCCTTCTTCACCTCGGCGTCGAGCCGCTTCGCCACACGCTCGAAGGCCGGGGCCACCTTGCGGTTCACCTTCAGTGTCTGTCCAAGGAAGTCGATGTCCACCACGTCCACCCGGGCCTGGGTGGCGCCGTAGGCCGCGTGGAAGAGCGCATCGAAGCGGATGCGCCCCGGGTCCTCGTTCTCTCGCGTGACGGGCTGGATGGGACCAGGGGTGTATGGAATGGAGAACATGTCCTCCAGGTCCGGGGACTCGAGCTTCTCCTCGAAGGACTTCGTCTTCCCGTCGTCCCACGGGTGCGGGGTCCCCGCCAGCCGGGCGTGCCACGCGCCGTCCACCTTCACCGGCTCCACCGGGTACCACTTCGCCAGGCACGCCAGCGCGCGCGGGGGGGAATCGGACGGAGGTGCCTCGGCCCCCGCGCGTCCAGCGAGCACGAGCAGGAGCAGGCCGAGCATCGGGCTACTTCTTCTTGGCGGGAGTGCCGAGCCGCTCGAGGGCCGCGGCGAAGCTCTTGCGCTCGGGGTTGAGCGGCGCGTTCATCTGACGCTGCTCGCGCACGGAGGAGACGGGAGACTCCGGAGCGCCCTCCAGCGCCTCCTTGTCGAAGCGGTCCTGGCCGCCACCCACGCGGCTCAGGGGCCGCGTACCGTAGATGCGGCGATTGGGGTCTCTGCCAGCCATGGCGTTCCTCCGGGGGGACGGTGGTGCCCCGAGCATACCTCGAAACGCGGCGCCCCTCACGAAGCCAGGGCGGGACGCACGTGCGAGGCCGCGTCGCTCGCCCGCATCGCCTCCAGCGTCTGGCGGATGCCCTCGGCGTAGGGCGTCTTGCGCACCTCGATGAGCCCGCGCAGCGCCGAGTCGTCCATGATGACGGGCGTGGTGTGCAGGTAGTCCATCTCCACCAACTCGCGCAGCATGGGGTCGAACAGGCCCAGCACGCGCATCAGGGGACGGTGGAGCGCCATCACCTTCGGACGGCGGCCCACCTCGGCGTAGATGCGCTCGACGAGCTCCCGCTGCGAGGTGACGCCCGCCCCCGCGAGGTTCCACGCCCGTCCGTAGGCACGAGGCTCGTCCATGAGCGCCGTCACCACCGGCCCCACGTCCGGCACGAAGACGAACTCGTGCGGGGTGTCGATGGGCCCGATGAGCTGCGCCCGCTTCCCGTCGAGCGCGGCGCGGAAGGCCCGGTAGAGGAAGCTGCGCTCCACGCCCGGCCCGTAGAAGTCCGGCAGCCGGAGGAGCGTCGTCTGGATGGCGCCCGAGGCCCCCGCCTCGAGCACCAGGTCCTCCTGCTCCTTGCGCATCCGCCCCTTGAAGGTGTGGGGCTCGCGCGGATGCTCCTCCGCCACGCGCTCGGTGCGCGGGCGTCCGAACGGGTACACCGTGCTGATCATCACCAGGCGCTCCACGCCCTCGGCGATGGCCGCGTCCAGCGTACGGCGCATCAGCACCGGGTGCAGGTGGAAGTCCGTGTAGGGCACGCCCACCATGTAGATGAGCGTGGAGACGCCTCGCGCCGCCTCGCGCACCGAGGCCGGGTCGTCCGGATTCCAGGTGACGAGCTCCGCCCGCGGATCCGCGCCGAACTCCCGCTGCAGGGACGAACGTGAGCGGCCCACCACCCGGTAGCCACGCCCCTGCGCCCGCAGCGCCTGCACCACGCTGTGCCCGATGGAGCCCGAGGCACCGAACAACGCCACCTGTCCCTGCTTGCTCATGTCCTACCCCTTGCCCGGAACACCGGACACTTTGTGAACAGCGTTCACTGAACACCGTTCATGTAGTGATTGCCGTTCACGGAGTCAAGTCCTACAGTGGAGGTATGGGGATTTCGGAGCGGAAGGAGCGGCAGCGGGCGGAGCTGCGCGAGCGGATATTGAAGGCGGCGCGGGAGATGGTGGTGCGCGAGGGCTTCGGGGCGCTGTCCATGCGCAAGCTGGCCGAGGCCATCGAGTACGCGCCGGCGACGCTGTACCTGCACTTCGAGAACCGGGACGAGATAGCCCGGGAGCTGAGCGTGCGCGGCTTCCAGCAGTTGCTGGAGTACCTGGCACCGGCGGCGCGAGTGGAGGAGCCGATGGAGCGGCTGACGGCGGCGGCGAGGGCCTACGTGCGTTTCGGACTGGAGCAGCCGGAGACGTACCGGCTCATCTTCATGGAGGATCCGAAGCTCACCACGGCGCTGTTCGGCGAGGGGAAGGAGGACGCGGGAGCGAAGGCCTTCGCGTTCCTGGTGCAGCCGCTCGAGGAGTTGAAGGCGGCGGGGCGGCTGGCGGCGGACGCGGACACGCGACAGCTCGCCGAGGTGTTCTGGGCGGGCGTGCACGGCATCGTGAGCTTGAAGCTCACCTGCCCGGGGTTCCAGGGAACAGAGGCGGACGTGCTCGCCTCGACGCTGGTCACCACCTTCTTCCACGGACTGCCGGGGATGAAGGAGGCACAGCGCCCGAGCGGCTGAGCGGACCCGGCTCCAACTGAGAGCGTGCTGGTAGCCTCGGGCGCATGCTCTCGGTTCTTCTGCTGATCGTCGCGACGCAGTTACCCTGCCTGCCGGTTGACTCCACCGCCATCTGCGATTGCAAGCAGGGCAGGCCCACGGGCTGCGCGGCCCTGGACACCCGGAAGGCCGCCGAGATCGCCCAGGCCCTTCGGGCACTGAAGGTCGCGGAAGACGAACAGGCGGCCAAGGCAGCCGGAGCCTCGGCAGAAGCAGCTTCCGAGGCGCCCGAGCCAGCCGCTTGCACGGGCCAACTGCACCACATCATCTCCAAGCCCATCTTCAAGGCGCTGGATGACCATCCCACGCTCATGGGCGTCTACGAGCCCCGGGATCCCCGCTTCGTCACCCGGGCCGTGGACGAGAAGGCGCATTGCGGCTATCAGGAATGGCACCGGAAGGTAGACGCGGAAGTCGTCGAATGGCTCGATCAGTACAGGTCCGTGACGGCCAGCCAGTTCGAGGCCTACCTGCGCTCCATCTACAGCCGCCCCGACATGCTCAAGAGGTTCCCCCTTGGCTTCTGACGCCCCTCCCCGCTTCTTCGTGCTCAAGAACGCCATGGACTCCAGTCACGACACTGACTTCGAGAGGAGTGGAAGGACCATTGGCGAGGCTGGCGAGGCCCCACGGTGCCATCTCTGCGGCTCCTTCATTGGGATGCGAGCGTGGCTGCCACCACGGCGCGGCGAGCTGACGCTGTATGGCACGGCGTTCGGGGACTACATCAAGGGACCCGGGAGTGGCCACCTCCTCTCCGCCCGCTTCGTGGAGTCCTTCCGCACCGAGGGACTGACCGGGCTGTCTGACTTCGACCCGGTGGAAATCGTTCGCGTGCGCACCCGGCGGCGCAGCGCCCCCAAGATCCCCCCTCCCTACTTCCACACGGTCCCCATCTTCGGCGGCGCAGCGGTGGAGGAGGCCAGGAGCCGCATCCGGCGCCACAAGCCCATCGATTGCGACTGGTGCCGGGAGACCAACGTTCCCGCCATTCACGGCTTCACCCTGGAGCAGTGGCGTGGAGAAGATGTCTTCTTCGCCCGCGGCATGCCCGGCAGTCCCATCGTCTCCGAGCGCTTCATCCGCTTCGTGGAACGGCACCAGTTCACGAACATGAAGCTCATCCCCACCGAGGAGTACACCTGGGATCCGATGGGACTCGGACCGACTCGGCCCGAGCTTTGACCGCCCGCCCCCAGGGCAGGCGGGCGTCTATTAGCAGTTGCTGGAGTACCTGGCCTCGACGCTGATCACCACCTTCTTCCACGGGCTGCCGGGGATGAAGGGGGCACAGCGCCCGCGCGGCTGAATGGAGTCGGGTCCATCTGAGAGCAGGCTGCTAGCCTCGGGTGCATGCTCTCAGTCCTTCTGCTGATCGTCGCGACGCAGCTTCCCTGCCTACCGGTCGACTCCACCGCCATCTGTGATTGCAAGCAGGGTAGGCCCACGGGCTGCGCGGCCCTGGACACCCAGAAGGCCGCCGAGATCGCCCAGGCGCTCCGGGTGTTGAAGGCTGCGGAAGACGAACAGGTGGCCAAGGAAGCAGGGGCCTCCGCCGAGGCAGCTTCCGAGGCGCCCGAGCCACCCGCCTGCACGGGCCAACTGCACCACATCATCTCCAAGCCCATCTTCAAGGAGCTCGATAAGCATCCCACGCTCATGGGCGTCTACGAGCCACGGGATCCCCGCTTCGTCACACGGGCCGTGGACGAGAAGGCACATTGCGGCTATCAGGAATGGCACCGGAAGGTAGACAAAGAAGTCGTCAAATGGCTCAAGCAGTACAGGTCCGTGACGGCCAGCGAGTTCGAGGCCTACCTGCGCTCCATCTACAACCGCCCCGACATGCTCAAGAGGTTCCCCCTTGGCTTCTGACGCTCGTCCCCGCTTCTTCGTCCTCGACAGGGCCATGGACTCCAGTCACGACACGGACTTCGAGAGGACAGGAGGCCCCATCGGCGAAGCCCCGCGGTGCCATCTCTGCGGCTCATTCATCGGCATGCGCGTCTGGTTGCCGCCACGTCGCGGCGCATTGATGCTCTATCGCGAGGGTTTTGGAGACTTCGTGGATGCAGGTGGCGACGACTACCTTGTCTCCGCCCGCTTCGTGGAGGCCTTCCGCGCCGAGGGACTGACCGGGCTGAGCGACTTCGAACCCGTGGAAATCGTTCGCGTGCGCACCCGGCGGCGCAGCGCCCAGTCCAAGCTCCCCCCTCCCTACTTCCACACCGTCCCCGTCTTCGGCGGCGCGGCGGTGGATGAGGCCAGGAGCCGCATCCGGCGCCACAAGCCCATCGATTGCGACTGGTGCCGGGAGACCAACGTGCCCGCCATTCACGGCTTCACCCTGGAGCAGTGGCGCGGAGAAGATGTCTTCTTCGCCCGCGGCATGCCCGGCAGTCCCATCGTCTCCGAGCGCTTCGTCCGCTTCGTGGAGCGGCACCAGTTCACGAACATGAAGCTCATCCCCACCGAGAAGTACACCTGGGATCCGATGGGACTCGGACCGCTCCGGCCCGAGCTGTAGCCGCCCGCCCCCAGGGCGGGCAGGCGTCTACTTGCGCTCGGGACATTTACGGGCGATCACCCCGCCCTCGCGCTACCCTGGTTCCCCCCGCGCCATGTCCTCCTCGTCGACAGCACCGCTCGCTCCCGAGTCGGCCCTGCTCCGCGTCGCGCCTCCCCCCGAGGAGTCGCCCCTGCGCCGCGCAGAGCTCCGTCTCCAGGAGCTCCTCGCGGAAATCGACGCCCTCGACACCGAGCTCGACTCCCTCGCCCTCGAGCTGGAGCGCTTCTCCCGCGCCTACGAGGACTCCCTCTCCGCCTCCTTCGAGGAGGTCAGCCGCTCCGAGCGTCTCCTGCGCCGGCTCCGCAACCTCCAGGACGCCGCCTCCGCCCTCACCCGCCTCCTCGAGCAGCCCGCACTCCCCTCCGCTGATCCCCGCAGGCCCTCCGAGCGCTCCGCTCCACCCCGCACCTCCGCGCGCCAGTCCCCCGAGGAGCCCTCGAAGCGCGCCACCTTCGACGACGAGGAGGACGCGGACACCTTCGACGACGAGGAGCCCCCCGAGGACGACTCCCCCTCCGAGGAGGAGCTCCAGGCCGAGCGCGAGGACGAGGCCGTGGCCCTCAAGCGGCTCCACCGCCGTCTGGCCCGGCTGCTCCACCCGGACCTCGCCCAGTCGGACGAGGAGCGCACGCGGCTCGACGCCCTCATGGCCCGCGTCAACGTGGCCTACGAGGCCGGTGACCGCACCACCCTCGAGCTCATCGCCGCCAAGGTGGGCGCCGGTGACACCGCGCCCGGCCACCTCACCGACGACGAGCGCCTCGCCCACCTCGAGCGCCGCATCCGCATCCTCTCCACCGCCGTCCACTCCCTGCGCCAGCAGCGCGAGAGCCTCCGCTCCACCGCCACCGCCCGCCTCCATGAAGAAGCCAGGCGCCGCGAGGCCGAGGGCCGGGACTACCTCGCCGAGACGCGCGCGGAGATGGACGAGGAGCTGCAAGGGCTCGCCCAGGATGCCCGCGCCCGCATGCGCCAGCTCGAGCGCGCCGCGCGCACACTGACTTCCTTGAGGAACAAGCGCATGTCCACGCTCGCCGAGAACGTGAAGGGGCGGAAGCTCCGCGCCTTCGATCCCGTCCAGGAGAGCCCCCTGGTGCGCCAGGGCGTGCTCCGCCTCGAGCGCCAGCGTGCCACCCCCGCCGCGCGCGAGCTCGCCCGCCGCCTCGAGGACGCCGTCTCCCAGGAGCCCTGGCAGGTGGCCCTCACCCTCATGGCCTTCTTCGCCGAGGCCGCCGGCCGTCCACCTCCGGGGCTCGACACCACCGAGGCCTGGGCCGAGCGCTACGAGCTGCTGCGCGAGCTGGACATGCCCGAGGCGCCCACCTACGACCAGGCCCTCACGCGGCTGCCGCGCCACCTGGAGCTCGGCATGCGCGTGATGAAGAAGGAGGTCCGCTTCGGCCTCCAACTGCGCGACGCCGAGCTGCTCGCCGCCGTGCCCCTGGCCCTCCAGCGCGAGGACGTGGCCGAGCGCGGCCGCTCCGTGCTCGCCGTCCTCGGCCCCCAGGAGCAGTGCAAGCGCTGTGGCGAGGAGGTGCTCCTCCAGCACCTCTTGCGCACCCGCGGGCTCGACGAGCTCAACGGCATGCTGTGCCCGCTGTGCGCCCACGTTCAGAAGAGCTACTGGCTCTACAGCCGCTCCGAGGGCCAGGAAGCGCTGCTGCCCCATGCGCTACGGCTCGGCACCCTCGTCGAGCAGGGCGTGCGGCTCGCAGGCACCACCCTCGGCTTCCAGCTCCTCCCCGAGGAGCGCGACACCCTCACCACCGCCCAGCTCCTCCAGCGCTTCGTGGACCTGTACCTCCAGCCCTACGGCGTGGAGCTGGCGCCCGCGCACCTGCGGCTCGAGCAGCGCGGCAAGGCGCTCGAGCCCGAGGCGCTCGTCACCCGGGGCGCCATCACCCTGAAGCTGGCGCCCGAGGCCGGCACCTCCGAGAAGGAAGTCCTCGAGCTGCTGCGCTCGCGCATCGAGCGGCGCTTCCGTCCCGACGCCTCGCGGTGAAGCCGGGCTGCAGCTTGGCCACCCGGCCATCAGCCTTGCTGTTGGCCCTTGATGAATGCCCGGGCGGTGGTTCGACCAGCTAGAAGTGACGAGTTTCGAAGCATCGAGAGTCCCAGGCGATTTACGTAGGGAAATACGTCCGCATCAGCTGCGATGAGGACGCGTCCGTTGCCCCACAAGAAACCTCCAGATGGGGACCTCTAATGCCCTCTGGCAAACAAACACGGGCTCCTGCGGCCAGCCCTCTCAAGAGGGCAAGCCCCCATGCATGTAGGCATCCAGGGCAGGTAGACACACTCGACGATAACGCAGGTGCTTGCTGTCCTCGTCCGCTGTATATTGTCAATATCCATGTCGATCTCTGGGGCCATCCTTCGACCTTCCCCTTCCCTTCGGGTGGAGGCCTGCTCGAACTCGTGGAGTTCGTTCTCTCCTTCCTGACGCGGGAGAGACTGACCCCTGAGGAACGTGCGCTGCTTGAGCGCGTTCGCGAACTCACCGGAACCTTCGGCACCTACATCCTTGAGGCGGATAGCCGGGATGACCTCGTCGCCCGGGTCGACGCGGTCCTTGAGGACCCGCAGTTTTACACGGCATATCAGGGCGCATTCGCAGTCTATTCAGTCGAGCACTTCCCCACTATCGTAGCGGAACTCGAAGAAATCACAGACGAGGACGTGGCCAACCTGGGCTTTGCCCAAGCGCTCGGGCCTGCCGCAGTGCCCTCCTTGCGCCACCTCCATCGACATCTACTCGAAACCAGCCGGTGCATCAGCCGCATGTTTGCTGGTACGACTGCCATGCCGGCATTCAGTGTGCCCAGCATTGTGAGCGATGATCCGCTCGCATTCGTCAGTGCGCCCGATGTTCCCCCTCCCGTTGCCGAGGCACTGCTCGCAGGGCTCCGACTCAACCCCCTCAGCCTCGCCGTAGGCGCCCTACGCTTCCAGCAGCGCACCGCAGAGCGGTGGCTGGGGCTTGCTATCGCGGAATTGCTCGCAAGGGAGAGCCGACGTGTCCTGGCTTTCATGACGGCGCTGACGGGCACCGAGGTTCCTGCAGGTATTCTTCCGCCTGAGGAGCGGCTGGACTTGCGCGGCCTTCTGAAAAGCGCGCAGGCCGTGCAGGAAGCATACGTGCGGTTCAACGAAGCTGCGAAGCGATCGGGTGAGCCGATATTCCCCGCCTCCTCCTAAGCCTCAATTGCGCGAGCGCGGTGTTGCTTGGGTGGACATCGGAGGTAAGCCGCACCCAGCCATCGTGGTCCGCCTCATCTCTGACCAGGGGCGGGCCATCGTCCTGTGCGGCACCGGTACCAAGCGCGCCGAGTACGCTGTTATCGAGGTGCCGGGCAAGTCGGCTGCGGGGAAGGCACTCGGCTTGGACAAGGATACGTTCTTCTACGCGACTCAACTGCGCAGCGTTCGCCTGGACCATCTCAGAGTACGCCACGGCCATTGCCCGCCCGCACTTTTCCTTCAGGTGCGCATCCTCGTCGAAGGGGCATTGTCGATCCTCACCCCTACGGAGCAGACGAAGGATCTGGCAGAGGATGCGCTCCCGCTACCTTCTGCCCAAGTTCCTGGCGACGAGAAGAAATCTTGAGTCGAGCGGGACGGAAGTGGAGCGGGTGAAACCGTCCCTACCTCTGCGCAGGTACCGCAGGACGAGCACAACCGGAGCGAGCGCAACCAAGCGACTACACGAGCACGGCTCGATGGCGGTCGTCCTGAGGGGGGTAAGAGAGCCCCACGCGAAAGGGGAGCCAGCGCCACCTCCGGGGGAGGGGCATTCGGGGCCAGTTGCGTCCGCACGCCCTGGTGCTTGTCGATGAAGGCGCGCCACGCATCGATGAACTGGGGTGCCACACGACAGGGACCAGCTCTACGTCAACTACGGCTTCCGCGGCTACATGGTGGTGGACGCGAGCAACCCGGATGACCTGCGCACGCTCGGCAACTACACGTACCCCGGGCAGTACAGCCACCACAACGCGGTGGGCACCTTCGCCGGCCGCACCATCGCCTTCGAGGGCGGCGAGGGCCCCGGCGAGCACCTGCGCGTGCTCGACATCACCGACCCCGCGAACATCGTGAAGATCGGCTCGTTCCAGCTCCGCCCCGAGCTCTCCATCCACAACATGCTGCTGGTGGGCAAGAAGCTCTACGTCGCTTGGTACCAGGAAGGGGTGCGCGTGCTGGACGTCTCCAATCCCACGCGGCCCACCCAGGTGGCGCACTACAACACCTGGCGCGAGCTGGATGAGGATCCCGGCGTCTACTTCGGGGGAGCCATTGGCATCCGCATCCCCGGTGATGGGTTCATCTACCTGGTGGACACCTGGCGCGGACTGCTCATCCTGCGCGAGAAGTGAGCCAACAGAAGACGAGGGGGGAGGCTTGACACTTGCCGGATGAAGCCCGGGTTTGCACAGGGCGAATGCCTCCCGGGAGCATGGCGCGTCTCTTCTCGATGCGGAGCCGCGCACCATGAATTGGACCCACCCCCGCCGGATGATCCTGCTCGCCAGTGCCCTCACCTTCCTCGGCTGCCCACCGCCCTCGGGCCCCACGGACCCTCCGGACGCGTCCACCGGAGAGCCCGACGCCTCCACACCCTACGAGTGGGATGGGAGCTACGTTCCGCTCGAGGAGACGGGCAACTGGAGCGGCCCGGGCCGCCTCTCGGCCTGCACCTTCGTTCCCGACAATGGCGCCTGTGACCTGAGCACGTTCGACCTCTCGGCGTGCGACACGGACTCGCTCGTGAACGCGGGCACCGAGGGCCATTACCTGCTGACCACCCGCGATGAGGGCCCGGCCGCCGGCGACCCCCCTTTCATCAACGCCATACCGTTCAAGCTCCCCAACGATGGGGGAACCCCGATTCTCGGCAGCCTGCCCATGACCGAGGAGCGGGAGGGCAACGTCCGCCTGTACACGAACCACGTCTCCCTCGCGGATGGGGGCACGCGCCGCACGGCGCTCGTCACCTGTGAGTCGCCCCAGGCGCCCGAGCTCACCGGCTGCTACGCCTTCTGCCGCAACGGCAAGCGCGTCTCCACGTCCACCGTCAAGTCCGACCGGCTGACCTGGCGCGCCGGGGAGAGCGAGGCCTCGGGCCTGGAGCTCGTCTCCGAGAGCCGCGTGGACATCGGCTACCCGGTGGACATCTACGTCACCAAGGGCCACGCCTATGTCGTCTCCGTCACCATGGTGGCCTCGAAGCCCGGCGGCCTCACCGTCTTCGACGTGAGCAACAAGGCCGCGCCCGTGAAGGTGAAGACGGTCCAGATACCGGGCGACTCCTACTGGAACGGAGTGTGGGCCAAGGGCGACGCGCTCTACGTGGCCAGTGCCAACAAGGGCGTGCTCCTCTTCGACATCAGCGACCCGGCGGACCCGAAGCTCATCCGCAACCTGCCTGGCGGAAGCAGTGCCATCAACGTCCACACCGTCTTCGTCGAGGGCAACCGGCTCTACGCCGCGTCGAACTCGGGCGTGCTGCTCTTCGATGTCACCACGCCCCTGGAGCCCGTGACGCTCAACCGCTACGCGCCCTACCCCGGGCAGCCGCACGACATGTTCGCCGTGGGGGACCAGCTCTACGTCAACTACGCCTTCCGCGGCTACATGGTGGTGGACGCGAGCAACCCGAATGACCTGCGCACGCTCGGCACGTTCACGTACCCCATGCAGTACAGCCACCACAACGCGGTGGGCACCTTCGCCGGCCGCACCCTCGCCTTCGAGGGTGGCGAGGGCCCCGGCGAGCACCTGCGCGTGCTCGACGTCACGGACCCGGCGAACATCGTGAAGATTGGCTCGTTCCAGCTCCGCGCGCCCATCTCCATCCACAACATGCTGCTGGTGGGCAGGAAGCTCTACGTCGCCTGGTACCAGGAAGGGGTGCGCGTGCTGGACGTCTCCAACCCCACGCAGCCCACCCAGGTGGCGTACTACAACACCTGGCGCGAGAGCGACCCGGGCCGGGGGGACTACTTCGATGGCGCCATGGGCATCCGCGTCCCCGGCGATGGCTACATCTACGTGGTGGACTCCTCGCGCGGGCTGCTGCTGCTGCGCGAGAAGTGAGCCCTCGGGGTAGACTCCGGGGCCATGCGACACCCGATGCGCCCCGGCTGGCTCCTCCTGCTCGTCCTCCTGCTGGGCCCCACCCTCTCCGGGTGCCTCAGCGAGCGCGAGAAGACCGTCCGGCGCCTGCTGGAAACGCGCGAGTGCGAGGGGTGCGATCTCACGGACGCCTCGCTGGAGGGAGCGGACCTCGAGGGCGCTCGCCTCAAGGGGGCGAAGCTGTCGGGCGCGAAGCTGGCTCGCGCGCGCCTGCGCAATGCCGACCTCACAGCCGCCGGCCTGGAGGGGGCTGATGCGCGGCAAGCGGACTTGCGAGGGGCTCGGCTCGACGATACCCGGTTGTGGAGCACACAGTTCCAGGGAGCCAACCTGGAAGGGGTGGATCTGCGCAACGCCGTCACCCGCGAGTCCGCCAACTTCGAGGGGGCCAACCTGCGCGGCATCAACCTGGAGGAGAGCGGCCTGCACGGGCCGGACGGGCCCTACCGCCGCTCCGAGAAGAGGTATCTCTACGACGTCCCCGCCGGAGGCGCGCTTCTCATGCGCGCGGACCTTTCGGGAGCCAACCTGCGAGCCGCCACGCTGGCGAATTGCAACTTCGAGGGGGCCATCCTCCGAGGCGCCGATCTGCGCGACGCCAACCTGGAGTTGTCCAACCTGGAAGGGGCGGACCTCGCGGAGGCGCGGCTGTCGGGCGCCACCTGGACTGACTACAGCAAGTGCGCGAAGGGCTCCGTGGGGCGGTGCATTCCCACCCGCCCCCGGTGAGCGGCACGCGGCCTCTCAGCGCCCCGCCCGCGGCAAGGTATCGAACTGGCCCTCCAGGGCCGCCTTCACCTTCGGATACAACTCCTTTCGGCTGGTGGAGTGCGCCTTGATGGCGAAGTAGGGAATGCTGCCCACGAGAGGCTCGCCCTCCTCCTGCTTCAACCGGGGGTCATTCACCTGCATCTGCCCGCAGTCGCGCTCCTTGAAGATGAGCGCATAGCTCTCCAGCATCTGCACGAACCGCAGCACCAGCTTGTCCTGATCCGTCTGGGTTCCCAGCTTCGACTTCACCCAGGCCTGGCTGCGCAACATCCCCTCGTACCAGTCCACCGCGGTCGCCCATTTCGACACCGCGGTCCTCAGCGGCTCCATCTGGGCGATGAGCGTGAAGAGCAGATCCATCACCGCCTGTTGCGAGAGGGACTCCGTCAAGCGGTCCTCGATGCCCTCCAGCCGCGAGATGAACTTGTTGAACGCGGCATCCTTGCCCAGGCCGAAGAACGTGTCCTTTTCCGTGATGGGCAGGTCCACGATGCGAGCCGCGAACGGCGTCCCCCGGAGCTGGGCGGCGGGAGTGGTCTCCGTGTTGTCGAACTCGTGGATCTGATCCTTGAGCAACTCATACACGAGATCCCACAGCGGCCCCCTCAGACTGGAGCGATCCACCGAGAGGAACTGGACCAGCGGCATGAGGAAGGCGGTGACGTGCAGGTCCTCGAAGAAACCTTGATGCGGGAACTTGCCGCTCTTGCGGCGGGCCTGGAAGGCCTTCTCCGTCTTGTCCAGCCCGTGCTCGATCTGGTCCAACCGGAAGCGGAACTTCGAGGCGAGCGTGTTGCTCATCACCTGGCGATGCTTCGTCAGCTTCGCGTCCAGCTCCTTGGGAACCGGGTAGTCGATGCCCTGGTTGAACCTGTCGATGATCTCCCGCGCCTTGTCGAACACGGCGTGGATCTGCTTCAAGGTGGCGAGCACCCCGTCGTAGAGCTTCTTGCCCTCCTCCGCGTCCATCAGCAGCTTGGGGTCGGGCACGTACCACTTCTTCCCGGTGAGCTGCACATCCACGGACAGCATGGCGCTCTGGAGGAGCCCCGTGTCGAACTTCACCTCGGCGATGCGCTCCATGAGTTCGGAGGCGCGGACCTGCTTGAGCACGTCATTGAGAGGGAAGAGCGAGAAGTCGGCGATGACACGCTGGGTCAGGTCGTACTTGCAGTAGACATTGAGAATGCGGCAGTCCTTGTGGAAGGCGCCGGTGTCCACCGGGTGCAGCCGCTTGAAGAACGGCGTGGACAGATAGGTGATGCTGCGGATCTTCCACTTCTTGGGCCACTGCTTGGAGGTGGCCGCCCGGTGGGTGAACTCGTTGATGACGTTGCCGCCGTGAGAGTGGCCGATGAGGTGGATGGACACCTCGCTGTGGAGGTAGCCCTGGTAGTAGGCCTTCTCTCCATTGGCTCCACACAACCGGTCCGCGAGGTAGGCCCCGGCGATGCGCCGGTTGGTGGGCGAGTTATCGCCGGTCCACCCATGGGCGACGAAGAGGTGCAGGTTGCGGTACTTCTTCTGGAGTTTCTCCAGTTCCTCGCGGAGCAACTTGTTGTTCCCCCAATACCAGTCCGAATCGTTGTTCACCTTCGGATCCGGCGGCGGAGCAACCTTGGGGTTGCGGTAGCTGGCGGAGCGGGCCTTGGGATCGCTGTTGATCGGATCCACGGTGCCGCCCACCATGACCACGATGTTGATGACATCCCGGGCGGTCTGCTTCTGGGGCACGGGTGCGACGCGCCCAGCCGTCTGAGACGAAAGATTCGGGGCCATGGAGGGTCTCCTTCCTGGACAGCGTCTCCACGATCCTCCACCCGGCACACGACGACAAGGGACGCACCCACACACCTTCCCCGACAAGGCCAAGGGCAAGACGCTCCAGGTATGCCGGGGGCTATCACCCGCTCAGTAGGATTCGCAGGAGCCACCGTGTAGCTCCTGGAGCGGTGGCCCGGCCCGGTGCAGACAGGGACCTCGGGCCTCGCGCGGGTGCGGAGGCCAGCGAGGAGCACACGTGGACGAGGGGAAGAAGTCCGAATCGAGTGGGGAGGAGCTGGCGCAGATGGGGCCGTACCAGCTCCACGAGCAGGTGGATCAGGACGCGCACGGCCTGGGCGGGCTCTACCGGGCTACGCACGAGGCGAGCGGGGCGAAGGCCCTGGTGCTCGTGCCCTCCACCGGGCACGGGACAGCGCCGCTGAAGGACTGGCGGGTGCGGTGCACCTCCTCGGCCTCACCGGGCTACGTGGCACTGGAGGTGGAGGACTCTCGCTGGGCCGCCGCTCCCGACAGGCACTCCGCGGAGGCGCTGGTGTCCCTGTTCGAGGAGGTGCGCGACGCAGTGGGACTCATGTCCCGGGCCCTCCCCGAGGACAAGGAGCCTCGTCTCGGGTGGCGCCGGGGACTGGCATTCGCGGGAGCCGCCGCGGTGGGCGCCCTGGCCTTCGCCCTGCTCCATCTGGCTTCCGTGTCCCCACCGCCCGTCAGCACGGAGCCCTGGGCGAGCACCCCGTCCGCGTCCATCCCACAGGAGGTACCGACGGACACCGAGCCGTTCCCCACGAGTGGTTCCATCTGGAACACCGATCAGGATGGGGGCGTGCTCGCCCGTCCTCTTCCGCAAAAGCCCTACAAAGGGCAGCGGCGCCCGCCCTGCAAGCCCCGCATCGAGGTGGAGCTCATCGGCGCCTGCTGGGTGCCGCACGAGCTGAAGGCCCCATGCCCGGAGGACCTCTACGAGTACCAGGGCAAATGCTTCACGGCCTCCATGGCGTCCCCACCGCTGCCGCGCTCGCTCGAGCAGTGAACGAATTCAGGGGTGGGTGTATCCGCCCCGCTCCGCGTCCATCGCGCGCTCGGGTGCCGTCCGCCTCCCGGGCGCGTTGTTCACGAACTTGTCCAACTGTTGGACAAGTCTGGCGACACCACACGCTGTCCAACTCCGAGCCCGACATGCCCACCCTGACCCTGCTGTGTCTCGCCCTGCTGACCGCCACGCCCGCGACGGGAACTCCCGCCACGCCCACGGCCGCCGTGAACGCCGTGCTCGATGACTGGCACAAGGCCGCCGCCCAGGCGGACGAGGCCCGCTACTTCGGCCACTTCACGTCCGACGCCGTCTACCTCGGCACGGACGCCACCGAGCGCTGGACGCGTGACGAGTTCCGCGCCTGGGCGAAGCCCTACTTCTCCAAGGGCAAGGCCTGGAGCTTCACCTCGGTGTCCCGCCACGTGGGCTTCTCGAAGGACGGCGCGGTGGCCTGGTTCGACGAGGCGCTCTCCACGCCCAACATGGGCCCGGCGCGCGGCTCGGGCGTGCTCGTGAAGGACGGAGACACCTGGAAGATCGCCCAGTACAACCTCTCGATTCCCATCCCCAACGACCTGATGGACGACTTCAAGAACCGCATCGAGGCCCACGAGAAGAAGCGCACCGGGAAGAAGGGCAAGTAGCCGCGCACTCGTCCGGACGATTCGCGCGGAGACGGTTTCCACCCGCGTGGACGGTGCCCGGAGCGTGATTCCCTCTCCAGCGGCATTGGCCCGGCTCGTGCTCCGAGCAGTGGGCCATGTCCGGACCTCACGACCGCTTCATCCGCTACGTGCTGGAGCACCCCGAGCGGGCGGCGGCCTTGCTGCACACGCTGCTGCCCCCGGGGTTCGCCGCCCGGGTGGACTGGTCCACCCTGCGAAGTCAGTCGCCCACCATCGTGGACACCGCCATCCGGGAGAGCCGGAGCGACCTGCTCTTCTCGGTCCGGCTGCGCGGCGGCTCGCGGCGGGCCTTGATCCTCCTCGAGCACCAATCCCGCGTGGAGGGACGCATGGCGGTGCGCATGCGCCAGTACGTGTCACGCCTGCTCGATTGGTGGGAGCGGCAGCACCGGCGCGGCAGTGCCCCGCCACTCATCGTCCCGGTGGTGCTCTACCACGGGCCTCGAGGGCCCTGGACGGCACCGCTGCGCGTGGAGGAGTTGCTGAAGGTTCCCCTGAAGGAGGCACGACGGGAGGGGTGGCTGAAGCACCTGTTGCGCCTGGAGTACGTGCTGTACGACCTGATGACCCGGAGCGAGCGGGAATTGAAGACGCTCGCCTGCCCGCCCCTGGTGAGACTCGCACTGGTGTTGCTGCGTCTGGCGAGCACCCGGGAGTTGAACAGGCGCCTGATGCAACAGGTAGACCTGTTCAGGGAAGTCCACGCTTCGCCAGCGGGAGAACAGGAGCTGGAGGCAGTCGTTTACTACCTTCGGGAACGCGGGACGAGGGCGACTGGAAAAGTCACCCGGCAGGTGTTAGCTTGCTTGATGCGGGAACAGCGCGTGGAGGAACTGATGTGGACGGAGGGTCAGCGGCTCCGGGCCGAGGGACGGCGGGAAGAACTGGCGGAGGTGGTGCTTCGGCTCCTCACCCTTCGCGGCCTGCGCGTGGACAAGCAGTCCCGCCAACGCATCCTGAAATGCAGGAGCATGGCCACGCTCAACCGCTGGTTCGAGCGGGCCCTGCGAGCCAACAGCCTCTCGGACGTGCTGGAGGCGTGACTCAGAAGTCGTCCACCGGATCCGGGTAGACCTCTTCCTCGTCCTCCTCCACGGACGGACGCGCGGACCGGCCCCGGCCCGGCGTGGGCTCCAGCGGCGCCGCGTCCGGCGCCACCACGTACCACTGCCGGCCCTGCTGCACCCGCTTGAGCACCCCCTCGTGCTCCAGCGCCGACAGCAGCTTGGTGAACGAGGAGAAGCCGTGGTCGCGCTCGTCGAAGTCCGGCTCCTTGCGCACCAACGCCTCCTTGATGAGGGACGGATTGAGCGTCCCCGTCGTCCTCGCCAGCAGCCGCTGCACCACCTCCACCACGCTCTCCGGCACCTCGGCCTTCGAGCCCTCGGCCTTGCCCTTGGGCCCGTGCGCCTGCTCCTTCCCCTGCCGCTCCCCGTGCCCCTTGCCGTGCTTGCCGCCGCGGCCCTTCCCGGCCTCCTCCTGCTCCTGGGCGCGCTTCTCCTTGTCCTTCTCCGCGCGCGTGCGTGGCCGCAGGTAGATGAACTCGTCACACGCCTTCACGAAGAGGGGGCTCGTCGCCTCCTTCACCGCGAGCCCGATGAGCTGCTTGCCATTCTCGCGCAGCTTGTACGCCAGCGGGCAGAAGTCGCTGTCTCCCGAGGCGATGGCGAACGTGTCGATGTGCTCGCGCGCGTAGCACAGCTCCAGCGCGTCGATGACCAGGCGCATGTCCGCCCCGTTCTTCCCCGAGCGCGTCGAGGGCGGCACGTCGACGAGCTCGACGCCGAACTCGTGCAGGTTGCCCTTGGCCTCCTTGAAGCGTGACCAGTCGCAGTAGGCCCGGCGGAACACCACCTTGCCCCGCTCCAGCAGCCGGTCCATCGCCGGCTGCAGGTCGAAGTTGCCGGCGGTGAACCCGGTGTTCGTCACCAGGTTCTCGAAGTCGAGGAACAGCGCGATGCGGTGCTGGTTGTTTTCCAAGAAGCCCTCACGGGTGGGTGCCATCCTCCTCTACTCCCAACCCGGGACGGCCTCGCCAGCATCCATGACCCGCGCTCCCGGGTCCATCACTCAATGAGCTCCCGCGTGTTCCCCGCGGGAGCTCAGGGCTTCGCCGGGCCCCCGAGCAACCGGCCCACTTCCGTGAGCAGCCGGTCGATGGTGAAGGGCTTGCGCAGGAAGGCGGTGGGCTTGCACTCCGGGGGCAGGCTCGAGCGGGGCACGGCACTCATCAGGAGCACGGGAATGTCCCGGGTCGCCTCGTCGCGCTGAAGGGCCAGGAGCACCTCGCGCCCATCCATCACCGGCATCATGTAGTCGAGCAGGAGGAGGTCCGGCCGTTCCTCCGCCACGCGCTCCAGGGCCACCCTGCCGTTGGGCGCGACGAGCACGTGGAAGCCTTCCTCGCTCAACAAGTCGTTGAGCGCTTCCGTGATGCCGACCTCATCGTCCACCACGAGGAGCGTCTTCACGGCTACCGGCTCCGCTTCTTGCGTAGGGCCTTCTTGCGTCTGGGCGGGGTGAGCGGCTTCGCGTCCCCCGAGAGGACGGACTGGGCGCCCTGGAAGGTGTCGGCCAGCTCGATGCCCCGGGGCGTGATGCGGTACTCCTGGAGGGAGGAGTCGTAGTCGCTGTCGCGCATCTTCACCACGGACAGCATCCGGTGCAGCTTCGAGTGCAGCTCCACGAAGCGCAGGAAGAAGATGTTCTCCACGAGGCTGGAGATGCCGCTGATGGGCAGCACCACCTGCTGGCTGAACATCTCCTGCAGCTCGCTGGTGTAGAGGGTGGTGACGCCCAGCACCCGCAGCTCGTTGTTCAACGCGGCGAGGAAGTGGCCGATGCGCTCGGGGTGGGCCGCCGACTGCTGGAAGCCATCCACCCCGTCGACGAAGAGCCGCTTCACCCCCCGCGCACGGACGGTCTCGAGGAGCTTGTTGCCGAGCGCGTCGAGAATGCGCTCGGTGGGCGGGTGCCACATCATGTCGAAGAGGCCCTGCTTCTGCTTCTTCTCCAGGCCGAGCCCCAACGCCCGGGCCTTGAGGAGCAGGCGCGGCGGCGTCTCGTAGAAGCCGAAGAGGAGGCCGGGCTCCTCCTGGCTGCACTCGTCGAGGAAGTGCAGCCCGAACGTCGTCTTGCCGGCGCCGGTGGGGCCGAAGAGGACGCTGGTGGAGGCGCACGGCAGGCCTCCGTGGAGCATCGTGTTCAGCGGGGCAATGCCCGTGGAGACCCGGTTCGCCTTGCAGGGGTCCTTGCGAGAGGGGTTCTCCAGGAGCGCCTCGATGCGCGGATACACGACGATGCCGTCGTCGGTGATTTGGAAGGCGTGGCCGCCGCGCAGGTAGCTGCTGCCCCGGAACTTCTTCACCTCCAGCTCGCGCTCCGCCCGCCGGCCCCACCGGTTGTCCGACAGCTCGATGACGCCGTCCACCATGGTGTGCTCGGGCCCCACCGAGTCCTCGCTGGAGCTGGTGAGCACCAGGATGGTGCAGCCAACGAGGTTGGCGTGGATTTGAAGCTCGTGGATGAACTTCTTGAAGTCCCGCTTCGTCTGGGCGCTCTCCTCCACCGTCACCAGGCCGTCCACCACGAGCAGGGTGGCCTGGCGCGCCCGGGCCTCGCGCCGGAGCACCTCGATGAGGCCCTTGAGGCCGCCCTCCTCGAGCGTGGCGAAGGCGCTCAGGTACGAAATCTGCTCGGGGATGCGGGAGGTGTCGAAGAAGGTGAGCGGCTCGAGGTTGAAGAGCAGGCGCTCGTGGGTCTCCGCCAGCAGCGTGGCGTAGAGGACGCGGCCGCCCTGGGCGGCGTGGTGGAAGCACATCTGGTTGGTGAGGATCGTCTTCCCCGCGCCCGGGCGGCCCTGGAACATGTACACGCCCCGGCGCAGGAGACCGCCGTGCAGGACGGTGTCCAGCCCGGGCACCCCCGTGGGAATCCGGTCTTGAGGCCGCTCCGTGTTCGACTCGCTCATCTCGCCCTTGCTCCTTCCAGGCCAGCTACCGTCCATACCATGGGCATCCCGACGCGGGACCCCGGCTTCGCGCACCAGGGCTCCAGGTACCACGAGGCCGCGTCCATCTGTCGAGCGACGTACAGAGTGCGCGGAGAGGAGGTGCTCAGCGCCCCAGCGCGTCGCAGAATCGCTCCAGCCGCGCGAGCGCGTCGGGCATGTTCGTCCGGCCCAGGCCGAGCCGGAAGTGGTTGCCCGGAAAGTCGTACACGTCGCCGGGTAGAAGCAGCACGCCCTCGGTCTCCACCAGCCGCTGGCAGAAGTCGACCACGGGCATGTCCTTCAACAACTTCGGGAACGCCACGCTTCCCGAGGCCGGGCGCACCCAGCGGAAGGTGTCCGCGCGCCGGGCGAAGAAGTCATCCAGCACCGCGAGGTTGCGCGAGAGGAGCTCGCGGCTCCGGGCCAGCACGCGCTCCCTCGCCCGGAGCGCGATGAGGGCGAGCACCTCGCTCGGGGCGGCGTTGCAGAGGGTGGTGTAGTCCTTGTAGGCCGCGCAGCGCTCCAGCAGGGCGGTGTCCCGGCTCGCCAGCCAGCCCACGCGCAGCCCCGCCAGCCCGAAGGCCTTGGACATGACGCCCAGGCTCACGCCGCGTGCGGACAGCTCCGCCGCCGCGGGCAGGGTGTCCTTCGGGTCGTATTCCAGCAGCCGGTACACCTCGTCCGACAGCACGTGGATGCCGCGCTCCTCGGCGAGGGCGAAGAGGCCCTTCCACGCCGCCGCGCCGGGGAGGGCTCCGGTCGGGTTGTGCGGGAAGTTGACCACCAGCAGCTTCGTGTGGGGCCGCAGCTCGCGCTTCAGCGCCTCCAGGTCCAGCGTCCAGCCGTCCTCCTCGCGCAGCCGCAGCAACGACACCTCGGCGCCCGTGGCTCGCGCCACCTCGTACAGCGACTGGTAGCCCGGCCACGTCACCACCGCGTGGTCTCCCGGCCCCAGCAGCACGTTCGTCAGGACGAAGATGGCCTCCTGCGCCCCGCCGAACGTCAGCACGTGCCGCGGCTCCAGCCCGGGGTACAGGCGGGCAAGCTCCTCGCGCAGCGCCGGCAGGCCGGTGGACTCGGTGTAGCCCAGCGACAACCGCTCCCAGCGCTCGCGCCCGTCCTCGTCCGCCAGCGCGAGCAGCTCGCTCATCCGCCAGCCCTCGATGTCCGAGGAGCACAGCAGGTAGGACGCGTTGAACTCCCACTTCGCGAAGTACCGCTCGAGCTTGAAATCCGGAATCCGCATGGCAGCTCGCTACCGCGAGCCGGGTGGGATTGCCAGGGAGCCCGCGTCCGGGGTGTCCTGGGTGCCACCGTCCTCCTGGGTGCCACCATCCAGCAGCGCGTCCCAGTCGATCTCCGGCCATCCGTCCTTGCGCGCGCCCCCGTCCGGCGAGGGAGGACGCACGGCCCGGATGCGCTCGCGGACCACGACTCCGCCGTCGAATGCGTGGAGACGGAGGGTGGCCTCGACGCACTCCGGCCCGATTCCAGTGAAGTGGTCATCGAATGGCATGAAGTGCACCGTGGTGCCGTACCAGTAGCCAGGCTCGAGGACCATGAGGTTCTCCGCCCGATTCTGGGGAGGGAAGAAGCGCTCCGTGTGGATGGACGGCACAGTCCCACGCTCACAATCCGCGAAGAGCCCAATGCTCACATCGACGCTCGGAATGAGCCGTCTGTCCAGGCGCAAGGAGCCCCCTTCGGGACTCACCAGGATTCGCGCCGAAATCTTGAACCCATCGTATTGGATGTCTTGAACTTCCATGATGACGCGAGAAGGAAGCTGAGTACCAGCGTCGCTGACGGCTTCCCGGCTCGACGAGGAAGAGGCTCGCGTCCCAAAGAAGGGGAACCCCGAACAGGCCCCCAGCAGGAGCAGGGAAGCAAGCCCGATTCCAAGAAGGCTCATTCGCATGACGTCCTCGTGCCTTTCTCGTCGCCACACGCGCATTCGGGAATGGGCTCATTGTCGGGGTCGTTGCCGGGAACGTTGTGACCTTGCCCATGGTCCCAGCCACATGAATGCGCCAGCTCGTGGATGACCACCTGGGTGATGCACTCCCGCGATGCCGGGTCCTCACACCAGTGGGTCTCCTTGACCGGATAGAACCGATTGAGCATTCCCGGCCTGGGGACATACGTGAACGCAAGCACGGCATTGCCGACTCGCGCACTCTGCTCCCTACACTTCTGCCGGCTCCACTCGCCACAGGTCACCGTCAGGGTGCTGCACTGCCGGATCATGCAGCTCATGAGGAGCTCGTCTTCAATCCTCGCCGCCTCCTCGATGCACTCCTCGACCGAGGGCAGCTCGATGGAGGCGGGACAGCTCGTCTTCATCGGTGTCCCGGCTGGACGCACGGCCGGAGCCGGAGTCGCGTTCACGCACCCGCCGCAGACAAGCGAAGCAACGATCAACGTAAGGCCATGAACCCAGGTGGATGAGGTAAGCCCCGCCACGAGGACCAGGCCTCGCGATATGCAACTTCTCAAAAGCGCTCCGTAGGAGTGGAATCGTACGTTTCCCGTCAGTCGCCCATTGTCTCACCGGGACGACTCCCCCCTCCAAGTAGACTCCTCCTCCGCTGGGGGGGCTTCATCAATGCCGGACACCAATGAGAGGACACGCGTCGCCGCGCTCGGCGAGCTGATGCCGCGCCTGTCTCCACTCGATGCGCATGACGCGTTCATCTCCGCTCATGACCGGCTGAGAGGACTGGCCTACATCGCCCGGCGTCCGGCGGTGCTCGCCGTGGCCGTGGATGGCCACGCACGCGTCATCGAGGCCGTCATCGTCGAGTCTGGTCACTCCCTCGTCATCGGCCGGCACACCGGATGCGGGCTCCGGCTCACGTCCGGCGGCGTGTCCCTGCGCCACCTCGTGTTGCACGCGCAGTCCGACGAGCCCGGCACCGCCCCCGTCATCCGGCTGTGGGACCTCAACACCGAGCAGCCCTTCCTCACCGAGGACGGTCAACCCAACGTGGCCGTGAGCGCCCAGGGGCTGCTCTACGCCTCCGTGGGCGAGTACGCGCTCCTCTTCCTCCCCACCCTCGGCCCCTCCGAGCCGCCCTGGCCCGAGCGCGCCGAGCAGGCCTGGCATGCGCTCCCCCCGCGCCAGTTCATCGACCGGCGAAGCCCCGGAGCCCCCCGCCTCCGCCACATCCGGAGCCAGCTGGCCGAGGAGCGGGGCGACTACACGAACATCGTCCGCCTGGGCCCGCTGCGGCTGCTGCTCGGCGAACACGAGAGCCCCGGAGCCGCCTGGGGCGAGCTGCGGCTCGAGAGCGAGAAGAAGAAGGAGCGGCACCGCGTCTCCCTCGAGCGTCTGGAGCAGGGCGTGCTGCTGGGCCGCTACGAGCGCTGCGGCATCCTGCTCGCGGAGCTCGGGCAGATCTCCCGCGTGCACCTGCTCCTCGTCCAGGTGGGCACGCACCTGCTGGCCATCGACACCGCCAGCACCAATGGCACCTGGCGCGGCTCCTCGCACATCGAGACGACGCCACTGGAGGACTCCGACTCACTCGAGCTGGGCGATGAGCTCCTGCTCCACTGGTGCCGGCTGCACGCGTAGCCGCGCGCTCCCCTCGCCTCAGAGCACCTGTTGGAACGCGCTCGCCAGCTTCCCCCGCGGCACCGCGCCGACGATCTGCCCCACCACCCTGCCCTTCTTGAAGAAGAGCAGGGTGGGCATCGAGCGGATGCCATACTCCTGCGCCGTCACCAGGTTGTCGTCCACGTCGATCCGCGCCACCTTCACCCGGCCCTTGAACTCGGAGGCGAGCGACTCCAGCGCCGGCTTCATGGCGCGGCACGGTCCGCACCACTGCGCCGTGAAGTCCACCAGCACCGGCTCCTCCGCCTCCAACACCTCGCGGCGGAAGTCCGGGTCCCTCAGGTCGATGATGTCCGTGGTCATGGCGTGTCCCTCTCGGGGCGGGTGCGTCCTGGCCTCCATGGCCCTCGCCCCACCGCTCACGGAAAGACTTAACGGCGACGGCCCGGGCCGACGAGAGCCCACCACGCAATGGATCGTTCCGCGAAGAGCCCCGCCGGGCCCGGTCTTCCACAACTTGTCCAACTGTCGGACAAGTTCAGGAAGAACGCGCCCGGGAGGCCGACCTCGAAGCGCTCGGTGGTGCGGCGCTCGCCTCCCACGGAAGCGCGGCGCGGCGCTCGGAGAGCATGTCCAGGAAGGCGCGCACCTTGGGCGGTAGCTGCCGGCTGCTCGGGTAGACGGCGTAGAGGGGCTGGCCCGGCGGCGTCACCGCCTCCAGCACCGGGACGAGCACGCCCGCGCGCACGTCGTCCGCGACGAGCACCGTGGGCAGGCGCACCAGTCCGAGTCCCGCTCGCGCCGCCGCATGTCCGGCGCGCACGCTCGGCACCTGCAACCGCCCACTCACCGGCACCGTGTGCGCGCCTCGAGAGCCCGTGAAGAACCACACCTCGTCCGTGCCCGGCTCGGCGATCAGCACACACTCGTGGCCCTCGAGTGCCTCCGGCGACTGGGGCGTGCCACGCCGGCCGAGGTAGGCCGGGCTCGCGTAATACCCGGTGCGCACGTGCCCGAGCTGCTTCGCCACCATGGACGAGTCCATCAGCGGCCCCGTGCGCAACGCCAGGTCGTACTCCTCGGCGATGAGGTCCACGTGTGCCTGGGCGAGCGACAACTGCACGCGCACCTGCGGGTGGCGCAGGAGGAACTCGGAGAGCACCGGGGTGAGCAGCTCGCCCAGCAGCGAGAACGTGGCCACCCGCAGCGTGCCCCGGGGCGTGCCCCGTGACTCGCTGACGGCCTGGTTCACCGCCCGCGCCTCCGCGACGAGCCTCGCGCAGTGGGCGTGGTACTCGCGCCCGGGTTCCGTGAGCCGCAACCGCCGCGTGTTGCGCTCGAGCAGCCGCGTCCCCAGCCGCTCCTCCAGCGCCGCCAGTCTGCGGCTCACCGTCGACTTGCGCAGCCCCAGCCGCGCCGCCGCCGCGGTGATGCCTCCCGCGCTCACCACCTCGGCGAACACGAGCATGTCATCCAGCAACGGAGGGGTCGGGGACACGGGGTGCCAGCCTATGCGCCCTCCACGCGGGTTCAACCCCGCTCACGTCGCCTCGGGGTCTCGCGCCAGGCAACTCAGGGGGGATAGCAACCTTCCTCCGGTCCGTCCGATAATTCCCGAGCGGCGAGAATGTCCCCACCGCCGCGCCCTTCCGGAGCACGATCCCCCATGACGATCCGCACCACCAGCAGCCCTCCCCAGACCCCCTCCACGTCGAGCACGTCGACGACTGACGCGGCGCAGCAGGCCGCGCAGCGAGCGGCGGAGGCGGCCCGGCAGGCGGCGGCGGAGGCCCTGCGCGCGGCCCGGGAGGCGGCGGCCGCGGCCCGGCAGGCCCGCTCGGAGCTCCAGGCCCAGTCCTTCTCCCAGACGAAGCAGCCGGCGGGGCAGAACAACGTCCAGGGCTCGAAGCTGGAGCAGAAGGTCCTCCTGGCCGAGACGCAGGCCCGGGAGCTCGGCAAGGCCGCGCAGAAGGCCATCCAGCACGCCAATGACACCGCTCGCGACGCCGGCAGGCCGCTGCCCTTCGCCGGCCCCGCTCGCAACACGGCCACGGGCATCGCGGACACCTATTCCGCTGACACCCAGACCAAGGCATCGCCCTTCGGCCCGCTGGACGGGAGCACCCCCCTCGCCCGACTCACCCACGAGCCGCTCGGCGTGCAGGACGCGGGCGGTCCCCAGCAGACCGCCGCGACCGACGCCACCCGCGCCGCGAGCTCTCCCGAGGAGGCCCACCAGAACCTGGTGAACGCCCAGGAGGCCTACGACGAGGCCCAGACTCGAACCGAGGAGCTCAACACGCAGCTCAACTCGGAGCTGGCCAAGCTCGGCCCGGGCCTCACCGAGGAGCAGAAGCAGCAGTACGTCGCGGAGTTCCGCGAGCGCTACCCCGAGGAGTACGCCGCCGAGGCCGCCGCCGCCCGCGAGCTGAACACCGCCCTCAACGACCCGAAGCTGATGGAGGCCGCCCGCGGCAACCCGGACATCGCCGAGGAGTGCGTCGAGGCCGCGACGGACCTGGCGGGCTCGCCCGAGGCCAAGGGCGCGCTCGAGTGGGCCGCCCAGGCGCAGGATCCGAACGGGCCGGCGGGCACCGCCTTCGCGGGCCTCGAGGAGAAGATCAACGACGACGTCATCCCGACGGCCATCTCCACCGTGGCCGGCCAGCTGCTCACCGAGAATGACGGTGATGTCCAGGCCGCGCTGGCGGCGCTGACGGAGCTCACCGAGCCGCTCGTCCCGCTCGGCAAGGGCGGCGCGGCCATCAAGACGGGCATCGAGACCATCAAGAACGCGATCGCCTCGGGCAATCCGGAGCCGCTGCGCCAGCTGGCGGAGAGCAGCAAGATTGGCGGCGCGCTGGCGGGCGCGGGCGTCGTCTTCGGACTGGCGAGCGCGGTGACCGACGCCCAACGGGGCGAGTGGGGTGACGTCGTCAAGGACCTGGCCGGCGCGGGCCGGAGCGGCGCGCAGCTGGCGGCCTACGTCATGCGCACGCTCGGCGAGTCCGGCCGGGTGGCCGCGGCGACGGGCGAGAAGGCGGCGGCGTTCCTCGGACGGCTGGCGCCGGCGTTCGGCGTGGTGGCCAACGCGGTCATCCTGGCGGACCACTTCAAGGACTTCGTGGATGACCCGACCGTGGGCGGCGGCATCCGGGCCTTCGGTGACGCGGTCGCCGTGGTGGGCGCGGGCCTGGGCACCGTGCTCCCCGGCGTGGGCCACATCGTCGAGGGCGTGGGCCTGGTGCTCTCCGCCGTCGGCGAGCTGCTCGTCGGCAAGGAGGAGCAGGAGAGGCTCGACAACGAGTCCGAGGCCATCCTCCTGGAGATGGGCATGGACCCGGACGTGGCGAAGACGCTCGCCCACGGAGACAACCAGCCCCAGCAGCTGGCGGACGACCTGGGGCTGACCCCGGAGCAGATTCAAGAGCTGGCGAAGAACCACCCCGTGTTGTTCGACGCCCCGGGCCTGGGCGGGTCGGTCATCGACGCGGCCAAGGCCTGCGGCATGGAGGGCGAGGACGCGGTGGAGTTCATCGACAAGCTGGCCGAGGACGACCCCAACTTCGCGTGGGACCTGCTGGGCGTGAAGCCGCTCCTCCAGGGAGATGGCACGAACCCGACGTCCACCGAGGACGGCTGGCGCGCCTACGTGCAGGGCAACTTCCCGAGCGCCTACGCCCACGCCACGGAGAACGCGCCGGACGTCTTCGGGGAGGAGGCGGAGTCGCGCCTGCAGGCGGACCGCGACTACGAGCTGAACGCGGGCAGCTCGGACCTCTGGAACACGTACGCAAGGCTGTGCGAGGACCACAAGGACGACCCCGCCTACACCAGCCGGTTCATCGAGCGCATGGAGGAGGAGGGCACCCTGGACATCTTCGTCGAGTCCATCGCCCACTTCGGGCTCGACATGGACTACGAGGGCGCCAAGGCGGCCATCGACGCGGCCCTCGAGACCGGCGTGCTCACCGAGGAGGAGCTGCAGAGCCACCTCGACGGGGATTACGGCGACGCCTGGCGCGCCGTCATGGAGAGCTGAGGCCCTCCTCGAGGGCGTCAGTCCACCCGGGTGGAGACGATGGGGTGCTGCGCCGCCGTCTCCCAGGGCACCTCCGGCCACCAGCGCTCGCGCGTGGGCGGAACCTCGGGCTCGATACTCTGGCCGGGCCGGGGGACCACGACGGCGTCCCCCGCCTGCGCGGCGGCCGTGAGCACGCGCTCGATGGGCTCGGTCCAGCCGTGGAGCGCGAGCGTGAAGAGGCCCCAGTGCACCGGCAGCAGGACGCGGCCCTGGACCATCCGGTGCGCGAGTACCGCCTGCTCGGGGCCGATGTGCCAGTCCGGCCAGGCGCTGTGGTACTGGCCCACTTCGATCATCGTCACGTCGAAGGGCCCCAGGCGCGCGCCAATGTCCTTCATCGCGGGGAACAGGCCCGTGTCACCCGAGTAGTACGCGCGGTGCTTCGGGCCCAGCAGCGCGAAGCCCGCCCACAGCGTCGCGTCCTTGTCGAGCACCGTGCGCCCCGACGCGTGACGCGCGGGCGTGGCCACCACCTCCAGCTCGCGCACCCGCGTGCGCTCCCACCAGTCGAGCTCGACGATGCGCGACTCGGGCACGCCCCACGACACCAGGTGCGCCCCCACGCCGAGCGGCACCACGAAGGTGGTGTTCCAGTCCTTCATCGCCACCAGGGTCGGGTAGTCGAGGTGATCGTAGTGGTCATGGGAGATGACCACGGCATCAATGGGCGGCAGCTCCGCGAGCGCGATGGGCGGCTCGTACCAGCGCTTCGGGCCCACCCAGCTCAAGGGAGAGGCGCGCTCGCTCCAGACGGGGTCGGTGAGGATCCGGTGGCCATCCAGCTCGATGAGCGCCGAGGAGTGGCCGAGCCACGTGACGCGCAGGCCCGTTGCGGGAGGCGTCTCGAAGCGGCGGCGATCTCCGGGCACCGTGGGCAGCGGCTCCGAGGGGCCCACGTACGGGCTCGCGGCGAACATGGCCTTCATCGAGCCCCACCAGTCGTTGTAAAGCGGCTGCGGGTTCTCGAAGTGGCCGTCCTGCCACTGCGCCGAGCGCTCCATCTTCGCGCGCCGCTCGCCCTGGGCCTTCTTCCCCAGCGCGGGCCACGCGTCGACGGCGATGGCGGCGAGCGCGACCCCGCCCAGCAGTCCCGTCCACCGCGCCACACGTGCCAGGGCCCCGCGCTTCTTGCTGCTCGTCATCGGTGCTCTCCGAGCCCGGACGCGCCGGGTCGCCTCCACACTAAGCCCCTTCAGGGATGTCCGTGAAGGAGCGCCCGTGAAAGCCCGCGCTGACAACACGGCCATTTCCCCCCTCGCCCTCCGGGAGAGGGACGGGGTGAGGGTGCCACGCATCCCAGGTTGAACCCCCTGTCCACACGGGGGGACACGGGTTGAAACACGGGGCCAGATACCNC